>NZ_JAUZVE010000077.1:0-25770 GCF_031844425.1 Microbacterium sp. ARD31
GGCAGCGCGAGACCTACGCCCGCATCGTCGGCGCCGTGCGCGAGCAGGCGCCCGACGTCGTCATCAACGTGAGCACCAGCGGCCGCACCTGGTCGGAGGTCGAGCGACGCGCAGACTGTCTCGCCCTCGACGACGACCTCAAGCCCGACCTGGCCTCCCTGACCCTCTCGTCACTGAACTTCCTGACCCAGGCGTCGGTCAACAGCCCGGACACCATCCACGCACTCGCCCAGCTGATGCTCGAGCGCGGGATCGTGCCGGAGTTGGAGCTCTTCGACTTCGGGATGGTGAACTACGTCCACGTGCTGCGCCGCAAGGGCCTGCTTCCCGGGCCCGTCGTGGCCAACCTGTTCTTCGGCAACGTCGCCGGAATGCAGGCCACGCTCGGCGAGATCGGCCTCGCGCTCGACCGGCTGCCGCCCGACACGATCTGGTCGGGCGCCGGCCTCGGCGACTTCGGCCTGCCCGTCCAGTCCCACTCGATCGCTGCCGGCGGCGGTGTCCGGGTCGGTCTCGAGGACGGGATCTGGTTCGACCGGAAGCGCACCACGCTGGCCACCAACCCGATGCTGGTCGAGCGGGTCCACGAGCTGCTCGCGCTGCACGGCCGCACGATGATGGCGCCGCAGGCGTTGCGCGACAGGCTGGCAGCGCCGTGAGGATCCCGTCCGCGGCGCCGACCCGGCTCGGCGATGACGAGGCGGCCGCCGTGCGCGCAGCCGTGGAGCGGGTGATCGCCGACGGCCCGTGGATCCTCGGGCCCGAGGTCGAGTCCTTCGAGGCCGACTTCGCCGCGTACACGGGCCTGCCCCACGCGGTCGGCGTGGGCAACGGCACCGACGCGCTCGCCGTGGCCATGTCCGCGCTCGGCCTCGCGCCCGGGGCCGGGGTGCTGGTGGCCGCCGACGAGGGCGGCTACGCCGCGACGGCCGCCCGCCTCGTCGGGCTGGTGCCCGTGGTGATGGACGTCGCCCGCTCGGGGGTCGTCGACGTCGCCACCGCCTCCGCAGCCCACCGCCCGGGCGTCGAGGCGGTCGTCGTCACGCACCTGCACGGCGACGCCGTGCCCCTTGCCGAGCTGGACGCCTGGCGCCGCCGGCACGGCCTCGCGCTTGTGGAGGACTGCGCACAGGCGCACGGCCTGAGGATCGGTGGGCGCCACGTCGGCACCACGGGCGACGCGGCCACCTTCAGCTTCTACCCGACGAAGAACCTCGGTGCCGTAGGCGACGCGGGTCTGGTCGGCTTCAGCGACACCTCGGTCGCGGAGCGGGCGCGCGCGCTGCGCCAGTATGGCTGGACGGACGAGCGCTTCCGACCCGACCTGCCCAGCGGCCGCAACACCCGGCTCGACCCGCTCCAGGCGGCGGTGCTCTCGGCCCGCCTGCCACACCTCGACGCCCGGAACCTCCGACGCCGGGAGCTGGCACGCCGCTGGCGGGACGCGCTCGCCGGCTCGGCCGTGCTGTGGGGCGACCCGGAAACGACGGTCGCGCACCACGCTGTCGCGGTCACCGACGACCGAGACGGACTCGCGGCCCACCTCTCGGCCCGCGGCATCGACACGGCCGTGCACTACCCGCACCTCGTCGGGGAGATGCCCGGCCTCTCCGCCGAGGGTGCACCGACGCCGGTTGCCGCCTCGCTGGCCCGGAGGATCCTCAGCGTGCCGTGCTTCCCGGAGCTCACCGACGACGAGGCCGACCGGGTCGGGGCAGCCCTGCAGGACTGGACGCCCCGTGGCTGAACGCACCTTCCCCGTCCACCGTGACGACCGCGGCGAGCTGCTAGTCGTCGAGAGCGACGAGCTGGACTTCCCCGTCCGTCGGCTGTTCACCGTGGTCGGCCGCGAGGGTGGTGGCCCGCGCGGCGGCCACCGGGCGACCTGCACCGAGCTGCTCGTGCTCGTCTGCGGCTCGGCCACGGTCCGGCTCGGGCGCCTCGGCGGCACTGCAGAGGTCCACGTGCTCGAGAAGCCCGGCGACTCGGTGACCATCGTCTCCGGCGACCACGTCGACTACCAGCTCGACGGCCCGCGGTCGGTCGTGGCCGTGCTCTGCGACGAGCCTTACAGGACGCCCTCATGACCCGCGCCTCGGTCCTCATCCCGATCCACGACAAGCCCACCACCCTCCCGCTCACCGTGGACACGGTGCTCCGGCAGAGCGTCGAGGACGTGGAGGTGCTGCTCATCGGCGACGGCGTGACCGACGACGTACGCTCGGTGGCGGTGGCGCTCACCGCGGACGACGAGCGCGTGCGGTTCCTCGACTTCCCAAAGGGTCCGCACCACGGGGAGCGCTATCGCCACGACGCGGTCGGGGAGGCGCGTAGCGACGCGATCTTCTACCTCTGCGACGACGACCTCCTGCTCCCCGACCACGTCGCCGACCTGCTGGGCCTGCTCGAGGAGCACTCGTTCGTGCAGAGCCTCAACGGCGAGGTCCGACCCGACGGCAGCATCCGGTTCTACGCCGCTGACCTCGGCGATCCCGACGTCGTCGCGATGCACCTGCGCGACGACATCCGGTTCTGCTCGGTGAGCATCACCGGCACCGCTCACACCCGGCGGCTGTACGACGCCGTGGGCGACCGTTGGGACACGACACCGACCGGCTGGTGGCCGGACCACTGGCAGTTCCGCAAGCTCATGCGCCACCCCTCCTACTCCGGCGCCACGTCGCCCCGGATGACGGCGCTCCAGTTCCCCACGAGCAGCGACGGGCGTGACACGTGGACCGACGAGGCACGGGTCCAGGAGCTGCGCCCCTGGCACGCCCTGGTCGTCGCGCCCGACGCCCAGGACGAGATCGACCGGCGCTGCGAGGCCGGCAGGCGCGAGCAGCTGGTCGAGGAACGCGCCACGATTGCCTTGCTCCAGCGCGACCTCGCCTGGCTCCGCGGGGAGCACGAGCGGCTGGGCGACGACATGACTTGGCTCCGCGACAAGTACGACGAGAGCCAGCGCCATCTGGAGTGGCTGACCACCCAACACGCCGTGCAGGGCCGGCACCATGCGGCCGCCCTGGCGACGATCGAGCAGCTGCGCGCCAAGGTGGCGCACAAGAACGAGGTGATCGCCCGGCTCCGGGCGAAGCGCCGGTAGGGCTCAGGCGCTCTCGCTGCCGCGGCGGAAGCGCTCGTTGAGCCAGGAGCTGGCCGTGCCCATCCAGCCGGCCAGGTCGTGGACGACCTTGCCGAGGGTGTCTTGGGTGCGCTCGAAGACCTCGCCGTAGCTCGCCGCCGCCTCCTGCGCGGCGGCGGACACCGAGGCGCCGTCGTCGTCCTGCCGGCGCGGGTAGGTGCCGCCGAGGATCTCGGTGTAGGCCCCCGTGTCGATCCAGCGGCGCAGCTCGGTGGCGCGGACGACGGCGAAGGGATGGGACTGCTGCTGGAGCAGCGAGAGCTTGATCAGCGACTCGCGGACGTCGCCGCCCTCGTCGTACTCCGCGCCCTGCGCCAGGAAGGAGGTGGTGTCGAGCTCCTCGAGGGTGCCGCCGCTGGCCAGCTTCATGTGCGAGCGCAGGGCGGCGGTCGGGTCCTGGCAGGCCAGGACGCCAGCGCGGTCGGCGGAGAGCTCGGACTTGCGCGACCACTCCAGGAGGCCGACGGTCACCATCCGGATGCCGAGGGCGCCACCGGGGATGGCGCTGAGCAGGCCACCCAGGCCGAGCAGCCGGACGAGGAGGGTGCGGTAGACGGCGTGGCCGCTGATCGCGTGGCCGAGCTCGTGACCGATGACGAAGCGCAGCTCGTCGTCGTCGAGGTGGTGCACCAGGCCGGACGACAGCACGATGATCGGCTTGTCCATGCCGACGGTGACGGCGCTCAGCGTCGGGTCGGACTGGACGTACATCTCGGGCAGGTCGGTGGCGTCGAGCACCTGGCCGACCTCGGCGAGGATCCGGTGCAGGCGGGCGAACTGGCGCTCGTCGACCCGCACCGCGGAGCCGAGCAGCGTGAGCCGCCAGGCCCGCTCGCGGAAGACCCCGGACATCGTCTTGAGCAGGACGTCGAAGCCCTTGAGCCGACGCAGCGCGACGAGCGCGCCCTTGTCGGCGGGGTGCTCCCACGCCCGCGAGCTGATGTCGGTCAGTGTGACGCGTGCGCGCGCCGGCTTCTTGCCCCCCGTGTCGGTCATGGCGAGATCCTCGCAGAAGTGCCGCGCCGGGCGCAGGCCTTCGGCCGCCGACACCCCCTCCTCGGAGGTCGACGTCGGGCAATCACCCGGAAAGGGCCCGGTCGCGGACGGCGCCGCTTACCTTGGGGTGATGATCGATCGCGCCGCGCTCGAGCCGCGGGACCCGAAGACCGCCACCACCTTCGCGGTGACGCTGTGCGTCGTCGCCGGTGGGCTCAGTGCCGTCGTCACCGCGTTCACGCCCCAGGACCTCGTCCCGGGGATGAAGGCCCCCGTCATCGCGACGTCGTTGGCGGTGATGCTGGCCGGCCTGCTGCTCGTCGTGGTCAAGGAGCAGTTCAAGGTGTTTCTGTGGGTGCCCGTGCCGCTGCTCGGCATCGCCGCCATCGTGCTCGCCGACCTCGCCACGCACGACGCCTCGGCCGCCGGACAGGTCGTCCTGTGCGCCCCGGTCCTCTTCGCCGCCTCGCAGCTCCGGGCACCGGCGGCCTGGCTGGTGACCTGCTGCGCGATCGTCGCCGATGCCGCGATCGTCCTCGCGCTTCGCCCGCTGGACCGCGCCCTGACCGACCTGGCCTCCGTCGGGGTGCTGCTCGCGATCACCACCTGGCTCCTGGTGCGCGCCGGCGAGCGGACGGCGCGGCTCACCGACAAGCTGCGCGAGCAGGCGGCGATCGACCCGTTGACCGGGCTGGTCACCCGCCGGGTCCTCGACGACGCCGCCCGTAGCGTGCTGACGAGCAGCGACGGGGACGGTGGCACCTCCCTGATCCTGCTCGACGTCGACCGGTTCAAGCACATCAACGACACGTGGGGACATCCCGCGGGCGACGCCGCGCTCACCCACCTCGCCGACGTGCTGCGGTCCCACAGCCGGCCCGACACGGTCCTCAGCCGGCTCGGCGGCGACGAGCTCGCGATGCTGCTGCCCGGCTGTCCCTACGACGTCGCGCTCCGGCGCGCGTGGGAGCTCGTCGAGGCCGTCCGGACCAGCCCGATGACCCTGCCCCACGGCGACCAGGTCGCCCTCTCGATCAGCGTGGGGGTCGCGCACGCCCCGGTGCACGCCGACAGCCTGCAGGGTCTCTACACGGCGGCGGACCTGTCGCTCTACGACGCCAAGCGCAACGGCCGGGGTCGGGTCGGCGGCAGCCCGCAGACCGTCGACGGGACGCCTGCGCGAGGGTGACGTCCTCGGGGGACCCGCGAACTTCGCGAATCGCCTGCGGCGGGTCCCGCCCGCTGGCTACGGTCGCGCGGTGCCCCAGCCCCAGCTCCGCAGCCTGCCCCGCCGCGCCACCGGGGCCGTCGCCCTCGTCGCCGCCCTCGCCCTCGTCGCCGCGACCCCGTCCGTCGGTGTCGCGCAGGCCGAGGGCACCCCGACCCGTGACCGCGACGCCGAGCTGCACGCGGCGCCCGACCTGCTGGACGGCCCGGCTCGCGGGGAGCGGGCCATCCGCGAGCTCGGCGACCGCCTCGCCGTCGCCGCCGCCCGCAACGACCTGCGCGCCCACGAGCTGCGCACGCTGCTGCGGTCCGACCGGACGGCCCGCATCGACCGCGACGGCATCGTCAGCTTCGTGGAGCCGATGCCGAGCACCACGCCTCGGACCGCAGCGGCGGGCACGGCTGCGGTCGCTCCGCTGGGCGAGACGTTCTCCCTGCACAGCAACCCCGGAGCGGACCTGACCATCCTGCTCGACGTCGACGGCGCGGACGTCTCGGGCACCCGGTGGAACGACGTCTACGGCCTCACGCAGGCGCATCCTGCGTGGGACGCCGCGGGCGACGGACCGGGCTTCAGCGACGCGGAGCTCCTGCTGGTGCAGGAGGTGTGGGCGATCGTGGCCGAGGACTACGCGCCGTTCGACGTCGACGTGACCACCGAGGACCCAGGGCCGGACGCGTTGGCGCGCACCTCGTCGGCCGACACGGTGTACGGCACGCGCGTGCTCATCTCCCCCAGCGCCGACGCCTGGGGCAAGACCTGCCAGAGCGGCTGCGGCGGCATCGCCACCATCAGCATCTTCGACCGCGACGGGTCGGACTACTACCAGCCCGCATGGGTCTTCCCGCAGGCCCTCGGCAACCAGTCCAAGACCGTCGGGGAAGCGGCCTCGCACGAGGCGGGTCACAACCTCGGGCTGCGCCACCACGGCACGGCGGACCTCGGCTACTACACCGGGCACGGCAGCTGGGCGCCCATCATGGGCGTCGGCTACTACGAGCCGATCTCCCAGTGGAGCCACGGGGCGTACCCGGGAGCGAACAACTCGGCCCAGGACGACACGGCCGTCCTGGCCGGCTACCTCGGCCGCCGCCAGGACGAGGCGCCCGGCCCGGCCGGTGCCGCCGCCGAGCTGCCCACCGGGACGGCGTACGTCACCGACGCCGCGGACGTCGACACCTTCCTGCTGGGGACCTGCACGGCCGGCAGCGCCGTCACGGTCTCCACGGCCGGCCTGGCGCCGAACCTCGACGTGAAGGCGACCCTGCGCAACGGCAGCGGCACGGTGGTGGCGACCGCCGCGCCTGTGTCGGGCTCCGGCGACGGCACCACCGCAACCGGCGTCGGCGCCACCGTGACCGTCCCGACCGCCGGGAGCGGCTGGACCGTCTCCGTCGACGGCGTCGGTGAGGGCAGCTGGTCCGCCGGCGGGTACGACGACTACGGCAGCCTCGGCGCCTACACGGTCAGCGCGCCCGGGTGCCAGGGCACGCCCGTCGACGGCGTGCCCAGCGTCCCGCAGGGCCTGTCCTCCGGGGCCGCGGCGCTCGACGCCCTGACCCTGTCCTGGGCCGCACCCGCCGACGCGGGCAGCAGCCCGGTCACCGGCTACGTCGTGAGCCGCTCGGGCACCGACCAGACCTGGACGCTGCCCGCCACCGCTCGCAGCCACGTCTTCACCGCTCTCACAGCAGGGACGTCGTACGCCCTCTCGGTGCGCGCGGTCAACGCGATCGGCGCCGGACCTGCCGGCACGGTGTCGGGCACGACGCTCGCGCCGCCGCCGGTCGTGCCGAGCGCGCCGCGCAACGTGACGGGCGCCTACGACCCCGCCACCGACGAGATCACCGCCTGGTGGGCCGAGCCGACCAGCTCCGGCTCACAGCCGATCTCGGGGTATGCGGTCTACTTCGACGGCGAGCTCCTGGGCGAGGTGCATGCCGGCAGCCGCGAGGTGACCATCTCCGACGGGTCGGGGTTCGCTGAGGGCACCCACACCGTGGGTATCGCGGCGGTGAACCCGGTCGGCGAGTCCGCTCGGGCCACGGTGTCCGTCGTCGTCGACCGCCCCGCGTCCGCCCCGGAGCCGCCGGCGCTGACCTCGGTCGTGCCGGGCGACCAGACCGCGACCGTGGCGTGGACGGCACCGGCTGACAACGGCGCCGCCATCACCGGCTACACGGTCATCGCCCGGTCCACGTGGGAGGTCGACCGCACCTTCGCGGTCGCGGCCACGGAGCGGGGCACCGTCCTCACCGGCCTCACCGCCAACGTGACGTGGACGATCACGATGACCGCCACCAACGCGGTCGGCACCTCGCCGGAGTCCACGGCCTTCGCCGTCACCCCCGTGAGCGGCGGCGGTGGCGGCGGTGGCACCGGCGACCCGACGCCCACCCCGACCCCGACCCCGGTCCCGCCCGCACCCACGCCGACCACTGCCACCCCCACTGCGACGGCGCCCCTGCGGATGGCGGCGCCCAAGGTGAAGGTCAAGGGACGCAAGGTCACGGTGCGCTGGGCGGGCGCCACCAGCCCCACCAGCGCCGTGACGACCTACCTGGTCGACCTCTCGAAGGGCACGGACCGGTCGGCGAAGGGCTCCGCGCGCAAGCTGGTGCTGAAGCTCAAGCCGGGCCGCTACAAGATCCGCGTCGCGGCGCTGAACGCGACCGGGTGGTCGCCGTCCAGCGCGTGGGCGAAGGTCCGGGTCCGCTGACGAGCCCCGCTCACGAGCTTCAGCGGCGCTGCGGCTCGACGGGGATCCTGACGCCGCGCTCCTCGGCGACCTCGATGGCGCGGTCGTAGCCCGCGTCGACGTGGCGGATGACGCCCATGCCCGGGTCGTTCGTCAGCACCCGCTGGATCTTCTCCGCCGCGAGGTCGGTGCCGTCGGCGACGGTGACCTGCCCGGCGTGCAGCGACCGGCCGATGCCGACGCCCCCGCCGTGGTGGAAGGAGACCCACGTGGCGCCCGACGCGGTGTTGACCAGGGCGTTGAGGATCGCCCAGTCCGCGATGGCGTCCGAGCCGTCGAGCATCGCCTCGGTCTCCCGGTAGGGGGAGGCCACCGAGCCGCAGTCGAGGTGGTCGCGACCGATCACGATCGGGGCGGAGAGCTCGCCGCTGGCGACCATCTCGTTGAACCGCGCACCCGCCTTCGCGCGGTCGCCGTACCCGAGCCAGCAGATGCGCGCCGGCAGGCCCTGGAACTGCACGCGCTCCGCGGCCATGTCGAGCCAGGTGTGCAGCCGGGCGTACTCCGGCTTCTCGTCGGCGGGAAACAGCTCCTTGATCGCCCGGTCGGTCGCGGCGATGTCGGCCGGGTCTCCTGACAGCGCGGCCCAGCGGAACGGTCCCTTGCCCTCGCAGAACAGCGGTCGGATGTAGGCCGGCACGAAGCCGGGGAACTCGAACGCCCTGTCGTAGCCGCCCTTGCGGGCCTCGTCGCGGATCGAGTTGCCGTAGTCGAAGACCTCCGCGCCGGCGTCCTGGAACTCCACCATCGCCCGCACGTGGCGGGCCATCGACTCCTGCGCGCGCTTGGTGAAGCCGCGCGGGTCCTCGGTGCGCTCGCGCTCCCAGTCGTCGTACGACGTCCCGGAGGGCAGGTAGAACAGCGGGTCGTGCGCCGAGGTCTGGTCGGTGACGACGTCGACCAGCGGCCCGTCGCCCTTCGCCACGCGATCGAGGTGGCGCTCGAGGAGCTCCGGCAGCAGGTCCGCGGCGTTGCCGAGCAGGCCGATGGACAGCCCACGGCGCTCGTCGCGGGCCTCGAGGGCGAGCTCGATCGCGTGGTCGAGGTCGCGGGCCTGGACGTCGAGGTAGCGCGTCTCGAGGCGACGGTCGATGCGGTGCTGGTCGCACTCGATGCAGATGGCGACGCCGTCGTTCATGGTGACGGCCAGCGGCTGGGCGCCGCCCATCCCGCCGAGGCCCGCGGTCACCGTGATCGTGCCGGCGAGGCTCCCTCCGAACCTCTTGTCCGCGACGGCGGCGAAGGTCTCGAAGGTGCCCTGCAGGATGCCCTGGGTGCCGATGTAGATCCACGACCCGGCCGTCATCTGGCCGTACATCGTGAGGCCGAGGTCCTCCAGGCGGCGGAACTCCTCCCAGTTGGCCCAGTCGCCGACGAGGTTGGAGTTGGCGATCAGCACGCGGGGCGCCCACTCGTGGGTGCGCATCACGCCGACCGGCTTGCCCGACTGCACGAGCAGCGTCTCGTCGGCCTCGAGGTCGCGCAGGGTGCGGACGAGGGCGTCGTACGCCTCCCAGCTGCGCGCGGCCTTGCCCGTGCCGCCGTAGACCACGAGGTCCTCGGGGCGCTCGGCGTTGTCCGGGTCGAGGTTGTTCATCAGCATCCGCAGCGGTGCCTCGGTCTGCCACGACTTCGCGGTCAGCTCGGTGCCGCGCGCAGCATGGATGGGAAGCCTGTCGTTCACTGCAGTTCTCCGATCACGGATGCGGCTGCCGCGAGCACGGCGCCGGACTGGACGAGGTAGACGGCGGTCTCGATCTCGGGTGAGAGGTGGCGGTCGGGGCCGGGGCCGGCGATCCCGTTGCTGCGGAGCAGCTCGACGACCGCACCCGTGGCCGGCGAGGGCGTGAGCGGCGCGCGCAGGTCGAGGGCGCGGGCGGCGGTGAGGACCTCGACGGCAACCACCCGGGCGAGACCGTCGACGGAGCGGCGCAGCTTGCGCGCGGCGTTCCACCCCATCGAGACGTGGTCCTCCTGCATCGCGCTGGAGGGGATCGAGTCGACCGACGCCGGCACCGCGAGGCGCTTGAGCTCGGAGACGATCGCGGCCTGGGTGTACTGGGCGATCATGTGGCCGCTGTCGACGCCGGGGTCGTCGGCCAGGAACGGCGGCAGGCCGTGGTTGCGCGCCTTGTCGAGGAACCGGTCCGTGCGCCGCTCGCTGATCGACGCCACGTCGGCGGCGACGATCGCGAGGAAGTCGAGGACGTACGCCACCGGCGCGCCGTGGAAGTTGCCGTTGGACTCCACGGCGTCGCCGAGCACGACCGGGTTGTCGATCGCGCTGGCGAGCTCGCGGCCCGCGACGGCGGCGGCGTGCTCGACGGTGTCGCGGGCGGCGCCGTGCACCTGCGGGGAGCAGCGCAACGAGTAGGCGTCCTGGACCCGGTTGCAGTCGCCCGTGCGGTGCGAGGCGACGATCGCGGAGTCGGCCATCAGGGCGATGAGGTTGGCCGCGGAGAGCGCCTGGCCCGGGTGCGGCCGGATCGCCTGCAGCTCGGGGGCGAAGACCCGGTCGGTGCCGAGCTGGCCCTCCACGCTCATCGCGGCGGCGACGTCGACGGTGCGCAGCAGCATCCGCAGGTCGGTGATCGCCATGACCAGCATGCCGAGCATGCCGTCGGTGCCGTTGATGAGGGCGAGGCCCTCCTTGGCGACGAGCTCGACCGGCTCGAGACCCGCGGCGGCGAGCGCGTCGGCCGCCGGCAGCAACGTGCCCTCGGCGTCGCGCACCTCGCCCTCCCCCATCAGGGCGAGCGCACAGTGCGACAGCGGCGCGAGGTCGCCCGAGCAGCCGAGGGAGCCGTACTCGCGCACGACGGGCGTGATGCCGTGGGTCAGCAGGCCGGCGAGCAGCTGGGCGGTCTCACGGCGTACGCCGGTGCGGCCCGTCGCGAGCGTCGAGAGGCGCAGCAGCATCAAGGCGCGCACGACCTCCCGCTCGACCTCCGGGCCGGACCCGGCGGCGTGCGAGCGCACGAGCGAGCGCTGCAGCTGGGCCCGCATCTCGGTGGGGATGTGCCGCGTGGCGAGGGCACCGAACCCTGTGCTCACGCCGTAGGACGGCGTCTCCGCGGCGGCGAGCGTCTCGACCACGCCACGGGCACGGTCGATCGCCGCCAGCGCGTCGTCGGTCAGCTCGACGGCCGCCCCGTGACGGGCGACGTGGACGAGGTCCTCGAAGGAGACGGGGCCCACCCCGACCTGGATCGTCTGCATGCGCTCATTGAAGCCCTCGGACCGCGGCCCTCACCAGAGCCGTCGGACCGCCGGAGTCTGGGATACGAGACCCGCTGCCCACCCCGGAGGGGGAGCAGTGGTGGCACGCGGTGTGGCACGGTCGAGAGGAAGAGCGGCCGTCCGGGCCGCGGGGAGCAGGTCATCATGAGCACCACCGCTTGGATCATCGTCGTCGTCGTCGCCGTGCTGGTCGTCGCAGCACTCGTCGCCTGGATGCTCGCGCAGCAGCGCAAGAAGAAGCACGTCGAGCACGCCGAGCACCTGCGCGAGGAGGCACGAGAGCACGCCAGCGCCATCCCCGAGAGCCAGGTGCGCGCCCGCGAGGCCGAGGTCGAGGCCGAGCGCGCGCGCCTCGAGGCCGAGCGTGCCCAGCAGAAGGCCCAGGAGGCGCAGGTCGCCGCCACCCAGCAGCAGGCCGTCCACGAGGACCGGCTGCGGACCGCCGACCAGGTGGACCCGCGGGTCGACACCTCCTCCGAGGACTACGACCCCGACACGGTGCTGGACGCCGACGACCCCCGCCGTACCGACGGCACCGACGGCTCGCGGCGGGCCTGACCACGGCAGGGAGGACCGCCCGCGCCCCGGGTCCCGGCGCCACGTTTGGGGGATGACGGCGCCGGCGCCGGTGTCTAGCCTCGTCGTGAGGGATCACGATGCCGGACCTGGTGCTCACCGAGACCGAACAGCGGGCGCTACGCCACTTGCTGGCCGCCGAGCCGCGCCCGGGGTCCCCGTTGCCGGCACGTGAGGTGCTCGAGCGCCTCACGGAGCTGATCCCGGCGGACGGCGTCGAGGCGGTCTACCAGGACGGCACGTACGCCGTCACGCACGCGATCTGCCTCGGGGACAACGGCGACGAGGAGGTGGACCTGCCCGAGCCCGGGGACGGACCGCACTACCTCGGGATCATGCACTGGCGGGCGAACCCCCTCGCGGCCCAGAAGTGCTTCGGCGGGCTGGTGGGGGACTCCGACGGGCTCTGCATCGGCTTCCGCAACGGCGCCGACGGCCTGGTCCAGATCGGCCTCGGGCGCTGGCACGGTCCGTTCGTCGAGCGTGACATAGCGGTGCTGCGGATGCTCGCACCCCTCCTCGCTCGGCTCTCCCGCGAGCGCCTGACCCCCAGCCTGCCGGTCTCGCTGACGACGCAGGAGCGGCGGGTGCTCAGCCACGTCGCCGCCGGCCGGTCCAACGCCGAGATCGCGCAGGCGCTGTTCGTCGCCCCCTCGACGGTGCGCAAGCACCTCGAGCACAGCTATCGCAAGCTCGGCGTGACCAGCAGGGTCGCCGCCGTGGCCAGGCTCCAGGGCAGGGACCTGCCCGACCTGGACCTGCGCGAGCGGCTGGAACGGCTGCACGCCTCCGGGTGAGGCGGATGTTCGCTCGAACGCGAATACCGCCGCCCGGGTCGCCGTCGGACGCTGTCAGCAATCGACGTCCGACGAGAGGACCCACCATGAACCGTCTCCGCACCCGCGTCGTGCTGGCCTCGACGCTCCTCGTGGCCGGCTCGGCGCTGCTCCCCGCGGCCGCCACCTCCGGCGCGACCCGCGGCGGGTCGCACCAGCACGGGCACCACCACCCGCACCCGACCCCCTCCACCGAGAGCGGACGGGTGGTGCTGGACTGGGAGCGCATCGCGTTCGCGACGATCTACCCCGCGACGCCCATCCCGGTGGGCGTCCCACTGCTGGGCTACACGTCCACCGCGATGTACGACGCCGTGCGCGCCTCGTCGTCGCGCCACGACAGCTCGGAGACCGCAGCCGTCGCGCAGGCGGCCCACGACGTGCTCGTCCACTACGTCCCGGCCGCCGCCGCGTCGCTCGACACCAGTCTGACCACCTCGCTGGCCGGGGTGCCGGACGGCAGCGCGGAGGACCGCGGCGTCTGGACCGGCAAGAAGGTCGCCGCCCGGCTGATCGAGGAGCGGGCCGACGACGGCTACCTCGACACCACCATCCACTACACGCTCCCGCCGGGCATCGGCACCTGGCAGCCCGTCCCGCCGGCGACCGACATGCTCGGCGCCTGGATCGGCTCCATGGACCCGCTCGTGGTGAAGCGGCTGGCCAAGGTCAACGGCCCGGACGCCCTCACCAGCGACGACTACACGACCGACTACAACGAGGTGAAGCTGCTCGGGTCCGCGACGTCCACCGTGCGCAGCACGGCACAGACCGACACGTCCCGCTTCTTCAACAGCAACTCGGCGACCATGGTCGGTGACGCCCTCGTGCGCTATCTCGAGGCACACCCCGAGACCCTCCAGGACACCGCGTGGCTGTTCGCCGCCATCCACAGCGCCATGACGGACTCGCTGATCACGTGCTGGCAGCTCAAGCGCGACGTCGGGTTCTGGCGGCCGATCGAGGCAGTCGCGGGGGCGGCGGACGACGGCAACCCCGACACGCAGCCACAGGCCGGGTGGACTCCGCTCCTGGCCCCGACGCCCCCGTACTCCGACTACGTCACGGGGCACGGCTGCCTCACCAGCCCGGCCGTCGAGGTCATCCGCACCCGGCTCGGCGAGACCACTCCGCTCGAGCTGCGCTCGTCCAACTTCCCCACCGCGCCGCGCACCTACCCCAGCCTCAGCGAGCTGGAGCACGACGCGCTGAACTCGCGCATCTGGGGCGGCCTCCACTTCCGTGACGCCATGTCGGACGGCTACGCCATCGGGCACCGCACCGCCCGGGCGGTGATGCACCGCCTGGACTGACACCGGACCGACGTCACGGTCAGGCCCTCGCGATCACCGACGAAGGTGGCGGAGTGCGCTGCACGCGAGCAGGGGTGCTGCCAGACTGGCGGCATCCCTGACTCGTGAAATGAGGAAGCCCCGTGACCACGCTCATCAGCATCACGCTCATCGTCATCCTCGTGATCGCCCTCGCCCTGGTGGTCCCGATGGTCCGGCGGAAGAACCGCGAGGCCAACGTCGCGCGCGCCGAGCAGCTGCGGTCCGAGGCGGCCACGAGCGCGCAGACCGTGCTGCCGCCCGCCCAGGCGCGGGCCGCGGAGACGGAGGCGAGCGCCGCGGAGGCCCGCGCGATCGCCGAGCGCGCCGAGGCCGAGGCCGAGCAGGCACGGCTGGCGGCCAGCCAGGCCGAGGCCGAGCACGAGGACCGGATCCGCGCGGCCGACCGGCTCGACCCGCGCGTCGACCACCAGGCCGAGGACTACGCGCCCCAGGTGCCCGGCACCGACGACGTGGGCCCCACCCCGCCGGCCGAGGTCAACGCGGAGCCCGCCGCCGAGACCACCCACGCCGCGCCGGCCGCCGAGGCACCCACCGAGACCAGCGCCGACGAGCCCGCGTCCGGCGGCGCCCCCCTGCTCCCGCGCCGTACCCCCGGCGCCAACGAGATGCCGGGCAAGCCGATGGAGAGCGAGGGCGGTGGCGGCGGCTGGTTCACCCGCAAGGACAGCACCGACTCCTGACCCCGCGGCGACCCGCGCGGCAGCCGGACGTGCCACGATCGGCCCCGTGAGCCAGGTCCCCGCCGCCACCCGCGCCCTGCGCGTGCTGCGCTTCCTGGCCACGCAGGCCGACCCGGTCCCCCTCGACCGGATCATGCGGGCCTGCGACCTGCCGCGCAGCACGGCGTACCACCTGCTCAACACCATGATCGACGAGGGCTTCGTGGTGCACCTGCCCGACGAGCACCGCTACGGCCTCGGCGTCGCGGCCTTCGAGGTGGGCAGCGGCTTCACCCGTCAGGAACCGCTGGCCCGGCTCGCCCGCCGGCCGCTCGCCGAGCTGGTCGACCGCACCGGCCACGGTGCGCACCTCGCGGTCCTCCACGGCCGCGACGTCCTGTACGTCATCGAGGAGCGCGCGCCGGGTCGCCCGCCGCTCGTCACCGACGTCGGCGTACGCCTGCCCGCCCACCTGACCGCCAGCGGCCGGGCGATCCTGGCCGCACTGCCCGCGAGCCAGGTGCGGGCCCTCTACCCCGACCGCGGCGCCTTCGTGGACCGGCACGGCAAGGGACCATCCTCGCTCAGCGCGCTGCGCTCGATCCTCGCCGAGACCCGGCAGGGCGGCCACGCCACCGAGAACGGCGAGGTGACACCCGGGCTGCAGAGCGTCGCCGCCGCCGTGCTCGACCACAACCGGCACCCGGTCGCAGGCGTCGCGGTCACCTTCGCGAGCGACTCCGACGCGGACCCGGCCACCATCGCGCGGACGGTCACCGCCACCGCGGCCCAGCTCACCCGGAGGGTGAGCGGGAGCCTCGCGACGTAGCCCGGGGAGGCACCCCGTCGTTGGACCCCTGACCGAGGAGCCGACAAGGAGCAGCCGTGACCCCCACGCCCCACCCCGTCCAGCGTGTCCTGATCTCGGTGCTCACCGCCCTCGGCGTGGTGACCGGTGGGGTGCTGACGGCCGACCACGACCCGGCTCCGTCCGCCAACCTGTCGTCCACCTACGACGCCCAGGCCCGGGAGCGGGCAGAGGCCGCGGCCGAGCGGCGTCCGCACGCCCACACCGGCGCCGCCGGGACCACGGCGGTCCTCGACGGCGGCCACGGGCACGTGCACGACGACCCCGACACCAAGAACGCGATCAGCCGGAGCGGGGAGGCCGCGACCGCACCCGACCCGACCACCGGCCGCGAGCGCGCCCGGAGCCGCGCCCGGGTCGCTGCCCAGCGCACGCTGGGCGAGCCGCGGCTGACGAAGGTCCCGCTGCGCAGCCCGCGACGCAGGGTGCCGGAGAGCAGGTACGCCATGGCCGGTGGCTGCTACGCCCTCGGCGGGCGGCCGCTCTTCCTCCAGGCGACCGGGCTGGGCAGCTACCTGCTCCACTCCGCCGAGCGCACCTTCCTCGCCGCATCGTCCGGCGGCGCCACGACGTGGGCCGCGAGCCCCTCCCCTGACGCGGACTGGGCGGTCCGCCGCACCGGGCCGGGGCGGTTCACCTTCACCCTCGCCGACGGCCGCGGGCTGCGACGTACGTCCCCCTCGTCCGCGACGGGCTTCGCCACCGGCACCGCCGAGCCCCTCGCGCTGCGCCGCGCCGACGGGTGCACCGCCGTCCCCGAGGTCACGACGAACGTCTCGGGGCGCCCCTTCGGCGGGGCCACGTCGTTCCAGGAGGTCCGGGGCTACGTCGACCCGCACGTGCACGGCCAGACCCACGAGTTCCTCGGCGGGCGGGTGATCTGCAGCCCGCCCTTCCACCGGTACGGCGCCGCCGCGGCCCTCGTGGACTGCCCCGACCACCAGGTCGCCGGCGGGCGCGGCGCGCTCCTCGAGGACGTGCTGGCCGGCAAGACCCCCGGCACCGGCCACGACCCGGTGGGCTGGCCGACGTTCTCCTACTGGCCCAACCCGCACTCGCTGACCCACCAGCAGGTCTACTACAAGTGGCTCGAGCGCGCGTGGCGCGCCGGCCTGCGCATCCACACCAGCCTGCTCACCGAGAACCACGTCCTGTGCGCGGTCTACCCGCTGAAGAAGAACTCCTGTGACGACCGCGACGCCGTCCGCCTCCAGGCACAGGACATGCGCGCCATGCAGGACTACGTCGACGCCCAGTACGGCGGCCCCGGCCGCGGCTGGTACCGCATCGTCACCGACCCCTTCGAGGCGCGCCGGGTCATCAACCAGGGCAAGCTCGCCGTCGTCATGGGCATGGAGACGTCGGTCCCGCTCGGGTGCAACGTGCAGCTGGGGCGGCCGACCTGCACCGAGGAGCAGATGCTCGCCGAGCTCGCCGAGATGAGGCGGCTCGGCGTCAGCCAGATGGAGCTGACCAACAAGTTCGACAACGCCTTCACCGGTGTCGCCGGCGATGCGGGCACGATCGGCCCGCTGACCAACAGCGCCAACTTCCTCAGCACCGGCTCGTTCCTGCGGATGCGGCAGTGCCCGGCGGCCAACCCGCCCGGGGCGGAGGACAAGCTCCAGTCGCCCAACCTCGGGGACCTCGGCGGCGAGCGGCAGACGCCGGAGCAGGACGCGATCTTCGGTGCGATCTGGAAGCTGTTCGGCGACGTCGGCGTCCAGCCGGCGCCGGTCTACCCGGCCGGCCCGCACTGCAACCAGCTCGGGCTGAGCCCGCTCGGCGAGCGCCTGCTGTCGGCCATGATCGACAGCAGGATCCTGGTCGACCCCGACCACATGAGCGTCGCCGGCCGCACCGCCGCCCTCGACTACCTGGAGCAGCAGCAGGCCGCGGGCCGCACGCCGGGCGTCGTCTCCTCGCACTCGTGGTCGACGCCCGACGCCTACCCGCGGATCTACCGGCTCGGCGGCTTCGTCGCGCCCTACGCCGGCGACTCGACCGGCTTCGTGGAGAAGTGGCGCCAGCACCTGGGCTGGACGGACCCGCGCTACTACTTCGGCTTCGGGTTCGGCTCGGACATGAACGGCTTCGGGTCGCAGGGCGACCCGCGCGGAGCCGGCGCGAGCAACCCGGTGACGTACCCCTTCACCGGCCTCGGGGGCGTCACGGTCGACCGGCAGCGCAGCGGGGAGCGCGTCTTCGACGTCAACACCGACGGCGTCGCCCACTACGGCCTGTACGCCGACTGGGTCGAGGACGCCGAGCACGTCGCGGGCGCCGACGGCGCGGCCCTCGCCGACGACCTCTCGCGCGGCGCCGAGGCCTACCTCCAGACCTGGGAGCGCGCGTGGGGCCTGGCCCCGGACTCGTGCCGCAACCCCGGACTCCGGATGACCGTGCGCGCCTTCACGCGGGCCGCCGACGCGGGGCTGGGCACGCGCGCCCTGATGCGTCGCGTGGGCCAGCCGTGGCAGCGGCTCGGGCGCGAGTTCACCTACTGCGCGCGGAGGCCCGGCACGCCGCGGGTGCTGATGACGGTTGAGCTGTCCCGCAGCGGGACGGTGGTCGGCGTCCGCCGGGGGTGAGCGTCAGCCGTGAGTGGCGCGGCTCCGGGTCGGCATCGGGTCGGAGCGCACGCCCTCGGTGTCGGTGAGCTCGTCGGCCGGCACGACCGCCTGGAAGACGCCGGGCTCGACGTGGAGCAGGCCGAGCTCGTCGGCCTCGGCCTGCGAGGCGGGCGTGACGAGCACGAGGGCCTGGTCGCCGACCTGCTGCAGCACCCGCACCCGGCGCTCGCGCCACCGTGCCACGATCGCGATGTCGAAGACCTCGCACTCGGAGACCGGGACGACGCGGGCGTGCACCTGCGGGCGTACGGGCTCGAAGCCCTCGGGGACCTGCTCGTCGCCGACCCACACCATCTCCACCGACTGCTGGTCGGAGGTGTAGGAGCACGGCAGGTCGAGCGCGCCCTGCTTCGCGCGCGGCCCGATGAGGTGCAGCGGCGGGAAGTAGCCCTTGGCGCCCTGCCACCCACGGGCGGCGCCCTGGTAGCGGGAGAACTCCTTCTCCGTGCCGTCGAGGCCGATCCGGACGAAGCGGGCACTCACCGGCATCCGGGTCAGGGTCAGGATCCACACCGGAGCGGCGTTGCGCAGGAACCCGGTGGGATACGTCGGCCACGGCACGTCGGCGTGGCCGGGGGCGTTGGTGGGCACCCGCAGGTCCATGAGGGGGTGGGTGCCGAAGCGGACCACGTCGACGTGGTCGGGCGCCTCGCCGAACGGACCGTCCTCCCCGTCGAGGCCCAGCGCCCGCACCCGCTCGACCGGGGTGAGCCCGATCAGGTCGTCGGGCCGGTAGACGGCGCCGGTGAGCCAGTCGTAGCCCTGGTCGACGATGCGTCGCGACACCTCGGGGACCAGCAGCTTCTCCAGGACGGTCATGACTCGCGCCTCCTCGGGTGGATGGAGGTCACCCTCTCATCGACGTCGGTGAGCTCCGACACCGGCGCGGAGCCGTGCCAGCCGTTGTAGCTGTCACCGGCCAGGCCCTCCCGCTCGGCCAGCGCGCTGTCGTTGGTGAAGAAGCCGCACTCGTCGCCCGAGACGGCGCTGATCGCCACCTCCCCGCCGCGCCACCTGGCCTTGGTCTTGACGGAGAGGAAGTCGTCGAGGTCTGCCATCTCGGTCCGCACCGGTCCGGACGGTGACGGCAGGCGCACGAAGTCGCGGCCGTGCGACTCGACCTGGACCTGCTCCCCGCCGACGACGGCGTAGAGGCCGGAGGGCCGGATCACTGGACCGGCATCCACATCTTCGTGCCCATGTAGTCCGTGAGGACTGCCACGAGCTCCTGGCCACCCGAGCTGTCCATCCGCCAGATCTGCGACCCCTCGGGCATGGTCGTCGGGGTGTCGGTGCGGAACTCGGGGATGCCGCCCGAGGTGTAGCCGTTGCCGGTGAACGGGTTCTCCGGGTCGAGGGCGTCCTTGTCGTAGTTGCCGTTGCCGCCCAGGTCGGAGTGCCGCGGCACGTCGAGCCCGCTGGGGTCCGTCTGGTCGTAGCGCAGGACGTGGATGTCGCCGTCGTCGGGCGAGAAGGGCGAGTCCTTGTAGTCCAGGCCGAGCTTGTCGTGCATCTCGCGCGGCGTGTGCAGCTGGTCGACGTCCTCGGCGCGGGAGGTGAACCCGAAGGTCTGGTCGGTCTTGAAGTAGGGGTTGGTCTCCGAGCTCCCACGGAGGTAGTCGTCGACCGTGCTCTGCGGGATGACGCGCTGCATCGGCGTCCCCGGCTCGACCCGGATCGCGTCCCGGGCCTCCACGAGCCGGTCGATCTCGCCCGGCGTGAGGTCCTCGATCGGCTTGTTGACCAGCCCGCGCAGGTCCTCAGGGAGGTCGTCGAGCCGGCGGATGCCGGTGAGCTCGTCGAAGCGGTCGAGCTTGCCGAGGTCGGCGAGCTCGTCGAGCCGGTTGAGGTCGCCGAGCGCGTCGATCGCGTCCAGGCCGCCCTTGGCGCCGCGGGTGGCCAGCGCACCGGTGCCGGCCGTCGCCACGGCAATGATCGCGTCGGGCACGAGGTGGCCGATGGCGCGCGCCGGGTCGTCGGCCCAGGTGTCCCAGTCGAGCAGGGCCTTGCCCAGCTCCTTGCCGAAGCCGATCGGGTCGGTGGTGAGGCCGGTGTAGATCCCCTTGGCCATCTCCCACGCGTTCTCGGCGGAGAGCTCGTACTTCTTCATCAGCTCCTCGGGCGTCAGGTCGCCCGTCGCGAGCTTGTAGGCGTCCATCACCATGTTGACCGGGCTGAACGGCACCATGGTCAGCAGGTCCCAGACGGCCTCGCCGGCGCCCTCGAGGATCCCGCCGACGAACTTCAGCCCGGACTCCCACCAGCTCGGCTCCTCCGGTGCGTCGGCGCACCCGGCTCGGACCTCGCCGGCGCACACGTGGGCCGCGTTGTCGAGGTCGGCCCGCGCGGCGGCGAGCTCGGCGAGCGCGTCCTGCTGGATCGGGGCGCCCCAGTCGCGGAAGGGCTCCGCGGGGTCGGTGCCGCCGCTGCTCCAGTAGGCCTGCATCCGGCCCATGTAGGAGTCGTACTGGGTGCGCGCGCTGGCCGACTCACGCTGGCCGCGCTCGTACTCCGCACGGGCCTGCTCGGCGCGGGCCTGCGCGTCCTCGAGCTCGCCGGCGTACGTCCGGAGGCCGGCGGCGGCCTTCTTGAAGCCGTTCCCGGCCTTCACCCAGCGCTCGGGCTCGAGGTCGTGGGCCTCGCGGAACTCGTCGGCCGCGCGGCCGGTCCACCCGGACACGTCGATCTTGGCGAGCGCGTCGCCGGTGTCGTAGAACAGCTGGCCCTTCTGCTCCATGGTCAGCGCCTTGGCGCGGATGTTCGCGGGGTTGCCCTCGATCTCGAAGTCCGGCATCTCACATCACCTTGATCGCCGCGATGGTGCCCTTGAGCCCGGACAGGGCGTCGTAGCCGGCCTTGTCGGTCTCGAAGTAGTTCATCGCGATCTTGCCCAGCCGTCCGGCCATCTCCTCGACGTCCTGGCAGAGGTTGTTGACGCCTTCCTCCCACCGGTTCTTGAACTCGTCGAGCGCGTCCCAGACCACGTCGCTGCCGACGTCGCCCTTGCCCGGCACGAGGTCCTCGACGTCCTTGTCCTTGAACAGCTTGACGGTGTCGTTGAGGCCCTGGGCGGCCTTGCCCATGCTCTCGAGGTCGACTTCGTAGTCGTAGGACGGCATGGCTGTGGAGTTCCCCCTCGCGACCCGCCTCAAACCGACGGAACTCGCGCACCTCCGCGGGTGTGAACCCGCCCGTGCGGGGTATGGGTCCGGCGACACCCGAACAGGAAGGGGGCGGTCGTGGCCGTCGGACTCGTCTACGCCGAGATGCAGGCAGCCGCCCAGGCTGCGGCCGACGCGGTGGAGCCGTTGCAGCAGGTGCTGCGCGACCTCGCCGCCACCATCGAGACCGAGGCCGGCGCCGGCTTCAAGGGCCAGGCCGCCGCGGGCTTCGGCGAGGCGATCAACGCCTGGTTCGACGTCGCCGTCACGCTCGGGCCGATCCTCGAGGGCTACTCCCAGAACCTGATGTACGTCGCCCAGGAGCACGCCACCAACGACGTCGCCCAGGCCGAGCGCGCCGGGCAGCTCGCCGACCGCCTCGGAGGTGGTCCCCGATGAGCGAGCGCGGACTCGTCGTCCACCAGGCGGCCCTCTCCTCGATGGAGTCGGCGCTGGCCGACGCCACCACCTCCCTCACCCAGCAGATCGACGACCTGCTGCAGGAGGCGGAGCGGCTCACCCCCGGCTGGGAGGAGAGCAGCGAGTCCCACGCCGCCCACCTCGACTACCAGCAGAAGCTCCGCGACGGCGTCAAGCAGCTCACCGACGCGCTCGACCAGGTGCGGCAGAAGCTCGCGACCTACCGCGAGGACGCCCGCGAGATCGAGGTCGAGAACGTCGCGATCGTGAACTGATCGGCCGCGCCGCCACCGCTGAAGTTACCTGCGGGTAGGATCCTTCTCACTCGTACGGGCCCTGCCGCCGCCACCGGGGGCGGCCATATGCTCCGGCTCGTACGGCCCCGACCGAGGAGCAGTCCTTCATGCAGATGTTCGCGATCGTCGTCTCGTTCGCCCTGACCGTCGCCGCGGTGGCCATGCTGGTGCCGGCCGTACGCCGCATCCTGAGCGTGGTCAGGTCCGGCCAGCCGGCTCCCGGGCGCAGCGACAACCCCGCCGGGCGTGCCGTGACGATGCTCAAGGAGACGTTCCTCCACACCCGGATGCTCCAGTGGCACTGGGTCGGCATCATGCACTGGTTCGTCTACATGGCGTTCATCTTCCTCAGCACGGCCGTGCTCGCGGCGTACTTCCAGCTCTTCCAGCCCGACTGGGCCTACCCGGTCATCGGGCACTGGTACCCGTTCGAGTGGTTCATGGAGGCCATCGGGGCGCTGAGCACGGTCGGCATCGTCTTCCTCATCATCTACCGCCAGAAGCACCACCCGCGTTCCGAGGGCCGGCGCAGCCGCTTCTTCGGCTCGACGTTCTGGCAGGCCTACTTCGTGGAGGCGCTCGCGCTCCTCGAGGGTGCGGCGATCCTCTTCGTCCGCGCCGCGGAGTGGCGCCTCGACGAGGGGGCCGGGCGCGCCCACTACCCGTTCTCGTCCTTCCTCGGCGACGCGATCTACCCGAGCTCCGTGGGCTCGCTCGAGAACCTCATCTACCTCATCGCCACCTTCAAGATCGCGCTCGCGATGATCTGGCTGATGGTGATCGCCCGCAACCTCACCATGGGCATCGCGTGGCACCGCTTCACCACCTGGTTCAACATCTTCTTCAAGCGCGAGGCCGACGGCAGCACGGCGCTGGGCGCGATGAAGCCGCTGACGTCCGACGGCAAGGCCGTCACCCTCGACGACATCGACGACCTCGACGAGGACTCGGTCCTCGGCGTCGGCAAGGTCGAGGACTTCTCCTGGAAGGGCATCCTCGACTTCACCACCTGCACCGAGTGCGGCCGCTGCCAGTCGCAGTGCCCCGCCTGGAACACCGAGAAGCCGCTCTCCCCCAAGCTCCTCATCACCAGCCTCCGCGACCACGCGTACGCCAAGCACGACGGTGCCGAGGCGCACGCCGAGCGCGCCCTGGTGGGCGTCGGCTCGAAGGGGGAGACCGCGGGGGCGGGCACCGACGTCCTCGACTACTTCTACAACCCCGCCGACGGCGACTTCGTCATCGACGAGGACGTGCTGTGGAGCTGCACCTCCTGCGGCGCCTGCGTGCAGCAGTGCCCGGTCGACATCGAGCACGTCGACCACATCATGGACATGCGGCGCTACCAGCTCCTCGTGGAGTCGAACTTCCCGGCCGAGCTCAACCAGCTGTTCAAGGGCCTGGAGAACAAGGGCAACCCGTGGAACATGTCGCCCTCCAGCCGCATGGACTGGGCCAAGGGCCTCGAGTTCGACGTCCCCGTCGTCGGGGAGGACCTCGAGTCGCTCGAGTCCGTGGACTGGCTGTTCTGGGTCGGCTGCGCCGGCGCCTACGAGGACCGCGCCAAGAAGACGACCCGTGCGGTCGCCGAGCTGCTGGACATCGCCGGGATCTCCTTCGGCGTGCTCGGCAACGGCGAGACCTGCACCGGCGACCCGGCCCGCCGCGCCGGCAACGAGTTCGTCTTCCAGGGACTCGCCCAGCAGAACGTCGAGACCTTCAAGGAGTACAAGGTCAAGAAGGTCGTCTCGACCTGCGCCCACTGCTTCAACACGCTCAAGAACGAGTACAAGGACTTCGGCATCGAGCTCGAGGTCGTCCACCACACCCAGCTGCTCAACCGCCTCGTGCGCGAGGGCAAGCTGACGCCGGTCAAGGACGGCGCGGGCGCCACGAAGCGCTCGATCACCTACCACGACCCGTGCTACCTCGGCCGCCACAACCAGGTCTACTCGCCGCCGCGCGAGCTGCTCCAGGTGCTCCCCGGTGCCGAGTACGTCGAGATGGAGCGCAACTCCGAGCGCTCGTTCTGCTGCGGCGCCGGTGGCGCGCGCATGTGGATGGAGGAGAACCTCGGCGAGCGGATCAACGTCAACCGCACGCGGGAGGCCGTCGGGACCGGCGCCGACCAGATCGCGGTCGGCTGCCCGTTCTGCCGGGTGATGCTCTCCGACGGGCTCACCGCCCAGCAGGCCAAGGGCGAGGCGCGCGAGGAGGTCGAGGTCCTCGACGTCGCGCAGATGCTCCTCGCCTCCGTCAAGGGTGAGCAGGCGACCAAGGCCGCCCCCGCGTCCTCCCCGGCCCCCGCCTCGGCTGCCTCCTCCGCCGCTGCGTCCGCCACGGCGACCGACGTGGCGACCAAGGACGAGCCGGAGGCGGGTGACGTCACCGTCACCGAGGACACCGTCACCGCGACCGCGGACGCCGGCCCCGCCGCCAAGGCGTCGGGAGGCTCGTCGCTGTTCGACACCCCGGCGCCGGAGGCCACTCCGGCCACACCTGCGGACCCCGGCGGGTCGCTCTTCGACACCCCGGCCCCGGAGCCCGCGGCCGCCGCTCCCGCGTCGGCCGAACCCGCCACCGAGGAGCCCAGCGAGGAGCCCAGCGAGACGGTGGCCGAGGAGCAGGCGGCCGCGCCCGCCACGACGGACCTGGGTGCCGGCGGCTCGCTCTTCGACCTCGGCACCCCGGCAGAGCCCGAGGCCCCGGCCGAGCCTGCCGCCTCGGCTGCCGAGGCGCGGCCCGCTGCCGAGGCGAAGCCCGAGACCGAGGCGAAGCCCGCGGCCGACCTGGGCAGCGGCGGGTCGCTGTTCGACATCGCCGCCCCGGAGGCCGAGGCCACTCCCGCCGCGACCGAGGCGCCCGCCGAGGCAGCGGACGAGTCGCAGCCGGCGACCGAGCCCGAGCCGGCAGCAGCACCCGTAGCCAGCGGCACGACGTCGACGCCCACCACCGACGAAGACCTCTCGAGCCTCGGCTCGCTGTTCGACCTCGAGGCCCCGGCCACCGAGGCCGCCCCCGCACCGGCAGTGGACGTTGAGTCTCCCAGCGACTCAGCTCCCAGCGAGGCGACCGACACCCCGGCCGCGAGCGGGACGACCTCGACGCCGACGACCGCCGGGGACCTCAGCAGCGTCGGGTCGCTCTTCGACATCGAGGCGCCCGCCACGACCTCCACCCCCGCACCCGAGCCTGCTTCGGCGTCCGAGTCTCCGAGCGACTCAGCGCCGAACCAGCCCGAACCTGAGGCCGAGGAGAAGGCCAGGGAGAGGGTCGAGGAGGAGCCCGAGCCGGAGGAGACGGAGGCTCCGGCCGCGCCGCCGAGCGGTGCCGACCTCAGTCAGGCCGCGACGTTCCGCGACTCGGAGGACACGGCCACCTCGACCGAGACGACCGAGCCCGCCAAGGACCCGGCGACGATCCTCGACACCGCGGACTCCGACGCGACGGAGGTCGACACGACGGACGAGGCCGTGAGCGAGGAGCCCGAGGCGGAGGGAACCGCGACCGACGAGCCGACGAAGCCGGCACCGTCCGGCGGCCCGGCGCACGCGCCCCGCACCGACGTCGACATCAGCGGGTCGGGTTCGCTCTTCGAC
>NZ_JAUZVE010000078.1:0-24592 GCF_031844425.1 Microbacterium sp. ARD31
ACGTAGCGGTCCGCGGGAGTGGTTGCATCAAGTTGAGTCGCCGTACGCACCGCAAGGCCCGGGACAGCGCGTTCACTGGAGCGCAGATGAGCCCGCGGCCTTGCAGCGACGCGCCAGTTGGTCTAGCGCGTCAATGAGAATTCGAGCGGCTTCGCTGTCAGTCATGTTGCCTGTCATGCCGCCTGTACGTACGTGGTCCTTGATGGGTGCCAGACTGTCGATGAAGGGCTCCACCGCGTTCTTGGTCTCTGTATCGCCGTTGACCAGCCCGTCAAGTGCGGCACTGCTCATCTCCTCCAGCGTGTCGTATGTCGGGATAAGTGGTTCGTCGTCCGCAAGCAGTGGTGCCTCGATCTCGGGACAGACGTCGCGAAGTGATACAGCCGGTGCGGGCGTCTCAGTGTTGGATTCTGAAGAGGTCTCATTGGAAGTCGCGTCTGCGCTCGGCCCACGACTCGCGCGGTCTTCCCCGCCGCAACCTGATACGACGAGCGCGATGGAAAGTCCAGCCAATGCCCTTGCGAACTGTTGATTCACGAGTCCTCCAGTCCTGATGCGGTCGCTCCGGCACGCCGGGTATGGACCCAGCAGCCATATGGACATTGGCCCACACGACGAACGGGGTTTCTAGTCTGATGCAGAAACTCGGACTTCGCCGATCGGACTGCGCCGATTGGTGCGGCGAAACGCCCCTACACGCGGCGCACTGTCGCGCCTTCACCGCGGCAAGTTTCGATACATCACGCTACAACCGAAGAGGTTTGATTGTTCCGCAGCATGCCGCTTGATCGACCGACCAGCGACTGTTGGCGCTGCGACGTCATCGACGGGCGAGCAACAACGTCGACTTTCATGACCATGAGCCGGGCTCTGGCCGGGAGCGTCAGCCGAAGCGGCGCGCTCCTCGGAGGTACTCGCGAAGCTCCGCGAGGATGTTCGGCAAGGCGCTTCTGCCACCGACGACCTGCCACCACGGCCAGCTGTCGTCGGCCCGGTCGGCCCGAGCCTGGAACGCGACCTCGGCGTACGGCCTCCTAGGATGGTCCCACTCCCAGCTTCGCTCGCCCATGAACATCCCGGGGCCGGCCTGGTACGCGCCCGGTTCCGACTGGCTCAGCTGGGTGAGCAGCGCGACCCGGTACTCGTAGTCGTCACATGCCTGCTCGTACTCGTCCTGATCCGGCAGGAAGGTAGAAACAATTTCGCGCAGATCTTCGCGGAGCATCACGCTGGCCGGGTAGAACCATTTGGCCGTGAATCGCGGGTAGTTACGCAGAGTGTCAGGTTCGAACAGTCGCCATTCGTGAAGGGCCTGTGTCGCCGATATGCGCGAGTCGGCGAGCATCGGGGCGCGCCACACAGGCTCAGTCATCAGCCGGATCAGAACCTGGTCGCGGTCGCGAGCTACCGCAACGGTGCCGGCGGCACGCAGGTACAACAATGCCGGGAAGTGCCGCAGGCGCTCCAGCAAGTCCTGGTAGGGCTGCCCGGGGACGGGTCGAGGTCTTGCGGCTAGCAGGGTCTGCAACCCCGCGACCCACGTGTCGGTGTGCGCGAGGTCGCGGTCGTAGCGGACGCCGGTGCAGACGAGTTCCAGCAGCGGTTTGGTGAGTTCCAGCAGGTGCGCAGTCCGAGTTTGCAGGGCTACGACGTCCAACCGTTCGAGGTGGATGGGCAGCTTCCGCACTTCTGCGCGGACCTTGTCTGTCTCCGCCTCAAACAGGTCTTGGATGCGGATGTGATTCGCCGGGTCAGGCAGCCACGCCTTGAGCTGCTCGATAGCGGAGTCGGGTGACGCCGCAGCAGTTGAAGACTTTGACTCAGAGTCAGACGGATCGTCGGTCAGGGCCGGAAGGGTCGACTTCTCGAGTTGCTTGCCGGACATCGTCCCCGATGGTGAGGGGACCTCCTCAGCCGCGGCCACCGGGGCGGATGTCCCCACAGCGGGCCGATCGGTCTGCGGCTGGGCTATGAACCGCTCGAGCTCCGCCGTAAGACCGTTCCCGAGGCGGTCACCCAAGTGCTGTAGCGCGTTGGAGACGGCGTCGGCGACCTCCCGCTCGTCAATTGCAAGGGCCCCGCCGATCTCCGCCATCGTGAGGCCCTCGTAGTATTTGAGGGTGAACACGACCCGGTCGTTCTCGGGCAGTTCCGTGATCGCTTCTGCCAGTCGGTACTTGAGCTCGTCCTCCCGAGACCCGTCGGGCTTCTCTGGCGCCGGGTTCGCGCGATCAATCAGCCAGACGACGAGGGCGTCGTACACATCTCGTTCTAGCTGGCCAGCCGTCTCGAACTCGCCATAGAGCAGGTCATTGCCGTCCCGGAGGCCATTCTTGAAGGCCAGCACTTTCGACAGCTGAGGTCCTGGGTCTTCGACCGAGGCCACATCCACCTTCTTGAAGTACATCTTGATCTCTGGATGCGTGCCTGTTCCCCGGCGGGCTCTCGCTCGCTCGTACTCCTCCTCAAAACCGGAACTGTACTCGCCCGTGGCCGTACCCCACCTGCGATGCATGAGGCCAATGAGAACGTCAGCGTCATCCAACCGTCCGTTGATCAGTTCTTGGGGCCGACCCGAACCGGAGGCCTGGTCCTCCCACATGACCACCGCGAGGGTGAAGCCTAGTTTGGGAGCGAGGTTGAGGTTCAACCGTTCGCAGGCGGCCTTCACGGCCGCTCGTTCCTCGGCGACATCACCAGGGGAGGCGATCCCGATGATCAGGCCCTCGTGCCGTTTGTCCACGTTCACAATGCAACCATGCCGTCTCATCCCGGTCGCAAGGGGATGAAGGGCGCGAGAGCATCTAGGAGCGCTCGAACTCGCGAATGGCTCCGCTAAGGCTGAAAAAGCCGCGCCATAACAGGACTTGCCGCCCGTCGGGCTCGCCAGGGTTACGTTTGCCCACGTCGCTCGTGCGATACGAGCACCGCCACGCCCGCACCTGCCGGGCACACTCACGCACGGGAGGGTTTCGTGTCTGCCTCATGGAACGACGACGCGATCACTTCAGCTGACGAGGACAAGTTCGGACGCGCTGGCTGGGCTGCAAGACAGGCCGGGCTCATCGACGACAACCATGCCATCGATTCGAGCCTTGTCTATGGTCTCGAAGGACCGTGGGGCAGCGGCAAGTCTTCGGTGCTGTCGATGATCGAGGGCGCGCTTGACGCACTCGCCGACAACTGGCAGGTCGTCTACTTCACCCCATGGGCGACCTCCACTCAAGAAGAGCTCTTTTCGGAGTTCTTTGCTGCGCTGTCGTCTGCGATACCTTTGGACAACGAGGGCCATCGAAGGGTCCGTGAGAAGCTCGGCGCTTACGGGAAAATGGCCATCCCGCTTTTGGGAATAGTGCCGGTGGTCGGAGATGCATTAGCCGAGTCGGTTGACCGCCTGAGCGCCAAGCTGGCGAAGCCTTGGAAAACCGTTTTTGAAGAGCTCGCCGTGGCGTTGGAGGAGGCCGAACTCAAGATCTTGGTGGTCGTTGACGACATCGACCGACTCTCTCCCGACGAGTTGCTTACGCTGCTGAAGGTCGTGCGTCTCATCGGACGGCTCCCCGGGATTGACTATCTCCTAGCGTATGACGAGAAAACGCTCGCAGAGACGCTAACCGCTGCGCGCCTGACGAACGCAATCTCGAGCGCCCATGCACGGCAATTCATGGAGAAGATCGTTCAATACCCGATTCAGCTGCCTCCCCTGCTGGAGTCTGTGGTCATACGACTATTTATGGAAGGTTTGAACTCCCTGCCGCTACAGGAGAGGTCAGTAGACTCGCTCAACTCTGATGTGTTCCACGGGGTTGTGTCTGAGGTGATGATTGATCGCTTGTCGACCCCGCGTGCGATGGGTCGCTATCTCGCCCAATTGCGCCATGTCTTCGACGTGGTCGACCAAGGCGAGTTTGATGCTTGCGACCTCGTACTAATCACGTTCATGCGGCTGCACTTTCCTGACATGCATCGGGCACTCAGGAAGTGGCGCCCCGAACTCACCGGTGGGGCCTCGGCCCGTACATTCGCGGCCGCGCTGGTGGCGGGCGATGAGGCTAAGGACGCGTGGAAGCAGGAATTCTTCGGGATCGTCGAATCCTCTGAACGGGAAGATGCGAGCAGATTGGCGACCGCGATCTTCTCCAGATTGGGGACGACGGGTGCGGCCACCCTGCGATTCGACGGTGTAGAGCAGAACCCGAACGACGCCACTAACCGGATGGAGAACAGCACGTACTTCGACCGCTACATAGTGTTCGAGGTTCCTGATGGTGACGTGCCAGATGGCGAACTGACCGACGCGTTGACCAGGGCGGCGGAGGGTGACACCGAAGCGTTGAGAGCGTTGGTGCTCGCCGAAGACGATGACAAGTCTCTACTTGTCATGACACGCATCAACAAACGGTACGGCGGGTTGGAGATCGAACCAAAGCCGTCTTCCACTGATGCACCAGTGTCGATTGATCTAATCGGCGCCGGTGCATCGATGTTGGGCGCCATTCACGAGAACCCACACGAGTTCGTTTCGCGGAGAAGGTATTTGACTAAGTGGGTAGCCACGCTTGTGCGCGCACAAGCGGATGTCTCCTCGTACGAAGAAGTTCAAAGCGCCTTGGATTCGTGCACAAGCTACGCGAGACGTATCGAAGTGCTTTGGAAGCTGAAGAATGCCGGGAAGTTGTCTGAGGCGGCGGCGTCCATCCGCGACAAGCTGTTCGACGCCGAGGGCGAAAGAGCGGCGACCATGATGCTGGAACATCTAGCTGCTGGGGACACGGCTGATCGGGACGTGCCGACGCAGATGCTGATTTCGGTGATCCTTGATTCCGCAGCAGCCGATTCGTTCTCTGAAGAGGTCAGGAACCGCATCGACTCGGGCATCCTCGACTTGGCGACCGTCGCATCACGCTGCGTCGTGCTCGACTCCTCGCGCGAACAGTACGTCTTAGGGAATGGCTCACTGCAGCAGGTCACTGGCGAGTACCTAGAGCAGGTGGCAGAGTACGTCGGCACCGATGACGACTCGCCACTACCCGTATGGTCGCTTCAGCAGCGACGGGAGTGGATGTCCGCACATATCTCCACCTCGGCTGCGAGGGGAGAGGGTCCGCGGTAGAGCCGCAGGCGTGGCGGTAAACCTGAGGCGCGCAGCCAGACCGCTCGGGATGTCGTCCGAAGCGGTACGCCCTTGGGTGCTCACGTGCGTCATAGTGGGCGGGGTGCCCTAGGTAAAGACCTACCGCGCGGACCTCGTGAGCACCCATTGAGTTACTGCGCGAGCGGGAGCCCAGCCGGTAAAGGTCCCGATTGGTTCAGCGGTCTCGACGCTGATGCGAGTGAGCTCGCCACCGTGGTCGGCGTACGCCTTGGCGAGCAACGTCTCGGTCTCAAGGGTGACGCCGTGGACGACGAGGCGGCCACCGGGCTTGATTGAGCTCAAGCAAGTGTCGAGGACGCCGTCGCGGGTGACGCCGCCGCCGATGAAGATCGCGTCCGGGGGTTCAAGACCGGTCAGCGCTGACGGTGCGCGGCCTTCGACGACCTGAAGGTCTGGGACGCCCAGGGCGTGAGCGTTGCGAGCGATTCGGGCGGCTCGTTCGGGATCGGATTCGATGGCGATGGTGCGGCAGGTGGGGTGGGCGCGCATCCACTCGATGCCGACTGAGCCGGCGCCAGCGCCGACGTCCCAGAGGAGCTGGTCGGGGGCGGGCATCAGGCGGGCGAGCGCAGAGGCGCGGAGGTCGCGCTTGGTGAGCTGTCCGTCGTGCTCGTAGGCGTCGTCCGGGAGGCCCGGCGCCCACGACGCCAGCCCGTTTCCAGAAACCTCGACGGCAATGACGTTCAACGCCGGCGATGACTCGGACCACGACGAGGCGACACCGGAGGCCGAGGACTCCGACGACGAACCGAGGTCGCCCAGGACGGTCATTGTCGACGCGCCCCAGCCCGAGGACGTCAGCAGCGCAGCGACCGACGCTGGCGTCGACGCGTCCGACGACAGCACGAGGACCCGCCGCCCCGGAGCACACTCGCGCAGCACCCGCGACACCGACCGCCCGACGACCGTCACCACGGCGCAGGACTCGGCTGACCACCCCATCCTGGCCCGGGCAAGAGCGACTGACGAGACAGCCGGCACCACCCGCACCGGAGCGCCGTACTCCAGCAGCGTCGTCGCGATCCCGGAGACCAGCGGGTCGCCGGACGCCAGGGCGACGACCGGGCGACCGGCGTACTCAGCAAGGAGACCGGGGAGGCCGGCGGCGAGGGGCGACGGCCACGGCACGCGCGACTGACCGGGCACGTCAGGGACGAGTGAGAGATGACGCGACCCGCCCCACAGCACGGACGCCTCCAGCACGAGCGAGCGCGAGGCGGGCGCCAGACCGTCGAAGCCGTCCGCCCCGATCCCGACGACCACGATCTCCGTGGGCACACCAGTGGACGACATGGCCGCAGACGCTATCGTGACCCGAACTTGGCGAGAGGTGCCCCGAAGTCTGGGGAGAATCTGGGAAGTCGGTGAGATTCCGACACAGGGCCCGCTGCGGTGACTCGAGACGTCGAACATGGCGATCCGAGAAGTCCGAAGACCGGCCTCCCGCCGCCCATGAAGATGGCAACGAGAGCGGGAGCCCCCATGCCACTGCAGTACCCCCTGTGCGCTGTCGTCGGATCAGACGACATGACGCTGGCCCTGATCCTCACCACCATCTCCCCCGAGGTCGGCGGCGTGCTGGTCCGCGGCGAGAAGGGCACGGCGAAGTCCACGACCGTGCGCGCCCTTGCCTCCGTACTGCCGCCGATCGAGGTGGTCGCGGGCGACCGGTTCTCCAGCGCGCCAGGTGACACATCGCCGGACGGCACCTGGCCGTTGGACGCGGAGACCGAGACCCGGCCCGTACGCCTCGTCGAGCTGCCCGTCGGCGCCACCGAGGACCGCGTGCTCGGATCGCTGCACCTCTCCAAGGTGCTGGCCGACGGCGTCGCCGAGTACGAGCCAGGTCTCCTCGCCCGCGCGCACCGCGGCATCCTCTACGTCGACGAGGTCAACCTGCTCCACGACCACCTCGTCGACCTGCTGCTCGACGCCGCCGCGATGGGTCGCTCCACCGTCGAGCGCGACGGCGTCTCGGTCGCCCACGCCGCCCGCTTCGTGCTCGTCGGCACCATGAATCCCGAGGAGGGCGAGCTCCGCCCCCAGCTCCTCGACCGCTTCGGCCTCACCGTCGAGATCGCCGCGCCGCGCGACCCGCGGCTGCGCGCGGAGGTCGTCCGCCGTCGCCTCGCCTTCGACGCCGACCCGCACACGTTCGTGCAGTCGTACGCCGACGCCGAGCGCGCGCTGACCGACCGCATCGCCGCCGCCCGCAAGCTGCTGCCCGAGGTCGAGCTCACCGACGCGGTGCTCACCAAGGTCGCCGAGGTGTGCGCCGCCTTCGAGGTCGACGGGATGCGCGCCGACATCGTCACCACGCGTACGGCGATCGCGCACGCCGCCTGGCACGGCCGGACCTCGGTCACGCGGGCCGACATCCGCCAGGCTGCGCTGCTCGCCCTGCCGCACCGGCGGCGCAGGAATCCGTTCGATGCGCCGGGGCTCGATGAGGAGCTGCTCGACCAGGTCCTTGGGGATGGGGAGCCGGAGCCTGAGCCGCCGGGTGGTGGGCCTAACAATCAGGATGATCCTGGTTTCGAGACGGGCCCGGGGGGCCCTCCTCAACCGACGGATCACAGCGACGGACGTGAGACGGATCGGTCGCCGGAACAGCCGGATCGCAACACGTCCGACGGCCCGGCGGCCGAGGATCCTGGTTTCGAGACGGGCCCGGGGGGCCCTCCTCAACCGACGGATCAGGCGATGGTCGCGACCCCAGCGGATCCATACAGGGTCAAGCGGTTCGAGGTCACCGGCACGGGGGCCGGGGAGTCGGGGAAGCGCAGCCGCGCCCTGACGTCCAACGGGCGGCGTGCAGGCGTGGACCCGACCGGCAGCGGTGGGTTGCACCTGGTCGAGACGATCCGGGCGGCTGCGCCGCACCAGCGGGCCCGCGGCCGGAGCACCGGGAGGATCAGGTTCGAGGACACCGACCTGAGGACCGCACGCCGCGAGGGGCGGGAGGCCAACCTCGTCCTCTTCTGCGTCGACGCGAGCGGTTCGATGGCCGCCCGCAAGCGGATGGCGCAGGTGAAGACCGCGATCCTCAGCCTGCTGCTCGACGCCTACCAGCGGCGCGACAAGGTCGGGCTGGTCACGTTCCGCGCCGACGGCGCCGAGGTCGCGCTGCCGCCGACCCACTCGGTCGACATCGCGGCGAAGCGGCTCGCCGACCTGCCGGCAGGAGGGCGTACCCCCCTTGCCGAGGGCCTTCTTCAAGCGGCAGAGGTGCTGCGGGTCGAGAAGGTCCGCGACTCGGGTCGACGGCCGCTGCTCATCGTCATCACCGACGGCCGCGCCACCCACGGTGCCGACGCCGTACGACGCAGCCGACAGGCAGCACACTGGATCGCCGAGCAGCAGACCACCGCGATCGTCGTCGACTGCGAGCAGGGCCCGATGCGGATGGGCCTCGCCGGGCAGCTCGCCGTGGCCATGCAGGCGACCCACCTCCCGCTTTCCGAGGTCAGCGCCCAGGTCCTGACCAACGTGGCGAGGGTCGCATGAGCACCGACCTCTACGACGTCATCGCCCGCCGGCGGGACGTACGGGCCGAGTTCAGTGGCGAGCCCGTCGACCTCGGACAGCTGCGGCGCGTGCTGCAGGCGGCGCACGAGGCGCCGAGCGTCGGGCACAGCCAGCCGTGGGACTTCGTGCTGGTCTTCGACGAGGACACTCGCGCGACGTTCGCCGACCACGTCGAGACCGAGCGGGAGACATTCGCGCGCGAGCTGCCCCCGGACAGACGGAAGACGTTCGAGAGGATCAAGGTCGAGGGCATCCGCGAGTCCGGCCTCGGCGTCGTCGTGACGTACAGCCCGGAAAGAGGCGGGCAGCACGTGCTCGGCCGCCACGCCATCTCCGACACCGGCCTCTACTCCACCTGCCTGGCCATCCAGAACCTCTGGCTCGCCGCCACCGCCGAGGGTCTCGGCGTGGGGTGGGTGTCGTTCTACCGCGAGGAGTTCCTCGCCGACCTCGTCGGCCTGCCCGACGGCGTACGCCCCGTCGCGTGGCTCTGCCTCGGGCCGGTGCGGCACCTGCAGGCGGTGCCCGACCTGGTCCGCCACGGCTGGCGCAAGGGCCGCACGCTCGACGAGGCCATCCACCTCGAGGGCTGGAGGGGCTGAGATGCCGCAGGGAGTGCCGACCACCGTCCCCGACGACGGCCTGACCACGCGGCAGCGCCGCAACCGGCCGCTGCTCGCCGTCCACACCGGCGACGGCAAGGGCAAGTCGACCGCCGCCTTCGGCCTCGCGCTGCGCGGCTGGAACCAGGGCTTCGACATCGGGGTCTTCCAGTTCGTGAAGTCCGCCAAGTGGCGCATCGGCGAGCAGACCGTGCTCGAGCGGCTCGGCGCGCTGCACGCCGAGACCGGCGAGGGCGGCCCGGTCACCTGGCACAAGATGGGCTCGGGCTGGTCGTGGTCACGCAAGGGCGGCACCGAGGAGGACCACGCCGCCGACGCCGCCGAGGGCTGGGCCGAGATCAAGCGCGCGCTCGCCGAGGAGCGCCACGACCTCTACGTCCTCGACGAGTTCACCTACCCGATGAAGTGGGGTTGGGTCGACGTCGACGACGTCGTCGCCACGCTCACGGCGCGGACCGGCCGGCAGCACGTCGTCATCACCGGGAGGTACGCCGACCCGCGACTCGTCGAGGCTGCCGACCTCGTCACCGAGATGACCAAGGTCAAGCACCCGATGGACGTCGGGCAGAAGGGCCAGCGGGGCATCGAGTGGTAGCCCTCCCCCGCCTCATGGTCGCCGCGGCCGCCTCCGGGCACGGCAAGACGACCGTCGCCACCGGCCTGATGGCCGCCCTCGCCCGCGCCGGCCACGCCGTCAGCGGCCACAAGGTCGGCCCCGACTACATCGACCCCGGCTACCACGCCCTCGCCACCGGCCGCCCCGGCCGCAACCTCGACCCGCACCTCGTCGGCGAGGAGCGGCTGGTGCCGCTGCTGCTGCACGGCGCTCGTGGCGCTGATCTTGCCGTCATCGAGGGCGTGATGGGGTTGTACGACGGCCAGATCGGCGGCGACGGTTTCGCATCGACGGCCCACGTGGCCGCCGTGACGCGCACCCCCGTCGTCCTGGTCGTCGACATCTCGTCCGCCTCGCGGACCATCGCCGCGACCATCCACGGCCTCTGCACCTGGTCGCAGCCGCCGGTCGACGTGGTCGGGGTGATCCTCAACAAGGCCGGGTCTCCGCGGCATGCGGAAGAGGTGGTGAGGTCCATCGGCGACCGGCTGCCGGTGCTCGGGATCCTCGAGCGCGACGACGGGATCGAGGCGCCGTCTCGGCACCTCGGGCTGGTGCCCGCTGCCGAGCGCGGGGATGCCGCTGCGGCCCTTGATCGGCTGGCGGCGCAGATCGCCGAGAAGGTGGACCTCGAGCGCGTCGTACGGCTGGCGTCCGCTGCGCCGGACCTGCACGTGCGGGCCTGGGATCCGGCGGAGGCTCTTGGTTTCGAGGCTCGCTCCGCTCGCACCTCAACCAACAGTGGGGCGTTGGTGGTTGAGGTGCGAGGAGCGCCAGCGACGAGCCTCGAAACCTCCGAGGAGCGTCGTGGTTTCGAGGCTCGCTTCGCTCGCACCTCAACCACCGAGTCGGGCGCTCGCACCTCAACCACCAAGAGCAGAGCGGTCATCGCGGTGGCGGGCGGGCGGGCGTTCACGTTCCGGTACGCCGAGACCGTCGAGCTGTTGCGGGCGGCGGGGGCCGAAGTGGTCGACTTCGACCCGCTGACCGACACCCGGCTGCCCGAGGGCACGACCGGGCTCTACCTCGGGGGCGGGTTCCCCGAGATGCACGCGGCCGAGCTGGGGGCCAACGAGCGGCTCCGCCGCGACATCCGCACCGCCATCCAGAGAGGGCTGCCGACCGTGGCCGAGTGCGCCGGTCTGCTCTACCTCTGCGAGTCCGTGCGCGGACCAGACGGGCCGGCGGTCCCGATGGTCGGCGCGGTCGATGCCGTCGCCGAGATGGCGCCCCGGTTGACTCTGGCCTACCGCACCGCGACAGCAGCGACCGACAACCTGCTGACCCGCGAGGGCGAGGAGATCACCGGGCACGAGTTCCACCGCACCCACCTGACGCGAGCGCACACCGGAGCAGCGGCCTGGCACCTCCCCCACGCCGAGGGGATCGCCACCGCGAGCCTGCACGCGTCCTACCTCCACACCCACTGGGCCGGGCACCCGCAGCTCGCCGCGAGGTTCGTGGCGGCGGCAAGCAAGCACCGAGGCCCCGACCTGCGGCACCACGGTGACAAGGAGGCGACCGCAGGTCTCGTCGACCTCGCCGTCAACGTCTTCGACGGCCCGCGCCCGACCTGGCTCGACCGAGCACTGCGTGAGTCGATCGAGGCGGCGGACGCCTATCCCGACGTGAGCGAGGCCGAGCGAGCAGTCGCAGAGAAGCACGGCCGGGACGCCGACGACGTCCTCGCCACCGCCGGTGCCGCGGAGGCCTTCACCCTGATCGCGAGGCTGCGGGAGTGGCGGCACCCGGTCGTCGTACATCCCCAGTTCACCGAGCCCGAGGTGGCCCTCCGCGCCGCCGGCCACACCCCCGGCCAGGTGGTCCTGACGCATGACGACGGCTTCCGGCTGAGGCCCGAGGACGTCCCCGACGACGCCGACCTGGTGGTCATCGGCAACCCGACCAACCCGACCGGCGTACGCCACCCGGCCGACACGATCCGGAGCCTGGCGAGGAGCGACCGGCTGGTCGTCGTCGACGAGGCCTTCCTGGACGACGACGTCGAGACTCTGGCGGACCAGAGGCACCCCGGGATCGTCGTGCTGCGCAGCCTCACCAAGATCTGGTCAATCCCCGGGATCCGGGCCGGCTACCTGCTCGGCGATCCCGACACCGTGGCGCAGCTGCGGGAGCACCAGACGCCCTGGTCCGTCTCCGCCCCCGCCATCGCCGCGCTCGTCGCCACGAGCACGGAGCGAGCGCGCGACGAGGCCCGGCGACGCGCCGACGAGCTGGAGCAAAGACGACGCCACCTCGAGGACGGCCTCCGCGAGATCGGCATCGAGACCGTCCCCAGCACCGCGCCGTACGTCCTCGCCAGGACGGGCACAGGGACGCGGGAAGCCTTGCAGGGCTTGGGTTTCGCCGTCCGGAGGGCCGACACGTTCCCCGGGCTGACGGACGAGTGGGTCCGGATCAGCGCCCGACGAAAGTCGGTCACCGACGACCTCCTGGGTGCGCTACGCTCGCTCCACCCAGTCCTGAGGAAGCCGGTGGGAATCCGGCACAGTGGCGCTACTGTGACACCGCTCTGAGCACCAGAGAGCGGTGAAGTCAGACCCGACGGACTGGAAGTCACTCCCCATCAACCCGGGACGCTTTCATCCCGAAGGAGAAATCATGGCTCACGCCGTTGCGACCCCTGTCGCCGCCCAGCCCGACCTCGTCATCCCCGTCCGGGAGCTCGCTCCCTGGCTCGTCCTAGGCGCGCTGTTCGCCATGACCGTGCTGGTGCTGATCAGCTCGGTCCAGGGCGCGATCACCATCCCCGAGGGCACCGCGATCCACGAGTGGGTCCACGACGGCCGGCACCTGCTCGGCTTCCCCTGCCACTGATGGGCGCGCGGACCTTCCTGGTCCACGGCCTCCTCGCCGGTCTGCTCGCCGGCATCGCTGCGTTCGTCGTGGCGTACACCGTCGGCGAGCCGCAGATCGACAGGGCCATCGCTCTCGAGGAGGCTGCCGGCGCCCCGGCCTCCGACGGGCACGACCACACGCACGCCGACTCGCACTCCCACGCGGAGGACGAGGCCGGCCACTCCCACGGCGACGAAGCCGTCGTCTCCCGCACCACCCAGTCCACCCTCGGCCTGGCCACCGGCACGCTCGCCCTCGGCGTCGTGCTCGGCGGCTTCACCGGACTGCTCGCCGCCCTCGGCCTCGGCCGTCTCGGCGGGCTCCGACCGGCTGCCAGCACCGCGCTCGTCGCGCTGCTGGCCGCGGTGTCGTTCAGCGTGGTGCCGTTCCTGAAGTACCCCGCCACCCCACCCGCCGTCGGCTCCGGCGAGACGATCGACAGCCGCACAGCCGTGTACTTCGGCTTCCTCGCGGTGTCGGTGCTCGGCGTCCTCGCCGCCGTCGCGGTCGCCCGCCGGGCCGCGCGGCAGTGGACCGGGGTGCCGGGCGTCCTCGCCGGCGCAGCGACGTACGTCGTCGTGGTCGCTCTGGCCGCGCTCGCCTTCCCGAAGATCGACGAGCTCTCCGACTTCCCCGCCGGACTGCTGTGGGACTTCCGGGTCGCGTCGCTGCTGACCCTGGTCGCGATGTGGGTCGTCATCGGCGCGGCGCTGACCGCGCTCGTCGACCGCACCTGGCGACAGCACAGCGCCCTGCAGGCGAGACGGGAGCTGGCCGCATCGCTCTGAGCACCGGGGTGAGCCGGGCACTGGGACTGGTGCTCGGCCACCTCGCCGACGGGGCGCTCGGCGACCCGCAGCGGTGGCACCCCGTCGCCGGCTTCGGCCGCGTCGCCACCGCACTCGAGAACACGACGTACGCCGACTCGCGCAGGCGCGGCGTCGTCCACCTGGCCCTCCTGGCCGGGGCCGCCACGGGGGGCGGTCTCGGCCTGGAGCTCAGTACCCGCCGCCGACCGGTGGCCCACACCTTCGTCACCGCGGCCGCGACCTGGACCGTCCTCGGCGGCACCTCCCTCGCGCGCGAAGCCACGGCCGTCCACCGGCTGCTGGCGGACGACGACCTCCCCGGCGCCCGCCAGCGACTGACCCACCTCGTCGGCCGCGACACCTCCGTCCTCGACGAGGGCGAGGTCAGCCGGGCCGCCGTCGAGTCGGTCGCGGAGAACACCTCCGACGCCGTCGTCGCCCCACTGGTCTGGGGAGCTGTGCTGGGAGTCCCCGGCCTGCTCGGCTATCGCGCGGCCAACACCCTCGACGCGATGGTCGGCCACCGCGGCGCGCGCTACGGCCGGTTCGGCTGGGCGTCGGCGCGCCTCGACGACCTGCTCAACCTGCCCGGCGCCCGGCTCAGCGGGGTGCTCGCGGCTGTCCTCGCACCGACGGTCGGCGGCTCACCGGCGGCGTCGCTCGGGGCGTGGGCGCGCGACGCCCGGCGCCACCCCAGCCCCAACGCCGGGGTCGTCGAGGCCGCCTTCGCCGGCGCGCTCGGCGTACGCCTCGGGGGGCGCAACCACTATGCCCACGGGGTCGAGGACCGGGTGCTCCTGGGTGACGGCCGGCCCCCGGGGCCCGGCGACATCGAGCGCGCGGTGAGGCTGGCCCGCCACGTCGGCACCGGCGCAGTCGTGGTCGCGGCCCTGGTCGGATCCGGCACCAGGAAGGCAGTTCGCGGGAGGTCGCGGCCGAGCTGAGCGTGAACGCGCCGGGCACGCAGGCGAACTGCCTGCACGGTGCCGGCCGACGCTGAGCTGAACGGGTCAGGCGAACGGGTCGGGCAGCGCGCCCGGCAGCCCGGCCAGCAGCTCACGCGCCCGGGCGGCGTGCTTGTTCTCGACCAGCACCTCGTACTTCGTCGCCACCACCTGGGTGACCGAGGAGAAGTCGCGCTGGCCACGGGTGAAGGCGTAGCCGATGAGCGCCCACACCAGGCCGAAGGTCGCGCCCATGACCGCCGTGGTGACCAGCACCTGCCAGACGCCCTCCTCGGTGAAGAGCGCGAAGATCAGCCCGATGAAGACGCCGAGCCACAGGCCCGAGAGCAGGCCGCCGACGGCGATCTTCGACCACGTCAGCCGGCCGGTGACGCGCTCGATGCGCTTGAGGTCGGTGCCGACGATCATCAGCTGGTCGACCGGGAAGTCGGCGTCGGCGAGGAAGTCGACGGCCTTCTGCGCCCTGGCGTAGTCGTCGTACACGGCGAGCGACTGCGGGAACTGCAGCTTCAGGGGCGAGGCAGGATCGAGGCCCGGGGTCGACATGCCACCCACGATACGACCGCGCGCACGCTCAGCCCCGGCGTCGCAGCCACTCCACCGCGGCAGCAGCGTCGGGCACCGTCTCGACGCCGTCGGTCGCGCTGCCGCGGCGCACGACCACGACCGGCACGCCCAGCTGGTCGGCCGCCGCCATCTTGGGCCAGGTGTAGCGACTGCCGGAGTCCTTCGTCACCAATACGTCGATGCCGTGCTCGGCGATCAGCTCGAGCTCGCCGGCGAGGTCGTACGGCCCCCGGTCGAGGTAGACCTGCCACGGCTCGGGCAGGTCGATCTCGGGCGGGTCGACGACGCGCACGACGGCTCGGACCCCGGCCAGCGGGCCGACGAAGTGCTCGAGCGGCTGCCGACCGACGGTCAGGAACGGCCGCTGCCCCAGCGACGCCGCCGTCGTGGCGGCGGCCGCGTGGTCGTCGACCCAGTGCCAGCCGTCGGCACCGGGCGCGCCGGCCCAGCCCGCGCGCTCCAGCCGCAGCAGCGGCACCCCGAGGGCGGAGCAGGCGGACAGCGCGTTGGCTGACATCCCCTCGGCGAAGGGGTGCGTCGCGTCGACGACCGCCTCGATCCGGTGCGAGACCAGCCACTCCGAGAGTCCGTCGACGCCTCCGAAGCCGCCGATCCGCACCGGTCCGGCGGGCAGCCGGGGACGCTCCACCCGACCGGCCAGAGACGAGACCACGTCCACGCCGCCCTCGACCAGCAGCGTGGCCAGCTCGCGCGCCTCGCTCGTCCCGCCGAGCAGCAGGACCCTCATCGCGACGCTCCCGGCTCGAGGGCGGGCAGGCCGGACGGTGCGCCGGACGTCGCCAGCGCCAGCAGCGCGTCGACGTCGAGGTGCTCCTCGGCCAGGTCACCGAGCAGGTCGAGCCGTCGCTCGCGCATCGCGGGGAAGCTCACCCCCGACGGCTCGTACGACGCCCCTGCCGCCGCGGCGACCTCGGCCAGCAGCGCCCGCCGGAGGTCGTCGCCCTCCAGGCTGCCGTGCCACATGGTCCCGAAGACCGCCTCGGACCGAGCGCCACCGAGGAACGAGTCACCCGAGTGGCGCGTGATCCGGCCGTGGTGGATCTCGTAGCCGTGCGCGTCCGCGCCGAGCGCCGAGCCGGTGGGCAGCCGCAGCACCTTGTCCGGCGAGAAGGTCGTGGTGACGTCGAGCAGTCCCAGCCCCTCGACGTCGGCACCGGCATCACCCTCGACCCCGGACGGGTCGGTGATGCGCCGGCCGAGCATCTGGAAGCCCCCGCAGATCCCGAGCACCGGCTTGCCGGCCGCTGCGTGCGAGAGCACCGCCCGGTCGAGCCCGCGCGCGCGCAGCCAGGCCAGGTCGGAGAGCGTGGCGCGGGTGCCGGGCAGCACGACGAGGTCGGCCCCGGCCAGCCCGCGCGGGCCGGAGGCGAACACCACGTCGACCCCGGGCTCGATGCCCAGCGCGTCGACGTCGGTGAAGTTCGAGATTCGCGGCAGCCGCACCACCGCGACCCGCAGCCGCGCCTGGTCGTCGCGCGCCCGGCGCCCGGCGAGGTCGAGCGCGTCCTCGGAGTCGAGCCAGAGGTCCGGGTGCCACGGCAGGACGCCGTACACCTCGCGTCCGGTCAGCCGGCGCAGCTCGGCCAGCCCGGGCTCCAGCAGGGACAGGTCGCCGCGGAACTTGTTGACCACGAAGCCCGCGACCAGCGCCTGGTCGGCTGCCGACAGCAGCGCCACCGTGCCGAAGAACGCGGCGAACACCCCGCCCCGGTCGATGTCGCCGACCACCACGGTCGGCACCGACCCGTGCTGCGCGAGCCCCATGTTGACGTAGTCGCCGGCGCGCAAGTTGATCTCCGCCGGGCTGCCGGCGCCCTCGACCACCACCAGGTCGTAGCGCGAGGACAGGTCGTCGAATGCGGCGTACGCCGCGTCGCGCAGGTGGGTGCGCCCGCCGACGAAGTCCGTGGCGTCGATGCTGCCGCCGGGCTGCCCCATCACCACGACGTGGCTGCGCCGGTCGCCGCCGGGCTTGAGCAGCACCGGGTTCATCGCGGCCTCCGGCTCGGCGCCCGCGGCGACCGCCTGGATCCACTGCGCGCGCCCGATCTCGGCGCCGCGGCCGTCGGGCGTCGCGCAGACCATCGAGTTGTTCGACATGTTCTGCGCCTTGAAGGGCGCGACCTTCATCCCGCGCCGGGCGAGGGCGCGACACAGCGCGGTGGTGACGATGGTCTTGCCGGCGTCCGACGTCGTCCCGGCGACCAGCAGCGCGCTCACGGCGCCAGCCTAGGGTCTCGATATCCCTCGCTTCGCTCGGGACTCGACCATCAGGAAGAGACTGGCCTGCGGGCAGTCCAGACGAAATCTTTACCGGCCATCTGTTTCATTCCTGAGACAGACGGGCACAGTAGGTGTATGGGCAAGCTGATCTTCGACAACCGGGTGGTGGTCAGCGCGTTCCTCGTCCTGGCGTTCCTCAACGCGTTCGCCCTCCAGAGCGGCTGGTACGCCTGAGGATCCGAGACCGGGTCTGACACGATTCACCGGTGGCGACACCCGAGCTCTCCTCCGACTGCTCGCGGTGCTTCGGCCTGTGCTGCGTCCTGCTTCCCTTCTCCGCGGCCGCCGGCTTCGGCGTCGACAAGCCCGGCGGCACCCCCTGCCTGAACCTCGCCGACGACGACCGCTGCCGGATCCACGCCACCCTGCGTGAGGACGGCTGGCCCGGCTGCACCGTCTTCGAGTGCTTCGGCGCCGGCCAGCAGGTCTCGCAGGTGACCTACGGCGGCGTCTCCTGGCGCGAGCAGGACAACCTGCCGGAGATGGCCGCCGTGCTGTCGGTGGTGCGCGCGCTCCACGAGATGCTCGTCCACCTCGACGAGGTGTCGCGGCGCTCGCCCGACCCGGCCGCCGCCGCGGCCCGGGCGGAGGTCGAGGGGCTGACCGGAGCCGACCCCGAGACGCTGCTGACCTTCGACCTCGACGACCTGCACGAGCGCGTCGGCGGCCTGCTCGCGGAGGCCAGCTCGCGCGTACGCCGACGCCACCCCGCCGCCGACGACCGCTCGCGTGCCGACCTCGCCGGCCGCCGCGTGTCGGGCGACCACCGCGGGTGGACCTTCCGGGGGGCGATCCTGATCCGCGCCGACCTCCGCGCCGCCGACCTCGCCGACGCCGACCTGCTGGGAGCCGACCTGCGCGACGCCGACGTCCGTGGCTGCGACTTGTCCACGACGCTGTTCCTCACCCAGCCCCAGGCCAACGCGGCCATCGGCGACCACGCCACCGTCCTGCCCGACGGGCTGCGCCGCCCCCGCCACTGGGCCGCCTAGAGCGACGGCGCCTCGCCGAAGGCGTGCCGGTCGCCGAACGGGTTGTCGCAGAACAGGACCGACCAGTGGGCGCAGCCGATCGGCTCGTCGACCAGCGGCGCCTCGTCGACCGCCATCACCCAGCGGCCGTCGGTGAGCTCGGACCGCTCCCCCAGCACGGGCCTTGCGGATCCCGCGGCGTTGGTGCACCACGGCTCGCCGTCGGCCTCGGCCGGGTCGACGTACGTCACCTCCGCCTCGTCGAGCGTCCCCAGCGGCTGGCACCCGTCGTACGCCGTCGCGCCCGGGCCCTCGACCGCGAGCAGCGCCAGGCCCTCGCCGGGCGAGCCGACGCGCCACGCGGTGACGCTGCGCACCGAGCAGACCTCGCGGTGGCTCTGCACCATCCAGCCCGCGTCGTCGGTGTCGAAGCGGCACGCCTGCTCGATCCAGTGGGCGTCGGGCTCGCGCCCGGCGGCGCCCACGAGGTCCTGCTGCCGGTCCGCGGCCGCCGGGACCGCGTCTTCGAGCCCGGCGGTCACCTGCTCCGCGATGTCGTCGCGCTGCTCGCGCGCCTGTACCATCGCCGCGCCGTTGACCGCGAGGTAGCCCAGGACGACGAGCGCGAGGAGACCGGCGACGATCCGCAGGAGCAGGCGCATGGTCCTCATGTGTACCCGAATCTGAGTGCCGATACCGAGGGCGGAGCCCCGCGCGGTGCCCGACACTCGGCGCATGGACACCTCCTGGCAACGCCCCGGGCTCCGCGCCGCCCTCCTGTACGCCGTCGCCGCCGGCCTGCTCGGCACCGTGGTCTCCCTCGTCAGCCGGGTCGAGCTCACCCGCCGGCACGTGCCCACGCGCGAGCTGCCCGACGGGCCCGTCATCGTGGTCGCCAACCACACGAGCTTCGCCGACGGCATCCTGCTCGCACTCGTCGGCCGGCGGCTCGGCCGCTCGCTGCGGCTGATGGCGACCGGCGGCGTCTTCCGCTCCGGCCTCGTCGGCCCGCTCGTGCGCCGGCTCGGGTTCATCCCGGTCCTGCGCGGCACCAGCAGCGCCGCCGGGTCGCTCGACGCGGCCGCGGAGGCGCTGGGCGCCGGCGAGGCCGTCGGGCTCTTCCCCGAGGGGCGCATCACCCGCGACGCCGACCAGTGGCCCGAGCGCAGCAAGACCGGCGCCGTCCGCCTCGCCCTGCGCACCGGCGCACCCGTGGTGCCGGTGGCGATGGTCGGCGCGCACCGCGTGGTCGGCAAGCGCCGCATCCTCGGCCGGCTGCTCGGCAACGTGCTGACCCGGCCCATCGTGCGCATCGAGGTCGGCGAGCCCATCGACGTACGACGCCTCGCCGGGGTCACCGGCGACGTGCCGGTCGACGACGCGACCGTGCGGCGCGTGGCCGACGAGGTGATGGCCGAGCTGGTCTGCCGCGTCGCCGACCTGCGCGGCGAGCCGGCGCCGTACCCGCTGGGCGTGCCGGAGGACGCGCTGGCGCTCCCCGGCGACGCGCCTCAGGAGTAGCGGTGGGTCTTGGCCGCGTGGCCCTTCTCGCGGGTGCAGGTGCGGCCGCTGATGTTGCGGTGGCCGCAGAGGTCGTCGGTCGCCAGGTCGGCCTCGACCGTCGCCTTCCTCGCCGGCGCCGGCGGCGCGACCGGGGCCTTGACGGCCGGCCTGGCCGGCGCCGCGGCCGCCCGCTTCTGCGCCTCGGCGTAGCGGGCCTCGCGCATCGCCCGCAGGTTGTCCATCTTGCTCATCGCTCACTCACGCGACGAACCTACGCGGCGGCACCGACACCACCCGTCACCGGCTCCAGTCGATCGCGTCGTGCACGGCCTGCAACCGCGCGCCACGGACCGGGTCGTGCTGGGCGACCCACGCGATGCGGCCGCGGAGGTGCTCCTCCCACGCGGGGACGTCGTCGCGGTTCTGGCTGCTGGGCCCGAAGCGCTCGCAGTTGTGGAGGATCGCCTTCAGGACGTCGACCTCGCGGCGCGCCACCTTGGGCCGCTCGTTGACGACGAGCCCGCCGAGGACCTGGCGGCCCGCTCGCGGCATCACCCCGGTCTTGCGGGCGTTGAGCCGGAAGCCCTCGTCACGCACGACCTCCTCGATCGCGTCGATCAGCCGGGAGGTCCCGGTCCCCCAGCCGCGGTCGCCGGAGAACGCGAGGTCGTCGGCGTACCGGGTGTAGCGCCCGCCCCACGACCGGGCCAGTGCGGTGAGCCGCACGTCGAGCCGGTGGGCCGCGAGGTTGGCCATCGCCGGGGACGTGGGCGCCCCCTGCGGCAGGTGCGGCGCGGCCAGCCGGCGGCCGAGGCGCCAGTGGGCGTCGAGCAGGCCGTCGTCGGCGGGCGCGGGGACCGCGCGCCACTGGGCGAGCGGCAGCACGGCGGTCACCAGCCCGGACAGGCAGTGCGCGACCGGCTCGGGATAGCCGGCGGTGCGCCAGATGCCGAAGACCCGGTTGACCGTGACGCTCGCGAAGAACGCCTCGAGGTCGAGGCGCAGGACGACCGGCCGGCCGGCGTGCGGGGCGGCGTACGACCTGACCGACCCGCCGGGCCGGAACCCCCGGGCCGCGTCGTGCGGCGGGACGAGCGCGGCCACCTCGTGGAGCAGGCGCCGCTGGATGGCCTTGAGCCGCGGCTTCGGCGCCTCCAGGACGCGGATCGCGCCGCTCGGGGCGACGCGGTGGCTGACGCGGTAGTGCTGGAGCGGCGCGTCGGCGGCCGTGCGGGCCAGGCGGCGCGTGTCGGCGAACCAGTCCAGGTCGGAGGGGGTGACACCCAGGAACGCGGCGACGTCGCCGAGGTCGTGGAGCACCGGCAGCCGCCAGCGGTTGGCGACCATCTGCGTCGCGCCGACCGGCTGGACCACAGGCCGGGCCTGGAGTGCCTTGGCCGCCGCGGGACGGGTGGCGAGGTTCGTGGCCAGCTCGCGGGGTCGGTCGTGCGGGGGCCGGGGGTAGAGCACGAGCACCTGCCGGGCGAGGGGCGGAAGCCAGCGCGCCCGGCGACCGACGACGACTGCGCCGCTCGCCACGAGTCCCGCCTGGCTCCACTCGCCCGCGAGGAAGCCGGCGGCGAGGGCGCGCGCGAGGTCGGTCCGCATCAGGGACCGTGGTTCGGGTGCGGCAGCGTGGCCCGACCTGTCCCGTCGTGCGCGCGACTTCCTGCAGCGGAGCGCAGCGCCTCGCGCGCGGTGCCGTGCCCGGACGTACCGGTGGTCCCCGGGGTAGCCCCGGAGAAGCAAACCGGTGACGCGCACCGGTCCGCCGTCTCGAGATCACGCTGCCGCACGCGGCCGAGGGTAGCCGTCGGCGGTGACGCTCACCCGTCGAAGCGCGCGGCCAGGTTGGCCAGGGACGCCTCGAGCCCCTGCTGGTGGGCGTCGGCGTCGATGCCGGGAGGTACGTCGGTGGCGTCGATCGCGACGCGGGTGCCGCCGGAGTCGTTGGCGGTGAAGGACCAGGTCATCGTCATCCGGCCGGCGTTGTCGGGGTCGTCGGAGTCGAACTCCACGCCCCACACCACGCGCTCGCCCTCGACCAGCTCGTCGATGGCCACGCGGGAGACGTCGCTGTCGTCGGTCGTCTTGCCCTGCTCACCGGAGCCCTCGGGGTAGTGCAGGGTCATCGTGAAGCCGCCGCCCGCGCGGAGCCGGGCGTCGGAGAGCTCGCCCCGCATGCCCTCCGGAGGCAGCCACGCGGCCAGCGCGTCGGCGTCGACGAAGGCGGCGTAGACCTCCTCCGGTGTCGCCGCGACGTCGGTGGTCGCGCGGTCGAGGCGGGGCATCAGCGGGGCCGGCGCCAGACGACCACGGACTGGCCGGCGGCCTGGTGGAGGACCGGGAGCTTGTTGGCGGGCTGGGCGGCGGCCGCGCGGGCGGCGAGCCCGCGGCGTACGGCCTCCAGCTCGGCCACCAGCTCCTCGTTGCGGGCGCGGAGCGCGTCGATCTGGTGCTCGAGCTCCATGATGCGGCGCACCCCCTCGATGCCGATGCCGGCGCTGGTGAGGTCGGCGATCTCGCGCAGCCGCTCGAGGTCGCGGTGGGAGTAGCGGCGCCCGCCGCCGCCGGTCCGGCCCGGGGCGATGAGCCCCATCCGCTCGTAGGCGCGCAGGGTCTGCGGGTGCAGGCCGGTCAGCTCGGCCGCCACGCTGATGACGTACACCGCCGCGTCCCGGCTGGGTTCAGGCGAGAAGCGGGAGCCGGTCATGCGAACAACCCGCTCCGCAGGGGCTTGCCGGCCATGGCCGCACGATAGGCCTCCAGGGCCTCCTTGGCGGTCGGGTCGAGCGTGGCCGGCACCTTCACCTCGATCGTGGCGAGCAGGTCGCCCTTGGTGCCGTCGCGCCGGGTCGCGCCCTTGCCGCGCACGCGGAAGGTGCGGCCGTTGGGCGTGCCGGCGGGGAGCTTGAGGGTCACCGGTGCGCCGCCGAGCGTCGGGATCTTCACCTCGCCGCCCAGCGCCGCCTCGTCGAAGGAGACCGGCACGTCGAGGGTGAGGTTGTCGCCCTTGCGCCCGAAGATGCGGTGCGGGGTGACCTTCACGGTGACGAACAGGTCGCCTGGCGGGCCGCCGTTCTCGCCGGCGCCGCCCTTGCCCTTGATCCGGATCCTGGCGCCGTCCTTCACGCCCGCCGGGATCCGCGCCTGGATGGTGCGCGCGGAGGTGCCGCGGCCGCTGCCGTGGCAGGTCGGGCAGGCCTCGTCGTACACGAGCTGGCGGCCACCGCAGGCCGGGCAGGTCTCGTTGATGGAGAAGGCGCCACCGGTGCCGGCCACCACGAAGCCGGCGCCCTCGCACTCCGGGCAGATGTGCGGCCGCGTGCCGGGCTTGCCGCCGGTGCCCTGGCACGTCGGGCAGGGCGAGTCGGAGGTGAGCCGCAGCGACACCGTCACGCCCTCGAGCGCGTCGGTGAAGCCGATGGTGGCCGTGCTCTCGACGTCGGCGCCGCGGCGGGGACGGGCCTGCTGGGACCGGCCACGCGCGCCGCCCCCGAAGAGGTCGCCGAACATGTCCCCGAGCCCGCCGCCGCCCGCCCCGGCGCGGTCGCGCAGCAGGTCGTCGAGGTTGAAGCCGCCGGCCCCGCCGAACCCGCCGCCGCCCACGCCCGCGCCGAACCCGCCACGCGACTGCAGCGCGCGGAACTCGTCGTACTTGGCACGCTTGGCCTCGTCGCCGACGACGTCGTAGGCCTCGGCGACGGCCTTGAACTTCTCGTGCTTGGCGTCGTCACCGGGGTTGGAGTCCGGGTGGTTCTCCCGGGCGAGCTTGCGGTAGGCCTTCTTGATGTCGGCCGTGCTCGCGTCCTTGGCGACCCCGAGGACCTGGTAGAAGTCCTTGGTCGCCCAGTCGTTGCGGAAACCTTCGTTGTCAGCCATGGGTGAACCCCCTCTCCGTCATGTTGTCGTGTTCCTTGGTTTCGACACGCTCGCTGCGCTCGCTGCTCAACCGGCGGATGCGCGCTCGCTGCTCAACCAGCGGAGCCGGCTCAACCCTCGACCGGGTCGACCACGAGCACCTGCGCGGCACGTACGACGCGCTCGCCGAGGCGGTAGCCGGCCTTGGCGACGTGCTTGACCGTGGTCACCTGCACCTCCGGGTCGGCACCCAGGTGGCTGAGCGCCTCGTGGAGCGTCGGGTCGAAGGCGTCGCCGGGCTCGCCGAAGCGGACCAGGCCTGCGCCGGCGACGACCCGCTCGAGCTGGTCGGCCACCGCCTTGAAGCCGCCCTCGAGCTCGCCGTGCTCCTTGGCGCGGTCGATCGTGTCGAGGACCTCGACCACCGGGGTGAGGGCCTTGTAGGCGGCGTTCTCCGCGACCAGCTGCCGCTCGCGGTCGACCCGCCTGCGGTAGTTGGCGTACTCGGCGGAGAGGCGCTGGAGGTCGTTGGTGAGGTCGGCGAGCGAGCTCTTCATCGCGCCGAGCTCGTCGACCTCGGTGTCCTCCACCTGCTCCTCCCTCTGCTCCTCCCCCTGCTCCTCGGCGGTGCCGGGGTCGTTGCCGGCGACGCGGTCGCCCTCGACCTGGGCCTCGACCTCGGTCTGGGCAGGCGCCTCACCGGCAGCGTCGCCGAAGCCCTGGGCCGGAGCGCCCTCCGGAGAGGGAGCCGCGGTGGGCTCCCCCTCCTGGACGTCGCTCGGCTCGGCGCCCGGCATGGGCTCGGCCGGGCGATCGGTCACTTGGACTCAC
>NZ_JAUZVE010000079.1:0-24132 GCF_031844425.1 Microbacterium sp. ARD31
CCTGAGGATTTCTGCACGATTTCTTGTCAGGGGCGGCGCCAGGGGGCGCTCCCGCCCAAGACGCGCACGGACGCCGGGTGGGTCGCGGCGTCCGCGACCCACCCGGCGTCCGGTGGGTGTGAGGTTCCTCAGCCGTGCTCAGCGGAGGAGGGACAGCACACCCTGCGAGGCCTGGTTGGCCTGCGCCAGCATCGCGGTGCCGGCCTGGGACAGGATCTGCGAGCGGGTGAAGCTCATCATCTCCTGCGCCATGTCGGTGTCGCGGATCCGCGACTCCGACGCCGACAGGTTCTCGACCGCGACGTTGATGTTGTTGATGGTGTGCTCGAACCGGTTCTGCGTCGCACCGAGGTCCGCACGCTGCGTCGACACCTTGGTGATCGCCGCCTGGATCGTGTTGGAGTTGGTGATGTCGAGGTTCGCGCCACCGATCTGGGCGAGCACCTCCGGGGTGTCGTCACCGCCGCCGACGACGCCGTCGCCGCCGAGGCTGCCCGGCGTACCTGCGGTGAAGAAGGCCTTCAGCGCCTTGTCGCCGGACACGGTGATGGTGTCGGTGCTCGAGTAGCCGACCTGGAAGACCTTGTCGCCGTTGCCCGGGGTGCCGTTGCCGGAGAACAGCGTCGTGCCGTTGAACTTGGTGTTGGTCTGGATCCGGCCGATCTCGGTGGCCAGCTGGTCGAACTCGGCCTTGAGCGCCGCCTGCGACTCGGCGCTCTGGGTGCCCGACTTGTGCTGCACCGAGAGGTCGTTCATGCGCTGCAGCATGGAGTGGACCTCGGTGAGGGCGCCTTCAGCGGTCTGGACGAGGCTGATGCCGTCCTGGGCGTTGCGCGCGCCCACCTTGAGACCGCCGACCTGCGAGCGCAGGCCCTCGGAGATGGCCAGGCCGGCCGCGTCGTCGGCGGCGCGGTTGATGCGGAAGCCCGAGGAGAGCTTCTCGAGCGACTTGGACATCTGGCCCTGCGTGACCGACAGGTTGCGGTACGAGTTGACGGCGTCGATGTTCTGGTTGATGCGAAGACCCATGATGGATTCCTTCCGTGGTTCCTGGGATCACTGCTGGAGTCCGTCCGTGGACTCCGTCGGGATCGTTATCGGCGAGGTGGTGGCCGACCTGAGACTTCCGCGCAGGAGTTCTCGGCGGCCGGGATCGGACGTCTCAGGCGCTGGTGGCGACGCGGGGCACGAACGGGCGCGCCGCGGCAGCGGCGTGACGCTCGGCCACGGCGGCGAAGTAGGCCTCGCGACGGCGGGCCGCCACGCCCTCCGGGCGCTCGTGGCTCGGCACCAGGGCCGGGTCGAGCTGGGAGTTCAACGCGTCGCGCAGCAGCACCATCGCCTCGGCACGCAGCTGGGAGATCCGGGACTCGGTGACACCCAGCTCGGCGGCGAGCTCGGCCATCGGCCGCTCGGCGAGGAAGTAGCCCTCCACGACCCGGCGCAGGCGCTCGGGCAGCTCGGCGACCGCTTCGGACAGGTAGGTGAGGAGCTCGGCGTGCTCGGCCGCCTGCTCGGGGGTCGGGCCGCCCGACGGCAGCTCGGCGGCGTAGGAGCCGCGGGCGTCGTCGGCCTCGAGGGACAGCACCTGGGCCCGGGCGAGGTCCTCGCGGTTCGCCAGCACCTGCTCGACCGGGATGCCCTGCGCCGCGGCGACCTCGGCGTCCGTGGGCACCCGACCCAGGCCGTGGGTCAGCCGCGCCCGGGTCTCGTCCAGGCCGCGCGCCGTCCGTCGTACCGACCGGGAGGCCCAGTCGACGCCGCGCAGCTCGTCGAGCAGGGCGCCGCGGACCCGGGTGGAGGCGTAGCGGGCGAACGGCACGCCCCGCTCGGCGTCGAAGCCCTGGGCGGCCTGGACGAGCGCGGTGAGGCCGGCGGAGGTCAGGTCGTCGCGGTCGACGTGGCCGGGGACCCGCGCCAGCACCTCGCGCACCAGGTGGCCGACGAGGGGGATGTGGGAGGTCACGAGGTCGTCCACCGAGGCCGCCGGGGAGGTGGCCGTCGTGTGGGCACCCGTGGGGGAAGGGGTGGGGGAAGTGAGGGTCGCGTTGCTGAGCACGGGTTGATAGTTGAACGTTTTGTGGGCGTGTTGTTACCGAATGGGGGTTGCTGATCCACCAGGACGTGGATCGGGGACCGTGGTCCCGACAGCGCATGGCCCGATCGGGCCATGCGGGAGTGCCCCCACCCGCCGGACGCCGGGTAGTCCGGCTGCGCACCCGCGCCGAGCAGTGGTCCAGTCAACCCCTCAGGTCCTGCGCGGGGCCGCCGATGGGACGTTCGTGAACCTCACCGACGACATCCGCGCCACGGCCATGGAGAAGCTCTCCCTGGTCCTGTGGCGCGAGCGCGAGCTGCTCGAGGAGCTCCACTACCGGCTGGAGGTCGAGCAGCTCGTGCTCGCCAGCGGCCGGAGCCGGTGGCTCGCCCACGCGACCCGCGACATCGACACCCTGCTGGTCACCATCCGCGAGACGGAGATGCTGCGTGCGGTGGCTGCCGACGAGGCCGCTGCCGCGTCGGGCATGAGCTCCAACCCCAGCCTCGCCTCCCTGGCGGAGGCGGCCGGCGAGCCGTGGACGACGATCCTCACCGAGCACCGCGAGGCCTTCGTGAGCCTGACCAACGACATCGGCACGCTCGCGGACTCCAACCGCCACCTCATCTCCGCCGGCTACCGCTCGGCCCGCGAGACGCTCATGTCCATGAGCGACTCCGTCGACGGGTACGCCGCCGACGGCAGCGCCACCGCCGAGCCGCTGCGCGCCAGCCTCGTGGACAGGAGCCTCTGACGTGAGCGGCACCTTCGGCTCCATCGGCACCGCGGCGAGCGCCCTGCGCTACCACCAGGCCGTGATGGAGGTCGCGAGCGGCAACGTCGCCAACGTCTCGACCGAGGGCTACGCCCGTCGTCGCGTGGTCGGCGTGTCCGTCGGCGCGCCGGTCCAGCCCGCGATGTGGAGCCGGTACGACGGCCACGGCGAGGGTGTCCGCGTCGGCTCGGTCGACCGCCTCGTGGACCCGCTCCTCGACTCTCGTGCCCGACGCGAGCACGGCGCCCAGTCCTACCTCGACACCCGTGCCACCGCGCTGGCGCGCGTGGAGGCCTCCCTCGGTGAGCCGGCCGGCGACGGCATCTCCAAGGCGCTCGCTGACGTGCGTGACGCCTGGCACGACCTCGGCAACAGCCCGGACTCCCCCGCCGTGCGCGCCACCGTGATCTCCACGTCACGCACCCTCGTCGACGCCGTCGCCGCCCAGCGCCGCAACGTCGAGTCGGAGGAGGCCGGCCAGCGGATGTCCCTGCTCGCCGACCTCGGCGAGACCAACACGCTCGCCGCCGACCTGGCCGCGGCCAACGAGGCGATCGCTGCGGCGAAGATGGGCGGCAACGACCCGTCGAGCCTGCTCGACAAGCGCGACCTGATGGCGCTCCGCCTCGCCGAGCTCACCGGTGGCACCGCCACCGAGAACGGCAAGGGCGGCCTGGACGTCACGGTCGGCGGGGTCGCCCTCGTCAGCGGCAGCCGCGCGGGCACCCTCGCGGTCACGGCGGGCGTCAACCCGGACGGCACCTCCGACGGCCAGGCCCTGACCCTGGCCCTGACTCCCCCGGGCGGCACGGCCACTGCGGTCGGCAACCTGCGCGGCGAGATCGGCGGCACGGCCGAGCTGCTGGGCACGACGCTGCCCGGCCTCCGCGACCAGATCACGGCCATCGCCCAGCAGCTGGCCGACACCGTCAACGGCGTGCACCAGTCCGGCTACGACGCGTCCGGAGCCGCCGGACAGACCTTCTTCGCGGTCGACCCGGCCGCGCCGGGCGGCCCGCTGGTCCTGCTGGTCGACGACGCCGCCGAGCTGGCGGCGTCCGGCATCGGCGGCGGCGCCAACCGGGACGGCGGCAACGCCACCGCGATCGCCGACGCGCTCGTGTCGCCCGAGCGGTCCTACCAGCGGTTCGTGACGGTCTTCGGGACCGACGTGGCGTCGGTCCGTCGGCTCGCGGACACCCAGCTGACCCTGACCAGCCAGGTCGACGGCGCCCGTGAGCAGCTCTCGGGCGTGAACCTCGACGAGGAGACGGTGACGATGATGCAGGCGCAGCGTGCCTACGAGGCCGCGGCTCGGGTCATGACGACCCTCGACTCGGTGCTCGACACCCTCATCAACCGGACCGGGCTGGTGCGCTGATGACCATCGGACGCGTCACCCAGTCGATGCTGACCGACCGGTCGCTGACCCGGCTCCAGACCAGCCTCAGCCGGCTCTCGGAGCTCCAGGAGCACCTCTCCACCGGTCGTGTGCTCAACCGCCCCTCCGACAACCCGGCCGACGCGGCGTCCGCGATGCGGTTGCGCTCGTCGGTCGGCGCCCAGCAGCAGTACGCCCGCAACGCCCAGGACGGCATCGGCTGGCTGGACACCCTCGACAGCACCCTCGGCACCGCCAACGACCTGGTGCGCCGGGCCCGCGAGGTCGGCCAGCAGGCCGTCAGCGGCGCGGTGAACCAGGACACCCGGGAGGCGCTCGCGGTCGAGATCGAGCAGCTGCGCAGCTCGCTCCTCGGCACGGCCAACACGACCTACCTCGACCGACCGGTGCTCGGCGGCACGACCGCCGGTGCGGCGGCCTTCAGCGAGGCCGGCGGCGTGGTCACCTTCGCCGGCGACACCAACCCGGTCAAGCGGGCGGTCGCCGAGGGCGTGGTCGTCGACGTCGCGGTCCCCGGCCCGGCTGCGTTCGGCGCCGACGGTGACAACGTCTTCGACCACCTCACCGCCCTGGCCACCGCCGTCCGGACGGGCAGCACGAGCGCGATCCAGGCCGGCATCCAGGCCCTCGAGGCAGACGGGAGCCGCCTGGTGGTGGCACGCACCGACGTCGGGGCGCGCGCCAACCGCGTCGAGCAGGCCGGGATCCGGGCGGGCGACACGGAGCTGTCGCTCACCAACGCGCTGAGCGAGATCGAGAACACCGACCTCCCTCTCGCCACGGTCGAGCTGAAGATGCAGGAGGTGGCCTACCAGGCCGCCCTCGCCGCGACCTCGCGGGTGCTGCAGCCGAGCCTCCTGGACTTTCTGCGATGATCGCCACGATGGAGGACACGACCGTGACCGCAACCCCCGAGATCCCCGTGATCGAGCTGGTGCAGCCGATGCCCGGCTTCCCCGACCTGGCGCGCTTCGCCCTGGTGCGCGTGGACGACACCGGTGCGCTCTGCAGCCTGAGCTCGCTCGACGAGCCCGGCCTGCGCTTCCTCGTCGTGCCGCCGGCCACGTTCTTCCCGGACTACGCCCCCGAGGTCGAGGAGACGATCCTCACCGACCTCGGCTCGAGCTCGGTGGACGACCTGATGGTGCTGTGCGTCCTGACGGCCGGCGACTCGCTGGCGAGCACCACCGCGAACCTCGCGGCACCCGTCGTGCTCGACATCGCGACCCACCGCGCGGTGCAGGTCGTGCTCGACGACCCGAGCCTCTCGGTGGCCACACCCCTGATCGCGTGAACCCGAGCGCGGTGCCTCAGGTACCGTGCACGCATGCTGGTCGTGAGCCGTCGTGCGGGAGAGAGCGTCGTCATCGGCGACAACGTGACCGTCTCGGTCCTGGAGGTCCGTGGCGACGTGGTCCGGATCGGCATCGACGCGCCCCGTTCGGTCGCCGTGCACCGGCAGGAGCTGCTGGCCCAGCTGGCGCAGTCCAACCAGGAGGCGGCCTCGCCCCCCGAGGGCGCCGTCGACTCGCTGCTCAACGCGATCCGCGACCGCTCGAAGGACGCCTGAGCGGTCAGCCGGACCGTTTGCGGCCGAGCTGCGAGGCCAGCACCGCGGCCTGCGTACGACGCTGCACGCCGAGCTTGGCGAGCAGGCTCGTGACGTGGTTCTTGACCGTCTTCTCGGCGAGGTAGAGCTCCTCGCCGATCTGCTTGTTGGTGCGCCCCTCGGTGATGAGGTCCAGGATCTGGGACTCGATGTCGGTGAGGGCGGCCAACCCTTCCGGGGCGGCGCTGTCGGACCGCATCCGCTCGATCACGCGGACCGCGACGGCCGGGTCGATGAGCGACTGGCCCTGGTGCACCGCGCGGATGCTGTTCACGAGGGCGCCCTCGTCGACCTGCTTGAGCACGTAGCCGCCCGAGCCGGCGAGGATCGCGTTGAACAGCGCCTCCTCGTCGTCGTAGCTGGTGAGGATCAGGGCCCGCACCTTCGGGTTGGCCGAGCGCACCTGGCGGCAGACCTCGATGCCGGTGCCGTCGGGCAGCCGGCCGTCGAGCACCGCGACGTCGGGGGCGAGGCGGAGGATGTCGGGCACCGCCTCGGCAACGGTGCCGGCCTCGCCCACCACCTCGAAGTCGTCCTCGAGCTCGAGGACCGCCCGCAGCCCGCGCCTGACGACGGCGTGGTCATCGAGCAGGTAGATGCGGATGGGTGGTGCACTGGTCATGGGGCCGTCGTCATCGGTCGTGGGATTCCTTTACCTTGCGAGGCCACCACCCTAGGTCCGCGCCGGGTCGGCCGCGGACGAACCCCCGGATCCGCCGAGGGGTGGACGGACGTCCGGTGTCCTAGCGGTGCAGCGGCGGCATCCCGCTGCCACCACGCATCCGCGCGCCGTCGAGGAGCTGGCCCACGGCGTGGGCCGCGTCGTGGTCGGGGTGCCAGTCCAGCTCCGAGGCGGCGCGGTCCGTGGAGAGCAGCGGCACGTGCTGGAGCGCCTCGAAGAGGCTTCCCGGGACCGGCACGGCCCTGGCCCGCCAGCCGACGTCCATCGCCGTACGCACCAGGCCGGGTGGGATGGTCACCGTGCGGGCACCGACGAGCTCGCCGAGCTCCTCGCGCCGCAGCACCCCCGGGCCGGCGAGGTTGAAGGCGCCCGACACCGGGCGCTCGACGACGGCCCGCACCGCGCGGGCCACGTCGCCGGCGTGCACGGCCTGCATCCGCAGCCCGGCGGGCACGGGCAGCAGCGGGATGCGGCGTACGTCGAACATGGAGGGCCGGGCCAGCGCGCCACCGAAGATCCGGCGCTGCTCGCTCGCGGCGGAGCGCTGGAAGACGAAGGCGGGACGCAGCCGCACGACCCGCACGCTGGGGTGGGCGGCCTCGAAGTCGTCGAGGAGCCGCTCGACGTACGCCTTCTCGCGGCAGTACGCCGCTCCACTGCTGCCGTCGGTCTCCCAGGTCTCGTCGACGGGGACGTCGTGGTCGACCGGCGAGTACGCCGCCACCGACGAGGCGCACACGACCGTCTGCGTGCCGGCGCGGCTGCACGCCTCGAGCACGCGGCGGGTGCCCACGACGTTGCTGTGCCACGTCACCTCGGGGCGGTGCGTCGGCTGGAAGCGCCAGGCCAGGTGGACGACGGCGTCCGCGCCGGTCACCTGCGGGAGCAGGTCGTCGGTCCCGACGTCCGCCGCCACCCACGCCACGGACCCCTCGGTCGTGGGGCCGGGCGGACGGCGCCGCGCGAGGGCGCGGACGCTGTGCGCGCCTCCCGCGGAGAGCTCGCGGAGGGTGGCGCTGCCGATGTTGCCGGAGGCTCCGGTGACGAGGACGACCATGCCCCGCGACGTACCCCCGGGGCACGCGCGCATGCGCGGACGGCGGCCGGGTACGGTCGGGATCCCCGAGGAGAGGACTCCGTGATGACGCAGGACGACACGCAGCCCGACATGCCGGAGGAGGCCGGGGCGCCCCAGCCGGCCGACCCCTTCGAGCCCGAGGCTCCGGCGCACGACGACCCCGACCCGGAGACCGCGGCCCACCGCGACGACGACGCCGAGGCGACCGTCGACGGCGCCGACCCGGCACCGCCGCAGCCGAGCTGACCCGGGACGGGCCCTCGCCGGCTACTCCTCGACGCGCTCGAGGAGGAACAGCGGGATCAGCCGGTCGGTCTTCTCCTGGTAGGTGGCGTATGTCGACCAGGTGTCGACCGCGTGCTGCCACCAGTCGTCGCGCTCCGCGCCGCTCAGCTCGCGCACGCGGTAGGTGTGCTTCTCCGCCTTGTCCTGGAGCTCGACCTCCGGGTGCCGGCGGAAGTTGTCGGCCCACGCCGGGTCGTCGTCCGCGCCACCCTTGGAGGCGACCGCGAGGTACTTCCCGTCGCGCTCGACCCGCATCACGGGGTTCTTGCGGAGGTTGCCCGACCTCGAGCCGACCGACGTGATCACGACGACCGGGTACTTGCTGCCGCGCAGGGTGCCGGCCTTCTCACCGTCGGAGGCCTCGTACTCGGCGACTTGGTCGCGGACCCACTGGGCCGCGCTGGGGACGTAGGTGCCAGTCAGTGCCATGCCTGCCACAACACCACGTGGCCGGGCGTTCTTCCTACGCCCGCCGGGGTAGTCCAGTGGCGAGCTGTCGTCCCGGACCGCCCACGGCGACAGCTCGCCACTGAACTACCCTCCGCAGCATGAGTGCGATCGAGGGCGTCAGCGAGATCTTCGACCCGGAGGCGTGGGACGTGGTGCCCGGCTTCGAGGACCTCACCGACCTCACCTACCACCGGGCCCGCGAGCACGGGACGGTCCGGATCGCCTTCGACCGCCCCGACGTGCTCAACGCCTTCCGCCCGCACACCGTCGACGAGCTGCTGCGCACCCTGGAGCACGCGCGCACGTCGGCCGACGTGGGCTGCGTGATCCTCACCGGCAACGGCCCGAGCGCCAAGCACGGCAAGTGGGCCTTCTGCACCGGCGGCGACCAGCGGATCCGGGGCCGGGCCGGCTACCAGTACGAGGACAAGGCGATCGGCGCCGACGAGACCGGGGCCGAGGAGCCGTCCGTCATCGACAAGGCGAGGCTCGCGCGCCTCCACATCCTCGAGTGCCAGCGGCTGATCCGCTTCATGCCGAAGGTCGTCATCTGCGTCGTCCCCGGCTGGGCCGCCGGCGGCGGGCACAGCCTCCACGTGGTCTGCGACCTCACCCTCGCCAGCCGCGAGCACGCCCGGTTCAAGCAGACCGACGCCGACGTCGGCTCCTTCGACGGCGGCTACGGCTCGGCGTACCTCGCCCGCCAGGTCGGCCAGAAGTTCGCCCGCGAGATCTTCTTCCTCGCCGAGGAGTACGACGCCGAGACCATGCACCGGATGGGGGCGGTCAACCGGGTCGTCGCCCACGCCGAGCTGGAGAAGGTCGCGCTGGAGTGGGGCCGGAAGATCAACGGCAAGTCGCCGACCGCGCAGCGGATGCTGAAGTACTCCTTCAACCTCCTCGACGACGGGCTCGTCGGCCAGCAGCTCTTCGCCGGCGAGACCACCCGACTGGCCTACATGACCGACGAGGCCCAGGAGGGCCGCGACCAGTTCCTGGAGAAGCGCGACCCCGACTGGTCGCCGTACCCCTGGTACTACTGATCCGGCGCCCGAGGAGCAGAGGCGTCCGGATGGCGTTGAGTCCTGACCAGGTCGACCGAGCCCGCGGTGCGGTGCTCGGCTCCGCTGTCGGCGATGCGCTCGGAGCGGCGTACGAGTTCGGGTGCAGGGCGGTCGGTCCGTCGGGCCCCGAGATGCTCGGGGGTGGTCTCGGCGGGTTCGCCCCGGGCGAGTGGACCGATGACACCGCCATGGCGTGGTGCATCCTCGACGTCGCGGCGAGCCATGACGACCTGGGACGCGAGGACGCCCTGACCCAGGTGGCTCGGCGCTTCCGGCAGTGGTACGAGTCCGAGCCCGCCGACATCGGCAACCAGACGCGGTCGGTCCTCGGCGAGGTCGGACCTGACCCGGTCGCATCGGCGTTGACGGCGACCTCCTACGACCTGCACGCCCGTACGGGCCACACTGCGGGCAACGGGTCGCTCATGAGGACCGCGCCCGTCGCGCTCCGGCACCTCGAGGACCGCGTGGCCCTGGTCGATGCGGCGCGGCGGATCAGCGCGTTGACGCACTACGACCGCCAGGCCCAGGACGCGTGCGCCCTGTGGTCGGTCGCGATCAGCCACGCGGTGGTCTCCGGCGACGTCGACATCCGGTCGGGCCTGGTGCTCCTGGAACCTGCGGCTGCCGAGACCTGGGCCGGACTCATCGACGAGGCGGAGAGCAGGGAGCCGACCGACTTCAGCCCGAACGGCTGGGTCGTCTCGGCGTTCCAGGCCGCGTGGTCGGCGATCGTGCACACCCCGGTCCCGACCGATGAACCGAGCCGGCACTTCGGTGATGCCCTGGACACCGCGATCCGGATCGGCGACGACACCGACACGGTGGCTGCGATCGCCGGCGGTCTCCTCGGCGCGCGGTGGGGCGCGGCATCGATCCCGCGGCCGTGGCGCACGATGCTCCACGGGTACCCGGGCATCACGGGCGAGGACCTGGTGGGGCTGGTCGACCGGGCGATCGGCTGAGCAGCCAGGAACGCGACCGCCGAGGCAGCTCGACGCGTGGCTGCACCGCACGCACCTGGCGTACTGGGCCGAGCGCGGCGACTGACAGCGGCGAGCACACGCGGGACCTGGACCCGGTCTCGTTCACCTGGCAGTGCGGCTGACGCCTCGACGTCCCACGGGGGCGATCCGACCGGGTCAGAGCATGGTGGTGAGGACCCCGCCGTCGGCGCGGAGCGCCGCGCCGTTCGTCGCAGCGGCGCGGGCGCTGGCGAGGTAGACCACGAGGTCGGCGACCTCCTGCGGCTCGATGAACCGCTCCAGCAGCGAGGTCGGGTTGCCACCGATGATCGCGTCCTTCATCGCGTCGGGGTCGAGGCCCTGCGCGGCCGCCACCTGGTGGACGGCGCCCGCCACCCCCTCGGACCAGGTCGGCCCGCCCAGGACGGTGTTCACGGTGACGCCGGTCCCGCGGGTGAGCTTGGCGAGGCCGTTGCCGAGGGCGATCAACGCCGCCTTCGTGACGCCGTAGTGGACCATGTCGCCGGGGACGTTCACGCCGGACTCGCTGCTGATGAGGACGATCCGGCCCGTTCCGCGCTCCAGCATCGGCGGCATCAGCCGGCGGGAGAGGCGTACGGCACTGAGCAGGTTGACGTCGAGGTAGGTCTGCCACGTGGCGTCGTCGATGTCGGCGAAGGAGGTGAGCCCGAAGAGGCCGACGTTGTTGACCAGGATGTCGACCCCCTCGAGGCGGTCGAGGAGCCGATCCACCTCGTCCGGGTCGCCGAGGTCGGCGGCGATGCCGGTGACGTCCGCACCGGCCACCTCGCCGCGGAGCCGGGCGACCGCCCCGTCGACGCCGCCGCCGGTGCGGCCGTTGACGACGACCGACGCGCCCTCGGCGGCGAGTCCTCGGGCGATTGCGTAGCCGATCCCCTGCGTCGATCCGCTGACGAAGGCTCGCTGTCCAGCGATGTGCAGGTCCATGACGTTCTCCTCGATGACTTTCCTGAGCAAGTGAACGGCCACCGTCGTCGACTTGCTCGGGAAAGTCAAGATGTCGCGTTCCGCGCGCACCTCACCTATCGTCGGCGGCCATGGACGAGCACGCGACGCCCAAGAGCCTCAGCGCCGAGGCGCTGGAGACGTGGTCGGCCTTCGCGACGGTCCTCGAGTGGCTGCCGGCGGCGCTGGACGCCCAGCTGACCCGCGACGCCGGCCTCACGCACTTCGAGTACGGCGTCCTGTTCGCGCTGTCGACCGCGCCGGAGCGCACGCTCCGGATGAGCGTGCTGGCGAGCTACTCCAACAGCACCCTCTCGCGCCTCTCGCGCGCCGCGACCCGGCTCGAGGCGAAGGGCTGGGTGAGACGCTGGCCCGATCCTGCCGACGGTCGCTTCACCCTCGCGACGCTGACCGACGCCGGCGTGGCGAAGGTCGACGGGGCCGCCCCCGGCCACGTCGCCCTCGTCAACGACCTGGTGATGGACCGGCTGACGGCCGCGCAGCGGAGACAGCTGCTCGCGATCAGTCGGCGCATCATGGCCGCGATCCGCGAGGAGCCGGGCTGGGAGCCGGACGGGGGTCGCTCCGCGCTCAGGCCACCAGCCGCAGGGCGCGGTCCGCGCGACCGAGACGAACCGTCTGGCCCCACGTCAGGGTGAGCGCGTCGGCCTCGATGCCGTCGCCGAAGGCCACGAGCCGGTCGGACTGGACGGTCAGGGCCAGCTCGTCGCCGACCAGCTCGCCCTCGGTCAGGCTCACTCCGGTCGCAGGAGACGGCCAGGCCTCGCGCACGAACCACACCAGGCGGGGGTCGGCCGGCGCCGGCAGCGCCAGCGCGCTCCCCCGCTCCCGCCAGATCGACCGGCACCACCCGGTGGCGCCGGTGCCGCTGGCGACGATCAGGCCGGACGAGGCCTGCGCCTCCGCGCCCCCTCCTGCCGCGACCAGCTCGTAGCGGGCGGTCTGGTGGCTCGGGTGGCCGACGAAGACCTCGTTGAGCGCGAGCAGCCGCTGCCCGTCGTCGAGCTCGGCGCGCACCATCGTCCGCTCGCTGACCTGGTCGGTCGCGTGGAGCAGGTCGCCGAGGTCGGCGACCGCGTGCCTCACCAGCACCCCGGCGTTGCGCCCCGGCTCGGGGTCGACGCCGATGACCGGCTGGCCGTCGAGGTACTTCGCCACGTTGGCGACCAGCCCGTCCTGACCCACCACGACGACGACGTCGTCCGGCGCGAAGAGGAAGCGCGACACGTCCGCCCGCTCGACGCTGCCGCGCCGCCACTCCACCGGCACCGCTGCCGCGGCGGCCTCCAGCGCGCGCTGCGCCAGCCGGTGCCGGTCCTCGAGCTCGGCGATGTCGCGGCCGCGGGTGCGGAGGAAGAACGCCGCCTGCCCGCGGGTGCCGTGCGTCGCCAGCAGCTCGTCGTACTCCGTGCGGCGGTGGACGAGCACCACCCGGGGTGTGAGGCTCACGACTCCGCTCCCGCCTTGGCGCTGCCGAGCTGGGCGAGGGCCCGGGTGACCAGGTCGGGGCTCAGCACGAGCGACTCGATCCTGGGCAGGTTGGCGGCCAGCTCCTTGACGGCCAGGGCCATGAGCACCGCCTCGGAGACATCGGCGTACGCCGCCACGCGGGCCGCCTCCGCCTCGCCCTGCGCCGCGCCGGAGAGCCGCGTGCCCTCGGCCCGGGCCTCGGCGAGGGTGACCGTGCGGCGCGCCTCCGACTCCGCCGCGATCGCTCCGGCGGCGGCGCTCTCCTCGGCCTCGCGACGGGCGTTCGCACCGCGCTGGCTGACCAGCTGCTCCTCACGACGAGCCAGCTCGATCTGCGTCTGCAGCTCGTTCTCACCGATCGCGCGCTCCCGCTCGACCGCCACCGCGCGCCGCTCGAACGTCGCCCGGTCGGCCTCCTGCTGGACCTGCTCGCGGGTCGGCGTGCGCAGCGCCTTCTCGACCTCCGGCTCGGGCCGCAGCGCGACGACGCGGACGCCGACGACCGCGATGCCGGTCTCCGCGAGGCGCTCGTCGCCGCGGAGCCCGTCGGCGATCACCGAGCGCACCGGGCCGACGCCACCGGCCATCGCCGCGGCGAGGTCGACCGTCGCCAGCAGGTCGATGGCGTACTGCTGCGCCGACTCGACCAGCAGTCCCGCGACCTGCTCCAGCGGGGTGGCGCGCCAGGTGCCGTGCTCGGGGTCGAGCGAGAAGTCGATGCGACCGGCGGCGACGGCGGGGTCGGTGACCCGGTAGGTGATCGTCGCCTGCACGGTGACGTCCTGGAAGTCGCTGGTGCGGGCGTGGAAGAGCAGCGGGAGCTCGCGGTCGTCGACCGGGACCTCGTTGAGCACCGCGCTGAGCGGGCGGAACCAGAACGCGGCCCCGACGCCGCCGCGGATGGTGCGACCGTTGCGGATCTGCTCGACGTACGTCGTCCCGGAGCCGCGCAGGTGCCGGACCAGTGGATAGCGAGCGATGTGGGCCATGACGTCCTCCTCGGTAGTTAATGTCACTTCGACATTAAGACGCCGCCCCACTAACGTCAAGTTGACGCGAAGGCGTAGGCTCGCCCCCATGAACTCCCACCCTCCGGTCGCGGTGACCGTGGACCTGGTCGTGCTGACCGTGCGCGACGACCAGCTCCAGGTGCTGACGGTGCGTCGCGGCGAGGAGCCCTTCGCCGGCCGGTGGGCGCTGCCGGGCGGCTTCCTGCAGCCCGACGAGGACCTGCCCACCGCGGCTGCGCGGGAGCTGCTGGAGGAGACGGGGGTGTCCGCGGACCGCGTCCACCTCGAGCAGCTCGCGTCATACGGCGCCCCCGACCGCGACCCGCGCATGCGCACCGTCACGGTGGCCTACGTCGCCCTGGCCGCCGACCTCCCCGCCCCGACCGCGGGCAGCGACGCCGCGGACGCCGAGTGGCAGCCGGTCGACCGGCTCGCGGCCGCGGACGCGCTCGCCTTCGACCACGCGACGATCCTCCGCGACGGCGTCGAGCGGGCGCGGGCCAAGCTGGAGTACACCCCGCTGGCCGCCGCGTTCTGCCCACCGGAGTTCACCGTCAGCGAGCTGCGCCGGGTCTACGAGGTGGTGTGGGGCGTCGAGGTCGACCCCCGCAACTTCCACCGCAAGGTCACCCGCACCGAGGGTTTCCTCGTGCCGACCGACGCCACGACCACCCGCGACGGCGGCCGGCCCGCCCGGCTCCACCGCGTCGGGCCGATCAGGACGCTCCACCCGCCCCTGATGCGCTGAGGTGCCTCAGCTGGTGGCGAGGGTGTGGTTGTCGATCTCCGGGTAGTGGCGTCGGATGTTCACCTTGCGCTCGAGCTCGGCGATGATCGCAGGGGCGAAGTTCACCTCGTAGAGGCTCTGCGCGCTGCCGAGGCCGCCGGGGCTGAAGACGTTGATCTCCATCAGCTTGTCGCCGACGATGTCGAGCCCGACGAGGAACATCCCGTCGGCGACCAGCTTGGGGCGCACCACCTCGACCATCTGCAGCATCTCGTCGGTGACCTTGACCTTCTCGGCCTTGCCACCGGCGGACATGTTCGAGCGGATGTCCTTCGTGGAGGGCGTACGACGGAAGGCGGCGTACTCGCCGTCGACGGTCAGCGGCTGCCCGTTCATCACGAACAGCCGGACGTCGCCGTTGACGGCCTCCGGCAGGAACTCCTGCGCGACGACGTAGCCGTCGCGCGAGATCGCCTCGATGATCTGCTTGAGGTTGGGCGACTCCTTGCGGTCGATGAGGAAGACGCCGGTGCCGCCCGAGCCCTGCAGCGGCTTGAGCACGGCCTTGCCGCCGAGGTCCTTGATGAACGCCTCGATCATGTCCTCGTCGCGGGAGATGAGGGTGCGCGGGCGCACGATCTCCGGGAAGTGCTGGAAGTAGGCCTTGGACAGCGCGTTGGCCAGGCTCGTGGGGTCGTTGACGACCAGCACGCCCGACGAGGCGATCAGCTGCCCGAAGGCGACGCCGGCGTTGTTGCGCCACGGGTCGGTCTCGGCGTCGTCGGCGGGGTCGTTGCGCAGCATCACGACGTCGAACTCGTCCATCCCGATGAGCTGCTCGACGTCGGGACGCTTGACGTCGGCCATGTGGCGCTCGAGGGAGCGGTACGTCTTGGCGTGGCCGGCGCGGGCCTTGGTGCTCAGCGAGCCGTCGGGCTCGTAGGCGAAGTCGCCGATGCCCATGTACCAGGCCTCGTGGCCCATCTCCTTGGCGGCCATCGCGAGCCGGTTGGTGGTGTACTCCGCCTTCTCCGTCTCGATGTCGTTGACGACGAATCCGATCTTCATGCGTGTCCCTCCAGGAGTGTCCCGAGATCGTCGGTCCCGGCCGCGCGGGCCAGGTTGGCGTGGGATGCCGGGTCGTGCAGGTAGCGCGGGAGCACCCGCGGCGGCCGGAGCAGGCCGCGGGACTCCAGGTCACCGATCAGGGGCAGGTCGCGCAGCGAGAACTTGCCGAGCCACAGCTGGTCGAGCGAGCCGCCCGCGCCGAGGTGCTCGAGCAGCTCGACGAGGCCGCGCAGGTAGATCGCGTCCTTGGTCATCCCGCCCGAGCGGTAGACCCGCATCACGGTGGTCCAGGCGCTGGTCGGCGGGAAGTCGTCGGCCACGAGCGCCTCGTGGGCCTCGGCGAAGGTGGCGCCGCCGATCATCCGGTGCACGGTCAGGACCCGGCTGGCGAGCTGGCGCAGCCGGAAGGCGGTGAGGCCGCCGCACGCGATCTCGGCCAGCACCGCGAGGCCCTCCTGGGTCTCGTCGTAGCCGGCGAGGCCGACGCCGAGCACCTTGACCGGCTGGTGGCTGCCGTTGGCCTGGGTCACCAGGTGGGTGCCGACCTCGTGGTGGAGCAACGCCTGGGCGCGCGCCCGCTGCACCTTGGTCTCGGGCCCGACCAGCAGCACGTCGCCGGAGACCATGACCCCGTTGACGTCGGGGCGGATCTCCGCGTGCATGGCGAGGTCGGGGTCGACCTCGCGGTAGTGCGCGATCTCGGCCTCGGCGAGCGCGAGGAACTCCTCGGCGTCCAGCGCCTCGTCGCTCGGCTCGGTGCGGGTGATGGTCGCCAGCAGCGCCTCGGCCTGCGCGCGCAGCGACGGCGAGACACCGCCGTACAGCTCCACGCTCAGCGGCAGGAAGTCGTCGCTGTCGCGCGCCTCGAGCATGTCGAGCTGCAGCTCCATCTCGCGGTGCTTGGCGCGCAGCAGCTGGCCGAGGACAGGGTCGCCGACCTCGCCGGGATCGATGTCGTCGAGCTCGGCGCGGATGACGGCAGGGTCGGCCTCGAGCTCGCGGTAGGTGAAGGCGGGCGCGTCGTCGTGCCCCTCCAGGAAATCGTCGCGCAGGTCGTCGGCGTCGACGGGGGTGATGTCGAGCAGGAAGCGGAAGCTCTGGGCGAGCAGCGAGAGCCGGTGGTCGACGGCGAGGTCGGCGGCGGCAATGCCGTGATCCTCGCCCGCCTCGGTCATCGCCCGATCACCGCAGCCGGCCCAGCTCGTCGTGCAGACCGGGCAGCGCGGCCGCCAGGCCCTCCTGGGCGCACCTCAGCGCGTGCTCGTCGAGCTCGCCGGTCCACTCGTCCATGAACGTCTTCTTGAACTCCAGCGCCAGCACGCAGCCGACCCGGGGGTAGCGGTCGTGGACCCACCAGGCGAGGTTGCGACCCTCGAACGCGACGTTCTCGCGGGCGTCGAGCGGCCCGCAGCCGAGCGAGGCGTCGCGCAGGTCGCCCATGAAGCGCTCCACGAGCGGGCCGAACCGGTCGTGGTCGAGGCTGCCGGTGCCGACGTTGACCTCGGGGTTGTCCGCGACCGGCGCCGGCGGCGCGTCGGCACCGTCGCGGCGGTGGTTGTAGGAGTGCACGTCGAGCAGCACGAAGGGGCCCCGCTCGGCGAGCGCGTCGAGCCGCGGGGCGAGGGCGTCGTAGAAGGCGTCGTACGTCGCCAGGCTGCCCTCGAACAGCTCGTCGGACAGCACGCCGTCACGCCAGACCTCGAGGCCCCAGCAGTCGTCGGGGGTGCGGTAGACCGCCTCGCGGCGCGGCCGGTTGAGGTCGGCCTCGAAGCGCGAGCGGGACGTGACCACCCGGTCGGGCACGACCGCGGCGAGGCGGTCGGTCCACGGGTCCTCCTCGCGGAACCGGTCGGCCTCGTCGAGCACCATCGCCTCGGCGATCTCGGGGCGGAGCTCGTGTCCTGCGTGGACCGAGGTGGCCACCACCGGGCCATCCCAGGCGCCCTCGAACACGACCGGCTCCGACGTCCCTCCCACGTCCGTCATGGCGCCTGTCTACCGGAGGGCCGTCGATGCCTCCAGCCGTGCCACCCCTACGGGTGACGCGTCCGGAGGCCGGCGTCGGGCTACTTCACGCCGACGATGGAGAGCTTGCCCGTCCCGAACTGCGGCACCGTGACCGTGAGGTCGAGGCGTCGGCCGACGGTCGTGGCGTGGGCCGCGACCTCGCCGTCCGGGGTGCTGCCGACGTGGGTCACCGACGTCAGCTTCACGTGCGGGCAGTCCGGCGCGTTGAGCAGCGCGGCCATCACGTTGAGCACCTCGCCGAGGTTCTCCTGCACGACCGGGGAGAGGTCCTTCTCCTCGATCGCGACCTCGGCGGCGCCGACCGGCATCAGCCCGATCGCCGCGCCGGCGTACGCCGACATGGCCAGGTCCATGACCGCGACCGCGCGGGTGCGGCCCTGGTCGTCCTGGTAGACGGCGTAGGTGGCACCGTCGCCCACGTCGCCGACGAAGGCGTCGGTCATCTGCACGGTGACCTCCCGGCCGAGCAGGCCGGAGAGCATCTCGCGGGCGTCAAGCGCGGTCGGGACCGGGGTGAGCACCCAGTCGGACGTGGTGCTCATGCGACCACCGCGTCGAGGTGGTCGCGCAGCGAGTCCGGCGTGAACGGCTTGGCGATGAGGAACAGCGCACCCGACTCCTGGGCGATCGCGCGCATCTCCGGCGTGCCCTCCGAGGTCACGAAGCCGAAGGGGACCGTGTGGTTGGCCGAGCGCAACGCACGCAGCAGCTCGATGCCGGTCATCTCCGGCATGTTCCAGTCGGACAGGACCAGGTCGGGGGCCCGGCTCTGGACGAGGTCCAGCGCCTCGGCGCCGTTGCCGGCCTCGATCAGCTCGTGGCCGTCGTAGCCGGCCTGGCGCAGGGTGCGGATCACGATCTGCCGCATGACGCGGCTGTCGTCGGCGATGAGGATCTTCATGCGTTGTCTCCTGGGGTGGTGTCGTCCTGCTCGGCGAGCCAGACGCGGACGTCGACGGGGTGGCCTGCCCACACCAGCTCGGCGTGGCAGACCTGGACGGCAGCGCCGGGGGGTGCGGGCGCGTCGTCGGTGCGGACCTGGGGAAGGCCGAGGGCGCTCTCCTCGAGGAGGAGGCCCTTGACGTTGCCGCCGAGGACGTTGACGAGCTCGCCCACGGCGTCGGTGACGTCGGCCTCGGAGACCTCGTCGGCCATCAGCATGCGGCGCGCGAGCACGTCGGCGCCGGCGCGCGAGACGTCGAGGGTGATGTGTCCCGACCAGCCGCCGGTCACGGCGATCGAGGCGTGGACCCGGCCCACTTCGCCCTCTGGCGTGGACGAGGCGGGGTGGCCCTGCTCGAGCAGGAAGGCGGTGAGGACCTCCTCGCCGAAGACCTCGAGGTCGCGCGGCGTGACGGGGGACTCGGGTGCGGTGACGCTCATGCGACGCTCCTCTGCGGGTTCAGGCCGAGGTAGTCGAGCTTGTCGACCAGCGCCTCGCCGGTGAACGGCTTGATCAGGTACTCGTGGGCGCCCGCCGCGAGTGCGCGCACGATCTGCCCGTGCTCCGCCTCCGTCGTCACCATCATCAAGGTGAGGTCGCGCAGCCCCGGCTCGGCCCGCACGGCCTTGACGAACTCGAGGCCGTTCATGACCGGCATGTTCCAGTCGACGGTGGCCAGGACCGGGAGCGAGTCGCCGTGGGCCTCGAGCACCTCGAGGGCCTGCTGGCCGTCCGCGGCCTCCAGCACCGCGTAGCCCAGCTGCTCCAGCTGTCGCCTGAGGACGATCCGCATCGTGCGGGAGTCGTCGATGACCAGTGCTTGCATGTCAGTTCGCTCTCTGTGTCGTGGACAGCAACGTCGAGGTGAGTGGCGCGCCCGCGAACGGCCGAGGCGCGAGGGAGGACAGGTCGGGGCCGGTGGCCGGCGCATCGGCCTGAGGTCGGGGCCGGTTGAGGGTGAGCCGGCCCACCGCCGTGCGGTGCCAGGTCTCGTCGACGCCCAACGTGGTCTCGGCGCCGCCGAGGAAGAGGTAGCCGTCGGGGGACATCACCCGGCGCACGCGCGAGAGGACCGACTGCTTGGTGGGCTGGTCGAAGTAGATGAGCACGTTGCGCAGGAACACCAGGTCGAAGACCGGCATCAGCGGGAACGGCGCGGCGAGGTTGAGGGTCTGGGCCCGCACCATCGACCGCAGCTGGTCGGAGACCTGCCACTGCGTGCCCGCCCGCTGGAAGTGCTTGACCATCAGCGGCGCCGGGAGGCCGCGGCCGACCTCGAGCTGGCTGTAGCGCCCCTCCTGGGTCCGCTGCACCATGCTGGGCGCGATGTCGGTGGCGACGATCTCGACCTGCCAGCCCTTCGGCACGACGTGCTCGGCCATCAGCATCGCGATCGTGTAGGCCTCCTGGCCGCTGGAGCAGGCCGCGGACCAGATGGTGATCTTGCGTCGCGTCGCGGTGCGGGCCAGCAGGTCCGGGATCACGTGCGAGACCAGCACGTCGAACGGCTCGCGGTCGCGGAACCACGACGTCTCGTTGGTGGTGAGCGCCTCGACCACGGCGGCCTGCTGGACGCGGCCGGCGGGCGACTGGAGGTGGGCGACGTACGCCGACACGTCGGCGAGGCCGGCGGCGCGGGCCAGCGGGTGGAGGCGGGCCTCGACGAGGTACTCCTTCCCGGGCTCGAGGACGATGGCCGCCTCACGCCGCACGAGGTCGGCGACGTAGGCGAACGCGGAGGGGGACAGGGTCACGACAGCGACACCTCTCTGGCAGGTCTGGCAGGCACATCTCGGAAGGGCAGGGACGGCGGGTTGGCGGCGCGGACGCGCTCGACGATGGCCGGGCCGACCTGGGCGAGCGGCAGCACGGTGGGCGCGAGACCGGCGGCGACGACGGCTCCGGGCATCCCCCACACGACGGACGACGCCTCGTCCTGGACCAGGACGGAGCCACCGGCGGCGACCACGTCGGCGCACCCGCGGGCGCCGTCGGACCCCATGCCGGTGAGCACGACGGCGAGGACGTTGCCGCGCCAGGTGTCGACCACCGAGCGCATCATCACGTCGACCGCCGGGCGGCAGTAGTTCTCCGGGGTGCCCTGGTCGAGGGCGGCCACGACCTGACCCGAACGGGCGTCGCCGCGGAACCGGAGGTGGTAGTCCCCGGGAGCCACGACGGCCAGGCCGGGGCGTACCGGCATGCCCGTCGTCGCCTCGGCGACCCGGAGCGCGACCTTGCCGTCGAGCCGGTCCGCGAACTGGCGCGTGAAGACGGGCGGCATGTGCTGGACGATGACCACGGGGACCGGCAGGTCGCCGGGCAGCGCCGCGAGGACCGTGGACAACGCGTCCGGTCCGCCCGTGGAGGCGCCGATCGCGACCACGTCGATCCGCGAGGACCGCGGCGCGGCCGACGCGGCCGGCGCGGCCGCGGGGGTCGTCGGCCTCGGCGCCGCGGCCCTGGCCGGGGCGGCCGGAGCCACCCCGACCACGTGGCGGCACAGGCCCCGGATGCGCGGGACGAGCTGCTCGCGGACCGCCTCCATGGAGGCCTGCACGCTGCCGACGTTGGCCGGCTTGGTGACGTAGTCGCTCGCGCCGAGCTCGAGGGCGTCCAGGGTGGCGGAGGCGCCCCGCTCGGTGAGCGTCGAGAACATCACGACCGGCAGCACCGGGTGGTCCTTGCGCAGCTCGCGCAGGGTCTGCAGCCCGTCCATGACGGGCATCTCGATGTCGAGGGTGATCAGGTCGGGGTTGACCTGGTCGATCTTCGCCAGCGCGACCTTGCCGTTGGCGGCCGTGCCGACGACCTCGATCGCCGGGTCGGCGGACAGCACGTCGCTGACCAGGCGGCGGACGACGACGGAGTCGTCGACCACCAGCACCCGGATCCTCCTCGACATGGGATACCTCTCTCAGGCTCGCTCGGGACCGGTCTCAGTACCGGAACCGGCCGACGAGCGTGCGCATGTCCGCGGCCATCCGGGCGAGCTCGTCGGCTGCCTGGCTGGTGCTGTTGGCGGCTGCCTGGGTGTCCGACGCGGTACGGGCCACACCGGTCACGTTCTGGGCGATGTCGGTCGAGCCGGTGGCGGCCTCGGCGACGTTGCGGCTCATCTCGTTCGTCGTGGCGGTCTGCTCCTCCACGGCCGAGGCGATGGTCGCCTGGGTGTCGTTGATCTGGCCGATGATCTCGGCGATCTCGCCGATCGCGGTCACGGCCGCCTCGGTGTCGGCCTGGATGGCCTCGATGCGCCGGCCGATGTCCTCGGTCGCCTTGCCGGTCTCCTGCGCCAGCTCCTTGACCTCGTTGGCGACGACGGCGAAGCCCTTGCCGGCCTCGCCGGCGCGGGCGGCCTCGATGGTCGCGTTGAGGGCGAGCAGGTTGGTCTGCTCGGCGATGGAGTTGATCACCTTGATGACGTTGCCGACCTCGGCGGAGGAGGCACCGAGCTTGGCGACCGTGGCGTTGGTGGACTCCGCGACGACGACGGCCTGCGCGGCGACGCCCGCGGCGCTCGACGCGTTCTGGGCGATCTCGCGGATGGACGCCGACATCTCCTCGGTGCCGGTGGCGACCGTCATGACGTTGCGGGACACCTGCTCCGCGGCCGCCGAGACGAGACCGGCCTGGGAGGAGGACTCCGAGGCGGAGGCGCTCATCTGGCCGGAGACCGAGGACAGCTCCTCTGAGGCCGAGGCCAGCGACTGCGCGTTGTGGTCCATCTGGCCCATGGCGTCGCCGAGGCGCTCGAGCGCGTTGTTCAGCGCCTGGCCCATCTGGCCCACCTCGTCGGTGGAGGAGACGTCGAGCCGCTCGTCGAGGTGGCCCTCGGCGACCTTGCCCAGCGTGTCGACCGCGCGGCGCAGCGGGCGGGTGATCAGGCGGGTGATGACGATGGAGAGCAGCGTCGCGACGGCCAGGGCGACCGCGAGGACGATGAAGAGCGTGGTGCGCTGGGCGGCCTCGGTGCGCTCGTACTCGGCGTCCGCCTCGACGATCGCCTCGTCGATCGTCTCGCGGAGCTTCTCCAGCCGGCCGTCGACGTCGTGGTTCTGGTCGACGAGGTCGACCTCGCCCTGGGCGTCGGTGCGTCCGGCGGCGTTCGGGTCCTCCACGAAAGCGCTGACGTAGGTGTAGAAGGCCTGCGCGTACACCCGGCTGGTGGCGATGTCCTCGAGGATCTCCTCCGGGAGGTCGTAGCCGAGGACCTCGTCGTAGATCTCCTCGGCGCTGGCGATGTCGTCGGCGGTGTCGGTCACCACCGCCTCTGCGTCGGCCCCGATCAGCGCGCGGAAGCCGTCGGCCTTGATCTCGCTGTTGCGGTTGTCGAGGTGGTAGAGCTTGGCCGACGTGCGCTCGAGGACCTCGCCCGTGTCCTTCTCGGCACTGAGCGTCGACAGTCCCCTCAGGACGGTGAACGTCAGCACCACGGTGGGCAGCAGGCAGGCGACCGCGAGGACCAGCAGCTTGCGGCCGGTGCCGAGGTTGGCGAGCAGGTGCGACAGGGGCTTGCGGGTGCGGGACGGCGTCGGGGCCTGCGCGCTGGTGGGCGCCTGGGGGGCGACGACGGGCTGCGCGTAGTCGGGCGGGGGCGGGGCGAGGGTGGTCATGGGGGTCCTCCGGGCGGGTGGGTGCTGTGGGTGGGTGGCACGCGAGTCCGCCCGAACGGGTCTCGCGAGAAGAGGGATGGGAAGGGATCTGGGAAGGGATCTGGGATGGTCCGGCCCTGGCGGGTCAGACGGGCTCGAGCACCTGTGCTGCCCGCTCGGTGTCGAGGAGCAGCATCAGCTGGCGGTCGAGCTTGCAGACGCGGCTGACGAGCGCGCGGACGGAGGCCGGGACGGTCTCCGGCGGTGCCTCGAAGGCCTCGCGGGGCGGCTCGATGACGTCGCCGATCTCGTCGACGACGAGGCTGACGGCGTTCCCGTCGGCCGTCTTGACCACCACGTTCACCGACGGGGCGTCGGCGGGTCGCGGCGGGAGGCCCATGCGGGCCCGGAGCTCGAGCGAGGTGACGATCTGCCCGCGCAGGTTGAGCAGCCCGGCGACCTCGCGGGGCGCCAGCGGGACGCTGGTCAGGGCCTGGGCGCGCAGCACCTCCTGGACGGAGGCGACCGGGACGCCGAAGAGGTGCCCGTCAAGGGCGAAGGTGCAGTACTGGGACATGGCGGTGCTCCTCAGGCGGTCCGGGCGAGCCGGTCGTGGCCGGGCAGGCCCGCGAAGACCTGGTCGATGTCGACGAGCTCGGTGACGTGGCCGGCGATGACCGCGGAGCCGTCACCTCCGCTGGAGTCGAGCGCGGTGCGGATGGACAGGGTGGTCTCGACGATGTCGAGGATGCCGGCGACGACGACCCCGGCGCGCTGCTCGCCCTTGCGGCACACGACGACCTGGAGCGGGGCGCCGGCGCCGTGGCCGGCGTCACCATGCAGGACGTGGTCGAGCCGCACCAGCGGCAGGATCTGCTCGCGGTACTGGACGACCTCGTGGTGCCCGGCCCGCTCGACGAGGTCGAGCCCGATCT
>NZ_JAUZVE010000080.1:0-23615 GCF_031844425.1 Microbacterium sp. ARD31
TTCCTCGTGCGGATGACCTTCACGCCCGCGGTGCTCACCATGCTCGGTGACCGGGCCTGGTGGCTGCCGCGCTGGCTGGACCGGCTGCTGCCCAACCTCGACGTCGAGGGCGCGACGCTGGCTGCCCGGCTCGCCGAGCGCGACGAGGCCGCCGAGCCGGAGCGCGAGCTCTCGCCGGTGGGCTGAGTCACCGGCGGGGACTCAGCTGAGGCGGAGCGTCTGTCCGGTGATGCGGGAGGCGCCGCTGCTGGCGAGGAAGAGCGTGGCGTCGGCCACGGCGTCGCTCATCCGCTGGGTGCGCACGAGGGTGTCGCCGGCCAGGCGGCTGCCGTGGCTCGACGCGGCCACCGGGGCGTACTGGCGGGGGAGGACCGCGTGCTTGTGCTGGAGCACGGAGTTCACGCGGACGCCGAGGCCGGCCCACTGCTCACCGGCGCGGGCGGTGGACTCGACGAGCTGCGCACGCGCTGCCTCGGGCGCCGAGGAGAGCTCGAGCCACTTGGCGACGGCGCCGGTGTTGATCACGCAGCCGCCGCCCGGGGCGGGGCTCTGGCTGAGCTTGAGGCGCATCCGGGTGGTGAGGAACGTCGGGCCGAGCAGCCCGGAGCGTGCCGCCTCGGCGATGAAGGCCCGCTCGTCGGCGGGCAGGCCGAAGGGCAGGTTGCACGACGCCGCGAGGACCAGCACGTCGAGGTGACCGATGATCCCGACCAGGTTGTCGATCGACTCCTGGCGCGCGAGGTTGACCGACTCGTAGTCGAAGGCGGCGAGGTCGGTGTCGTAGAGGGCGCGGAGCATCATCGTCCCGGTGACGGTGACGTTGGCCCCGGACCGCGCGAACGCGGACGCGATGGTGTGCCCCTCGCCCCGCGTGCCCCCGATCACCAGGACCTCGTAGCCGGTGAAGTCGTAGGACCCCGATGTCATGCCGTGCCGCCCTCCCGTCGAACCCCGGCACTTTCTACCACGCGGTACGGGGGCCGAGATAGGTGAGCCTGTGCTCAGTTCGGGCACAGTTCGGCACCGTCAGACCACATCCTTCCCAGCCATCACTTGCTCCTCGTGCTGCGCGGTGAGGAGGTCGAGGCGGCCGGTGCGCACGGCCGCGAAGGTCCACAGCTTGTTGAACACGAACGACAGCGGCGTCACCAGGGCGATGACGATCAGCTGGGACCAGTAGAGCCGGTTGCGCAGCCCGCTGGAGTCGTCGAAGACGTCGCTCGGCAGGCTGACCGGCGAGTGCGGGTGCATCAGCAGGGTGAGCAGCGCCAGCCCGACGGCCTGGCCACCGAGCCCGACCACGAGGAACGGCCAGTACTCCTTCCACCAGCGCGTGTGGCGCGTGGTCTGGAAGGTCCACGACCGGTTGAGCTGGAAGTTCGACAGGTTGGCGACGAGGAACGCGAGCGTGGAGTAGACGTGGTACCAGCGGAGGTTGAAGTCGGAGGGCCCCAGCCCGACCACCGCCTCGTCGAAGTGCGGGCCGAGCCTGCGCAGCAGGATGAGCGTGACCATGTTGACCACGACACCCGACGCGCCCACCAGACCGAAGCGGGCGAGGAGGCCGAGGTTGCGGCGGTGCCGCGTCAGCAGCGCGGCTCCCCGAGGTCCCATGTCGTCGAGGCTACCGACCGGAGCGTCGTCCCGTGGCCGGTCTCCCTAGGATTGCCCCATGACGCAGCAGCCGTTCAGCCGTCCAGGTGCCATCGACCTCTCCGGGCTCGGACAGCCCGCCCGCCCGCCGCAGGGCGCCACGCCCCCCGCCGGGGGTGGTGCGGGAGGGTCGTCGTACAGCGTGGTGGTGGACGAGAAGAACTTCCAGGGCCTCCTCGAGCAGTCGATGACCGCGCCGGTGCTGCTGGTGTTCTACTCGCGCACCCGGATGCCCGAGAGCGGTCAGCTCGCCGACGACCTCGCCACCGTGGTCGGCGAGCACGAGGGCCGCTACCTCCTCGGCCTCGTCGACATCGACGCCGCGCCCCAGATCGCCCAGGCCATGCAGATCCCCTCGATCCCGCTCGTGGTCGCGGTCGTCGACGGCCGGCCCATGCCGCTGCTGCAGGACCCGCTGCCGATCGACGAGCTGCGCACCGCGCTCACCCAGGTGGGCCAGCAGCTCACCAGCCAGGGCATCACCGGTCGCCACCAGCCCCGCGCCGCGGCTCCGGGTGCCGAGGGCGAGGAGGACGCCGTCGACCCGCGCTACGCACCCGCCCAGGACGCGCTCGCGGCCGGTGACATCGACGCGGCGGTCGCGGAGTACCAGAAGCTCGTCGACGCCAACCCGGCCGACGTCGAGGCCGCGGGTGGGCTGGCGATGGCGAAGGTCATGCAGCGCACGCAGGGCGTCGACCTCAACCAGGCGCGCGCCGCTGCCGCGGAGAACCCCGACGACGTGGACGCCCAGACGCTCGTCGCGGACCTCGACATGCTCGGCGGCCACGTCGAGGACGCGTTCACCCGGCTGGTGAACCTGGTTGCCCGGACCTCCGACAAGGACCGCGACCGGGCGCGCGACCACCTGCTCGGCCTGTTCGCCGCGGTCGGCAACGACGACCCGCGCGTGCTGGCGGGCCGTCGCAACCTGGCCTCAGCGCTCTTCTGAGTCGCGCTTCCCGAGCACGGATCGCCCGGCCTCGAGCCGGGCGACCGGCACGCGGAAGGGCGAGCACGAGACGTAGTTGAGGCCGACCTCGTCGAAGAAGTGGACCGAGCGCGGGTCGCCGCCGTGCTCGCCGCAGACCCCGACCTTGAGGTCGGACTTGGTCTTGCGGCCCTTCTTGGTGCCCATCTCGACCATGCCGCCGACCCCGAGCTGGTCGAGCGACTCGAACGGCGAGACGTCGAAGATGCCGTGCTCGAAGTAGCGGGAGAAGAACGACGCCTCGACGTCGTCGCGGGAGAAGCCCCACGCCATCTGGGTCAGGTCGTTGGTGCCGAAGGAGAAGAAGTCGGCCGACTTGGCGATGCGGTTGGCCAGGAACGCCGCGCGCGGCAGCTCGATCATGGTGCCGATCGCGATGTCGAGCTTGATGCCGCGCTCCTCCTCGACCTCGGCGATCTGCTGGTCGATCTCGGCCCGCACGATCTCGAGCTCGCGCACGCTCGCGACGAGGGGCACCATGATCTCCGGCCGGGGCGTGCCGTGGGCGGCCATCCGGTCGGCGGCGGCCTCGGCGATGGCGCGGGCCTGCATCCGGAACAGCCCGGGGATCTGGATGCCCAGGCGCACGCCCCGCAGGCCGAGCATCGGGTTCTGCTCGTGCAGGCGGCGCACGTGGGTCAGCAGCCGCTGGGCCCGCTCGTCGACCTCGCCGCGCTCCTCGGCGAGGGCCACCTCGACGCTGAGGTCGGTCAGGTCGGGCAGGAACTCGTGCAGCGGCGGGTCGAGCAGCCGGATGGTCACCGGCAGGCCGTCCATCGCCTCGAGGATCTCGGTGAAGTCCTGCCGCTGCAGGGGCAGCAGCTCGTCGAGTGCGGCCTCCACGCCGGCCTCGTCCTCGGCCACGATGAGCTGCTCCACCAGCGCGCGGCGCTCGCCGAGGAACATGTGCTCGGTGCGGCACAGCCCGATGCCCTGGGCGCCGAAGCGCCGGGCCCGGGCGGCGTCCTCGGGGGTGTCGGCGTTGGTGCGCACGCGCAGCCTCCGGGCGCCGTCGGCGTGGGCCATGATGCGGGCGACGGCCTGGGCGAGGTCGTCGTCGATCTTCTCGCCCTCGAAGTGGCGCACGACGACCGAGTCGGCGACCGGCACCGAGCCGGCGAAGACCTCGCCGGTCGTGCCGTCGATGGAGATGACGTCGCCCTCGCGGATCGTCTCGCCGTCGCGGACGCGGAACTCCTTGGCCTTGTGGTCGACGTCGAGCGACTCCGCGCCGCACACGCACGTACGGCCCATGCCACGGGCCACGACGGCAGCGTGGGAGGTCTTGCCGCCGCGGCTGGTGAGGATGCCGCGCGCGGCGACCATGCCGCGGAGGTCGTCGGGGTTGGTCTCCTTGCGGACGAGGATGACGTCCTCACCGCGGTCGGCCCACTCCACGGCGGTGTCGGAGTCGAAGACGGCCTTGCCGACGGCCGCGCCGGGCGAGGCGTTCATGCCGGTGGCGAGGAGCGTGCGCTCGGCGGACTCGTCGAACCGCGGGAACATCAGCTGCGCGAGCTGGTCGCCGGTGACGCGCAGCACGGCCTCGTCCATCTGGATCATGCCCTCGTCGACCATGTGCACCGCGATGCGGAACGCCGCCTCCGGCGTGCGCTTGCCGACGCGGGTCTGGAGCATCCAGAGCTTGCCGCGCTCGACCGTGAACTCGATGTCGCACATGTCGCGGTAGTGGCGCTCGAGCCGCGTCATGATCGTCATCAGGTCGTCGTGGGACTTCCGGTCGATCTCGGCCATGTCGGCCAGGGACACGGTGTTGCGGATGCCGGCGACGACGTCCTCGCCCTGCGCGTTCTGGAGGTAGTCGCCGTACTCGCCCTGGTTGCCGCTGGCGGGGTCGCGGGTGAAGGCGACGCCCGACCCGGAGTCCATGCCGAAGTTGCCGAAGACCATGGCCTGCACGTTGACGGCCGTGCCGAGGTCCTCGGGGATGCGCTCCTGGCGGCGGTAGAGCCGTGCGCGGTCGGTGTTCCACGAGTCGAAGACGGCGCGGATGGCGAGGTCCATCTGCTCGCGCGGGTCCTGCGGGAAGTCGCGGCCGGTCTCGGTCTTGATGATGCCCTTGAAGGTCTCCACGAGGCCGCGCAGGTCGTCGGCCTCGAGGTCGAGGTCGCTCTCGGTGCCCTTGGCCTTCTTCACCTCGTCGAGCGCGTCGGAGAACAGCTCGGAGTCGACGTGGAGCACGGTGCCGCCGAACATCTGCAGCAGGCGCCGGTAGGAGTCCTGGGCGAACCGCTCGGACTCGCTGCGCGCCGCGAGGCCGCCGACGGACGTGTCGTTGAGGCCGACGTTGAGGACGGTCTCCATCATCCCGGGCATCGAGAACTTCGCGCCCGAGCGCACCGAGACGAGCAGCGGGTCGTCGGCGTCGCCGAGCTTCTTGCCCATCGCCTCCTCGAGCGCGGCGAGGTGCTCGGTGACCTCCTCGGCGAGGCCCTCCGGCTCACCTCCCTCGGCGAGGTAGGCGCGGCACGTCTCGGTCGAGATCGTGAAGCCGGGTGGGACGGGCAGACCGAGGTTGGTCATCTCGGCCAGGTTGGCGCCCTTGCCCCCCAGGAGGTCCTTCTGGTCCTTGCTTCCCTCTGCGAAGTCGTACACCCAGGTCATGAGAGGCATCCTGCCTCAGCGGCCGGACTCCGTATACGGCTGGGAGCCCTCGACCGCCGCGCGCACCCTCCTGGCGGTGAAGTCGGCCGCGAGCTCGTCGACCTCGTCGAGCGTGCAGAACCGCACGTCGCGGATCTCGCGCTCCTGCATGACCACTCCGGCGAGGACCGAGGTGGGGTGCGTGCCGCCGTCGAAGACCAGGCACACGGCGTCGTCCCACCCGCTCCACGGCGGCAGCCAGTCGGTGAGCACCAGCCCGCCGGGCTCGATCTCGAGGCCGAGCTCCTCCTCGACCTCCCGCTGCACGGCCAGCCGCGGTGACTCGCCGACCTCCACCACCCCGCCGGGGAGGTCCCAGTCCCGCTTGTACGTCAGCTGGCACAGCAGGACGCGCCCGTCCTCGTCCCGCACCAGCATCTGCGAGATCGCGCGCTTGCGGGGGAGGAAGGAGTTGAGCAACGAGCGGAACCCCTCGGGGTGGTCCACCGGCCGGTCCTCCCGCACCCGGGCGTAGACCACCCGGTCGGCGACCTCGCCGTCGACGGTGACGCCACGGCTGACGCCCTCCTTGAGCAACCCGGCCCAGGTGGCGGTGCGCTGCGCGGCACGGTCCTCGGTGCCGACGAGGGTCTCGACCCGCTGGTGGTCGCCCAGCGCGGCGGCCACCTCGCGACGCAGCTCGTCGACGCTCGGCTCGCCCTGCCACTGGATCCGGGCCACGCCCTCGGCCACGGTCGTCACGCTGATCGGATCGCCCACCCGACCACCCTAACGAGGTCGGGGTGGCCGGTCGCTCCCGCCGATGGTTCACCACGGTACGTCGGTGAGTGGGCACTTCCCGCGATCAACTGACGCCGGGAAGTGCGGGTCCGCCTGCATACCTTGATGAACCATCGAGGCCGCGCCGGTTCGCGCCCTCAGCTCGCTGCCGACATCAGGCGGCGGAGGCGCTGGGCGGTGTGGCTCGGTCGGGAGAGATCTGACCAGATGAGTCGGATCATCCAGCTTGCGGCAACCTCGCGGAGGTCGTCCTCGCGGCGCTTCTCGAGGAACACCACCTCGCCGGGGTCCTGGCCGTCCTTCAGCAGACGTCCGTACTTGACCTTGCCGTCGAACTCGCCGAGCCCGCGTAGGCGCGGCCACCCCCAGTCGCATCGCCCGACGAGGCGTTCGCCGTCGAAGACCTCGAGCTGGAGGACGGGAGCGGGCAGGTGCTCGACCCAGAACAGCCACAGGCCGCGGGACTCGCCGACCGACTCCGCCTTGTCCGTCGCCATCCTGACCGGCACATGGAGATGGCGCGTCCTGGGCCAGTGCGCCATGAGGTCGAACTGGTCACCGATGCTCTGGAAGGTGCAGAGCCCGCGGTGGAGAGCGGAGTTCATCAGCACGAGCGCGGCCTCGGAGCTGGCCGTCGAGCCGGCCTCGAGCACGCACCGGCTGGGTGCGAGCACCCGCAGGCCGTCGACCTCGGACACCTCGTCGTCGGCCACGAAGCCTTCGTGGTGCACCACGTCGCCCTCCACGCGCCCGGCTCCGCCGTCCAGACGGGTCACGTGCACCCGATCGAGCGAGACTCCCCACACGTCGACGCGCTGCGCGATGCATCCCGACACGTGGCTGAGGGCGACGGCGTCGCCGAGCGAGTCCAGTACGGCGCGACACCGCATGAGGTGTCGTTGCTCCTCAGTCGCGGCGTGCCACACGTCCGGGAACGTGTAGTAGCCGCGCCGGATCCTGAGCCACCGTCCGGCGCGGTGTGCGCGCGTCACGGCCCGGTCGTCGTACCCCGCCTCACGAGCATGTGCACGCGTGAAGAAGCCGAGCTCGAGGCAGATGGCGCGCAGTGGGTCGTTCATGCGCGGCAGCATCGTCGCCGGCTCGCGTGCGCGACGCCGGACGCGGTCCTGGCTGGGGAAGACACGCGATCGCGGGTCGCTGTGGATGATCCCTGGCCCAGCTCACCGCACCCTCATCGGTGACGGTTCACCACGGTATGCAGGCGAACGGGCGCTTCCCACGGTCAATTGATCGTGGGAAGCGCCCATCCGGCGACATACCGTGGTGGAGCAGCGGCGGCCGGCGGTCAGGCGTCCTTGCGGAACCAGACCGTGGCGAGGGGCGGGACCACGATGTCGGCGTACGCCGGCTGGCCGTGGTGGTCGCCCTCGACCGCCGTGATGGAGCCGAGGTTGCCGACGCCGGAGCCGGTGTAGGACTCGGCGTCGGTGTTGAGGACCTCGGACCACGTGCCGGCCGACGGCAGGCCGAGCCGGAAGCCCTCGTGGGGCTGGCCGGCGAAGTTCGCGACACAGACCAGGTCGGGGTGCCCGGGGGAGCGGCGCACGAACGAGAAGACGTTGCGCCCCGCGTCGTTGGCGTCGATCCAGGCGAACCCGGCGGGGTCGTTGTCGCGGCCCCACAGCGCGCCGGTGTCGGCGTAGACGGCGTTCATGTCGCGCACCATGGCGTGGACGCCGGCGTGCTCGGGGTGCTCGAGGAGCCACCAGTCGAGCTCGCGGCTCTCCGCCCACTCCGACTCCTGGCCGAGCTCGCAGCCCATGAACAGCAGCTGCTTGCCGGGGTGGGCCCACATGTAGGCGAGGTAGGCGCGCAGGTTGGCCAGCTGCTGCCAGCGGTCGCCGGGCATCTTGCGCAGCAGGGAGCCCTTGCCGTGCACGACCTCGTCGTGGCTGATCGGCAGGACGTAGTTCTCGGCGAAGGCGTAGACGAGCGAGAACGTCATCTGGCCGTGGTGGTGGCTGCGGTAGAGCGGGTCCTTGGAGACGTAGTTGAGCGAGTCGTGCATCCAGCCCATGTTCCACTTGAAGCCGAAGCCGAGCCCGCCGTCGCTGGTCGGGCCGGTGACACCGGGCCACGCGGTCGACTCCTCGGCGATGGTGACGATGCCGGGGATGCGCTTGTAGACGGTCGCGTTCATCTCCTGGAGGAACTGCACGGCCTCGAGGTTCTCCCGGCCGCCGTGCTTGTTGGGCGACCACTCGCCGTGCTCGCGGGCGTAGTCGAGGTAGAGCATGGACGCGACGCCGTCGACCCGGAGCCCGTCGGCGTGGTACTCATCGAGCCAGTAGACGGCGTTGGCGTAGAGGAAGTTGCGGACCTCGTTGCGCCCGAAGTTGAAGATGTGGGAGCCCCACTCCTTGTGCCAGCCGCGCTGCGGGTTGGGGTCCTCGTAGAGCGGGGTGCCGTCGAAGCGGGCCAGGGCCCACTCGTCGGTCGCGAAGTGCCCGGGCACCCAGTCGAGGATCACGCCGACTCCGGCCTGGTGCAGCCGGTCGATGAGCCGCTTGAGGCCGTCGGGGTCGCCGAAGCGGGAGTCGGGGGCGAAGTACGACGTCACGTGGTAGCCCCACGAGCCGCCGAAGGGGTGCTGCATCACCGGCATGAACTCGACGTGGGTGAAGCCGAGGTCGGCGACGTAGGGCACGAGGGCGTCGGCGATCTCGTCCCAGGAGTAGAGCTCGCCGCTGTAGTGCTTCCTCCACGAGGCCAGGTGCACCTCGTAGATCGACATCGCCTCGTCGACCGGCTGGCTCGTGCGACGCTTCTCCAGCCAAGCCGCGTCGTCCCACTGGTGCGCGGAACGCCACACGCGCGAGGCCGAGCTCGGCGGCTTCTCGGCGTACTGCGCCATCGGGTCGGCGCGGTCGACCCACTGGCCGTCCGCGCCGCGGATGCGGTACTTGTACTGGGCGCCGACGCCGGCGCCCTCCACGTGGACGTGCCAGACGCCGGAGCCGTCGAGGCGGGTCATCGGGTGCGCCGCGCCGTCCCAGCCGGCCCACTCGCCGGCGACCTGGACCTCCATGGCGTTGGGCGCCCAGACGCGGAAGGACGTGCCGTCGTCGGTCACCTGCGCGCCGAGGACCGTCCAGAGCTCCTCGTGCCGGCCCTCGCCGATCAGGTGCAGGTCGAGCTCTCCGGGGGCGTTCGTGGTCGTGCTCATGTGGTCTCTCCCAACGCTGCCAGCGGGATGGACAGCCATCCCGGACGGTTGCGTGCTTCGTAGACGGCCTCGTAGACGACCTTGTCCGCGAGGTAGGCGTCGAGCAGGGTTCGGGCCTGCTCGTCCAGGCCAGTACCCCGTTCGCCGGTGTAGGCGTCGAGGAACGCCGCCCGGTTGCGGGCGGACCACTCGGCCGCGCGGTAGGCGCGCTGGTCGGCCTCGCCGCCGTTGTCGGCGCCGGCGCCGGTCATGGCCACCACGCGCGGGGCGTAGTCGAAGGACCGGATCATGCCGGCGACGTCGCGCCACACCGAGTCGGGCTTGAGCCTCTCGGCCAGCGGCTTGGCGGGCTCGCCCTCGAAGTCCACGATCTTCCAGCCGAGGCTGGTGCGCAGGGTCTGGCCGAGGTGGAGGTCGCCGTGGACCTGCTGCACCTCGACCCGGTCGAGCGTCCGCAGCCGCCCGAACGTCTCCCGCAGCCCGGCCTCGTGCTCCGCCAGCTGGGGTACGACGTCGAGCGCGGCGTCGAGCCGCCCCTCCATCGCCGCGGCCAGGGCGTCGGTCGCGGCGGCGTCGCGCTCCTCGACGGGGAAGTGCCGGGCCAGGTCGGCGTGGACCTCGGCGAGCGCGACGCCCAGGCGGGCCGCCTCGCTGGCGAAGTCGCCGCCGACCTCGTCGGCGTGGAGGTCGGCCTCGGCGAAGAGGTTGCGCACGCTGGCCAGGGCGAGGTCCCACCCGTCGCTGGCGGTGCGGAGGAACTGCTGCAGCATCGCCAGCTGGATCGTCGCGTCGGTGCCGTCGGCCTCGTCATCGACGAGGTCCAGCCAGCCGTAGAGCGACGCGACGTGCGTCGAGCCGGCCTCGGTGAGCACCTGGTGGATGGCGATGTCGGGATTCACGCCCGGGGTGACCTTGCGGAACACCTTCATCAGCGAGTCCTCGCCGAACGCGACCGAGGAGTTCGACTGCTCGCCGGAGAACAGCGTGGAGTGGGCCTCGAGGTCGAGGTCGTGCCCGGGCAGCGAGTGGAAGTCGAGCAGCCCGCGTGAGGTGCTGGTCGGGTGGTCGGCGAAGGCCCGCAGCCACAGGGCCATCGACTCGCGGTCGTGGAGGGCGTCGTAGACCCAGGCGTGGCCGAGGTCCTCGTCGTCCCACTCGCCGATGAACGCGTGGTTGAGGCGCTCCTGCGGCTCGGTGTAGAAGGCCAGCGGCAGCTGGTAGAGCTCGCTCTCGCCGTCGGTGTAGGCGACCTCGGCGAGGTCGATCACCACCCGCAGCCCGGCGGGCGTCGGCGCCAGCCCGTCCTCCTCCGCCGGGTGCGGCAGCTCGCCCACGCGGCGTACGGACGTCAGTCTCCAGTCGCGGCCCTTGCCCGCGAACCAGCGCGCGTCGGCGATCCAGTGCTTCAGCTCGTCGTTCACCCGTCGACCCCCTGGGTCATCGTCTGGTCGGTGAGGCGCAGCCACAGGAAGCCGTACCCGCCCAGCGTCAGGAGGTACGGCAGCTCGCCGATCGCCGGGAAGGGCACGCCACCGAGCAGCTCGACGGGCACCATGCCCTCCCAGTGGCGCAGGTCGAGCTCGACCGGCTGCGGGAAGCGCGAGAGGTTGTTGACGCACAGGATGATGTCGCGGCCGTCCTCGTCGGAGTGGGCACCGTCGGGCGTGTGCTCGCGGACGTACGACAGCACGCTCGGGTTGGACCCGCCGAGGTCGATGAAGTCGCCGAGGCCGAACGCGGGGTGCCGACGGCGGGTGTGCACGAGCCGTCGGGTCCAGTGCAGCAGCGAGGAGGTGTTTTCCAGCTGCGCCTCCACGTTGACCGACTGGTAGCCGTAGACCGGGTCCTGGATGGCCGGCAGGAACAGCTTGCCGGGGGTCGCGGAGGAGAAGCCCGCGTTGCGGTCGGGGGTCCACTGCATCGGGGTGCGCACGCCGTCGCGGTCGCCGAGCCAGATGTTGTCGCCCATCCCGATCTCGTCGCCGTAGTAGAGGACGGGGGAGCCCGGCAACGAGAGCAGGAGCGCGGTGAACAGCTCCATCCGGTTGACGTCGTTGTCGAGCAGCGGTGCCAGCCGCCGGCGGATGCCGATGTTGGCCTTCATCCGCGGGTCGTGGGCGTACTCGGACCACATGTAGTCGCGGTCCTCGTCGGTGACCATCTCCAGGGTCAGCTCGTCGTGGTTGCGCAGGAAGATGCCCCACTGGCAGCCCTCGGGGATCGCGGGGGTCTGCTCGAGGATCTCCGAGATCGGGAAGCGGGACTCGCGCCGCACCGCCATGAAGATGCGCGGCATCACCGGGAAGTGGAAGGCCATGTGGCACTCGGTGCCGATCCAGCGGCCGTCCTCGGTCTCCTCGGGGCCGAAGTACTCGACGACGTCGGCGGGCCACTGGTTGGCCTCGCAGAGCAGCACCCGCCCGGGGTAGTGCTCGTCGACGAAGCTGCGGCACTTCTTCAGGAAGTCGTGCGTCTCCTTGAGGTTCTCGCCGTTGGTGCCGGGGCGCTCGTAGAGGTAGGGCACCGCGTCGAGCCGGAAGCCGTCGAGGCCCATGTCGAGCCAGAACGCCATCGCCTCGAGCATGGCGTCGTGGACCTTGGGGTTGTCGAAGTTGAGGTCGGGCTGGTGGTGGAAGAACCGGTGCCAGAAGTACTGCTGCCGCACCGGGTCCCAGGTCCAGTTGGACGGCTCGGTGTCGACGAAGATGACCCGCGCCTCCTCGTAGAGCTCGTCGGTGTCGGACCACACGTAGAAGTCGCCGTAGGGCCCGTCCGGGTCGCTGCGGCTGGCCTGGAACCACGGGTGGGCGTCGCTCGTGTGATTCATGACGAAGTCGATGATCACGCGGATGCCGCGCTGGTGGCAGGCGTCGAGGAACTCGTGGAAGTCCTCGACCGTGCCCGCCTCGGGGAGGATGTTGTTGTAGTCGGCGACGTCGTAGCCGCCGTCGCGCAGCGGGGAGGTGAAGAACGGCGGCACCCACAGGCAGTCGACCCCGAGCCACTCGAGGTAGTCGAGCTTCTCGATCAGGCCCTTGAAGTCGCCGGTGCCGTCGCCGTTGGAGTCGCGGAACGAGCGCACCAGCACCTCGTAGAAGACGGCCGTGCGGAACCACTCGGGCTCGGCGTTGAGGACCGCCGTGGCGGCACCTGCGTCCGTCGGCATGGGGTGGTGGTCGCTCAACGGGTCCTCCTGACGGTGATGACGTGGGCGGGTTCGTAGCCGGGGTCGAGCCGGACGTAGTTGTGCTGGCTCCAGCTCCAGTCGGCGCCGGTGATCTCGTCGTGGGCGACGAACGAGTCGTGCCAGCCCAGGCCCAGCGCGGGCATGTCGAGGTGGACCATCGTCTCCCGGGTGCCGTGGGGGTCGAGGTTGATCACGCTCACCACCACGTCGTCCTCGTGCCTCTTGGAGAACACCAGGACGTGGTCGTCGTCGCTCTCGTGGATGGTCACGTTGCGCAGCATCTGCAGCGCGGGGTGCTCGCGACGGATCTGGTTGAGCCGGGTGATGTACGGCGCCAGGGTGGTGCCCTCGGCGTCGTGCTTCTCCCAGTCGCGGATGCGGATCTGGTACTTCTCCGAGTCGAGGTACTCCTCCGAGCCGGGCTTGACGGCGACGTGCTCGAACAGCTCGTAGCCGGCGTACACGCCCCAGCTCGGCGAGCCGGTGGCGGCGAGGGCGGCACGCACCTTGAAGGCCGCCGGGCCGCCGTACTGGAGGTAGGCGTGGAGGATGTCGGGGGTGTTGACGAAGAAGTTCGGCCGCATGAGGTGGTCGGACTCGGTCGAGACCTCGCGGAGGTAGTCCTCGATCTCGCGCTTGTGCGTGCGCCAGGTGAAGTAGGTGTAGCTCTGGTGGTAGCCGATGGCGCCGAGGCCGTGCATCATCGCGGGCTTGGTGAAGGCCTCGGAGAGGAACAGCACGTCCGGGTCGGTACGACGTACTTCCGCGAGCAGCCACTCCCAGAAGGCCAGCGGCTTGGTGTGGGGGTTGTCCACGCGGAAGATCCGCACGCCGTGGGACATCCAGAGCTTGACGATCCGCAGCACCTCGCGGCAGATGCCGGCCGGGTCGTTGTCGAAGTTGATCGGGTAGATGTCCTGGTACTTCTTCGGCGGGTTCTCCGCGTAGGCGATGGTGCCGTCGGCGCGGGTGGTGAAGAACTGCGGGTGGGTCTTCACCCACGGGTGGTCGGGGGCCGCCTGGAGGGCGAGGTCGAGCGCGACCTCGAGGCCGAGCTCGCCGGCCCGCGCGACGAAGGCGTCGAAGTCCTCGAAGGTGCCGAGGTCGGGGTGGATCGCGTCGTGGCCGCCGTCCTTGCTGCCGATCGCCCACGGCGAGCCGGGGTCGTCGGGTCCCGGGGTCAGCGTGTTGTTGGGACCCTTGCGGTTGACCTCGCCGATCGGGTGGATCGGCGGCAGGTAGAGGACGTCGAAGCCCATCTGCGCGACCGCGTCGAGGCGCTTCGCCGCGGTGCGGAAGGTGCCGCTGGTGACCTTGCCGGTCTTCGGGTCCTTGGTGGCGCCCTCGGAGCGCGGGAAGAACTCGTACCAGCTGCCGAAGAGCGCGCGGACCCGGTCGGCGCGGAAGCGGAACGGGCCGGTCACGGTCGTCAGCTCGCGCAGCGGGTGCGCGAGCAGGATCGCGTCGAGCCCCGGGTCCTGGAGGGCGGCCAGCCGTGCCGCGACCGGACGGCTGGTGTCGTCGGCAGCCGTGATGGCCCCGGCGACCACGGCCGCCGAGGCCGCGTCGAGCTTGTCGTCACCGGTGCCGGCGGCGACCCGCTCGAGCAGCAGCCGGGCCTCGGTGAACATCAGCTCGACGTCGACGCCCGCGGGGATCTTGATGCCGGCGTCGTGCTGCCAGGTCGCGATCGGGTCGGACCAGGTCTGGATCTCGAATGTCCACTCGCCCTCGGTGTCGGGGGTGACGTGGGCGACGTAGCGGTTGGGCTCCTCGCCGTAGGGCTGCATCCGCACCGGAGCGCGTCGGCCGCCGGCCGGGTCGATGGCGACGACCTCCGCCCCGAGCTGGTCGTGCCCCTCGCGGAACACGCTCGCCCGGACCGGCATCGGCTCGCCGACCGTGGCCTTGGCCGAGAGCCGGCCGAGGTCGACGACGGGGGAAACATCCATCACGGGTATGCGTCCAACCATGCCCCCCACACTTGCGAAGGTCGGGTGCCGGACGCAACCCGTGGCGGACGTGGTCTCACCCGCCGGGGTGCCCGCTCACCGGCCGGAGACGACGATCCGCTGCACGCGGCTGCGTGCGGGGCGGAACGCCGTGCGGTCGTCGGGGCGGAACCGGACGCGCACGGTGTGGCGTCCGCGCAGCAGGCGCTTGGTCACGCTCACCCGTGCGCGGCCGGTGGAGGTCCGGGTGGTGCGCCACTTCTCGCCGTCGACCACCACGACCAAGCGGCCCGCCTCGGGCCGGTCGCTGGTGGACGTGACGGCGATCACCAGCCGCGGTGCGCGGTTGCGCGTGGTCTGGAGCTTGCGCCGGACGGTGAGCGAGACCGTCGGGCGGACCCGGGCCGCGCCGGTCGTCCCCGTGGTCCCGGTGGTCCCCGTGCTCCCGGTGCTCCCGGTCGAGCCGGACCCGGTGCCGGATCCCGTGCCGGACGGCTCGCCGGGCTGCTGGGGCAGCGTCGCGGCCGCGTCGAAGACCTGCAGCTCGGCGGCGTGGACGATCGTGCCGCGGTCGGAGCCCGCCTTGCAGTCCGTCAGGACCGTGGTGCTCGCCGTCTGCTGGCCGGCGTACGCCTCCTGGCCGGTGCACTGGTTCTCCAGCGTCACCAGGCGTACGGCGGCGGCCTCCGTGTCGGGCACGTCGAACTCGCGCAGGTTCAGCGTCGGTGCGACAGGGCGGGGGAGGGTGCTGGGGAAGGCGTCGGCGGGCGAGGTGTAGAACCTGGTCCAGGTGGCGTCCGGCGAGTCGCAGCCGGCGGTGCACGCCTCGAGGGCGAACTGGCGCAGCGCGGTGAAGCGCGAGCCGGAGTCCGGGTCCTCCTGGGCCAGCGGGACGTCGGTCGGCGAGGCCGGGGCCGGGGTGAGGTAGGCGCTCACCTGGACCCGCCTCACCGTGCTCACCCCGCCCGCCAGGTCGACCGCGACCGAGGGGTGCGACTCGTCGACCTGGGCCTCGGTGACGCCGCCCCAGTTGGTCGCCTCGGTGCCGTCGATGAGTGCCTCGGCGTTGCGCGAGCCGTCGGTCGCGGCGATGACCGACGCGCCCGCGGCGCTGCTGGCCAGGTTGACCACGTCGCCGACGGTCTCCGTGCGTGCGGCCCCGTCGGCCGGGACCTCCATCGTCCAGCGGGTGAAGCCGCGGTCGGGCGAGACCGCCACCATCGGGTAGGTCCCGGGGGTGAACCGGGCCGTGTCGCCCAGCCCGGTCGCCGGGTCGGTGTCGGCCACCGGCGTCACGCGCGCCTCGTAGTCGCCCACGAAGATGCGCGCCTTGCCGGTGGTGGCGAAGGTGATCGCGGAGCCCGGCCCGTCGGGGGTCGCGAAGCTCGGGGTCGGCTCGTCGCTGTCGGCGTCGACGGTGTGCGCGTCCGCGCCGAGCCCGCGGCGGGCGAAGGCGGCCCACATGACGTCCTGGTTCGCGCCGCCGAAGCGCATCCGGTCCGCGGCGAGCATCGCGTCACGCGCGTCGAGCATCGAGGTCGAGCCCTGCTGCAGCAGGAAGGAGTCGAAGACGAGCTGCACCCAGCGGCGGTTGCCCGGGCAGGCGTCGGCAGGCCGCGGGGTGGTCGTGGCGGTGGCGTCCGCGCAGGACCGCTGCAGCGCCGCGTCGTCGTACGGGAACTCGGCGTCGTACTTCTCCACGAGCGCCTGGCGGACCTCCCACATCGTGCCGTTCCAGATCTCGCCGTCGGCGTGGACCTCCGGCCCGGTCGTGTCGAAGCCGTAGTCGGAGTAGTTGAGCGGGTTGTCGTCGATGGAGTAGTCGCGGATCGCCGTCTCGGTGTTGCCCGTGGCGTAGGCGCCGACGGCCCACACGTTGCCGCCGTTGCTGTAGCCGTGGGCGAACTGGTATTCGCCGGCGACCAGGTCGCCCCACGACTCGCCCATCGCGCCGCCCTGCTCGGACGTGATGCCCTCGTCGGGACCGCCGATCATGCGGTTGCTGATCGCGTGGGTGTACTCGTGGCCGACGATGCCCATGTCGAGGCCGCCGTCGGTGCAGGGCGCGTAGAAGGCACCGGCGATCGGCTCGAAGAGGTACTGGTTGGTGATGCCCGGGATGCCGTCCTGCAGCGTGATCTGGTTGGCGTTGTCGCGTCCGAGGAAGCTCGGGCTGCCGCCGGAGAGGGCGCCGGCCTGGGCGTTGCCCACCTCGGGGTCCCCGGCGACGCCACCGCGGCTGCCGTTGTCGGACTGCAGGTTGTAGCTCTCCTCGGTGAAGCCGAGGTAGTAGGAGTAGTCGTGCATGCGGTTGTGCGCGACGAAGAGGTTGCCGACGGAGGCCTCGATGTCGTTGCCGCCCGGGACGAGCTGCGCGACGTCGCACCGGCTGTTGTTCCACGCGTCGGTGAACTCGCCGGTGTAGTGGCGCTCGGCCGAGACCGGGGCCTGCATCAGGCCGCCGGGGGTGAGGGGGCTCGCCCAGGCCTCGTGGGTGTTGGCGTTGTTGCCGACGGTCGTCGACGTCGGGACCGCGCCGATCGTGTCCCACGGCCCGAAGGCGGCGACGTTGCGCAGCTCGCCGGGCGGGGTGGTGCACTCGGCGTCCGCCTCGGCCCCGGTCAGCCGCCAGCAGCCCACGACCGCGTTGGTGGGCGTCTGGTCGGGGGAGTCGAGGGTCGGGTTGGCGGTGAAGTAGCGCCAGCGCGGGTTGGCGGTGAGGTCACCGGTGCCGGGTGCTGCGGTGTCGCTCGTCGTGACCGCCAGGGCGTACTGGCCCACCACCACCGAGGCGGCGTCGAACGGGCACACCTGGACCGAGTAGGTGCCCGCCGGGATCTCCGCAGCGGAGTACGTCGCCACCTCGGGGTTGGTCGCGAGGTCCCCGGTGACCAGCAGCTCGTCGCCCTTCCAGATCTTCACGGTGAAGTCGTCGACCGGTGCGCCGGTCGCGACCGCGGTGATGGTGCGGGTCAGGTCGTCGGTGAGCTCGAACGGGTGTCGCGCCCCGCACTCGGTCGGCGTGATGGTGCCGGTGAAGGCGTCGTTGTAGGCGAGGTTCTCGGCCCGGTTGTGGCGCGCGAGGACCTTCCCGGTGACGGCGTCGACGAGCGAGGTGAATCCCAGCGCGGTGGCGCCCGCGGCGTTGACGACGTTGGCCTCGAGGACCGGGCGCACGGAGCCGTCCGCCATCGGCAGGGCGCGCAGGCGCACCTGCTGCTCCTGGGCGAAGCCCGGGACGGTGAGCCGGGTCCAGCCGCCGGTCACCGTCTTCGTGATGGACGCGACCTGTGCGGCCGGGACGCCCACGGAGAGGTCGCTCGCGGCCTCCAGCCAGCCCTGGAGGGGCGTCAGCGTGGGTGCGGGCACGGTGCCCGTGGTCCGCGCGAGGGAGGACGAGACGTAGGCGACCCTCCCGTCCGCGACGCCCACGGTGACCAGGCCGCCGAGAGCCGGTGCGAGCCCGTCGAAGTCCTGGCGGAAGAGCACGGCGCGGGCGTCGCTCCGGGCGAGCGGCTGGGCGCTGACCAGGACGAGGTCGTCGACGTCCTGCGACGTCATGCCGAACAGCTCCGCGTGGCCGCGCAGCCAGGCGCGGGCGCCGTCCGCCGCGCTCCCCGGCGCGGCGCCGAGGCTCCCCGACGCGGGGAGGATCGAGGCCGGCGTCCCGAGCGTGTTCCAGCGCGCGGTCACCGGGCCGAGGGCGGCGACGGCCGCCTCCTGCGCCGCGGTGGGCTCGGCGGTGCCCCGGGAGTCGACGTCGGCCGGGCCGGCGACGGGATCACCCAGGGTGCGTACGTCGGCCGGGGTGGGGCCCGGCGCGACGCGGTCGGGCTCGGCGGTCGCCGGGGAGGCGAACGCGGACAGGCTGGAGATCGCGAGGAGCGAGGCGGCCGCGAGCGCGGTGCGGCCGAGGCGGGGGCGAGGGTGGCTCATGCGCGGACAACGCCGGGACGCACCGCCGGGTTATGCGGCTCGCGCCGCGACCCGGCACGCACGGGCTGCGCGGTATGGGTTGGATCGATCCAAGAAATGGCCTAGCGTGCTCGGTCGTGCGAGCTTTTCGTCGATTCACCGTCCGTCCCGTCCTGCCCGAGCCCCTGGGTGCGCTGTCCGTCCTGGCCGGCAACCTGCGCTGGTCGTGGCACCCGCCCACCCAGGACGTGTTCGCGTCCATCGACCCGCAGCTGTGGCGCGACGTCGCGGGAGACCCCGTGCGCTTCCTCGGCGCGGTGGGTCGCGAGCGGCTCGAGCAGCTGGTCGACGACGGCGACTTCCGGGGCCGGCTCGACGCCGCCCACGCCGACCTGCAGCGCTACCTCTCCGAGGACCGCTGGTACGCCCGCAAGGCGGGTGAGGACGCGCCCCGCGCGATCGCGTACTTCTCCCCGGAGTTCGGCATCACCTCGGTGCTGCCGCAGTACTCCGGCGGTCTCGGCATCCTCGCCGGCGACCACCTGAAGGCGTCCTCGGACCTCGGCATCCCGCTGGTCGGCGTCGGGCTCTTCTACCGCCACGGCTACTTCAAGCAGGCCCTCGACCGCGACGGCTGGCAGCAGGAGAGCTACCCGGTCCTCGACCCCGACGAGCTGCCGCTGACCCAGCTGCGCGAGCCCGACGGCAGCCGCGCGACGGTCTCCATCGCCCTGCCCGACGGTCCCGACCTGATCGCCCGGATCCTGGTCGCCCACGTCGGTCGCGTGCCGCTGCTGCTGCTCGACACCGACATCGAGGACAACAGCGCCCACTACCGCGACGTCACCGACCGGCTCTACGGCGGCAACTCCGAGCACCGCCTGCGCCAGGAGCTGCTCCTGGGCATCGGCGGCGTGAAGGCGCTGCGCGTCTGGTCGCGGATCACCGGCGCCCCGGCGCCGGAGGTCTTCCACACCAACGAGGGCCACGCCGGCTTCCTCGGCATCGAGCGGATCCGCGAGCTGACCGTGGGCGAGGACGGCCCGCACCTCGACTTCGACACCGCGCTCGAGGTCTCGCGCGCCGGCACGGTGTTCACGACGCACACCCCGGTGCCCGCGGGCATCGACCGGTTCCCGCGCGAGCTGGTCGAGCAGTACTTCGGCGGCAGCTCGCCGACCCCGGGCGTCCCGGTCGAGCGCGTGCTCGCCCTCGGCGCCGAGGACTACGAGGGCGGCGACGCCAACGTGTTCAACATGGCGGTCATGGGCTTCCGCCTCGCCCAGCGCGCCAACGGCGTCTCCCAGCTCCACGGCCACGTCTCGCGCGGCATGTTCAACGGGCTCTGGCCGGCGTTCGACGAGGCCGAGGTGCCGATCACCTCGATCACCAACGGCGTGCACGGCCCGACCTGGATCGCCCGCGAGGTCATCGAGCTGGCCGCGAACCGCGGTGGCGACATCGACGGTGACGACACCGACGCGCTGTGGCCGCTCGTCGACCAGATCGGCGACCGGGAGATCTGGGACCTCAAGCGCACGCTGCGCACCCGCTTCATCGAGGACGCGCGTGCCCGGATGAAGCGCTCGGCGGCCAAGCGTGGCTTCGCGAAGGCGGAGACCACGTGGATCGACACCGCGCTCGACCCCGACGTGCTCACCATCGGCTTCGCGCGGCGCGTGCCGACCTACAAGCGGCTGACGCTGATGCTGCGCGACCCCGACCGGCTCAAGAAGCTGCTGCTCGACCCCGAGCGCCCGATCCAGCTGGTCATCGCAGGCAAGGCGCACCCGGCCGACGAGACCGGCAAGCGGCTCATCCAGGAGATGGTGCGCTTCGCCGACGACCCGGAGATCCGGCACCGCATCGCCTTCCTGCCCAACTACGACATCGCCATGGCCCAGCCCCTCTACCCCGGCTGCGACGTCTGGCTCAACAACCCGCTGCGCCCCTACGAGGCGTGCGGCACGTCGGGCATGAAGGCCGCGCTCAACGGTGGCCTGAACCTCTCCATCCTCGACGGCTGGTGGGACGAGTGGTACGACGGCAACAACGGCTGGGCGATCCCGTCGGCCGACGGCATCGACGACCCCGACCGCCGTGACGACCTCGAGGCGGCCGCGCTCTACGACCTCATCGAGAACGAGGTCGCCCCCCGCTTCTACGAGCACAACGACGAGGGCGTCCCGCCGCGCTGGCTGGAGATGGTGCGGCACACGCTCAAGTCGCTCGGTCCCAAGGTGCTCGCCACCCGGCAGGTGCGCGACTACGTCCGCGAGCTCTACGCCCCGGCCGCCCACACCGCGCGCACGCTCAACTCCGACTACGCCGGTGCGCGCACGCTGTCGGGCTGGAAGCAGGAGGTCCGCGCCGCGTGGCCGGGCGTCCGTGTCGAGCACGTCGACTCCGAGGGCGTCGGCGACCAGCCCGAGGTCGGCGCGACCCTGGCGGTCCGCGCCTGGGTGGCGCTGGGCTCGCTGTCGCCCGACGACGTCGAGGTGCAGGTCGTGCACGGCCGGATCGGCTCCGACGACGTGCTGACCGCCACCTCCGTCACCCCGATGCTGGTGGGGGAGTCCTACGACGGCAACCGGCACCGCTTCGACGCCGCCGTGCAGCTCGACCACTCGGGCGCGTTCGGCTACACGGTCCGCGCGGTGCCGCGCAACGAGGCGCTCGCCTCGGTCGCCGAGCTGGGCCTGGTGACCGAGCCCGCCTGAGATTCGTCTTCAGGGAGAGCCTGACAACCCTGCCGCGTCCGGCTTGCTCAGGCGAGGGCCTGCGGGATCGACCGCCGGCACCCGCAGGTGTCGCTGCACGGCAGGTAGGTGTGCGTGGCGTGCCCGCACCGAGGGCACGGCACGTCGTGCGTGAGGTGGCTGCTGCTGGTCTCGACGGTGTCCCACATGGCGTGTCTCCCTTCGGCTGTCGGGGGTGCTGGTCCTGACAGCGTGCGCCTCCCGCCGTGCGTCGCGCATCCGGATTTCTACGTACGTCGGTGGCCGGGGCACCCAACGCGGCGCCAGACTGCGCAAGGACGATCAAGCGGGGTCGTCCGCCGGCGGGGAGGCTGCAGGCATGACGACAGCGGCGGACACCTTCGCGGAGTTCCTCGCCACCCTCGTCGAGACCCTCGACGAGAGCAGCGAGGAGCGGGCGCGACGGCTCCACCTCTCGCGCCACCACCTCGACCGTGTCGTGTCCGCCGCGGGCGGTGAGCCACCGGAGCGGATGCGGCGGCGGCTCCTGCTCGAGCGGGCGGCGTACGTGCTGGTCACGACCGACCGGCCCGTGCTCGACGTCGCGATCGAGGCGGGCTTCGGCTCCCACGAGGCGTTCACCCGCGCCTTCACGAGGGCGTACGGCACCGCGCCAAGCCGCTGGCGTCACGCACCGACCCGCACCCAGATCCGGGCGGCGAGCCAGGTGCACTTCCACCCACCGGGCAGCCTGCGGCTGCCCACCGCACGAAAGGTGACCGCCATGGACCTGCTGACCCGGATGATCGAGCACCACCTCTGGCTGACCGGCGAGATGCTCGCCCGCGCCTCCCGGCTGACGGACGAGCAGCTCGACGTCCCCATCGAGGTGCCCATCGGCACCATCGACGACGACATGACGATTCGGTCGGTGCTCGGTCGGCTGGTCGGCCAGCTCGCGCAGTGGAACGCCGCGGTCGAGCAGCGCCGCTACGACTGGGACCAGGAGCGTGGGAAGTCGATCAGCACGCTGCGCCGCGAGCTCGCCGACGAGGGGCCGACGTTCCTCGCCCAAGTGCGTACGACGATCGAGGAGGGCCGCCTCGACGACACGTTCGTCGACGCCACCTGCGACCCCGTGCGGGTCTTCACCTACGGCGGCATGGTCGCGCACGTGCTCACCTTCGCCGCCGTACGACGCCTCGTGGTGCTCGGTGCCTTCGAGAACCTCGGCATCACCGACCTCGACGCCGGCGACCCGATGGAGTGGGTCGCCCAGCCGGCGTGACGCGGCTTGACCCTCCCGCACCGCAGGGTCAGGGTGGAGGGACGGAGGTGTCGTCATGTCCGACCACCAGTACGCCAGCGTCCGCTACCTCGTCGACGACGTCGACGCCGCGATCGCCTTCTACACCGACCTGCTCGGGTTCACCGTCCTGAGCCACCCCGCGCCAGCGTTCGCGGACGTCGTACGAGGTCCGCTGAGGGTCCTGCTGTCCGGCCCGCAGAGCTCGGGCGCACGCGCGACCCCGGAGGGCCACGCTGCCGCCGGACGGAACCGGATCCACCTCGTCGTGGACGACCTCGACGCGCACGCGGAGCGGCTCCGCGCGGCCGGAGCGGACCTGCGCAGCCCGGTGGTCGAGGGACCGGGAGGTCGCCAGTTCCTCGTGGCGGACCCGGCGGGCAACCTCGTCGAGCTGTTCGAGCCGGCGAGCTAGCCGAGCACCAGCCAGAGACCCACGAGGGTGGGCACGGCGCCGAGGAGCAGCCAGGGTGAGAGGATGCTGCGGCCGTGGATGGCGCGCCCGACCGCGACGGCGATCGCGCCGAAGATCCCGGCGATGACCGCGAGCCCGACCTGAGAGCTCGTCGGGGCGTCGTCGAGCGTGACCGCGGCGACGACGAGCCCGACGACGAGGTGCAGGATCGTGGTGACGGCGAGGGTCGACATGACCCAACGCTGCACGCGGGCCAGGTCGCGGGCGTCGCGCTCGGGGTCCTTGACCACCACGCGGGGCGCGTCGAGGTCGAGCAGGTGGCTGCGGCCCTTCTCCTTGCGGCGGGCGGGAACGGTGTGCGCCATGGCTCCTCGGATTCGTTGCTGCGACAACTGTTGTTAGGCTAACAAAGTGACCACGATGCACGGAAATCCTGACCTGCGGCAGGACGACGACCCGCTCGCCCTGGAGCGCCAGGTGTGCTTCGCGCTCGCCGTCGCGTCGCGCACGGTCATCTCGGTCTACCGCCCGGTGCTCGAGCCGCTCGGGCTCACCCACCCGCAGTACCTCGTGATGCTCGCCCTCTGGGGCGACGAGCCCCTCTCGGTCACCGAGCTCAGCCGGATGCTCGAGCTCGACGCCGCCACGCTGTCGCGCCTGCTCAAGCGGCTCGAGGCCGCCGGCCTGGTGCGCCGCGACCGCAACCCCGACGACGAGCGCAGCCTCGCCGTCGGCCTCACGCCCCAGGGGCGTGAGCTGCGCACGCAGGCACTCCAGGTGCCGCCGACGGTGGTGGAGCAGCTCGGGATGGACGTCGACGAGCTCGTCTCGCTGCACGACAGCCTCACCCGGGTGATCCAGGCCGCCAAGGCCGCCACCGCCTGACCACGGCCGCGCCGTCCCTT
>NZ_JAUZVE010000081.1:0-23425 GCF_031844425.1 Microbacterium sp. ARD31
GGCCGGCGCCTGCGCTGTCGCGACCGAGCGCAGCGGAACGGGCTCGGGCGCGGTGGCCTCGTCGTCCTCGGCGCCCGTCGCGGCGTCGTCACCGACCGGCTCCGGGGGCCCGGCGGCCGCGTCGTCGGGGTCGGCGGCCGCGGACCCGGCGGGATCGGGGTTGCGCCGCCCGAGCAGCAGGCTGTCCACGAGCGCGATGAGCATGAGCCCGGCGCCGCTCACACCCGCCCCGGCGAGGATCGCCGAGCGGATCATGGCCTTGTTGGTCGCCTGCGGCGTCTCGTCCTGGGTGAGCACCGTCGACGCGACGCGCTCGGCCTCGGGGAGGTCCAGCCCGGCCTGCAGGTCACCCAGCTCGACCGGCACCAGGCTCACCAGCGACTCCAGGGCGTCGGTGGCCACCTTCGGGTCACTCGCCTCGACGGTGAACAGGATGATCGGCGCGCTGTTGGTGTAGTCGGGGACGATCTCGAAGCTCGTGCCCAGCGGGTAGGTCTCGCCGAACTCGTCGCTCACCTTCTTCGACGTCAGCGCGCGCACGACCACGTCGCGGGCCTGGTTCACGCCGCTGAGCGTGAGGTAGGGGTTCTCCTGCGTGCTCGACCCGTCGGGCATCGAGCTCTGCGAGGGCGGGTAGACGAGCACCGTGCCGGTGGCCTCGTAGGTCTTGCCGACCCGCTGCGTGACGACGTACATCGCCCCCAGCGTGAGCACCAGCAGGGCGAGCACGAGGTACCAGCGGCGGCGCAGCGAGCCCCACAGGACGCTCATCTCCATGGTGGTCCTCCCTCCCCGCTCAGTCCGCGGCCGTGAGGCGGCTGTCGACGAAGTCGGTGAGCGTGCCCACCGACTCGAACACCTCGCCGGTGAAGTCGTCGTCGTCGATCACGATGTCGAATCGGTCCTCGAGCGCGGCCGCGAGCTCGACCACCCCGAGCGAGTCGAGCTCCGGGAGCTCACCGAAGAGCCCGGTGTCGCGCGTGATCGAGCCGGCGCGGTCCTCGATGCCGAGGGTGCGGGTGAGCACCTCCACCACCCCGTCCATGCTGTCGGTGTGCTGGCTGGTGACGGTCTCCATGACGCTGGTTCCCCCTGGTGGTTCTGCTGTCTGTCCGATGGGTGTGGTCTCGTGCGCGGTCGGGTCGTTCACACCAGCACCTCCGGCGGTGCGGGGTGCCCGAGGAAGGCGGTGGGGCTCGCGGTGAGGCCGTAGGCCCCGGCCTGGAAGACGGCGACGAGGTCACCGACCTCGACGGCCGGCAGCTCGACGTCGTGGCCGAGCAGGTCGAGCGGCGTGCAGAGGCAGCCGACCACGGTCACGGGCCCCGAGGGCTGCTCGGACACGCGGCTGGCCAGGGCCAGCGGGTAGTTGCGGCGGATCACCTGGCCGAAGTTGCCCGACGCGGCGAGCTGGTGGTGCATGCCGCCGTCGACGACCACGTAGCCCTGGCCGCGCGACTCCTTCACGTCGACGACGCGGGTGACGTACACGCCAGCCTCGCCGACCAGGTAGCGCCCGAGCTCGGTCACGAACGTGGCCTCGGGCAACGCAGGCGCCAGTCGGTCGTCGACCAGCTCCGTGAGCCGCGCGCCGAGCACGGCGAGGTCGAGCCGCTGGTCCTTCTCGAAGTACGGGATGCCCCAGCCGCCGCCCAGGTTGACGTACTCCACCGTGCCGGGCACGTGGCCGGCGAGGTCGAGGACGAGGTCGACGGTCTTCTCGAGGGCCTCGACGAGGATGGCGGCGTTGAGGTTCTGCGAGCCGGCGAAGACGTGGAAGCCGACGACGTCCACGTCGTGCGCGGACACCTCCCCGAGGAGCGAGGGGACGGCCTCGGCGTCGACCCCGAACTGCTGGGGGCCGCCACCCATCCGCATGCCGGAGCCCTTCACCGCGAACGGCGGGTTCACGCGGACGGCGGCGCGCGGGCGCAGCGCGAGCTCCTTGCCGGTGCGGACGAGGCGCTGCAGCTCGGTGCGGGACTCGACCTCGACGGTGACGCCCGCGGCGACGGCGCGCCTCAGCTCGGCGTCGGTCTTGCCGGGGCCGGCGAAGCTGATCGCGGCCGGGTCGCAGCCGGTGTCGAGGGCGACCGCGAGCTCGCCCGCCGACGCCACGTCGAGGTGGTCGACGAGGCCGGCGAGGTGCTGCACGACGGCCGGCATCGGGTTGGCCTTCACGGCGTAGCCCAGCCGGAGCCGGTCGGGCACGGCGGCGCGCACCTCGGCGACCCGCGCGGTGATGAGCGCCCGGTCGTAGGCGAAGAACGGGGTCGCGCCCACCCGCTCGGCGAGGCGGTCCACCGGGATGCCACCGACGAGCAGGCGGCCGTCGGCGGTGCCGTGGGCGGCGACGTGGTCGCTGGTCCTCATCGGGTGAGCTCCTCGCGCAGCAGGACCCGGTCGAACTTGCCGTTGGGGGAGCGCGGCAGCTCGGTGCGCACGACCACCTCGGCGGGCACCATGTAGCGCGGCAGCTGGCGCCGGAAGACCTCGACGAGGTCGGCCGGGTCGAGGCTCTCCCCGGACGGGCTGACCACGACGACGACCCGGTGCCCGAGCGCCTCGTCGGGCAGGCCGAGGGCGGCGGCGTCGCGGACCAGGCCGCTGTCGTAGGCGACCTCCTCGATCTCCGTCGGGCTGATCCGGTAGCCAGAGGTCTTGATCATGTCGTCGGTGCGGCCGACGAAGTAGAGGAAGCCCTCCTCGTCGGCGACCACCCGGTCGCCGGACCACACCGCGAGCTCCGGCGTGCGCCAGTCGGCGTGGTCGCCGGGCACGGGCCGGAACCGCTCGGCGGTCTTCTCCGGGGCGCCCCAGTAGCCCTGGGCGACGAGCGCACCGCGGTGCACCAGCTCGCCCTCCTCGCCGGGCGCGCACGGCGTGCCGTCGGGGCGGACCACGAGGATCTCGGCGTTGGGGATGGCCTTGCCGATCGAGTCGGGCCGCCGGTCGACCTCCGCCGGGTCGAGGTAGGTCGAGCGGAACGCCTCGGTCAGGCCGTACATCAGGAACGGGCTGGCCTGCGGGAAGATCTCGCGCAGCCGCGACAGGGTCGCCTGCGGCATCCGGCCGCCGGTGTTGGCGAAGTAGCGCAGCGACGCGGTCGCCTCGGCCGGCCACTCCGTGGCGACGAGCTGGATCCACAGCGGCGGCACGCAGGTGAGGCCGGTGACGCCGTGGCGCGCGCAGAGGCGTACGACGTCGCGCGGGAGGAGGTAGTTGACCAGCACGACGTGCGCCCCGGAGGCGAAGGCGGTGGTGACCTGGCTGAGGCCGGCGTCGAAGCTGATGGGCAGCGCCGCGAGGATGACGTCCTGGTCGTGGTTGCCGAGGTAGTGGGAGACGCTCTCGGCGCCGACGACGAGGTTGCGGTGCGAGAGCACGACGCCCTTGGGGCGGCCGGTGCTGCCGGAGGTGTAGAGGATCGCCGCGGTGTCGACGTCGATGACGTCCCGGTTGACGGGCGCGTCGGTGGTCACGGCGGCCAGGAGGGCGTCGAGGTCGTGCAGCCCGACCTCGCCGTCGGTGGGCTCCAGGCCGGGCCCACCGTCGACCAGCACGACGTGCGCGAGGGCCTCGCAGCCCTTGGCGTCGTCGCGCATCGCCTCCCAGCGCTGGCGGGAGGTCACCAGGACGCGGACGTCGCAGTCGCCGAGGATGTAGGCCACCTGGGCGCCCTTGAGCGCCGGGTTGACCGGCACGAAGACCCCTCCGGCCGCCGAGGCGCCGAAGATCGCGGTGACGGTCTCGGGACGCTTGTCGAGGTAGACCGCGACGCGGTCGCCGCGCTGCACGCCGAGCCGCGCCAGCACCTCGGCGGTGCGCCTGGTCTGGTCCCACAGGGTCGCGTAGTCCAGCGTGACGTCCTGGTGGCTGAGTGCGGGACGCTCACCGGAGCGGTCCGCGCGTTCCTCGAGCAGGTGGTGCAGGTTCGTCCGCATCTGGTCAGGCCCCCTCTTCCTCACCCCGGCCACCGCCCCCCGGCGACCGGCGGCACGTCGAGTGGCCGACTCGACGTCCCTGCCGGGACGCTACGTACCGGAGGCCCCCGCAGGGGCGTCTCCGGCGGCTAGTACCGGATTTGGGGTAGCCGCCCCGGCCACGGTGCGGTCGTAGAGGTCCAGCCACCCCGGCCCGCGCGGCGCCCGGAGCAGCCGCGGCCGGGTGAGCGTGCGGACCGCGGCGCGGGCGATCGCGTCGCCACGCAGGGCACGGGTCGACTCCCGCAGCACCAGCGCGACCCAGTACAGCGCCGTGCGCGGGCGGGAGGAGAGCCGGGAGAACAGCAGCAGCCGGTTGGCCGTCAGCAGCGCCCACAGGCGCGGCGAGGTGCCCGACCCGCCCTCGAGGTGCTGCGCGCCGGCCGCGGCGACGTACGCGACCCCGAGGCCGTGCTGACCGGCCCGCAGGTGGAAGTCGGTCTCCTCGGAGTAGAGGAAGTACGACTCGTCCCACGCGCCGCAGGCGTCGAGGCAGGCCCGGCTGACCAGCTGCGTGGAGCCCTCGGCCCAGTCGGGACGGGCGTCGGCGGCGTAGCGGGCGGGGTCGGTGACGACCTCGCCGAGGGCCGGCCAGCGGCCCGCCACGGTCGCGCCGACGAGCGCGTCGGCGAACGCCCGCAGCAGCGTCGGGCGCCGCCGCATCGAGTGGATCAGCTCGCCGTCGGCGTCCGTCAGGCGAGGTACGGCGATCCCCGTGCCGGGTGCCTCGAGCGCGGCCAGCAACCGCGGCAGGCAGCCCGGGCGCAGCCGCACGTCGGGGTTGAGCACGAGCACCGCCGGCGCGTCGGGGGCCGCGGCGATCGCGGCGTTGACCCCGGCGGCGTAGCCGGCGTTGCGACCGGTCTGCAGGATCGTCGCTCCCGGTGCGAGCGATCGCGCGACCTCCACGGTGTCGTCGCTGGAGTCGTTGTCGACCACGACGAGGTGGTGGGGCACGTCGCCCGTCCCCGCCGGCAGCGACGCGATCAGTCCGGGCAGCACGTCGGCGCTGTTCCACGTCACGACAGCGATGGCGACCGGCCTCATGCCGGCACCGCCGACCGGGGACGCCGGCGCAGCGACGGGCGGGCCGGGGCGGGTGTCGGAGCAGGTGCCGGCCGGCGGCTCGGCCGGCGCCGCTCGAGCGCGAGGAGGACGGCGAGGGTGATGGCCATCCCGGACAGGCCGGTGGCGGCGAGCGCGCGCGAGCGGCTCCCGGAGACCGGGATGACCGTCGGGTACTTCGACGAGGGGACGGCGCGGGCCCGCAGGTTGAGCGGGGCGCCCATCTCGTCCTGGAGCTCCTCGAGCAGCACCGAGACCCGCAGCGAGGTGGCGCGCGCCGTGGCCAGCACCTCCTCGGGGCTGGAGGCCGCGACCTGCACGTCGAGGTAGTTCGCCGGGAAGAGCGGCCGCCACTGCGTGCCGAGGTTCGGCGTCCGCACCTGCACGCCCTCGCGGTACCCCTCCCCGACGATCGTCGCGGCCACGTCGCCGGTCAGCAGCGGCGGCGAGCCGTCGTTGAAGTCGGTGGCGATCACGCCGACCAGCGGCTGCAGGCCGTAGACCGGGTCGTCGAGGACGGTGGTCTTCTGCGCCCCGCTGGGACCGACGAGCAGGATGTTGTACTGCGTCCAGTAGACCGGCGCCTGCTTCGTGACGACGTACAGCGCGCCGACGGTGAGGACGGCGCCGAGCAGCACGACGTACCACCGCCGCAGGGCGGCGGCGATGAGGTCGCGAGCGGTCATCCGATCTCCTGCACGGGTTCGACGAGCCGGGGCGGGAGGTGGAGGTACGCCGTGGTGCTGCGCTTCTGGTCGATGTCGGCCCACACCCGCTCCACCTGCGCCGTGGTGAGCCCGGCGGCCGCCGCGACGTCCTCGACGGGACGTCCGGTGTTCTTGCCGTGCAGGCAGACGTCCATCAGGTTCCAGGGCAGCGAGAAGTAGAACTCCTCCTGCGACTGGGGCAGGGAGTACGTGTCGGTCGTCGACGGCCGGGTGCGGATGGCCTCGGGGACGCCGAGGTGCTCGGCGAGCGCGTACACCTGGGTCTTGTAGAGGTGCGCGATCGGCTTCACGTCGGCGGCGCCGTCGCCGAGCTTCACGAAGAAGCCCTGGTCGTACTCGAGCCGGTTGGGCGTCCCGGTGACGACGTAGTTGAGCCGGTCGGCGTGGTAGTACTCGACCATCCGGCGCGCGCGCTGCTTGAAGTTCGTCGCGGCCACGATGCCGAGGTAGGACTCGGTGGTGAGCCGGTGGCGGGTGATCGTGCCGTCAGGCGCCTGCACGACCACCGAGTAGAGCCGGAGGCTGTCGGAGTCGACGACGCTGGGCAGCACGATCTTGGAGAGGTGGTCGGGGCCGTAGTCGGGGCAGACCATCCGAATGGCCGCGTCGCGCCGCTCGTAGCACCCCGCCGCCTGCAGGACCGGGGTGATGTCCTCGACCACCGAGTCGATGCCGAGGGCGTCCGACACCATGGTGCTGAAGCCGAGGGTGTCCTCGGAGGAGTCACGCTCGGGCATGTGGATGCCGAAGACGCGCTTGGCGCCGAGGGCCTCCACGCAGAGCGCGGCCACGACGCTCGAGTCGATGCCGCCCGAGAGCGCGACGGTCGCCCCCTTGCGCCGCGACCGACCCAGGTAGTCGCGCAGCATCGCGGTGATCCGGGCGACCTCGGCGTCGAGGTCGAGCGCGAACGGGTCGTCGAGCGCCGTGCTCGCCGTGCTGCTCGCCGTGCTGGTCTCCGTGCTGGACTCCATGGTGGTCATGCGGTGCTCCTCGCGGGCTGGAGCCGGTCGATGACGGTCATCGGCTCGGGCGGGTCGTGGTCGGTGGCCCGACCGGCGTCGACGACGAGCTGCTGGTGCAGCAGCTGCGTGGAGAGGACCGCCAGCAGGCGCATGTTGTCGGTGTTGCCGGTGCGGACGCCGCGGGTGCGGGTCGCCTTGGCGAGCAGGCCCTGGACGGCGCGCGGGTTGAAGACGCCGGCGTCGGCGATCGCGGAGGGGGAGGTGACGTCGCCCAGCCAGTCGGGTGTGGCGTCGCCGAAGAAGCTCGCGGTGTCGGGCGCCCGGTAGGGCTGCTTGGGGCGGCGCCTGATCTCCTCGGGGACGAGGTCCTCGAAGGCGAGCTTGAGCAGGTGCTTCTCGTCGAGACCGCACAGCTTGTGGCGGGCCGGCAGCTGGTTGGCGAAGGCGATGACGTCCTTGTCGAGGAACGGGAAGCGACCCTCCACCGAGTTGGCCATCAGCATCCGGTCGCCCTGGCTGGACAGGATGTAGCCGGGCAGGAGCGTGGTCATCTCCAGCCACTGGGCGCGCGCGAGCGGGTCCCACGAGGCACTCTGCGGGGGCAGCAGGGCGAGTACGTCGTCACCGGCGGCGCGCGCGGTCGCGTTGCGCAGCTCGGGGGTGAGCATCCCCTTCACGGCGCTCGTGGAGGCCCACCGCGGACGGTGCGAGATCGACGGGTCGTGCGGGTCGAGGTCCTGGCCGAAGAAGCCCCGGGCGAAGGCGGGGGCCTGTCCCGGGTTGTTCGCCATCCACGGGTAGAGCAGCTCGACCGCGCGGTCGCGCGTCGCCGAGCCGGGGTCGCGCGCCCAGAAGGCCCGCACCCGACCCTCGCGGAAGATGTCGTAGCCGGCGAGCACCTCGTCGGCGCCCTCCCCGGTGACCACGACCTTGTAGCCGTGTCGCCGGACGAGCTGCGAGAGCAGGAAGAGCGGCGCGGGCGCGGTGCGCAGGATGGGCGTCTCGGTGTGCAGCACGACGTCGGGGAACACCTCGGCGACGTCGGTCGGCGACACCGTGATGTCCTCGTGCTGGGCCCCGAGCTGCGCCACCATCTTGGCCTGGTGGACGCCCTCGTCGAACTCCGCGTCGGCGAAGCGCAGCGAGAAGGTGTGCAGCGGTGCGTCGGTGTAGCGGGCGATCACCGCCGCGGTGATGGAGGAGTCGATGCCGCCGGAGAGGTAGGCGCCGACGGGCACGTCGCTGCGCAGGAAGCGCAACCGGGCGGCCTCGACGATGCGGTCCCGCAGCTCGCGGGCGTTCTCCTCGACGTCCTGGCCCGGCTCGGCTCCCCGCGCGGGGAAGTCGACGCTCCAGTAGGGCCGGCGCCTGAAGCCGTCGCGGTCGAGCACGGCGACGTACCCGGGCTCGAGCTGCTCGATGCCACGGAAGACGGTGCGTGGCGCGACGGTCGACCAGTACGTCAGGACCTGGTCGAGGCCGACCGGGTCGAGCTCGCGCGGCAGCGCGGGGTCGGCCATCAGCGCCTTGACCTCCGAGGCGAAGGCGATCCGGTGCGCGTCGCGGGTGAAGAACAGCGGCCGCACCCCGAGCCGGTCCCGGGAGAGCACGAGGCGCCGCTCCCGACTGTCCCAGAGCGCCAGCGCCCACTGGCCGTTGAAGCGGGTGAAGCACTCCTCGCCCCACTCCTCCCACGCGTGCACGACGACCTCGGTGTCGCTGTGGGTGCGGAAGCGGTGGCCGCGGCGGCGCAGCTCGTCACCGAGCTCGACGTAGTTGAAGATCTCGCCGTTGAAGGAGATCCAGAGCGTGCCGTCCTCGTTGCACAGCGGCTGCGCCCCGCCCTCGGTGTCGATGATCGCGAGCCGGGTGTGGCCGAGCGCCGCCTGCTCGTCGAGGTAGAGGCCGCTGCCGTCGGGTCCGCGGTGGTGCAGGCGACCGATCATGCGGGTCACCAGCTCGCGGTCCGGGGGAGGCCCGTCGGTGACGACGACCCCGCAGATGCCGCACATCAGGCGGGCCTGACGGCGCGCGCGAGGACGGCACGCATGCCCTCGGCGGTGCCCAGCCGGTCGGGGTCGATCTCGTCCTCGCGCAGGACGACGTCGAAGACGTCCTCGAGGAAGATCGCGGCCTTGACGGCCTCGAGCTGCCGGTCACCGGCCGGGTCGCGGAGCCTGGCGTACTCCGCCAGCGCACGCTCGACCTGCTCGTCGCGCGCGGGTGCGGGACGACGTACGCGGTAGTTGAGCATCGCCGAGTTGTCGTAGTCGGCGTTCACGACGCGGCCGGGGTTGCCCGCGACGAGGGCGCGCGGCGGGACGTCACGCGCGATCACCGTGCCGGCGGAGATGGTGGCGCCGTCGCCGATGGTGACGTCGCCGGTGATGGTGGCGCCGGGGCCGATCCACACGTCGTTGCCGATGCGCGGCAGGCCCTGGTCGCCGGCGGCGACGCGCTGGCCGATCGTGACGTTGTGGTGCAGCACGCAGTTGTCCCCGATGCTCGCCGCGCCGATGTAGACGCCGGTGTGGTGCATCAGGTAGAGGCCCGGCCCGATGCGCGCCCGGTGGTCGATCTCGGCATGGTGCACCGTCGACGTACGGCGCCGCCACACCGCGCTCGCGACGCGGGGGGCGAGCCCCAGCACGCGGTGCTGCCGGTGGTAGCGGCGCACGGCCTGGTCGAAGCGGTAGCACGCGACGACGCGGAAGTCGGCGTTGAGCAGCCACAGCCGCAGCCGCTGGCGCGGGCCGCGCCGGCCCTCCGCCGAGATCGTGTAGTACTTGTCCAGGTCCGTGCGGAACGGACGCAGGTCCGGGTCGTCCTCGACCCGGGACGTGGTTGCCCCCATGGCTGCCCCCCCGAGCCGCGCCTCAGCCGACGGGCTGGGTGGCCCCGGTCTTGGCGAGCACGAAGCGGGTGAGCCCGCCGATGCTGCCGAGGTTCTCGAAGACGGTCTCCGACTCGGCCACCTCGATGCCGAAGCGGTCCTCGAGGAACTCGATGAGCTCGAGGATGCCGGTGGAGTCCACGACGCCCTTCTCGAGCAGCGACTCCTCGTCGCCGGGCAGGCGGTCGGTGTCGCCGAAGAGGTAGTTGTCCCCCATGAAGTCGCGCAACGTCTCCCTGATCTCGTCGCGCTGCATCTGGTCCTGCACGTCGGCCTCCCAAGTGTTCGTCGAGCCCGCCCCCCGGGGGGCCCGCCGATCAGTGGAACAGGTCACGGGGCCGGTTCCGGGCGCCAGCGGCGACGCTCCCCAATAGTGGTGACGGGTCCCGGCGGGCCCCGGTCCCGGGCGTCACAGGGGCCTACCGTGCCACCGTCGGCCCGCTCGTCGTGCGGGCCGGGAACGGGGGACCTCGATGCTGGGTGCAGGGACCGACATCGTGTCGGTGACGCGGATGGCCGGCCTGGTGCGGACCGGTGGCGACCGCTTCCTGCGCCGCTGGTTCACGGGTGCCGAGATCGCCTACTGCACGTCGATGGCGCGGCCCGAGCTGCACCTGGCGGCGCGCATGGCCGCCAAGGAGGCCGTCGTGAAGGCGTTGCACGGGCCGGCCGACGGGCCCGTGCCCTACGGCTCGATCGAGATCACCCGCGGCGACGACGGTGTGCCGGGCGTGGTGCTCAGCGGCGAGGTGCTGGCCTTCGCGCGCGAGCGCGGCGTCGGGCCGATCCACGTGTCGATGTCGCACTGCGACGAGTACGCCGTCGCGGTGGCGCACGCCGAGGCCGCGCCCGTCGGCTGACCAGTAGCCTGATCCGTCGCCTGGCACGGCGCCTACCTGCGGGACCGGCCCGCTCCCAGCGGCACGGCCTGGGGACGGCTCCACTCCTCGGGCGGCCGGGCGGCTGCCGGTCCGCCCACCAGCCACACCTCGCCCCACTGGACCCCGGCGAGCCAGTCGCCGTCGGCCAGGAGCGGGCGCAGGCGCGCGAGGTCGCCGACCTCGAGGCCGGTGACCAGGACGCGGTCGGCCGGGTCCAGGGAGGCCAGGGCGACGGGCAGCTCCGGGAGCTGCAGCGCCGTCATCGAGACCGGACGCCCGCTGCGCTCGAGCACCACCGGGCTCCCGGCGCGCGCGGCGAACCCGCCGGCCCGGTCGACGTTGACCAGGTGCAGCGGGTGGCTCGGCGTCCAGTCGACGAGGTCGACCTCGTGGGCGATGTCGGCCAGCACGACCGGCACGTCGAGCTCGGCGCGCACCTGCGCGGCCAGGCGGGACTGTCGCAGCCAGGTGCGGCGCCAGCCGTGGTCGCGCACGACCGGGAGCCGCCGCCAGTCCGGTCCGCGCCTGCCGACGGTGCCGCAGGTGGTGTGGATCGGCTGGAGCGCGGGGTAGCGGTCGCCCACGTGGCGGTGGGCGTCGTCGAGGCGCGCGAGGTTCGTCGACATGCTGTTGTGGGTGATGGCGGTGTCCACCGCGCCGGCCAGCCGTCCCGCCGCGCGCACGCGCAGGGCGTACTCCACGGCATAGGCGTGCCAGGCCAGCTCGGGGTCCTCTCTCAGCGGCTCGGCGAGCAGGTCCGCACGGCGGGCGATGACCAGCACCTCGTCGAGCGTGTCGACCGGGATCGGGCTCGGTGCGGACTCGCCGATGAGGATGACGCGGTCGCGCAGCCGGCCCGCCGACGTACGGCTCGCGGTCATACCGTTGGCGCCCAGGATCCCCCACCGCTCGTCCTCCAGCCACGCCGCGCAGGCGGCGAGCTGGTCGAGGTCGTGCAGGTAGACGTCCTGGTGGACGAGCACCACCACGTCGTGCCTCGCCATCCGGACGGCGTGGTTGAGCGCGGCGCCGGCGGTCGCGAAGGCGTGCGTCGTGTTGTCGATGGGGAGGTACTCCACCTCGACGGGTCCGTCGTACGCCTCGAGAGAGCGGTCCAGGCAGTGGCGTCGCACGACAGGGTCGTTGTAGACGCACGCGATCGTCAGTCCCACGCCCGGGAGTCGACCACGGCTCGCACCTGACCCGGCCGGTCGAGGAGGGACATCCCCCGAGTGGGGTACGCGCGTGCAGCCGCATCCGGGTGATGCTGGGGTCAGGGGGTACGCCGATGGCACGGGATCGACGGACGGCCGTGCTGGTCGTCGTGGCGCTGGTCGCCGCGGGGATCGGCGTGGCCGGCTACCGCGAGGTGGTCGCCACGTCCTCGTCCGCCACGTCGTCCTCCGGGGTGCCGGCGTCCGACGTGCCCTCCGTTGGCGGGGAGCCGGCGACCCCCGCCGCCCTCGACGCCCCCGGCGAGGACGACACCGGGGTGCCGCCCGGGACCGAGCTCGAGCCGTACGCCGGTCCCTGCACGCTCGTCGAGACCGCCGTGCTGTCGGGCGTCGACGCGACCGGCGTGTGCCCGGCGATCGTGGTCCAGGCCCCGGACGTGCGGATCGAGGACTCCCGGGTGCCGCGGGTGGAGTCGACCGCGACCCAGGCCGACGCCAGCTTCTCGGTGGAGGTCCTCGACTCGGAGGTGGTCGCGGGTGCGTGGATCGGCGGCGCGATCTGGGGGAGCAACCTCACCGTACGCCGCGTAGACGTCACCGGCGGCCAGCACAGCGTGCACTGCGGCAGCCACTGCCTCGTCGAGGACTCCTGGCTGCACGACCAGCACAACCCCGACGGCGAGGCCGCCCACAACAACGCCTTCATCACCAACGGCGGCACCGACATGGTCGTGCGCGGCAACACCCTCCACTGCACGCCGACGCTCAACGCCACCGGCGGCGGGTGCACCGCGGACCTCTCCCTCTTCGGTGACTTCGAGCCCGTGCGCGACGTGCTCGTCGAGGGCAACCTCTTCAAGGCCAACGCCTCCTCCGTCCCCTACTGCGCCTTCGGCGGCGACGCCCCCGGCAAGCCCTATCCCCAGGCCACCGGCATCGTCTTCCGCGGCAACGTCTTCGAGCGCGGCACCAACGGCACCTGCGGCGTCTACGGCCCCGTCACCTCCTTCGACCCCGCCGCCCCCGACAACGCCTGGGAGGACAACACCTGGGACGACGGCAGGCCGCTGGCACCCTGACTCCGGTGGTTGAGGTGCGAGCGACCCTCCCTCGGTGGTTAGGGTGCGAGCGCAGCGAGCCTCGAAACCACGCCCTGGGCGGTGTCGAAGAGGGACGGAGTCCTGTCATCTGTCCCTTTCCACAGCACGGTCTGATCGCGGCGAGTGTCGGTGTCAACGACTACAATCGAACACATGAGCGAAAGTTGGGAGCAGGTGATCGGGAAGGTCGCAGACGACCTCTCGGCCGCCGACCTGCTCGCTCTCGCCCGCGATCGCAAGGCCGCCGAGCACCGGGCGGCCGCCGACCTGCTCCTGGTCGCGGCGCGCTGGGCCGACATGCACCCGCCGGAGTCGATCCACTCGGCCGCGACGTTCGCGACCCCGGGGTGTGAGCACGAGGAGCCGATCGCGGGTGTGGGTGCGCCGCTGGTGGCGGAGTTCTGCATCGCCGAGCTCGGCGCGGTGCTCGGCCTCTCCTCGGGGGCGGCGAAGAAGCTCATTGGCCACGCCCTGGAGCTGCGCCACCGGCTGCCGCGCCTGTGGACGCAGGTCCAGTCCGGGCTGGTGCCGGCCTGGCAGGCGAGGATTGTCGCCGAGACCACCATCCACACCACCCCGCGGTTGACGGTCGAGGCGGCCGGGTTCGTGGACGCCCAGGTCGCCGCCGTGGCCGGGCGGGTCGCTCCAGCGCAGCTGGACCGGCTGGTCGCAGAGGCGATCAAGCGCTACGACCTTGCCGAGGCGGACCCGGCATCGGACCCGGAGGACGGCCACCTGCACGTCGACCCCCGGCACGTGACGATCAACGACGAGGACGTGCACTTCGCCGGCACGATGCGGATCGAGGCCGAGGTCGACATCGCCGACGCCCTCGACCTGGGTCACGCCGTGTCGCAGGGTGCCGCAGCGCTGAAGGCCCTCGGTTCGACCGAGTCCCTCGACGTGCGCCGGGCCAAGGCGCTCGGTGACCTGGCCCGCACCCAGACCTCCCTCGACCTCTCATCCGCTACCGCCACCGAACCCGCCACCGCCACGAAACGGGATACCGCAGACCTGCCGGCCGCCCGCGAGCTGGTCCTGCACCTGCACTTCGACGCGCACCTCGAGGGCGTGCGGACCGTGTTCGGTCCCACCGGCCGGATGGAGAACGGCCAGCGGCTGGTGCTGCTCGACCAGGTGAAGGCGTGGTGCGGTGACACCCACACGAAGATCACCATCAAGCCCGTCATCGACCTCACCACCGAACAGACCGCACCCGGCTACGCGATCCCGGACCGGATCCGCGAGCAGGTCGTCCTCCGGGATCGCACCTGCGTGTTCCCGTGGTGCACCCGACCCGCCCGCCGCTCGGACATCGACCACATCGTCGCCTACGACCACGACGCCGACGCTGAGGGCCGGCCACAGCCCGGACCGACCACCACGTCGAACCTGGCGTGCCTGTGCCGCTCCCACCACCGGTTGAAGACCCACACCGCCTGGCACTACCGCATGGTCGAGCCCGGGGTGTTCGAGTGGACCAGCCCCCACGCCCACCACTACCTCCGCGACCACGCCGGCACCCGCGCGTTCGACACCACGCCTCCCGACCGACAATGACCCCGCCCCGCACCCCGCCAGTCCCCACGATGGCGGGGCCGCAGGCATGTCCCGCCTTGGATCGGTCATGACCGAGCATGCGCGGAGTCAGGACAACCGAGGTCCCGCGTGTCCCGCCAAGCACGTCCAGCTGCTGCCGGTTCGGACCCACACCTGGGTCATCGGCATCCGAAAGGTCTCCGACGCGTGTCCGTCCGACCGCACGACGTCGTGCACCTCGGCGTACAGGACGGCCGTCTCACCCACGACGACGACCTCGGGATCGACCAGGGTCTGCGATCGCCAGGCCGTGTGCCCCTGGGTGTTTCGGCGGACGTACTCGGCGCGGCCGTAGGTCTCGCCGAGGTGCGTGGTCCACCTGAAGTCCTCGTGCAGGAGATCGGCGAGTCGCCCCGCGTCGGCAGCCGCGAGCGCCGCTGCTCTGGACTCAGCCGCCGCAAGTACCTCCTGCTCGACCCTCATGTCCTCCACAGTGCCACGCTGAGACCCCCGGGGCGCACGTGCGGCTCCTCCACGGGAGCGAGACGGCCGACCAGTTCGCCACCGCCCCATCGCCAGAACGGGGCGCGAACCGCAGCACTTCTTCAATGTCCCGCGTTGGTCACGACATGTCCGACGTTCCGAAGGCCGGTACGGTCCCATGAATGAAACGACCATGGCTTGCGTGGAGCAGGCGGCGGTTTGCCTGGAGTCTCCTACCAGCCGTCGGCGTCCTCATCGCGGTGCGGGTGGTCATGCTTCGGGCGATTGACTCGCAGGAGGTCGAGATCGCGATCCAGGGTGCCACCGTCCTGATCTCCACGGCACTCCTGTACGTCGTGTTCGCGTGGGCCGCCGAATACGACCGCCGTAACCCTCGCGACTACACGTAGGTCCACCGGGCGCCGTCTGTGGGCACGGGGTGACCCTGCACGGCGCTGGCTCACCGGCATGAGCGGAGTCGAGATGCGCGGTGATCAGCCGCGGGGAGGCGCATGCCACGTCTGAGAGAGGCCGTCACCAGTGCTGGGCCAGCAACGCCCGAGAGACGCCGAGGACGCCGTACGGAGGGGATGTCCCCATCCGTACGACGTCCTGCGGGGTGTGGCTGCGTCAGCCGTTGACGGCGTTCTTGAACGCAGCGGCCGGCTTGAAGGCCGGCGCCTTGCTGGCGGCGATCTCCATGGTCTCGCCGGTCTGCGGGTTGCGGCCGGTGCGGGCCGAGCGCTCGCGGGACTCGAAGGTGCCGAAGCCCGGGACGGTGACCTTGTCGCCGCCGGCGACGGCCTGGGTGATCGAGGTGATGACGGCCTCGAGGGCCTTGTCGGCCTGGGCGTTGCTCAGCTCGGCGTGCGAGGCGATGGCGTCGCGCAGTTCAGTCTTGTTCACGTGAAGCTCCTGCTAGTAGGTGTGGACGGCCGCCATTCAACAACGCCGAGCCCCCTGTGTGTGGCACCACCCGACCCGGAAGGGTGAAAGGCCGGTCTCCCGGTGTCGGTGCCCGGTGCCACAGTCGGACCCACCGAGCAAGGGAGAACGACGATGACCGACGTGCCCGACGTGCACCTCAGACAGGTCGAGGAAGGTGACCTCGACACCCTCTTCGAGCACCAGGCAGACCCCCTCGCGGTGCAGATGGCGGCCTTCCCGGCTCGCGACCGAGAGAAGTTCACCGCCCACTGGGCCAGGATCCGTGGCAACGAGGCCGTGGTCACCCGCACGGTCGTCGCCGACGGCGCGGTGGCAGGCAACATCCTCAGCTGGGACGACGACGGACGGCAGTTCCTGGGCTACTGGATCGGGCGCGAGTGGTGGGGGCGCGGCGTGGCGACCCGAGCGCTCGCCCTGTTGGTCGACGAGGTGCGTGTCCGTCCGCTCCACGCCCACGTCGTGGCGCACAACACCGGCTCGATCCGGGTCCTCGAGAAGTGCGGGTTCCAGCGTGACCGTGCCCTGGAGGAGCCCGGGCCGTCCGACGACGGCGTCGAGGAGCTCTGCTTCGTGCTCGACGGCTGACGCGTGTCAGCGCAGGCGCTTGACGGTCCCGACGAGCGCGGACCTGGCCTGCAGGTGCAGGGGCGGCGGCCGCAGCACCTCCCGCTCGACCGTGCGGGGACTGTCACCGTGGCGGATGCTGTAGCGCGGCTGGAGCCAGCGGTCGCTGCGCGCCCACCGCCGGTCGCTGGTCTGCACGGTGCGGTAGCGCAGCGGTCGCAGCGCCTCGAGCACGGCGCGGTCGTAGCGCCCGAGCGGCAGGGCGGCGTCGTGCACCCGGCTGCCGGTGACCTGCTCGAGCACCTCGCGCGAGGTGACGAGCTCCTCCTGCCGGCGGGCGGCGTCCAGCCCGCGCCACGGCCGGTGCGTCATGCCGTGGTTGCCGATCGTCATGCCGGCGTCGTGCAGGCGGCGTACGTCATCCCTCCCGAGGCTGCCGGGCTGGTCGAGACGGCCGGCGACCACGAAGAACGTCGCGGTCAGGCCGCGCTCGAGCAGTGCCGGCAGGGCGATCTCGACGTCGGAGGCGTTGCCGTCGTCGAAGCTCAGCCGCACATGGTCGCGGGCCACCACCCGGTCGAGCACGCCCAGGAAGGTGTCACGACTGATCCAGTAGGAGTCCTCGCCCGGCTCGAGCACGCGTTGCGGTGTGCCGATGCCGTGGAAGCAGACATTCACCACACGCATGCCGGAAAGGTAGGCGACCGGACGGAGGGGGAGGACCCCTCGGCGTCCCAGGCTCCCCAAATGGAGGTATGTGCCCGGCCGGCGGCCGGCGCAGCGCCGTGCTGCTTCCTACGGTGAGGACCATGGGGGAGTCCGTGGGGATGGGCGTGGGGTTGGACGTGCGCGAGAAGGTGCAGCTCGCGCCGATCACCGACGCCGACGTCACCGACGTCGCGCAGTTCCTGCACCAGCACCTCAACGGCCGGTTGAGCGCCGCACAGTGGGCGCGCAGCGCCGTGCCGCCGTGGAGCGTCGACGCGCCCAACCACGGCTTCCTGCTCCGCCAGGGCGACGCCGTGGTGGGCACCTACCTGGCCTTCTACTCCGAGCGCGAGGTCGACGGGCGGCTGCGCCGGATCTGCAACCTGGCCGCGTGGTGCGTGCTCGACGAGCACCGCGCCCACGGCGTACGCCTGGCACGCGCGATGCTGCGCCAGCGAGGCTTCGACTTCGTGGACCTCTCACCCAGCGGCAACGTCGTGGCGCTCAACGAGCGGCTCGGGTTCAGCCGGCTCGACACCACGACGGCCCTCGTGCCCAACCTGCCGCTGCCCTCCCGACCCGGCGTGCGGGTGCTGACCGCCCCCGCGCAGATCGAGGCCGCGCTCTCCGGGCGCGACCTCGAGGTCTACCGCGACCACCGCGACGCGGCCGCCGCGCTGCACTTCGTCGTCCGGGTGGGCGAGGACTCCTGCTACGTGATCGCGCGTCGCGAGCGGCGCAAGGGGCTGCCGCTCTTCACGTCGCTGCTGCACGTCTCGGACCCGGCGGTGCTGGCGCGCGCCGGGCACGCGCCCTACCGCCACCTGCTGCTGCGGCACCGGGCGCTGGTGACGCTCGCGGAAGGCCGCGTCGCGGGCCGGCCACCACGGCTGTCGCGTCGCCAGAGCGCCCCGCGGCCTCGGATGTTCCGCGGCGACGGCCTGTCGCCGCGGTCTGTCGACTACCTGTACAGCGAGCTCATGTGCGTGCCGTGGTGAGCGGCGCAGACGAGATGAACACGACGAGGGGAACACGATGACGCAGAACCGTGGTGTCGCAGCGCGGCTGAGGCACGTCCTGGTGGACGCGCCGGGATCGGCCGGCGCACGCACGCGGGCAGCCCGCTGGGAGCTGGTGCAGCAGGCCTTTCCCGACCTCGCGACGATGTCGGTGCTCGACCTCGGTGGCACGGTCGAGTGGTGGCGGCGGGCGCCGGTGCGCCCGAAGGAGGTCACCGTGCTCAACCTCTTCGAGCCCGGCGACTCCGACGACCCGGCCATGGTGCCGGTCACCGGGGACGCCTGCCGGGCACGGGAGGCCCTCGCGGCCGCCGGCGCGCCCACGTCGTACGACGTCGTCTTCTCCAACTCGCTGCTCGAGCACGTCGGCGGGCACGCCCAGCGGTCCGCCCTGGCGCGCGAGGTGCGCGCGCTGGCGCCCCGGCACTGGGTCCAGACGCCCTACCGCTACTTCCCGCTCGAGCCGCACTGGCTCTTCCCGGGCCTGCAGTTCATGCCCATGGCCGCCCGGGCCAGGCTCGCCGCCCGCTGGCCACTTGCCCACAGCCGCCCGGACACGCCCGAGGACGCGATGTCGGAGGTGCAGTGGACCGAGCTGGTCGGGGTCGCCGAGCTGAAGTCGTACTTCCCGGGTTCCACCATCCACCACGAGCGCGTGGCCGGACTGACCAAGTCGCTCGTGGCGGTCGGTGGCGGAGCCCTCTAGGCCGGATCGCCGCTAGCCCCGCGAGGGAGTCACCGCGCCACCGGCGTCCCACGTGTTGTTGGTCCACACGTTGCCGCTGGCGTTGCTGTCGAACGACGTCACCGGTCCGTAGACGCCGCACCTGCGGTTGGCGCCGCGCTCGAACACGTTGTTCGTGACCCGGACGTTGGTCGCCTGGTAGGGCTTCGAGCTCGAGGCCCCGCCGTAGAGGCAGTAGGAGATCGACGAGTTGTTGGCCTTGAACAGGTTGTTGTCGATGGTCACGTCGTCGATCGGGTCGAAGTCGCCGAAGAGCGACAGGTCACCGCTGCACCCGCCGTCCGTGCTGTTGAGGATGGAGGTGCAGTGCAGCGTGTTGTGCCGCACCACCATGGTGTGCCCACCGTTGGAGATGAACGCGTTGTTGTGGAAGCTGCCGCCGTCGGGGTTGTGCTGGTCGTGCAGCCACGAGTCGGTGACCTCGCAGTTGTTGTTGCACTGGAAGCTGTGCTGGCCGCCGGTGACGTCGACCCGGCTGGCCTTGATGTTGTAGCCCCAGATGCCTGCGGTCGAGACGGCGCCGGCGCGCACGTCGGAGTCGGTGATGGTGACCGAGCTGTCGCCGTCGCCGTAGATCGACCACACGCCCGGCACGAGGGACTTCTCGATGACCACGCCGGTGGTCTGGATGACCAGCGCGTCCTGGCACTTGCTGAGCACGTCGGCGCCGGAGATGGTGCGGGCCGAGGTGATCGTGCAGGGGCCGGTGTAGGGCGCGAGGACGGTGCCGGCGGGGACGCCCGTGTTGTCCGGACCCGGCCAGCCGCCCGGGGTCGGCGTCGGGGTCGGGGTGGGCGTCGGGTCCTGGGTCGAGGTGCCCGGCTTGAACCGGACGTCGACCCAGTAGTTGGCGTCGCCGCGGGCCTGGCTGGTGGGGAAGGTCGGCTTGTCGGAGACGCTCGTCCAGCCGTTGCGGCCGCGGGGCACCCGCAGCTGCGCGGTGGAGTGGCCCTTGGCGAAGCCGTCGGGCGTGGCGGCGTGGATGCCCTTGGTGCGGGTGTGCACGGAGACGACGTAGAGCTTGCCCGTGGTGAGCTTGGCCCGGGAGGAGAACCTCACCGACTGCCAGCCGGCGCCGGCGACGGGCTTGATCGAGGTGCGGGCCAGCACCTTGCCCTTGGCCGACCACAGCGTGGCGGACCTCGGCGTCGCCGCCTTCCACGCCAGCGGCTTGTAGTAGCGCACGCCGACGACCTTGCCGTCGACCTTCGGCGAGAAGCGCATGCCGACCTCGCGGGAGGGACCGCGGCGTACGACGACGCCGGAGGGCTGGCCCTTGCCGAAGGCGCCGACGGTCGCTGCCGCGCGCTGGGAGTCGGCCGTGGGCACGGCGGGGGCGGGACCGGTGAGCGTGACCGCGGTCAGACCGGCGGCCAGGAGCGCCACGGGCGCGAGCCGCGCCAGGCGGCGCGACACGGGGGTGTGGGGGGTGGGGGGCACGGGGGTGTGCATGGAGAGACCTCGCTGTCACCCGGGGGGTCGGGAACGGGGTAGGGGGAACGATACTGCGGTGGGGACGCAGTCCGGGGCATCCTCCACAAGCGCCAGCGGCCCCACAACCCGGTGCAGGAACTTCCCCAAACGGTGGCAGCGCGAGGCGTGAGGTGGGCCACGGACGACGGCCAGCGCAGGTCAGCGCAGGTCAGCGCAGGTCAGCGCACGACCGTCGCCGACCAGGCCTGCTCGATGAGCAGCGCTGGTTCGGCGTCGGCTGTGGTGTCGACCGACCACACGTCCGTCACGCCGGGCTCGTCCGGGCGGGGCATCCCGTAGATCAGGGTGTCGTCGTCGAGCCACTCGACCTGGTCGTCGACCCCGCGCGGCCCGCCGGCGAGCAGCGTCCGCGCACCCGTGGCGAGGTCCTGGACGGCGAGCTGCCACACCACCTTGCGGCCCGGGTCGACGTCGACCTTGAAGGCGACGCGGGAGCCGTCGGGCGACAGCGCCGGGCACTCCGCGTCGGCGGAGACCGAGGTGAGGCTGCGCGCCTCGAGGTCGCCCTCGACCAGCCAGGTGCGGCCACCGGTCGCGACGGTGGCGTAGAACGTCTGGTCGTCGACGAACGTCACGCCCCACACGTTGCGGTCGCTCGGGCGCACCTGCTTCCCCTCGATGACCAGGTCGAACTCCTCCAGGTTGCCCCAGGACGTGCTGCCGTCGAAGGCGTGGATCTCGGTCGCGGTGGAGAAGCCGGACGTCATGTAGGAGTGGCCCGACACGAACGAGGTGGTCCCCACCAGGGTGCCGTCGGGGGACAGGCGGGTCCGGCTCGGGATCCCGGGCAGGGGCGAGGTGTCGACCTCCTGCCAGTCGGCGTCGTAGGAGTGCGCCTCGTACGTCGTCACGACGCCGCGGTCGATGGTGAGGCACGAGGCCCCGTCCGCGCGGGCGGCGACGCGGTCGCAGGACACCCCGGTGAAGGCACGGGCCCCGGCGGGGTCGTCGAGCGGCACCATCGCGACCACGCCGAGCTCGTTGTCCAGGCCGGTGTGCCGGAAGACGATGCGCGGGCCGTCGACCACCTCGGCGACGGGCGTGCGGACGGCCTCCGGGTCGGCGCGGCGCTGGGCGCGCACCTCGCGGCCCTGGGCCAGGACGTACACGGTCGCCCCGGCGACGAGGACGACCACGATGCCGACGAACGCCAGCACGCGGGCGCGTGCGCTGAGCCGCATGGCCGGTCAGGCGGCGGTGGCCACGGCGCCGTCGAGGCGCCCCACCCGGGTCGCCGCGACGAGGATCGCCAGCACCAGCAGCGCTGCCACCGAGACCATCGCCGTCGCGGGGCCCAGCAGCAGCCACAGCAGGCCGAAACCGGCCGACGCGACCATCCGGGCCAGGGCCACCACGGTCTGGGCGGCCGCGATGCCGCTCGATCGTGCCTGCACGGGCACGAGCCTACCGGCGACGGCGGCGATGACGCCGTCGGTCGCGGCGTAGAAGGTGCCGAGCAGGACGAGGGTGCCGAGGGTGGCCGCGACGGTCGAGGTGGGCAGCACGGAGCAGAGGTAGGCGCCGACCAGCGCGAGGTGGCCGAGCACCAGCACCCGGGCGCGGCCGACCCGGTCGGCCAGCCGGCCCACCGGGACGGCGAGCACGAGGTAGGCGACGTTGGTGCCGACGTAGAACAGCGGGAACCAGGTGACCGTGACGTCGGCGTGGTCGAGGAGGGCGAGGTAGACGAAGCCGTCTCCGATCGTGAGCAGCCCCAGCACCGCGGCGATCGCCAGCAGCGGCCGGAGCCGACGGTCCGCGAGGTCGCGCCAGCGGAACGGCGGCGGGGTGGGACCGGCGTGCTCCCGCTTCACGCGCACGTCGGGGCCGAGCAGTCCGAGCAGGGCCACGCCTGCGATCGCGAAGGCCAGCGAGACCACCATGACGACGGTGTAGTCGTCGGGCACCGCCCACAGCAGCCCGAAGGCGATGAGCGGGCCGAGCGCCGCGCCGATGGTGTCGAGCATGCGGTGCACGCCGAACGCCCGGCCGAGGTGCTCGGTCGGGGTGGACGTGCTGATCATCGAGTCACGCGGCGCGGTGCGGATGCCCTTGCCGATGCGGTCGGCGGTGACCACCGCCGCGATGCCGGCGGCGCCCGTCGCGAAGAGGAGGAAGACGCGGGCGACGGCCGAGACGCCGTAGCCGAAGAACGCCACCCACTTGGGGCGGTCGGCCGCGTCGGCGAGCCAGCCGCCGCCGAGCCGGACGAGCGCGCTCACGCCCTGGTAGAGGCCGTCGATGAGCCCGTACGCCACGGGCGTGAGGCCGACGACCGCGGTCAGGTAGAGCGGCAGGATCGCGGCGACGGACTCCGAGGAGATGTCGGTGAGCATCGAGACGACGCCCAGCACGACGACGGCGCGGCCGACGGGCGGCCTCGCCGACCGCTCGGTGGTCGCGGCGCTGCTGTCGGTGCCGGGACGGTCGCGTACGGAGATGTACATCCCGTCTCACTCGCGCCCGGTGTGCAGCGAGGCGATCACGGAGTACGTCGTGCGCGACCCCTGCCGGGTGACGGTGATGGTGACCGTGCTGCGCCCGCGCTGCAGCGCCGCCGCCTGGGAGCCGGCGGCCGTCGGCGGGGTCGTCGCCTGCTCGACCATGCCGCGCCGCCCGAGCCGGGTGCGGTAGTCGAGCAGCACCCGGGCCGGAGCGAGCGTGGTGGTGCCGACCAGGGCGACCTGGAGGCGGTCGTCGGCGGGGGAGACGCTGCTGGTCTCGACCCGGGAGCGCGGCGCGGGGCGCAACGCGGCCGGGAACCCGCCGACCAGCCGGCCGCGGGCGCTCGCCGCCCTCGGCAGCGGGCTCGCCACGAGAGGCCGGTCCGCGTCGCCGAGGAGGTCGCCGAGGCTGTCGACGGTGGGCTCGGGTGCCACCGGAACCTCGAGCACCGTGCCGGAGGGGTCCGACCCGCCGCCGTTGCCGTCCGTGCCGTCGGTGCCGGGCGAGGTGTCCGGGCTCGAGGTCGTGCTCGTGTCCCGCTTCGAGGCCTTCCCCGTGCCCTCCCCCGAGCGCCCGTCCTCCTCCGACGTCGCGCCGGACGCGGTCGAACCCCCGTCGTGCGCCCCCGTGGGCGGGGGGGGCGGGGGGGGGGGGGGGGGGGGGGGGGGGGCGGGGGGGGGGGGGGGGGGG
>NZ_JAUZVE010000082.1:0-23069 GCF_031844425.1 Microbacterium sp. ARD31
ACCCGGCCGTGGCGCCCCTTGAGCTCGGCATGGACCGCAATCTCGTGGCCGCCATGATGCACCCGAACGATCTCGCTTCCGACCGTGACCCGGACGCGCTCGCCGATCAGACGCCACGGAACCGAGTAGGCGTTGCCGTCGACCGCCACGGCGCAATCCGCCCCGACGCAGCGCACGAGATCCCGTGCCGTCGTGAAGGGCGGCAGGCCTGCCAGCGGCTTCAACGCGCCGCCTTCGTCACGATCGAAGCGATGCCGCGGTGCCTCCCCCGTCGTGCCGTGGACGCGCAGATCCGCCACGTCCCGCGTCCACGCGTCGAGATGCGCCTCCATCGCGGCCCAGCTCTCGAAGCGGCGACCGGCGATCGCATTCTTCTTCACGTAGCCGACGCCGCGTTCGTCCTTGCCCTTGGTTCGGGCCCGGTACGGCGCGCAGGCCCGAACCCGGAAGCCCCAATGCCGAGCGAAGGCATGCAGCCGTGGATGAAGCACGACCTCCCGGCTCGACGGATCGTGGTGCAGGATCAGCGCTCGGGCATTGTCGAGAAGCACCTCGCGCGGCACCCCACCGAAGGCCTGGAACGCGCTCTCCATCCCGGTGAACCAACTGTCCTGCTTCTCGTGCCCGAAGGCGCGTACATGCAGCCGGCGCGAGTAGCCCAGCGTCGCCACGAAGAAGAACACCTTGGTCTGGACCCCACAGATCTCGACGCGACGCTCGCCGAAGTCGATCTGCAACTGCTCTCCCGGCCGCGTCTCGAACCGGACCGTGGCACGGGCTTCCGCCACAAGCTCCCGACGCAGCGGCGCCACCGCACGCTCGACGGTGCGCAGGCTGACATGGATCGCCTTCTCGGCCGCCAGTTCCTGCCGAAGGACGTCAGCGTTGCCGGCGTGACGCCGGAAGCGATCGGCCAGCCAATCGGAAAGCCCGTCCAACTTCTTCGACCGAGACGGCGTCACGCAGGGACGCCAATCCCCATACTGAAGCCATCGCTTCACCGTGTTGCGTGAACACCCAAGCTCCGCCGCGATCCGCTTCGAGCCCCAGCCGAGCCCCTTCAGACGCGCCATCGCCGACACATCGTCCGGCGTCTTCATCTCGTCCCCCCGCGGTGCGTTCAACCGCAGAGAAACTCCTCCGTCCGTCCTAACCATCCTGACCTCCCAATGAGGGGGGCAGTTCCTCATGTCGTCAGGGGGTCAGTTTGCCGTGTCGCCTGACAACGGTCGGCTACGCCGGTCGGGCGACGCCCGCCAAGGCCATTTCGCGGTAGACGGTCGCGCGTCCGAGCCCGACCTGGCGAGCCGCCTCGGTCGGTGAGAGGCCGGCCTGGACGAGCTTCAGGGCGGCGCCGACCTTGTCGGGATCGATCGGCTGCCGACCCGGGCGCCGACCCTTGGCCCGGGCCGCCGCGATGCCGTCCTTGGTGCGCTCGGCGATGAGCCGCCGCTCGAAGTGCGCGATGGCGCCGAACACGTGGAAGACCAGCTCGCCGGCGGCCGAGCCGGTGTCGATCTTCTCCTCGAGGCTGAGGAGTGCGATGCCGCGCTCCTTGAGCAGGGTCACGCTCGACAGCAGCTCGGCGAGGGATCGGCCCAGACGATCGAGGCGCACAACAGCCAGGGTGTCCCCTTTTCGAGCATAGGCCAGGAGTTCGCTCAGACCGGGTCGATCCATGGATTTGCCGGACCGCACGTCCGTGAACACCCGGATGGCGCCGGCGTGTTCCAGCCGCAGCCTCTGTCCGGCGACGTCCTGGTCCCCCGTCGACACCCGGGCATAGCCCAGCACATCGCCCATCGACGCCCTCTGCCCGTCCCGCAACCGGCCGTTCTGGGGACGGGTGCGCCGACGATCCGCGACGCGCCTCGATCCCGTCCACCAACTATGTCCCGTTAAGCCGCACTGTCTAGCTTCGACCGCGACCTTTCCTGGACGGTTCGGGCATAGCGGGACGATGGCAAGACGGTCGCTTCTGAGCACGGCGGAGCGCGCGCGCCTGTTCGGCATCCCGGTCGATCGCGATGGGCTGGCGCGGCACTACACCTTCGATCGCCAGGACCTCGCCCTCATCGCCACGCGCCGCGGCGACGCCAACCGGATCGGCTTCGCGGTGCAGCTCGCGCTGCTGCGTCATCCTGGCTTCGGCTTGTCCCCGGCGATCACGGTCGAGCCGGCACTGGTCACCCGCATCGCCGAACAGCTCGCGATCGACCCGAGGGCCTTCACCGCCTATGCGGGGCGCAGTCCCACGATATCCGATCACGCCCGCGCCCTCGAACGGGTGCTGGGACTTCGCCCCTGCGCGAGGGCCGACCTGCCGTCGATGATCACGGCCGCGGCCCGGGCGGCATGGCCGACCGACCAGGGGGAGCCGATCGCGGTCGCGGTGATGGCCGCGTTGCGCGACAGCGGCATCGTCCTGCCGGCACCCGACACGATCGAGCGCGCGGGGCTCGCCGGTCGCGCGCGTGCGAGGAAACAGGTCGCCGCCGCGCTGCTCGCGGGCATGACCGACGCGCTCGCGGCGCAGCTCGACGCCCTTCTGGCGATCGATCCGAAGATCGGGCGGCCACCCCTCTCCTGGATGAAGGACCTGCCCCGTGCGCCCAAGCCCAACCATGTCCGCGAACTCCTCGACAAGCTCGCTGCCGTGCGGGATCTCGGGCTCGATCCGCGGGCGGCCGAGCGCATCCACCCCGACCGGCTCGCGCTCCTGATGCGCGAAGGTCGGATCACGCCGGCCTCTACCCTCGAGCGTTATGCCCCGTCGCGGCGGCGTGCCATCGTGGTCGCGACGTTGCTCGATCTCGAACGCCGCTTGACCGATGCGGCGCTGTCCATGGCGGACCGCCTCATCGGCGCGAGCTTCACACGCGGCAAAGCCGCGCGCGAGAGGACCTTCGTGGCCACCTCGCGCGACGTCGGCCGGCTCATGCGCCTTCTCGCGGGGACCGCCGGCGCAGTCGCGACGGCCATGAAGGAGAACGGCGACGCGCTCGCCGCGATCGATGCCGCCGTCGGGCTCGACAGGCTCATCGCGGCAAAGCCCCAGGCGGCCGAGATCGCCGACGTCGCAGAGGAGGATCCGCTCGTGCGCGCCGCCGATCGCTGGATGAGGCTGCGCAAGTACGGGCCGATGCTGATCGAGGCGATCGACTTCAAGGCGGCGCGCGCCGATGACCGCACGGTCGCGGCCCTGACCGCGTTGCGCGATCTGAACCGCTCGGGCAAGCGGGACCTTCCCAAGGGTACGCCGATGCCGTTCAAGAAGGAATGGCGCCGGCTCGTGGCCGGGGCGGACGGCAGGCTCGATCGCCGACTGTTCGAGACGGCCCTGTTCGCCCATCTGAGGAACAAATGGCGCTCGGGTGACCTGTGGGTCGAGCGCTCGACCCACTACCGTCGCTTCGACAGTTATCTCCTGCCCCTCGACGAAGCGCGGACTATCGTCGCCCCGCTCGGCCTGCCTTGCGACCCCGACGCCTGGCTGGCGGCCCGCGCGGAGCGGCTCGACCGGCGGCTGAAGCGCCTCGGCCGGCATCTCGGCCGCGGGACTCTCGAAGGCGTGAGCCTGAGGAACGGCAAGCTCTCCATCGCGCCGGTCCGTGCCGACAAGAACCCGGAGGCAGAGGCTCTCGCAGCCCGCATCGGCGCGCTGATGCCGCGTATCCGCATCACCGAACTCCTCCACGAGGTGGCGCGCGAGACCGGGTTCCTGTCCGCCTTCACCAACGTCCGCACCCGGCAGCCGGTCGAGGACGGGAACGCGCTGCTGGCCGTCATCCTCGCCGACGCGACCAATCTCGGCCTGTCCCGCATGGCCGAAGCCAGCCAGGGGGTCACGCGCGACCAGCTGTTCTGGACGCGCGACGCCTTCATCCGCGACGAGACCTACAAGGCCGCCCTCGGCCGGATCGTCGATGCGCATCATGCACTCCCGATCGCGGCCGTGTGGGGCGAGGGCACCACCGCGGCGAGCGACGGCCAGTTCTTCCGCTCCGGCAAGCGCGGCGACGGTGCCGGCCAGGTCAACGCCCGCCACGGCATCGAGCCGGGCTACTGCTTCTACACCCACACCTCCGACCAGCACGGGCCGATGCGTTCGGTCAGCATGGCGGCGGCCGAGCACGAGGCCCCCTACGTGCTCGACGGGCTTCTGCACCACGGCACCGGCCTGACCATCGCCGAGCACTACACCGATACCGGGGGCAGTTCGGATCACGTCCACTTCCTGTGCGACAGCCTGGGCATCCGGTTCTGTCCGCGGCTGCGCGACTTCCCCGATCGGCGGCTCGCCTGCCTGGAGCCACCGTCACGCTACCCGGCGCTCGGCGGCCTCCTGGGCAAGCGGGTCAAGGCCGATCTGATCCGCGCGCACTGGAACGACATCGTCCGGCTGGTCGCCACCCTGAAGGCGGGCGTCGTCGCGCCCTCCACGATGTTGAAGAAGCTCGCGGCCTACGAGCGGCAGAACCAGCTGGACCTCGCGATCGGGGAAGCCGGCCGTCTCGTGCGGGCCGAGTTCATGATCGACTGGATGGAGGGACCGGCCCTGCGACGGCGCAGCCAGGCCGGGCTCAACAAATCCGAGCAACGCCATACGCTGGCGAGCGTCGTGTGCACCTACGGGCAGGGCCGCATCGCCGATCGGAGCCAGGAGGTGCAGGAGTACCGGGCCTCGGGGCTCAACCTGGTGATCGCCGCCATCGTGTACTGGAACTCGACCTACATGGCCGACGCGGTCGCGCATCTGCGTCGCAGCGGTGATCCCACCCCCGATCGTCTGCTCGCCCACACGTCGCCGGTCGAATGGGAGCACATCGGCTTCTCGGGCGACTTCCTGTGGCACCGCGCCGCCATGATGCCTGCCAGCCGGCGAAGGCTCAATCTCACCAAGACCCAGCCCGCAGCCGCTTGAACCACGTTCACTGAACGTTCGCACAAAGCGTAACTGGGCGAACAGTCAACACGATGCCCTCTGGTAGAGACAGCCGTCGATGCCGGCGAGCTTCACGCCCAGATCGAGGCGCTGCGAGCCGAACTCGCTGAGACACGCGCCGAGCGGGATGCGTGGAAGGAGGAAGCTCGGTTTTCGGGGCGCACGCTCCGGACAGCGTGACAACAGGGCTGACGCGGGTCGGAGGAACGGCCGTAACGAAATGAGCTGTGAAGCTGGCATTAACCCGCCAGACGATCCGCTATAGGTCGCTGCGATCCTGACCCGGCCCAAAAACCCGGAGCACGGTCACTGTGCCCCAGCTCCCAGTATTGCTGGGCGCGAAGGTGTACAGGATGCGGTAACCGCGCACCGGCCTCTCGCGCACGCCAGGATGATCTCCGATTGGCCACATGAGCGGGCTGAATTGGAGGTCAGTGATCGCCCTACGGATGAGCTTGAGCCGCTGCGAGGCCGTTTGGCCCGAGCCAGGCTGGCGCAGCCAGCGGGCAGCGCTCGCGATGTCGTCGGCCGCTGGCCGCGAGACAATGAGAGCGTGAGGCATGAGGGACTGAGCAGTGCGGGTCGGCTACGCGGAGGGCTCGATCGGCCGCTTGGCGACTTCACTGGCCTCGGCCGGCTCGATCTCGGCTTCGAGGGCGTCGAACCACGTCTCCAGAGCATTACCGGTCAAAATGTCACCAGCCTCAACAGCGGCAAGGCCGACCGCGAGCATGGCACGTTCCTTATCCAGGCGCGTCGCCCGGTGCTCGGCCGTCTCAACGGGCCGAGGCGCAGGCGTTTGGTGAAAGTCCACCGTGGTCATGACACCAAGATAGCGCCGGGCAGGCGAGAAGGGTAGGGCGCGGAGATTGCGGCCAAACCCATAGTACTGCTGTGTCACAAAATTTTCTATGTTCTTGATATTGCTCGCTCTTTCTCGGCGCAGGAGCGGGAGAAAAATGCAGATTCTGCAATGTGTTACGGGCTTCGTGACACAGTCGTAATAGCTCTCCGCCATTGCCGTGGCGGTGTGCGACCTGTCAGGCCGCCGATTTCGAGGCGGCGAGCACCCGGTGCACGGACCCCTTGCCGATCCCGAGCTTAGCCACAATGGCATTCATGCTGAGGCCCTGTTCCGACAAGGCTTGGATCTCCTCCGCCCGGGCGCGAGCTGTGGGCTTGCGGCCTTTGTACCGGCCCTCGCCCTTGGCTTTGGCGATTCCTTCACGCTGGCGCTCCAGCATCATCTCCCGCTCGAACTGCGCTACACCGCCGAGAACGTTGAGCATCAGCTTGCCCGTAGGGGTCGCTGTGTCCACGCCGAGGTTGAGGATGCGCAGGGCCACGCCCTTGCCCTCCAGCATCTCGATGATCCTGCCGAGGTGGGTCACGGAGCGGGCGAGGCGGTCGAGCTTCGTCACCACGAGGGTGTCACCTTCTCGGGCGAAATTCACGGCCGCTTCGAGCTGTTGGCGCGGCGCGACCGAGGACACCTGCTCCTGGTAGACCCTCTGGCACCCGAGGGCCCTGAGGTCGCGCACCTGCGCCTCCAGGCCGGCATCCTGCTCCAGGGTCGAGGTGCGGGCGTATCCGACGAGCATGGGGGCAATCCGGTCCGTTTCGGTCCAATAGGTTCTGAGACATAAAGACCTAATCCGGTCCAAAAGTCAAAGACTATTTATGTGGACCGGGTTTTGGCGAGGATTGGACCGGTCCGCTAGAGCAAGCCCTATTGAAACGAGCGAAGGCAAACCTTGACCTTGGTGTAGGCTCCAACGGGTAACAGTCTCAAGCCGTGCTCGGCCGGCGCCGAGAACTGGCGTCAGCCGACACCGGCAGCTTTCGAACTCACCCTGATCAAGGTGCTACGGACTGCCTGATGCAACTGACCTCGACCCTGACCTGTCCACATTGCGGGCATCGCGCGTCGGAGACGATGCCCACCGATACCTGTCAGTTCTTCTATGAATGCACCGGTTGCGGCACGCTGCTCCGACCTGAGGCCGGAGACTGTTGCGTCTTCTGTTCCTACGGCGACGTACCCTGCCCGCCGATCCAAGAGGCCGAGCAGACCGGGCGACCTGCAAGCTGCTGCAGCGGCTCCTGACACGTCTCACGATGAAGAGCGTTAACCCAGACTCAGCCAAAGGAGGAGTCCATGGCCCCTACTACACTGGTGCGCGTGACCACTCTCACCGCCATTCTCGCTGCCGGCGCAATCTCCATCGCAAGCGCCCAGACATCAACGGCTCCGATGAGCACGTCGGGCCAAAGCGCCCAGCCTACTCAACCGGGGATGCCGGGAATAATGAGCGGCATGGGAGGGGTGGGCCAGGGCGGCATGTGTGGAATGATGGGCCACATGATGGGCGGGATGAAGCAGGGGATGATGGATGGCGGCCTCAGGATGAGGATGATGTTCGCTATCGCCGATACGAATGGTGACGGATCGCTCTCGTTCGAGGAGGTGACGGCCATTCATAAGCGCATCTTCGATGCAGCCGACGCCAACAAAGATGGCAAGGTGACCCCTGAAGAGCTTCAGAGATTCCTTCAAGGACAATAGTTGAAGCGCAGATCAACGCCCGCAGCCGCCTCCCGGCCGGGGCGGAACGGAAACCGATCCCATGATGCACGACATGATGGACAGCATGGGCGGGATGATGTGGGGCATGGGCCTAATCGGCCTCGTGTTCCTAGTGCTGGTGGTCCTCGCGATAGCTGCCCTGGCGAAATACGTCTTCTTTCGATGAGCGCTCCACCCACACGTTGTCTCTACTGCTCGATCATGCGGGCAATGGCGCCCACCCCGATCAGCCTCATGCTGGCCAGTATCTGTCTGCCCGATGGAGGCTCCATAACGCCCAATCAGCGCGCGACACGTCCCCTTTCCCCTCTCCGCGTGTCAGGGTGCTGGCGTCCTAACGGTTTTCATGGAGCCCGCCGGCAAATCTCCCACGAATATACTCACGCGACAGCCTCATCGTGACCTGTGCGAACAGGCTCCGCGGGCGTGATCTTCACGCGGTTCGGGCGGGCGCCAGCCCTCTTGATCGCGGCCGAGGCGCGCCTGAGCTTTACCGTGGATCCGTCCGGGAACACGGCCTGCAGCTCCAGGGTGCCCCCGAGAGCTTTCACGTAGGCGGCAAGCGTTGAGAGTTTCGGATCGTTTCGATCCTCCAGCCGGCTCACGTTCTCCTGCGCGACATCGAGCGACTTCGCGAGCTTCTCCTGGGTGACGCCGAGCGCATTGCGAAGCTCCCGCAGGGTCGCCTGCTCCAGGAGGATTTGCTCGGTCTTCTGCTTGATGCGCTGCTGCCGCTCCGGCGGGAGCTTTGCCATCACTTCATCGAGGCTGACCGTCCGATACCCGCTCATTCCTTCGCCTCCTGGGCTTTGAGATGCTCGTCGAACCGCTCGTCCGCTCGGGCGATCAGCACCCGATAGAAGCGCTTCTGAGCGACGCCGGCCTTATTCCCGCCGACCAGGAGCACCGCGTGGCGCTCGACATCGAATGCGAAGGCCACGCGCCATACGCCGCCCGCCGCCCTGAACCGGCCCTCTTTCATGTTCGGGTGCTTCGACCCATTCAGAGTATCGACACGCGGCCGACCCATCTGAGGACCGCCTTCAGCGATGGCCCCGGCAAGAGCGAGAACCTCGTCCTGCACCTCGTCGGAGAGGTCTTTGAACTCCACGGCGAAGGCCGGATGGAAATCGACCTTCCACCTCGTCACAGAAAAATGCGCTCCAACGCATATGGTTGCAAGCGCATATCATGCCGCGCGACGAGCCGGAAAGATGTCGCCGTGGACATCCCCCCGAGTGCTCGCTACGCTCTTACGCCCGCCGGGCCACCCGCTCCGGCAACACTGCAATGATAATGCCGGCGGCGCCGAGAATGCCGGCGATGGCAATACTATGACACGCCGGACGCTGTCCTTGATGCAAGACGGGGCGTGGCTCGCCCGCTGCCGCTCCGACGCGATCAGGTCGACGATCTGGCGGCGTCGCGTGACCAGATCGGCCAAGGCCTGGGTCTCGGCATCATGAAGCGTTTGCGAGGCATGACATCCACCCTCCGTCAGGGTTCAGGATGCCCGAAAAACTTGCGCTCAGCTCAGACCAGTTGGACACCTCCAAAAACTCCTTTCGGCCCCAACTCGAGTCCAATCGGATCAAGGGCTTAGCGACCGCTGCGACCACGATTTCGGAGGTTTTTGGAGGTGTCCAGTTTGCTGGGTCAGGATCAAACCTCGACCCAGGAACATGACGTCTAGAACCACGACCTTAGGCCGACCAGATACTTGAATGAGCCGACATCCTCGCCACTGGCCCGCGCATAGCCGGCAGTGTTGCCGACCTTGCGCTCGTACTCGATCCCAACATAAGGGGCGAATTCCGGTATGAACTCATAACGGAGGCGAAGCCCCGCCTCGACCGTCGACAATCCGGCACCGACGCCGAGCTCGCGGATGTTCTGGGCGGAGAGATTAAGCTCGACGCGAGGTTGAAGGATCAATCTCTGCGTGATCAGCAGGTCATACTCGGCCTCTAAGCGACTCCTCAGCTCGCCTTTATTGGACAAGAAGAGGCTTGCCTCCACATTGTACGAATACGGCATGAGCGCCTGCAACGCGATGACAGCATCAGTACGCTGCGGGCCGGGTCCGAAATTGACCCTGCCACCCGCCTGGAGATCGAAGTACGGTGAAATGGCGCGGCTCCAAAGCACCTGCAGATCCCCCTCTTCCACCCTCCCACGGTAAGTGCCGTTACCTTCGGATTTGAGCCATAGCTTGTTAATGTCGCTGCCATACCAAGCCTGAGCATCCCACTTGTAGCCGTTCCCGCCCTCCTGAAACTGCGTTTCCAGCCGATCGATGAGGACCCTGTATGCTCTGAGGTCACCCTGTTCGGCCCGCAGTTCCTCGCGTGCAGTCGCCATGTCGGACGGGTTGTAAACCAGGTCGGCGGCATGCGCCGGCCCCGAAAGCGCAGCGGGAGGCGGGGGAGGGTTGGGCATCTCCCGCTGGGCCTCTATACCTCCCATCCCATCCATGGTTCCTGCGTTGTGCGAAGCCAGAGGGCCGGCGGGTGATGGTGCAGCCCGTTTAGCACCCACGCGGCGAGGCAGCGAGGAAGTGGTACCCCGCATCGCACCCATATCGTGGTCCCCATTCATGCCCGCCTGCGCAGGTGCGGATGTGCGTGGCGGAGCCACTTCCGTCGTCGACCCGGCCCCCATTCCAGGCATCTGCATGGAAGGGTCCATCTGCTGAGCGACGGCAAGGACGGGGAGTACCGTCGTCGCCAGCAACGCGATACGGAACGCGGTCATGCGGGTTCTCGGTCGAGAGGGCGGACAGTGACGACGTTGAACATTCCCGCATGCATGTGGAGCAGAAGATGGCAGTGAAAGGCCCAGTCCCCAGGATTGTTAGCGGTGATGTCAAAGGTCACTTTGCTTCCCGGCAGCACGTTGATGGTGTGCTTCAACGGATGGTGCCCGGGATGTCCGTTGACCAATTCCATGAAGTGCCCGTGGATATGCATCGGGTGCTGCATCATGCTGTTGTTGACCATGGTCACGCGCACCCGCTCGTTGCGGGCGAAGCGGATGGGCTCGACTCCGTCGCTGAACTTCCGTCCGTCAAATGACCACATGAAGCGATACATGTTGCCGGTCAGATTGATCTCGAGCGTCCGCGATGGGCGGCGCCTGTCCGGGTTGGGTTTGAGGGCGATAAGGTCTCGGTAGGTCAGAACCTTGTGGCCCGCATTCTCCAACCCCAGACCCGGATTGCCGGTGCGGTCCTGCGGTTCAGGCGCGACCATGTCCACGCCGACTCCGACGTCCACGTTCGGAGGAACGTTGGCGGGGTTGCGCATGTCCATATCCATGTTCATGCTGCCCATGGAGCCACCGCCCGGCATCGCCCCGTGGCCCATGCCAGCCATGGAGCCCCCGCCCTTCATCGCCCCACCGCGTGCCTTGGCCGCGTGGCCCATTCCGGCCATGGAGCCGCCAGCCATCGATCCGTGGTCCATGCCGGACATTCCGCCGGAACCCATGCTGCCCATGCCTGCCATACCCATGTCGTCCATGCCGAGAAGAGGCCGAGACCTGAGTGGCGGCACCGGCGCCGACATGCCCAGGCGCGGGGCCAACGTGGCCCTCCCCGTGCCGGATCGGTCAACGGCTTCCGCGACGATGGTGAAAGCTCGATTCTCCGTCGGCTGGACGATCACGTCGTACGTTTCCGCGACCGAGATCTGGAACTCGTCGACCGGAACCGGACGCACGTTCTCTCCATCGGCGTTGACCACGGTCATCCGTAAGCCCGGGATGCGGACGTGAAAGACCGTCATGGCGGACGAATTGATGACGCGCAGCCGGACGCGCTCGCCGGGGCGGAACAGCCCCGTCCAGTTTTCCGCAGGTCCATGCCCGTTGATCAGATAGGTATAGATCGCGCCGGTGACATCCGAGATGTCGGTGGGATCCATCCGCATCTTGGCCCATTTCACCCGATCCTCGAGCGACATCTGCTGTGCGGGATCATCGCTGAAGAGGCCTGCAGCAGTGAGGTTATTTCGATTGAAGTGGCCTTGCTCCTGTTTCAGCTGGGTGATGATCCTTTCAGGAGCCATGAAGCTCCAGTCGGACAGGACGAGCACGTGCTCGCGGTCATAGGCGACGGGATCGGGAGTCGCGGGATCGATGATGATCGGCCCGTAAAGGCCGACCTGCTCCTGCAGCCCGGAATGGCTGTGGTACCAGTAGGTGCCGGACTGTTTGATCGGGAGTTCGTAGACGAAGGTCTCGTGGGGGCGGATGCCGGGGAAGCTCACACCCGGAACACCGTCCATTTGGAACGGAATCAAGAAGCCGTGCCAATGGATAGAGGCGACTTCGTCGAGGGTATTTGTGACGGCGATGCGGAAGGTTTCGCCCTCGCGCAAGCGCAGGAGCGGCGCCGGAACCGTTCCGTTGACGGCGATGGCGCGCCCGGTCCGCCCTCCGACCGTGAAGGGCATGTGGCCGATCTCGAGAGCAATGTCTCTACCCGACAGGGTCGGCAGCGTCGGCGGGACGCCGCGGGTTCCGCTGCGCGCCCAAGCCGGAAGCATGGGGCTTAACGCGGCCGCGCTTCCCAGGGCGGCGCCGCGCGCGAGGAGGGCTCGACGGCTGAGCATGGGAACATTCCCTTCGACAATTCTGTTGCTCGCCCGGCTTGGGCTTCCCCGATCGGCAGCGACACCAGAGTCGCCGCATCTGCAAAGAAAGCCGCTCTGCGGCAGGGCTCGCATGACCCACGCATGCCGGTACCCGCAGGGAGTTTGCCGCAATGAGGCGGGATGTCGAAGAGGCAAAATGCCGACCTGAGCTTGAACGGCCTATCTTTTGCGGACTGTTGCCCGCTCGTGACACCCCCTTTGTCGTGCAAGTAGCAGAGGTCGCCCGGCAGCACGAAGGAGACGATCCGGCGATTGCCGCCTAGTAGGGTCTTATAGCGACAGGCGAAGCCGCTCATGACGAGGTAGATGCGGTCCGTGGTGTCACCATCGGTGATGTCGCGCCGAGCCGGAACGGAGCGGCGATTGAAGGTCAAAGTCTGCAGGGCGGTTCGCTCGCCCTCGGACAGATTACCTGCACGCTCAAGTTTTCGCAGGAACGGATCCCCACCCACTGCATTGTCTACTCGCAACCTCAGCAATGTCTGACCATGGTCATAAGCTAGGAATGACTATGGTCACGCACTGGCGTTTGTATCACCGCTCAGCATTGTAGGCGCGTACACCTGGATCGGTTTTGGGTTGTCCATGCGGTATAGGGTATACTATGGAAGCTTGACGGTTGGCTCGCGAGAGAATGCCCGGCTGGGTGCCTCGTTCCAATAGGGCTTGCTCGTGTGGACCCTTCCAAGTCCACTGAAGAGCCGTTCCAAGTGGGTGGTCTCGCGGTCTGGACCGGCAGTTCGTCCCGCGTCTGAAATCTCACAGGAACGATCATGCGCCGGGCGCAAATCTCGCCTTGTCCGTTGGGGCATACCCCTGCGGACAGGTTGAGATTCAGGGCATAGGAAGTAAGCATCCCCCGGCAAAGCCGGGGGCTTTCCGATCTGGGCCGCCCAGGGCGGCTATAGGGATCGCTGACGCGGTCCCAATGGTGGGACCACCGGTCGGTGGGTGTCAGCGCCAGAGGTTCAACTGCTCCAGGCGCTGGTCCTCCTGTTCCTGCTGCTTGATGTAGGCGCGGATCACGGCCTCGTCGCGACCGACGGTCGAGACGAAGTAGCCCCTGGCCCAGAAGTGCTGCCCAACGAAATTGCGCCTGCGCTCGCCATACACCCGTGCGAGATGGATGGCGCTCTTGCCTTTGATGTATCCGATCACCTGAGAGACGGCGTATTTGGGAGGGATGGCGATCATCATGTGCACGTGATCGGCCAGGAGATGCCCCTCCTCGATCCGGCTCTCCTTCTGCTGCGCCAGGGTGCGGAACACCTCGCCGAGATGGGGGCGCAGCGTCCCGTAGAGCGCCTTCCTACGTCCCTTTGGGATGAAGACCACGTGGTATTTGCACGTCCACTTGGTGTGGCTTAAGCTCTCGAACTCGTCCATCGTTGAACATCTTCCCGTGTGCTTGGCGGCTCACGGAGAGATGTTCTTCGATGGACACTGCCGAAAACGTCAAACGCCTACTGCCTCCCCGGCAAAGCCGGGGGAACTCCCTGTGGGATTAGAACTTACGAGACTAAGTGCCCGCGCGTCCGCTTGGTCCGATCTGAACGCTTGCTGGTGCCCGCCGAGCATCGCACGATCTGCCTGCGCCCCACCTGCGCGAACCTGGGGTGGCAGTCACCGGCCCGGCACGTCACCTTCCCCCGACGATGCCGCGGCCGGTGACCCACTCCATACTGGGACTTATGCGAAAGAGATCAGGCGCATTATTCGAACGCCGCGGCCTCGCGCGTGGACATGGACGTCGCTTGAAAGCCTTGGGCGGATCGTGTTCCTGGCCACCCATGATCCGATCCGAGCTCGTCACCCGCCTCGCGGCGCAGAACCCGCACCTCTACGAGAAGGACTGCGAGGCTGTGGTGAGCGCGGTCCTCGCCAGGATCGAGGATGCGCTGGTGGCCGGCGACAGGGTGGAGATCCGCGGCTTCGGAGCTTTCTCCACCAAGGACATCCGAGCGCGCCAAGGCCGCAACCCGCGGACGGGCGAAAGCGTGCTCGTGGCGGAAAAGAAGGCTGTCCAATTCAGGCCCGGCAAGGGGATGCGGCAGCGACTGAAGGCCATGACGCCCGACGCCCTGCCCGCGTCGCGCCGGGTCGGCTGAGCCTGTCGCGAACGATTGGGGTCGCCTACATCGCCAAGCGCCTGTTCCCCGGTTCGCCCTCCGGCGGCTTGCGGGCGCCACTCGCAGCCCACAGCATCACCGTGCGCCCTATCGCGAGTAGGGTGGCAGGCGCCGGCCGCGCCCGTGTTTCTTCCCAGGTCACGGTGTTGCGGTCGGTGCCCCTTCCGCACCCCTTCCAGCGGGCGTCACTCCGCCGCCTCCAGGCGCTTCGCCATGGCCTGCACCACCGTCGGCGGAGGCCGCGCGACCGAACTCAGCGAGCCACAGCATCACCACAGCAAAAGCCCAGCATAATGGGAGGACCACACCATATGCACTGAAGCTGCCGTACCCGGGCGCAGAGCTGGGTAGCCCGAAATGGACCAGCCCAGCCCCAGACTCAGGCCGCCATCTTCCGACAGCTCTCGGCGCACCGGCGGCATTGCTCGATGCATTGCTGCATGTTGCCCACGCTCTCGCACGACCTTGCGCAATCCTCGCAGACATCGGCGCACTCACGGCAGACATGCTTATGATGCTCGGTGCCGAGCAGCATGACATGCGCCGACGTCCGGCAGATTTCGGCACAGGACAGCATCAGCCGGAAATGCCCGGGCTCAACGTGCTTGCCGCCGGCCGGCAGACACTGGTTCGAGGCCATGCTCAGGCAGGTCTGGTAGCAGCGCAGGCACTCATCGATGCACGCCTGCATCTCGCTCGACATCTGATGCATGGGAAACTCCTTGTGGCTGAATAATCCTCGGGGAGGCACACGACCTCAGGCCCGTGAGCAGATTTACGGACGCGGTAGGGGGAATGATCGCCGCGGAGTTTTGTTTCGCGAAGGCTCGAGTCACCGCCTCCGGCTGAGGGTCCGACACAGCCGGCGCTCAGGATCGCGGTAATCAGGATCGCGAGGAAGGCGGGCCAAGGCAGCCTCCTCACGGTGACTGCGAACGACCGGCACCCTCACCGGAGCGCGCCTGGCTTCACCGTGACGGTACAGCGCTGCTCTCGTCCCGAGGTCCGCGCCGCCTCGTAGCAGCTCCTGAGCTCAGGTCCGGCTGCCTCCGACCGCCGCCAGCCCTCCGCCAAGCCATCCCACCACCCGGCATTCGCCCGCATCATCAACCCCATGCCGGCCTCCCAGGGCGCCTGCCCGAGAACCGCCGCCGCGATCCGGTCGGAGAAGCCGGACGGCAGGACACGGGCAAGCGGCCACCAGAGAAGCGGCAGCAGGATCAAGCCCGCCAGCACCCCGACTGCCCCGGCCTGCATCAGCCGGGTCCGCTGCGCCCGGCGTGTCCGGGCCGAGCCCAGCATCGCGGCCAGGTCCTGGCTGGCGTCGCTGATCGCCGCAGCCGCGCACTCGGCGTTGCGTAAGGCGGGCCGGGTGGCGCTCTCCGCCGCGCGCTCGATCCGGGCCGCCACGCTCTCCGGCGTCATCTGCAGGGCCGGGTGCCGCTCCAGCCGGGCCAGGATGCTGCCGATCTCCACCTGCGCCTTCGCGATCCGGCCCAGGCTCAGGCTGTAATCCGGCGCCCGGCCCTCCCGGATGGCGGGCTCCAGCGCCTGGATCGCGCGGCGTAGATCCGCGACCTCGGCCCGCAGGTCCTCGAACGCCCGCGCGGCCTCGTCGGACCCGTCCTCCGGCTCGGGGGCGCCTGGGCTCATGCTGCCTCCACGCTCTACCGGCTGAAGCCCGGGCTCGGCCCGCTCCGCTCCACCGCGCGCGCGGAGCGCCCGTCGAGAGCCCGCGCCAGACCGGAGCCGGGTTGGAGGCCGAGGTCGCGGGCTTGGCGCTTCAGCACCGCCGCAGCCTGGCCGTCGCGCCGGATCTCACCCGCCAGCGCCTGCAGCGCCGCCCGCGCGGCGACCGCCTCCGGCCCCTGGCGCGCGGCCGCAGAGACCTGCTCCAGCTGAGCCCAGCGCGCGGCGTAACGCTGCGCCCGCAATTCGGGCGAGTGCCGCAGCCGCCGCTCCTCGGCCACCGCCTCCAGCAATGCGGCCCGGCCCTCGGCGGCGCGGGCGGCGAGCTCAGGTCTCCGCGCCAGGGCCGCGCGCAGATCCCGACCGGTCTCGGGATCGAGTGCATCGAGCCGGGCCGCCGCCTCTGCCAGGGCTTTGTCCTGATGCGGCAGCACCGGCAGGTCCGCCCGGCGCATCCGCGCGGCATCCGCGAAGGCCGCCACGTACCCATCCACCGCCCGCGACAGGAAAGCGGCCGGATCCGCCTCCACGCTGGTCGCGTTCAGCATGGGACGAGCCGGTGCCCGCCCGAGCTTGAGCCCCGCGAACCGGCCCAGCCGCGGCGCAGGGGGTTCCGGCCGCAGCTCCGGTTCTGCCGGTCTCTCCACCACGATCGTGGAGGCTGGTACGATCCCGCGCCGCTCCGCGAAGCCGGCTGCGTAGTCCAGTGTCGTCTCCTGAGCCCGCTCCCGGCTCGCCCCTCGCGCGAGCGCTTGGATATCGCCGAAGTCGTCCTGCCCGTAATGCAGCGTCACGGCCTCGCGGTGGCGGGTCAGCCCGACATAGGCCGAATGCCGGTCCATCAGCGGCGAGGCGAGCAGGTGAATCCGGTCCACCGTGACCCCTTGCGCTTTGTGCACGGTCGCCGCGTAGCCATGCTCGACATGAGCATAATCCTTCAGCTCGAAGCCAATCACCCGCCCCTCGGGGCCGTCGAGGCGCACGCTCATGCCGCCGCTCTCGACGCGTTCGACCCAGCCGAGAGAGCCATTCTTCACGCCCAAGGAGCGTTCGTTGCGCAGGAACATCAGTCGGTCGCCCGGCGCGAAGGCGCGCGTGCCCCGCTCGGTCTCGACCGGCGCCTCCACCCCGAGCGCGCCCGCCGCCCGCATCCGCGCACGGGCCAACCTGTTCAGCTCGGCCACGTCCACCCGCGTGCTGGCCAGGATCATGCGGCTCTTCTCCGGTGCCGCTTGCCGCTCGGCATCCCAGGCCGCCACCAGGGCCGCCTGCGCCTCCAAGCGCGTCGCCTGCGCCTGCACCCGACCGGCCGCCACGTAGCGGGCCAGGGCCTCACCCGTGCGCCCCGTCGCCAGCTCCCGCGTCGCCGCCCGCTGCCACGCTTCCTCCTGCCGGCGCACCTGCGTGATCTCGGCCGCCCCGTGCCGCTCCAGCAGTGCCCGGAACGCAGCGCCGGCCTCGATCGCCTGCAGCTGCTCGGGATCGCCCACCAGCACGATCTTCGCCCCGGCCGTCTGCGCGGCCGAGAGCACCCGCTCCATCTGCCGCGAGCCCACCATCCCGGCCTCGTCGATGACGAGCACGTCGCGGGACGTCAGCGCGTCTCGTCCCTGCCCCCAGGCATGCTCCAGGCTCGCCAGCGTGCGCGAGAGAATGCCCGATCCCGCCTCCAGGTTCTCGGCCGCGATCCCGGAGAGAGCAGCTCCCCGAACCGTGTAGCCGGCCGCCTCCCAGGCCACCCGCGCCGCCGCGAGCATCGTGCTCTTGCCGGTGCCCGCATAGCCGGTGACGAGGGCCAGATCCGCCCCACCCGTCACCGAGCGGAACGCCGCGTCCTGCTCGGCTCCGAGCGAACGCGCCCGCAAGGCGGCCTCCTGAAGGCTTGATCCGATCGCGTGACCCTCCGCCCGGCTCAAGCGCTCGGCCGCCTGCTCCATCCGCGCTTCGATGCCGAGCATCATTCGGGTGGTGAACCGCTCCTGTCCACGCGCGTCTTGCCCGAGCCGCACCAGCTCCGGCGAGGCCTCGACCTTGGCCATGAGGGGCGTGAACTGGGCCTCGCCGTCCGAGTGCCGGTGAATCAATCGGGCCAGATCCTGCCGGGTGAAGGTCGAGGATTGCTGAGTCAGGGCCGTGAGCGCGATCGTGGGATCGGCCGCGATCCGGTCCCCGTTGCGGGCCGCAATCGCCCGATGTTCGTCGGCCCGCTCGGCGTCCTCATCGCGGGCCTCCCGCCGCGCCCCGGCCGGGCCGATCTTGTGCTGCGGCTCCAGGGCCAAACCCTGATCCGCCAGGCTGCGATGATCGATGCGCACGTCGTGCCCGAGCTCGGCCAGCCGCGTGTTGACGTGCCCGGCCCAGCGTTCGCGCCAGCCGACCAACTCCTCCCGCGCGTTCCAGGATCGCTCTTTGGCACCGAAGCCCTCCGGGCCGACCGCGCGAAGCGTCAGCAACACGTGGGCGTGGGGCTTGTAGGAGCCGTCTGCCGCCTGATCCCAATGCAGGTTGAGATCCGCCACCATGCCGCGGCTGACGAACGTCGCCTGCACGAAGTCGCGCGCGAGCGCGATGCCCTCAGCCCGGCTCAACTCGCGCGGCAGCGCGAACTCCACTTCGCGGGCGAGCTGTGCGTCCTTGCGCTTCTCGCTCGCCTCCACCGCGTTCCAGAGCGTTGCACGATCGGACAGACGTTCGGGCGCGCCTTGCGGCAGCAGGATCTCGGAATGCACCACCCCGCCCTTGGCGCGGAAGTCGTGGCGCTGCTCGGCGCGTTCGTCGTGCAGCTCGGACGCGGACCGGTACGCCGCCGCCGCGACGGCACTGCGCCCGGCCGAACGCGAGATCAGCTTGGCCGAGAAGTGATAGATCGCCAACGCAGGAATTCGCAGGAGAGGGACGCTGGCCAGAGCTTAGCCGTTTCGGATCCCCCGCACCAGTCGGCGCACCCTGCCCCGAGCGCTAGTCGCGCAGCGACGTATAAGCGCGCATTTCCACCGCTTCGCGCCGGACCTGACAGACACAGCCCGCCTGCGAGAGCAGTGCACTCGGCAGATTGGCAGGGCGCCTGTTTTAAGGCTAAGCTTGCCTCACTTAAGGGGAAGGCGACCATGCTGGAGGAGGACCATCCGAAGCTGCTGCGCCTGCACGAGCGCCAGCGCCTGGCTCGCTGCGCCTTGCTCGAAGCTTATGAGCGCCGAGATACGCTGACCGGCACGCTCGCCGCTGCCACGGTGCGGGGTGTGGAGCACCAGGACCTTCAGACCGCCACGACGGCAGCAGAGAATGCCGTGCGCAACGCCGAGACGGATCTCAAGGATGCCGAATACGCCCTCGCCAGCACCATCGAGGCGCTCGCCTCCGCCGCCCTGCGCCACGCAGGCGAATCATGAGCGAACCTGAAGCGTTCGAACCGCGACTGCCGGGCCGGGCCGCGCGCCTCATCGTATGGGCGTCGCTGATCGTTCTCCTGCTCAGCATCAGCCTGCTGGGCAGCAAGGCGACCGCCTGGGCTGGCGACCACGCGACCGCGATGGGGATGTGGGCCGAGATGCGGGTTTGCATCCTTCTGATCGCGGCTTCACTGGTCGCGTTCCTGGCCGTCGCCTGTCAGGCCGCCTTTCTCCGCATCTGGAACCAGCCCTGAGGAGCCGTCATGCGCAAGCCGCGCGACTTCGACACCGAGCTCAAGACCCTGCAGGAGCGCCAGAAGCAGTTGCGAGCCAGGCGCACCCAGCAGCTCGGTGAACTCGTCGTCGCAACCGGGGCCGACAGCCTCGAAGCCGAGACGCTCGCCGGCGCGCTCCTGGAGATGGTCGAGCGGGTGACCGGCGCGCCTCAGTTGAAGGAGGGCTGGAGCCGCAAGGGCGCCGGCTTCTTTCGCCGCGAGAGACGGGCGCGGCCGAACGGCGGCAGCGCTGCTGCTGCCGGAGTTGCGGTCGAGCATGACAGCCCTGCGCCGCACGACGGCGGCGCTCCGGCGGCTTGAAGCGGCGCGCGCCCGCATGGACACCCGCGATCAGGCCCTGGCCCGGCGCCAGCGCACGCGCCAGCTGATCGAGCTCGGCGGCCTGGTCGTGAAGAGCGGCCTGGTCGCGCGCGCGGATGATGACCGCGCCGTCATCCTCGGCGCCCTCCTCGAACTCGCCGAGGCGCTCAACGCGCCGGGGCTCGGAACCCTCGCCCGCCGCACTCGCTGGCGGGAGCGTGGGCAGGCTGCGCTGCGTCAAGATCCTGACGCCTGAAGCTGTCGATCTGCTGTCGGTCCGTGCGAATCTCAAATCCGCATGGGCCTGGGGCTGTCGTGAGGGCAACTCTGCTTTCCGGCAGCCTCTTGCAGGGGCTTGGCTTGGCGTTGGCGCTTCCTTCCAACCCGTCTTCCTTGAACCTTGGTATTCGTGGGGGTCAGGGATTTGCCCCCACCCCCTGGCTCCGATGAACGGCGCACGAGCCGCATCCAGGCCTGCCACTCGCGCGACACGACCCGCACGACGTTTGGCAGGTTCCGCCAAGCCGTGGCGCGCCGCTCTTCGACCGTGATCAGACCGAGGTCCCGGGCCCGGCGAAGCGCTCCCTTCACGGTGGACTTCGACACGCCCGCAACGGCCGCGACCTGCTCGTGACAGAGGCGGCAATCCCCCCGTTTCACGGCCTCAGCGCTCACCACGGCGAGCACGGCTTGCTCGGCCAGCGTGAATTGCGCCGAGATTTGGGGTGGCAACCGCCCGGCGGCGGCCCAGCGGCGGCGGCGTTCCAGGCTGGCATCCGTGCGCGGCCGGGAGCCTACGCGCTTCCTGGGAACCTCAGGCGCGGCCGGGATCATCTTCCGCGCCTCGATTAACCCGGACAGGGCCTCGGCCTCGGCCTCGGTCACTTGGCCAGCCCCATAGGCGCGCCAGAGCAGGGTCAGCACTTCGGGTAGCTTCACACGCGGCGCGGCTTCGGCCGCCAGCCGGATTTCGTCCGCAAACATAGCTCCACATCCCTGGTCGCGAGACCAGCCTCAGGGGCAGCGGACGCATGCCGGCAAAGCTCCGCCGTTGAGGAAAACGGCGGTTTTCCTCTTGCGGATCGGCAGGTTTTCGGGGAGGATCACAACGCCAATTGTTGATCTGTCCCCGGTTGCCTTGCCGGGCATGTGACCCGCCCTCGTGGCGGGTTTCGTGTTTCTGGACCTCGACTCGCCGGACCGTTCGGCTTGACCATTCGTCTCCGCTCAGGCTCCGCCTGTCAAACGATCAGATCGGAAAGCCTCAGGCTGCTGGCGAACCCGTTAACGCCGTCTTAACCATGTATCCCCACGCTACGGGTCACGTCCCGGCGCAGCTCCTGGTTCAGATCCTGGCGCAGATCCGGCGCACGGCCCGGGACTGTCCCCGGCTCTGACCCCGGAGCATGACCCGGATGGATGCGGTCTCCTGGCTCACCTACGACGAGCTTGCCGAACGCCTCGGCATTGAGCGCGAAAGTGCGCGTCAGCACGTGAAGCGGAAGCGTTGGGCAAGGCGTCCGGGCAACGACGGCAAGGTGCGGATTGGTGTTCCGGAGGAATCCCTTAGTGCCAGGTCTGAACCTGGTACTGAAGGTGAGACAGTCCCGGTTCGCGAGCCGGAACAGTCCCAGGAACAGATCCCGGTACCTGACCCGGGAGTGACGGCGGTTCTGACCCGCCACATCGAGCGGCTTGAGGCGCAGCTCGAAGAGGCCCTGAGCCGGGCCTCCGAGCACGATGCGATCGCGACTCACCGGGACATCCTGTCGACGCAACTCGATGCCCTGCGGGCCGCCCTCGATGCGGCCGAGCGCGACCGGGACCGCTGGCACGAGGCAGCGACGCGGGTGCCTGAGCCTGCTACTCACCAGCCATGGTGGCGTCGCTTGGCAGGCTGAGAGTTTGGTATGAGCGACGCGGCCGGTGTGATTCTCGCTCTCGCGGCCGAGAACATGGATCTCCGGCAGCAGCTCGCACACGCGCAGGATCTCTTGGTAGAGAGCATCGTGTTGGTTGTTCGCCCATTTACGGTTGGCAGGACCGGGCCGTGAACGGGACATGCTTTTCTGATGGGCGCAACGGTTGTCCAGCGACATCCGGAACTGACCCCTTTGCGTCACGAGGAACTGACCCCGGTGCCGTTTGCCTTGTCCGACTGATGCGGGCTGAGCGTCGCAGTGGTCTTCTGCAGAAGACCACTGCGACGCTTTTCGCGAAGCCGGTAGCTGTCGCCCCGGATTGTGATCACGTGACTGTGGTGGAGCAGGCGATCCAGGATTGCCGTCGCCACCACCGGATCGCCGAAGACGCTGCCCCATTCGCCCACAGCCCGGTTCGACGTGATGAGCATGGCGCCGCGCTCGTAACGACGGCTCACGAGCTGGAAGAACAGGTGCGCGGCATCGGGCTCGAAGGGCAGGTAGCCGAGTTCGTCGATGATCAGGAGCTTTGGTTTGGCGTAATGGGTGAGCCGCTCCTCGAGCCGGCCTTCCCCATGAGCCTTTGCGAGCTGCGCCACCAACGTCGTCGCGGGCGTGAACAGCACCGTGTAGCCCGCCACGATGGCTTCCCGGCCGAGTGCGACCGCCAGATGTGTCTTGCCTACGCCCGGCGGCCCGAGGAGGAGAACTGCCTCGCCGTTGGCGATGAAGCGTCCGGTGGCGATTTCGCGGATCTGTGCCTTGTCCAGCGACGGCTGCGCCCCGTAATCGAAGCCCGTGAGGTCGCGCACGAACGGGAAACGCGCAAGACCAAAGCTCATGTCGATCCGCCGCTGATCCCGGCGAGCGACCTCGCGCTCGCAAAACAAGGTCAGCGCCTCGCGGATCGTCAGGTCCCGGCGCCCCGCCTCGTCGATCAGGCTGTCGAGCTGATCACGGAGCACGGTCAGCTTCAGGCGGTCCAGCAGTGCGGTGAGGTGGTCGTGCGCGTCCATCAGAACGACCCCCCCGCGACGGCCTCGTACTCCGCCAACGGACGCAGCAGCGCCGAGATGGCCGGGAGCGGTGCGGACGAAACGACACTGACAGGGCGCTCCCTGGTGCCGACCAGGCCGGCTAGGTGTCGGTCGTCGACG
>NZ_JAUZVE010000083.1:0-22756 GCF_031844425.1 Microbacterium sp. ARD31
TCCGCGAGACGTGGGTCGAGGCGCCGCGACGCGAGTTCCTCACCCCGGTCGCCCCGGTCTGGCCGCTGCGCACCGAGCGGCTGCTGCTGCGCCCCTGGCAGCCCGGCGACGAGACCGCGCTGGCCGAGGCGTGGGCCGACGAGGACTACGCCAGCCTGCTGCTCACCGGCACCCAGAACCCCGCGGAGGTGGCCGAGATGGTCCGCCGCCGGGCGCAGCCGGGCGACGGCACGTTCGTCGGCCTGGTCGCCGAGCACGACGGCGAGGTCGTCGGCGACCTGATCCTCATCATCCGCGGCACCGGGCTCACCGAGGGCGAGATCGGCTGGACGGTGATGCCTCGGCACGCCGGCCGCGGGTACGCCACCGAGGCGGCGCGCGCGGTGCTGCGGATGGCCTTCGAGCACTACGGCCTGCGCCGGGTCGTCGCCAACCTCGACGCCCGCAACGACCGATCCGCCGCCCTCTGCGAGCGCCTCGGCATGCGCCGCGAGACCCACCGCCTCGGGGACTTCTGGTCCAAGGGCCGCTGGACCGACTCCCTCGAGTACGCCCTCCTCCGCGACGAGTGGCAGGCCCAGCAGCCCTGACCCCGCCGCCGCACGTGCGGCGGATCTCGCCCCCGGATCCGCGATCGCGGGGCCACATCCGCCGCACGTGCGCGGGCCTGTGGAGGAAGCTGACGGCGCGGGCCGCAGCACGGGCACGATCCGGGGATGGACTTCGATCCCAGGTCACCGTTCCGCCGCCGGACCGCCCTCGAGGCGGGCGTGAGCGCCAAGTCCCTGCGTGGTCCGGCGTTCCGTCAGGTGCTGCCGGGTGCCTACGTCGCGGCCACCACCACCCTCACCCCGCTGGTGCGCGCACGCGCCGCCCTGCTGCCGTACGACGACGTGGCATGGGCCAGCCACGCCACTGCGGCTCGCGTGTACGACCTGCCCATCCCGACCATCGCCGAGGAGCACGTGAGCGTCGCACGGGCGGGACTCCGCCGCCGCCACCGGGGCGTCAGGGCTCACGTCGGTGGCGAGGCGCCGACCAGGTACGTCGACGGCGTGCGGGTCTCCGCGCCGGAGATGCTGTTCGTCGAGATGGCAGGCGTGCTCGGCCTGGTCGACCTGGTGGTCCTGGGCGACGCGATGGTCCGGCGCCGGCTCGTCACGCCGGAGGAGCTGGTCCGGTTCTGCAGCGAGGTCCGGCACAAGGCCGTTGCGGCCGCGCGCCGCGCGGCGTCGTACGTCAGGGCGAAGGTGGACTCCCCGATGGAGACGAGGCTGCGGATGCTGATCGTCCTGGCCGGACTGCCGGAGCCGGTCGTGAACCTCGAGGTGCGCGACGAGCGAGGCGAAGTGATCAGGAAGTACGACCTCGCCTACCCCGCGGTCCGCGTCGCGGTCGAGTACAACGGCAAGGTCCACGTCCTCACGCTGGAGGCGTGGGAGGCCGACCTCGGGCGGCGTGACGACATCGACGACTCCGGCTGGCGCCTCCTGCCGGTGATCGGCTCCGGCATCTACCGGGACCCGCTGAGCACCCTCCGACGCGTGCACCGGGTCCTGCTCGCCCGTGGCCTGCCCGGCACCCCGCTGCGGCTCGACGACACGTGGCGGGCGCACTTCCCGGGCCACGCCGACGCGGCGTGAGCACGTGCGGCGGTTCTGGCCCCGGGACGCGCGATCGAGGGGCCACATCCGCCGCACGTGCGCGCTCCGGCGCAGCCACTTGCGCGTACCAGCGCGTCGCTGGCGACCGATAGAGTCCCGCCCATGGTCTCCACACCCCACGGCGCCGACAGCGAGGTCGGCCGCCTGGCCACCGTGATGCTCCACCGCCCCGGCAACGAGCTCAAGCGCCTGACGCCCCGCAACAACGACCGGCTGCTGTTCGACGGCATCCCGTGGGTCAACCGGGCGCAGGAGGAGCACGACGCCTTCGCGGAGACCCTGCGCAACCGCGGCGTGGAGGTCCTCTACCTCACCGAGCTGCTCACCGAGACCCTCGAGAGCGAGCTCGCCCGCAACCACGCGATCACCAGCGCATTGTCCGGCCTGCACCTCGGCGACACCATGCGCCGCTACCTCGCCACCGCGCTGCGCGACCTGTCCCCCGCCGAGCTCACCGACGTGCTGACGGCGGGCATCCGCAACGACGAGGTCAAGGGCGGCCACGGCCTGGTCACCAGCCTGCTGCACCCGCACGACTTCCTCATCGACCCGCTGCCCAACCTGCTCTTCACCCGCGACTCGAGCGTGTGGGTGCGCGACCGGGTGGCCGTGACCAGCCTCGCGATGCCCGCGCGCAAGCGAGAGACCCAGCTGACCGAGCTCATCTACACCGAGCACCCGCGCTTCGCCGGGACCCGCAAGATCCACGGCTGGCACAACGAGCACGTCGAGGGCGGCGACGTCCTGCTGCTCGCCCCGGGCGTGATCGCGGTCGGCGTCGGGGAGCGTACGACGCCCGCCGGCGTCGAGCGGCTGGCCCGCCAGGTCTTCCACGCCGACCTCGCGCACACCGTGCTGGCTGTCCCGATCGCCCAGGAGCGGGCGACGATGCACCTCGACACCGTGTGCACGATGGTCGACGTCGACAAGGTGGTGATGTACCCCAACGTCGCCGACACCCTGCGGGCCGTCACGGTCACCCTGGCCGACCAGGGCTCCGACGAGTCCGACCTGACGCTGAGCGTCAGCGAGTCGGAGCCGTTCCTCGTCGCCGCGGCGAAGGCGATGCAGATCGACACGCTGCACCAGATCGACACCGGCCTCGACCCGGTCACCGCCGAGCGCGAGCAGTGGGACGACGGCAACAACACCCTGGCCCTCGCCCCGCGGGTCGCCGTCGCCTACGAGCGCAACGACGAGACCAACGACCGGCTCGAGGACGCCGGCATCGAGGTGGTGCGGATCGCGGGCTCCGAGCTCGGCTCGGGCCGCGGTGGCCCCCGGTGCATGAGCTGCCCGATCTCCCGGGAGCCGCTCGCCGTCGACTGAGCGAGTTCAGTGCACACCTGTTGACCGGTTGGGCATCACGTTCGGGCCGCTGGATCGTTGACCGGGCATGACTTCCTCGATCCTCGACGCCCTCGACCCCGCCGACGCGCGCCGGGTCCTGGCTGCCGGAAACGCGCTGACGCTCCCGCAGGGATGGTCGCCCATCGCCGAGAGCACCCCCGCCGACAAGGCGTACCTCATCACCGAGGGCGAGGTGTCGGTCCGCAAGGGCGGCACCGAGGTGGCCACCCTGGGCCCGGGCGCCGTGGTCGGGGAAGCCGCCATCGTCAACAAGACCCTGCGCTCGGCCACGATCGTGGCGCTGACGCCGCTGAAGGTCGTGCACTTCACCAGGGAGCGCATCCAGGAGCTCGTCGAGGAGGTCCCGGCCTTCGGCGACGCCCTGCGGGCCGCGGCGGCCGAGCGGCTCGAGCGGAGCTGACCCGACCGTGGCCATCGAGTCGGGGCCACCGCTGCCCGAGCTCCCGCCCGACCTGTCCGAGGTGATGGAGTCCCTGCTGCTCGGCGAGGCTCCCAGCCTGACGCGGGTGCAGGTCGCCGAGCGGGCCGGCGTACCCCTCGACGTGGCGGTCACCCTGTGGCACCAGCTCGGCTTCCCGCACCGCGACGACGAGGACGTGGCCTTCTCCGAGAGCGACGTCGAGGCGCTGCGGCTCAGCGCCGACCTGGTCGAGCTGGGGATCCTGCCGGCCGAGTCGCAGGCGGCACTGGTGCGGACCTGGGGCCGCAGCTACGCCCGCCTCGCCGAGTGGCAGACCACGCTCCTCGCCGGGCTCGCGGTCGAGGGTGACGACCCCGCCGCGCAGCTCACCACCCTCGCCGGCGACGTGCTGCCCCGGGTCGAGGCGCTGCAGACCTACGTCTGGCGGCGCCACCTCGCCAGTGCCGCACAGCACCTGCTCGGGGACTCCGACGCCCTCGCGCAGACCGAGACGCTGCTGACGGTCTGCTTCGTCGACATCGTCGGCTACACCACGCAGAGCCGGAGCCTGGACGGCGCGGAGCTCGTCGCGTGGGTGGACCGCTTCGAGCAGGACACCTCCGCGCTCGTGGTCGACCACGGCGGGCAGGTCATCAAGACCATCGGCGACGAGGTGCTCTTCACCGTCGCCGACCCGGCGGCGGCCGTCACGGTCGCCCACACCCTGGCCGCCCGCGGCGAGGACGCCGACGACCCCTTCCCGCGGGTGCGGGCCGGCATCGCGCACGGTCGGGTCGTACGCCGCCTCGGGGACGTGTTCGGGTCCACGGTCAACGCCGCCTCACGCCTGACCTCGGCCGCGCGACCGGGATCCGTCCTGGTCGACGCCGGGGTCCACGAGGCGCTGGCGGAGTCCCACGACGAGGGCGGGGAAGGCGCCGGGGACGGCGGTCAGTGGCGCTGGCGCCGCTTGCGACGCGTCTCGGCCAAGGGCTTCCGGCACCTCGAGGCGTGGCGGGTGCGGCCCGCACACGACGTCGACGCGGACCCGGGGACGTGAAAGCCCGGTCGTTGTTGACGGGGGAAACAACAACGACCGGGCGAGTGCCAATCTACTCCGCTCGCGAGCGCGCGCACAACAGTCCGGGACGTTGTGTTCGGCACGTGGAACGAACGTAGCCCGTTCCTTACCGGATCGTCACCTGCCGGTTGGCCAGACCTGCGCGGGCGGAGCGCTCAGCCGCGGTCAGCTCGCCACCCTCGAGCGCCTCCTCCAGGTCGGCGGCGAACCTCCGCGCCGGGTCCTCGAGCACGTCGGCGCCGGTGCCGACCGGCAGGTCCCAGACCGGGGCCAGCAGGCCGTGGGCGCGGAACATCCCGACGAACCGCGAGCCCTCGGCGATCGAGTCCTGCCCGGCGGCGTGGAGGCGCGCCAGCGCGTCGAGGAGCCGGTCCTCCTGGTGCGGCATCACCCAGCGCAGGTGCTCCTTGGTGCCCACGTTGGTCCAGTACGCCGCCTCGACCGAGGCCAGCCGCGAGGTGGGCATGACCCCGCCGTTGGCCTGCTCGAGCGCCGCCTCCATGGTCGCGTCGCGCTCGGGGATGTCGTCGATCCAGTACTCGAAGCCGTCGTGGACGGTGATGTCGAGCGTGGTGTCGCTGATGAGGTCCTGCAGGCTCGGCCCCTCACCCGGCGCCGTGGGGAGGCCGACGATGCCGGGCTCCTCGGTCGCCAAGGCGGCCTCGAGGACGGCACCGAGGTCGCGTGCGGGGTTGCCGTAGGAGTGCTGGACCTGCAGGCCGAGCCAGATGTCGCCGGACTCGCGGACCATCGCCGGCGCGGCACCGGGCAGGAGGGTCGCCAGCCGGACGGTGCGCGAGCCCTCCTTCAGCGTCAGCGGTGCGGTCGCGGCGGGCACCAGCTCGCGGAGCGCGATCACGTCGCACTCGCTCGGCATCCCCTCGAAGGGTCGGGCCACGAAGGTCGGGGCGGCGCCACCGGCGGCACCGTGGCAGGCCTTGTAGCGCTTGCCGGAGCCACAGGGGCAGGGCTGCCGGGGGCCGACCTCGCCGGGAGCGGCGGCAGCGGGCTTGGACGTGGTGCGGGACTTCTTGGCCATACCCGGAAACCTAGCCGCCGAGCAGGTCCAGCATGTAGGCCGGGCGGTCGCTGATGACGGCCCTGACGCCGAGGTCGAGGCAGAGCTGGAGGTCCTCGGCGGTGTTGACGGTCCACACGTGGATCTCCCGGCCCTCCTTGACCAGGTGCTTGCCGAGGCCGGGGTGGTCGCGCAGCTCGTCGATGCCGGGGCCGATGATCCAGTCGTCGCCGACCACGGGTCGCAGGACGGGCCAGTGGTGGGCCTTGTCCACCAGCATCACCACGTCCAGGTCGGGGGCGAGCCGACGCACCCGGTTCATCGCGTTGAGCGAGAAGCTCATGATGCGCGCGGGCGAGCCGGCGCGGTCCCACCCGAAGTCGCCCAGGGTCTCGACCAGGCGGCGCTCGACCAGGCCGCCGTACCTCGTGGGGTGCTTGGTCTCGATCGCCAGCTCGACCGGCCGGTCGTAGTCGGCGACGGTGGCCAGCAGCTTGCGGAGGGTGAGCACCTTGCCGTGCTCGGGGTCGCGGTCCGGCGCCTCGTCGTCGAGGTCGGACCACGGGTTCTTCCACGAGGCGAAGTCGAGCTCGTCGAGCTCGGCCAGGTTCATCGTGGAGACGATGCCGGCGTTGGCCGCCGTACGCCGCAGGTTGCGGTCGTGCACGCACACCAAGTGGCCGTCGGCGGTGAGCCGGACGTCGCACTCCAGCGCGTCGGCGCCCTCGTCGAGCGCCTTCACGTAGGCCTTCAGCGTGTGCTCGGCCGTGTCGTGGCTGCTGCCGCGGTGGGCGACGACCTGGGGCCGGTAGCGGGTCTGACGGGCGCGGCGGATGCGCGGCGTACGACGCATGGGTCGAGCATGGCACGTGGTCGGCCTCGCGCAGCGCACCCCTGAGGGCGCCCTGGTCTGGACCTGTCATCCCCCAGATGGGGGAGAACGCTCAACGTTGCGGCAAGGAATCCCGAAGGCCCGGGGCGCGCTGCGGCGCCTCACTACGGTCGCGACGAGGTGCTCGACACGCGCGTGTGGGGATACGCCCGGGCACCTCAGGGATGGGGATCCACCGTGAACGAAGTCATGCTGCCCTCGCGACGCAACGTCGTGCGCACCGCCGCCTGGACCGTGCCGGTCGTGGCCGCGACCGTCGGCGCGCCCGCCTTCGCCGCCTCCTGCGGGACCACGTCCCACACCTGGCGCCTGGACTGGGGCAACGAGAACACCAGCGACGCCTTCAGCACCGCCTACCCCGCCGCACCCACCACCAACGCCCAGGGCGTGCGCAGCGGCACCGCGACGATCACCGGCCCCGCGGGCACCACGCCGATGACGGTGTCCTTCACCAGCACGTCGGTGGGCACCGACACCCGGACCAACAACAACCTGCGCGTCGACGCGGGCACCTACCCCAGCATCGGCGGCACCGGGGGCACCGGGCTGCTGCTCCAGCACCAGAACATCACCTCGGGCCGCGCCAACAGCCGCCAGGAGGTGGTGATCGCCTTCGGCCGCCCGGTGACCAACCTCCAGTTCTCGGTCACCGACATCGACTCCAACGACCAACAGGGCAACAACAGCGACTTCTACGACCAGGTCGAGCTGACCGGGACGCGGTCCTACACGTTCACGTCCCGCGGGGGCGGCAACACCTACGTCGTCGGCGCCGGGACCTCGAACGACCCGTGGCACATGTACAACAACAACACCGTTGCCAACGACTCGGGTGCCAACAGCGACCGTGGCAACGTCAACGTCACCTACCCCGGTCCGGTCTCCTCGATCACGCTGACCTACTGGACCTCTCGCGGGTCGGGCAACCAGGCGATCTTCCTCAGCGACTTCACCTTCACCGCCTTCGGCTGCTGACCTCGCTCAGTGCACGTGGTCGCGCCAGTCCGCGGGCACGCGCCCGGCGGGACCGGGGGTGGGCTGGTCCTCCGGGTGGTGCTGGGGGTCGGCGAGCCGCGGGCCGACCACGCCGACCGACCGGCTGAAGTCCCAGAACCAGTCCTCGCCCGGCTCGTAGCTCTGCATCACCGGGTGCCCGGTCGCGTGGAAGTGGGCGGTGGCGTGCTGGGACGGGCTGCTGTCGCAGCAGCCCACGTGGCCGCACTGCGCGCACCGGCGCAGGTGCACCCACCAGCCGCCCGCGTCCTCGCACTCCACGCACCCGGGGCCGGACGGTGCCACCTCGGGGTCGATGCCCGTGGGATCGCTCATGGCCCCAGCCTGCCCCCTCAGCGGCCGGCAAGGAAGGCCGGCAGCCAGTGCGCCTCCCACGCGGGGACCTCCTGCTGCTCGACGACCGAGCGCACCGGTGCCTGCGCGGCGGTGCGGTAGCGCCCGTCCGAGCGCTCGAGGTAGCGGTAGTTCACCAGCTCGCGCCGCAGGTAGGCGACGTCCTCGTGCACCCCGAGCAGGACCTCGTTGACCTCCCTCTCGGAGTACACCCGCCCCGGCTCGAACCGGCTCAGCACCTCCAGCAGCACGGCCACGCGCACCTTGCGCCGCGCCGGCACGCGCTCGATGCGTCCGTCGGTGAACAACCGGCCCACCACGCGTTCCTGCTCCGTGCGCGCCGCGTCGTACGCCGCCTCGCGGGGGCTCGCGGTCGCCAGCACGGCGGCCCGGGCGACCGTGTAGGCCTCCCCGGTCTCGGCCATGCGGGCACGCACGACCTGCTTGAGATCACTGTCCTTGGTCATCCTCGATCACCTTCGACTGCGCTGCGCCCCCAGTACGCCGCTGCAGCGGGCGTCGACGATCTGACTCACGGATGCGTCCGAGGATCTGCTCCCCTTCGCCACCTCGCACGGACTGGGGCCGACGCGTGGGCTGGGCGCTGGACGGCGCCCTCGGCCCTGAGTCTCCCAGAGACCCAGCAGCGAGGGCAACGGCTTTCGGCTCGCCCGGAGAGGGGTTGACCCAGCGGCGGACATCGGTTCGGGTGGAGGCAGCGACGAGGCCATCCGGGGGTCTCGTCACGACCACGGAGCCATGCCCATGCACCTGTCGCCCCACCGTCTCCTCCTCGCCGTCCTCGGCTCGCTGATCGCGGTCGCCGGCCTGGCCAGCCCCTCACACGCGGTCACCAAGCTGACCGACGCGCAGGCGGCCAGCCAGCTCTCCGCCGCCGGGATCAGCCGCGTGTCCACCGGCGGCTGCACCAACCGCAACGTCTCCACCTGCACGTCCTACGAGCAGATCAACCAGGAGACCGTCAGCGGGATCAGGACCTTCAAGTCGGTGAGCGGCTGCGCGGTCACCATCACCGGCGGCACCGAGACCGGCCACGCCTCGGGCACCTACAGCCACTGGAACGGCTACAAGGTCGACATCAGCCCGACCACGTGCGTGAGCAGCTACATCACCAGCCACTACGCCTACTACGGCGTGCGCGGCGATGGAGCCACGATGTACCGCGCGGCGTCGGGCAACATCTACGCCCGCGAGAGCAACCACTGGGACATCACCTACTACACCTGCGGCTGCTGACGGGGTCCACCGCGAGGCGTGGAATTGCCGCGACACCGCGTGCGGCCGGCCCCACACTGGGTCCATGCCGTCGTCGAGCCAGTGGGTCGCGTTCCTCGTCGCGTCCATCCTCTTCATCCAGGTCCCGGGCCCGAGCCTGCTCTTCACCATCGGCCGCGCGCTGACCGTGGGCCGCCGCGAGGCGCTGCTCTCGGTCGTCGGCAACGCCCTCGGCCTGACCGCCCAGGTCGCGCTGGTCGCGGTCGGGCTCGGCGCGGTGGTCGCGGCCAGCGCGACGGCGTACACCGCGATCAAGGTCGCCGGAGCGGCCTACGTCATCTGGCTCGGCGTCCAGGCGATCCGGCATCGCGCCGACGCCCGGCTGGCGATGGCGGCCGCCGTCCCGGTGCGTCGAGGGCACCCGGTGCGGATCGGGTTCACCGTCGGGGCGACCAACCCCAAGACGATCGTGTTCTTCGTGGCCTTCCTGCCGCAGTTCACCGACCCGACGGGGCCGGTCGCGCTGCAGACGATGCTGCTCGGCCTGGTGTTCGGCGTCATGGCGGTCGTCTCCGACAGTACGTGGGCGATCGTCGCCGGCACCGCCCGCGACTGGTTCGCCCGCCGGCCCTCGCGCCTCGACGCGCTCAGCGCCACCGGCGGCACGATGATGGTCGGGCTCGGCGCGACCATGCTGGCCGCCGAGTAGTCCGCTGCTGGTCGAGGTGCGAGGACCCCCCGCCGGTTGAGGTGCGAGGAGCGCCCACCGCTGGTTGAGGTGCGAGGAGCGCCAGCCACCGCTGGTTGAGGTGCGAGGAGCGCCAGCCACCGCTGGTTGAGGTGCGAGGAGCGCCAGCGACGAGCCTCGAAACCTGCGGCGCCTAGACCCATGTGGTTTCAAGGCTCGCTGCGCTCGCACCTCAACCACCGAGTAGCTGTCGCTCGCACCTCAACCAGCTGTGGAGATCCCGCCTAGGCTCTCGCGCATGCGGACCCTGTTGACGTCGCTCGTCCTGCTGCTGACTGCCCTCGCCGTTCCGGCCCACGCCGACCCGGCGCCGCTGCCGACCGGCACCGACGTCGACTACCAGCTCGGCGGCCCGGCCTACGTCCCCGACAACGTCGGCATCGTGGTGCGTGACCGCACGGAGACGCCGGCTCCGGGGGCCTACAACATCTGCTACGTCAACGGCTTCCAGACCCAGCCCGGCGAGCGCGGCTTCTGGCGCCGGCACCGCGACCTGGTGCTCACCGACGGCGGTCGGCCGGTGGTCGACGAGGCGTGGGGCGAGTGGCTGCTCGACATCCGGACCCCTGCGAAGCGCGAGCGGCTGGCGCGGCTCGTCGGGCGGTGGACCGCCGGGTGCGCCCGGGAGGGCTTCGACGCCGTCGAGTTCGACAACCTCGACTCCTACTCCCGCAGCCGCGGCCTGATCAGGGCCCGGCACGCCACCGCGTTCGCCCGGCTCCTCACCGCCACCGCCCACGAGCACGACCTCGCCGCCGGCCAGAAGAACCGCGCCGGCTGGGACGGCACCCGCGCCGGCTTCGACTTCGCGGTGGCCGAGGAGTGCGGGCGCTACGACGAGTGCGACGCCTACACCGACGTCTACGACGACCAGGTGGTCGCCATCGAGTACCGCAGGCAGGACTTCGAGAGGACCTGCACCGGGTACGGCGACCGCCTGGCCGTCGTGCTCCGCGACCGCGACCTCACCCCGGGCGGGCCGCGCCGCTTCTGCTGAGGGTCAGCCCGCCACCGACTCCGGCTCGCGCTGCTGCTGGCGCCTGCTCGCGACCAGGCTGGTCGTCACCGTCACGCCGAGGATGCCGACGATCACCAAGAGCGACATGAGCGTCGGCACGTCGGGCACCGACGGCCAGACCAGGTGGGCCCAGTGGAGCACCAGCTTCACGCCGATGAAGCCGAGGATCGCGGCGAGGCCGTAGCTGAGGTGCACCAGCGCGCTGAGCGCACCCTCGAGCACGAAGTAGAGCGCGCGCAGGCCGAGCAGGGCGAAGGCGTTGGTGACGAACACGAGGTAGGGGTCGCCCGTGATGCCGTAGACGGCCGGAACCGAGTCGACGGCGAAGACGACGTCGGTGGCGAGCACCGCGACCGTCACCAGCGCGAAGGGGGTCAGCATCCGCACCCCCTGCCTGACCACGGTCATGCGCGGGCCGTCGTACTCGTCGCTGACGGGCATCACGCGCCGCATCAGCCTGACCACGCGCATCTCGGCGATGTCGACCTGGTGCTCCTGGCCGCGGACCGCGTCGCGCAGCAGCTTCACGCCCGTGACGAGCAGGATCGCGCCGAAGACCAGGAACACCCAGTCGAAGCGGGACAGCGCGGCGGCGCCGAGCGCGATGAAGATGCCGCGCAGCACGAGCGCGCCGACGATGCCGTAGAGCAGCACCCGCTGCTTGAGCACCTCCGGCACCGCGAAGGCCGCCAGCAGCAGCATGAAGACGAAGAGGTTGTCGACGCTCAACGTCTTCTCGACGAGGTAGCCGGTGTAGTACTCCAGCCCTCGGTCGCCGCCGTGGGCGTTCCAGACGTAGAGACCGAAGGTGAGCGGCAGGGCGACGTAGAACGCCGACCAGGCCAGTGCCTCCTTCATCGAGACCTCGTGCGGGCGGCGGGTGGCGATGAAGTCGACGACGAGCAGGGCGAGCACCACGCCGATGGTCAGGAACCAGAGGGTGGGGGACGCGATGGACGACATGGGTCTCCTCAGGAATGAGTCCTGAGGTCTCCCCCGCCGGCTCGTGAGGTGCGGAGCCGGTCCCCGCCGAGGCGCCTGCCGAGGCGCCGTAGTGACCGGCGGAGGTTGGTGGGGTACTCCCCTCGCGCTGAAGTGTAGAAGACCACGCAACCTGCTCGCGAAACCGCGGAGGGGACGTAGTGTCGCGGGCATGGAGACGGGCATGGAGACACGTGAGTACGACGTCGTCGTCATCGGCGGCGGGCCGGTCGGCGAGAACGCGGCGCAGTACGCCGTCGAGGGCACCGGCATGACCGCGGCCATCGTCGAGCGCGAGCTGCTCGGGGGCGAGTGCAGCTACTGGGCGTGCATGCCCAGCAAGGCGCTCCTGCGGCCGATCACGGTGGCGGACACCACCGCCGACCTGCCCGGGGTCTCGACCGCGCACGTGGCGCACAAGGCGCTGCTCGAGCGCCGCGACGACTGGGTCTCCCACTACGACGACTCGGGGCAGGTGTCGTGGGCCGAGGGCGCCGGCCTCGCGGTGGTCCGCGGCCACGGCCGGCTCACCGGCGACCGCACCGTGCGGGTCACGTCGCCCGACGGCGAGGACGTGCTGGTCCGGGCCCGGCAGGCGGTCGTGATCGCCACGGGCAGCGAGCCGCACGTCCCCGGAGAGTTCGCCGACGCACTCCCGTGGGGGTCGCGCGACGCCACCGGGGTGGTCGAGGTCCCCGACCGGCTGGTGATCATCGGCGGGGGTGTGGTCGCCTGCGAGGCCGCCGTCTGGATGGCGGCGCTCGGGTCGTCGGTCACCGTCCTGGCGCGCAGCCGCCTCCTCGGCCGGTCCGAGCCGTTCGCCGGCGAGGCCGTGCTGGCGTCCCTGCGCGAGCGCGGCGTCACGGTGCACGTGGGCTGCGACGTGACCGGCGTACGCCGCTCCGCGCCCGCCGCGACGGGGGTGGGGCGCATCCACGGTGGGGCCGTCACGGTGTCCACCACGCGCGGTGAGATCGAGGCCGACGAGCTGCTCCTCGCCATCGGTCGCTCGCCGCGCCTCGACGACCTCGGCCTCGACTCCGTCGGTCTCGAGCCGTCCGACGTCACCGACGGCCGGCTGCCGGAGTGGCTGCACGTGGTGGGCGACGCCAGCGGCGGACCGCCGCTCACCCACTGGGGCAAGCACCAGGCGCGGCTCGTCGGCGCGCGCATCGCGGCCGCCGTGGCGGGCGAGGTGGCCTACGAGCCCGATCGAGCCGCTCCGGTGCCGCAGGTCGTCTTCACCGACCCGGAGGTCGCGAGCGTCGGGATGACGGAGGCCGAGGCCCGCGACGCCGGCCACGACGTCGTCGTCACGCGGGTGCCGACCTCCGCGGCGTCCGGGTCGGCGCTGCTGCGCGACCACGTCGCCGGGCAGTGCCAGCTGGTCGTCGATGCGCGGAGCCACCTCCTGCTCGGCGCCACCTTCGTCGGCCCCGAGGTCGCCGAGCTCGTCCACGCCGCCACGGTCGCGATCGTCGGTGGCGTCCCGGTCCACGTGCTGCGCCACGCCGTGGCGTCGTACCCGACCGCCAGCGAGCTCTGGCTCCGCCTGCTGGAGGACCTCCCGCAAGACTTCCGGCGCCCGCCGGCGCCGTAGCCCAGGGCCGGCCCGTCGATCCGAGGCCGGTGGTTCGTCGCGGCGCGCCCGGGAGTGCAGGAGGAGGGTTGCGAGCGGAGGAGCGAAGCGGGGGAGCTCGCAACAACGACGACGAACGAGCGGGTCACGAGCGCCGCGACGCGCGCCGGAGCGAAGCGGAGGCGCCAACCACCGAGCAGCTCAGCCCCGCTCGCGGAGGTAGCGGCCGAAGTGGGGGACGGTGAAAGCGATGCGGCCGCGCTCGCCGGAGTAGACGAGACCCTTCTTCAGCAGGGAGTCGCGGGCCGGTGAGAGCGACTGCGGCTTCTTGCCCAGGGCCGCGGCGACGTCGGCGCTGAGGACCGCGTCGGCGTCCGGGTCGGCCCCGGACTCGACGCCGGCGGCGGCCACGTCGGCCATCGCCATGAGGTAGTCGCGCTCACCGGGGGTGGCGCGCTCGTAGCGTGAGCCGAAGAAGCCGACGGCGAGCTCGGACTCCGCCTCCGGTGCGGCGACGGCGACGTCGGCCGCGGTGATCGGCGAGCGTGGCGCCAGGTCCCACACGGCCTTGCCGTAGGCCTGGATGAAGTACGGGTAGCCGCCCGTGGCGTCGTACATCGCCGCCAGGGCGTCGGGCTCGAAGGCGGCGTCCTCGTCGGCAGCCGGGGCCTCCAGCGCGCGATCGGCGGCGTCGCGGGTGAGCCGGTCGATGCGCTGGTAGCTGAAGAGCCGCTCGCTGTAGGACTTGCTCGCGCTGAGAACGGCGGGCAGGTGGGGCAGGCCGGCGCCGACCACGATGACCGGGAGCCCGGACTGGCTGAGCTCGTGGCAGGCCGCGCACAGCGCCGACACGTCGTCCGGGCCGAGGTCCTGCATCTCGTCGATGAAGACGCCGACGCCCTTGCCGACGTCGGCCGCCAGCCCGCCGAGGTCGGTGAACAGCTCGACGAGATCGATCTCGACGTCGCCGGAGTCGGCTCGTCCGCGCACGGCAGGTACGTCGATGCCGGGGCTCCACTGGTCCTTGAGCCTGGCGTTGGCGCCGGCGTCGCGCTGGGCGAAGGACTTCACCACCCCGAGCACGTGGTCGACGGAGTCCTCGTCGCGATGGCCGAGCTCGCGCACCGCCTGGTGGAGCGCGCTGCTGAGCGGGCGGCGCAGCCCCTGGCCCGGACGTGCCTCGAGCTTGCCGGTTCCCCACCCCTTGCGCACCGCCGCGCTGCGCAGCGCGTTGAGGAGCACGGTCTTGCCGACGCCGCGGAGGCCGGTGAGCACCAGGCTGCGCTCGGGACGGCCCTTGGCCACCCGCTCGAGGACGACGTCGAACGCGGCGAGCTGCTCGTCGCGACCGGCGAGCTCGGGCGGGCGCTGGCCCGCGCCGGGAGCGTACGGGTTCCGGATGGGGTCCACGATCGGACGCTATCGGTGGATCTAGCCTCAACCCTAGATTGCCGGATAGTCCGCGAGTCGCGCGGTCAGCCCGCCTGGTCGGCGCGGGTCACCCGCGCACGCGCGGCGTCGTAGGACTCGTCGAGCCCCTTGCGGAGCAGCGCGATCAGGTCAGGCACCTCGTCGGCGGCGAGCCGGAAGGTGCCGGCGCAGACGTTGTCGCGCCACAGCGACAGCACGACAAGCAGCGACTCCTGGTGCCAGGTGACGCGCAGCGAGCGGTCCTCACCGCGGGGGTCGAGGAAGACCGCCCCGGTCCGCTGGACGCGCTGCTGAGCCATGATCCATTGTGACCCGCCCCACAAGGATCTGCCTAGACTCGTCCCCGTGCCCGAGCTGCCGGAGGTCGAAGCCCTCGTCCAGGACCTGCGTGGTCGCCTGGTCGGGCGGGCCATCACCCGCATCGACCTCGCCGCCTTCAGCGCCCTGAAGACCTTCGACCCGCCGCTCCAGGCGCTGCACGGCACATTGGTCGACGACGTGACCCGGCACGGCAAGTTCCTCGACATCGACGCCAGCGGCGTGCACGTCGTGATCCACCTCGCGCGCGCCGGCTGGATCCGCTGGCGTGACGAGGTGCCGGCCCTGCCCGCCCGTCCCAACAGCAAGAACCCGCTGGCGGTCCGGATCGTCATCGACGACGAGGTGGGCCTCGACATCACGGAGGCCGGCACCAAGAAGAGCCTGGCGATGTACGTCGTGCGCGACCCCGCCGACGTACCCGGCGTGGCCCGGCTCGGTCCCGACCCGCTCGCCGACGACTTCACCCCCGACGTGCTCCGCTCGATCCTCGAGGCCGAGGGGCGCAAGCAGGTCAAGGGCGTGCTGCGGATGCAGTCGATCGTCGCGGGGATCGGCAACGCCTACTCCGACGAGATCCTGCACGCGGCGCGGATGTCGCCGTTCAAGCCTGCCAACAGCCTCGACGACGCCGAGCTCCAGACGCTGTACGACGCCATCCGTGACACCCTGACCGGCGCCGTCGAGCGGGCGAGCGGCGTGGCGATGAGCGAGCTCAAGGGCGAGAAGAAGAGCAACCTCGCGGTGCACGGCAAGACCGGCCAGAAGTGCCCGGTGTGCGGCGACGTGGTGCGCGAGGTGTCCTTCGCCGACTCGAGCCTGCAGTACTGCGCGACGTGCCAGACGGGCGGGAAGCCCCTCGCCGACCGGCGGATGTCGAAGCTGCTGAAGTGAGGACGGTGCCGGTCGGACCCACCCCCGTGACAGTCCGACCAGCACCTACGTCAAGCCTACCTTGACGCAGGTGGCTGTTGTCACGCAGTGACGCTCCGCGCCGCCGACTTCTTCGCGAACCGCTCCCAGGCCGCCTGCCGGGTCACGCCGAGCACCCGGCCGATCTCCGCCCAGGTGATCCCCCGCTCGCGCAGCATCTCCACCCACTCCTGGGCGAAGAAGACGTTCTGCTCGGCCGAGGCCAGGATCTGCGGCAGCGTCGCCAGCACTTCGGCGTCGCTCATCCGCTCCCAGGGCATGGTCGCGCGCACCGCGGCGACCCGCTCCTCGTCGTGCAGGATCTCGTGGAACGTGTCGACGCAGGACTTGCACACCTGCGCACCGAGACCGCCGATCAGCGCGACGTCGGTGCCGGGGCCGCCGGGCGTCGTGCAGAACGAGCAGATTCGCCCCTCACGGGTGATGGCCATGCTCGCGCCCTCCTTCCCCGAGAGTCGTCCTGCCGATCATCGTGACTCTACCGGTCGGGGCGCGACCGGGAGCCGTGCCGCGAGGCGCGCCTCACGGCATCTCGGGGACGTCGAGGTCGCCGAACATCGAGCCGCACGTGTCGTTGACGTAGGTGGTGAACGCCTCGACCTTCTTCTGCGCGTCCTCCGACATGTCGTTCTCGAGGGCGTTGAGGTCCGGCGACTTCAGGTCGTCCTCGGAGATGTCCTGGGCGGCCTTGACGGTCTCCTCGAAGCCGTCGCGAGCCTCGTCAGAGATGTTCTCCGGCGTCCCGACCTCCTCCATCTTCTCGGCCCAGGAGTGCATGGCGTCGGCCATCTCCTTCTCGCTGGGCAGCTTCGCGTCGGGGTCGGAGAAGTCGAGGTCGAGGTCGGTGAAGAGGCTGGACTGGGCCTTGCAGAACTCGTCCTTGCTGGCGTCGGCAGGGGCACCGCCACCGCTGCCGCCGCACGCCGTGGTGACGGCGCCGACCAGCAGGACGGCGCTGGTCAGGGCGAGGCGGGCTCGGGTCGTCGTCCGGATCGTCATGGGGTCCCCTTCGCACGGGACGCGGCGGGCGCCGGCGTCGTCGGGTGCCTACCCTGTCGTGGCCGGGCTCAACCGTCCACTTCGAAGGCCGCCGGCAGCGGGAGCCGCAGCGCCCGGCCGAGCGCCTCGAGGTACTCCCCGCGCGGACGTCGTACGACGCCGAGGCTGGCCAGGTGGGGCGTCTGCCACTGCACGTCGAGCAGCCGGTCGGCGGCGTGCTCGTCGCGGAGCAGGTCGACGAGGCCGAGCAGCGCGACCTTGGAGGCGTCCCGGTCGCGGTGGAACATCGACTCCCCGGCGAACAGCCCGCCGATGCTGACGCCGTAGAGCCCGCCGGCGAGCCGGCCGTCGCGCCAGGCCTCGACGGAGTGCGCCCAGCCGAGGTGGTGCAGGCGGGTGTAGCCGCGGACGAACTCCGGGGTGATCCATCCGTCCGGGCGCTCCGGGCTGCCGCACTGGGTCAGCACCTCCTCGAAGGCGGTGTCGACGCGGATCTCGAAGTCGCGCGCCGCACGCCGCAGCGACCGCGACACCTTCATCGCGTCGAGGGGCAGCACGCCGCGCTCGACCGGTGAGAACCAGCCGAGCTCCTCGCGGTCCAGCGTCACCGGCATCGGGAAGAGCCCGAGGCTGTAGGCCGTGATGAGCGTGCCGGCCTCGAGGTCCGCGCCAAGCGCCACCAGGTCGTCCTCGGGGTCCCACGTCGAGTGGTGCGGGAACGCCCAGGGCGTGGGGTCGGGCGCGAGTGGCACGCCCTCACGCTAGCGAGTCGCCCCCACCACGGCCGTACCATCGCGGCATGAGGTCGCGATGGGGTTGAAGGACACGGTCGGGCGGCAGCTGGCCCCCCGCATCCAGGAGCTCGCGCCCGGGCTGACCACCGGGTTCGTCCGCGAGGCGCTCAACCGCGCCATCGACGGCGTCGGCCCGCTGACGCCTGCGGCCGAGGCGGCCGACCGCCAGCTCGCCGAGCAGCGCGGCAACGTGGACCGGGCGATCCACGAGGTCATCGAGAACAACGTCCGCATCGCGGGGGCCCAGGGCTTCGTCACCAACGTCGGCGGGCTCGTCACCATGGCCGTCACCATCCCGGCCAACGTCGCCGGGCTGGCGCTCGTCCAGTGCCGGATGGTGGCCGGCATCGCCCACCTGCGCGGCCACGACCTCGGCGACCCGCGGGTGCGCAACGCGATCCTCGCCCTCCTCCTCGGTGAGGAGCAGGTCGCCGAGATGGTCAAGAAGCGCCGGCTGCCGGCCCCGCCGATGGCGCTGGCCACCGCCCCGGCGCACGACCCCACCCTCGACGGCACCATCTCCGCGGTCGTCGCGACCGACATCCTCACCCGGGTGGCCGGCAAGCGGCTCGCGACCACCGTCGGGCGCAAGATCCCGGTGGTCGGCGGTGTCGTCGGTGCGAGCGCCGATGGCTTCGCGACGTGGAAGATCGGTCGCTACGCCGACCGCGAGCTGCTGCCGCGACCGCGCTGAGGTCGCGACTCAGCCCCGGCGCCTCTTGAGCCGGCGGTAGGCGTCGAGCGTGCCGCGGCCGGCCGGGCTGTCCTCGAGCGTGCGGACCACCTTGTGCTTGACCCGGTACGTCAGCGTGGCGCGGGCCCGGTCGCGCTCGGCGTGCGCCTCGCGGACCTCCTCGTGCAGCCGCTCCTCGACCGCGCGCAGGCGGGCCCCCTCCACCAGCAGCGCGCTGATCGCGTCGAGCGCCGACGGCAGCAGCAGGTCGGGGGTGACGGTGTCGGGGTCGACGAAGGTCCCCGGGTCCGGGCCGACGAGGTCGTCGAGCGAGCCCGCGACGTCGTACCCGCGGTCGGCGATGGCCTCGACCCAGCTGCGGGAGAGGTCCTGCGCCCACGCGTGGTCCTCGGGCGGAAGGCCCAGCCGGGCGGACGCGACGCCGCGCGACAGGGTCTGGTGGGCGAGCAGCTCGCGGACGAGGGGGCGGTAGTCGGGCGGGGAGATGATCGAGGTGACCCGCTGGTTGATGGTCCGCAGCAGCGACGTCTCGGGCACGCCGAGCGAGGGGTTCTCGCGCTCCGCGGTCAGGTCGAGGTCGAGTGCGTCGAGACCGAAGGTGCGCGAGAAGCGGCGCCACAGCTCGCCCCGGTCGGATCCCGACGGCGGCACGGTCACCAGGTGGACGCGCTCGGGCGGCAGCGACCCGGCCCAGCGGGCGAGGATGTCAGGGAGCTCCTGGACGGCCCAGAACCACGAGCCGATCTTCGACTCGCGCGCGGGGTCGCGGATGGTGTCGAGGAACTTCGCGTAGGTGATGTGGCTGCGGTGCTTGACGTTCTCCTGCCACTCGGCCGGGATCTGGCGGACCAGGTCGCGCACCGACAGCACCAGGTGCACCTCGGCGTCGCCGAGCGAGGACAGCGCGCGCTCCACCTGGGTCGGCGTCGCGCGGGCGAAGATCTCGTGGCTGACGATCGCCGTGCCGGGCCACTCCCGCACCTCCGCGGCCAGCCGGTCCCAGGCGCCGACGGCCTCGGTCTCCAGCCCGCCCCACGGCAGCGTCATCAGGTCGAGGGCGGCGAGGAAGTGGGCGTCGAACCGGTCGGCCGGGTAGAGGATGCCGTGCTCGCGCAGCGCCTCCCGGTTCCGGAAGAGCACGTCCTGGAGGTAGGACGTGCCGGTCTTGGGGCAGCCCACGTGCAGCAGCACTCGCCTGCTCACTGCTCCACGCTCCTCTCGTGCTGCGGGTCCTGCCGCCGGTCGCTGCGCCACCCCGGGTCCACGACCATGCGGATCGCCAGGTCCAGGACCTGCTGGTCCGCGACGGCCGGGCCGGTCGCGGCCGGCGGGTCGGTGCGCGGGGCGAGGTCGGCGAGGTCGCCGACGACAGCGTAGCCAGCGCGCCGGACGTCCCGCGTCATGCGGGCCGCGGAGGCGGCGACCCAGTCCCGCTCGCGCGCCGGCACGACGGCGGGCGCCGTCCCGGTGTCGGGGATGCGTCGCTGGAGGGTGCGCATCAGGGCGGGACGCTCCGCGGCGGGGACCCGCAGGCCCACGACCGCGGCGATGCGGCGGGCCAGCTCGGCCTGGTCGGCGCCGGGCACCCGCACCGCCGGCAGGCGTCGTACGCCGACCTGGCGGGGCATCCGGTCCAGGTCGGTCACGACCCGGACGAACGGGCGGCGCGGATTCCACCGGCGGACCGAGGCCGGGAGGTCGGCGCGGGCGGGGAGCTGGTCGCGCTCGCGCCAGAACCTCAGCCACTCCGCCCACGGGGTGCTGCCGGTCTCGAAGCAGCGCTGGGTCCAGGTGTGGGCCAGGAGCTCGTCGAGGGGGCGGCCGACGGCGACGAGGAAGGGGCGTGGGCCACCCTCGGGCCGGCCGCGTGCGGCGAGGTCCTCGCGCCATCCGGCGACCAGGACGGGGTCGCCGACGAGGCGGTAGCGCAGCCGCCACGGCCGGGCCACCCGGGTGCGGACCGGGTCGGGGCCGAGGGCGACGAGGTCGTCGGCGAGCAGCACGCTCGCGACGCGGAGCAGCTCGTGGGCGCTCACCGTCGCCGGGTCGACGGGCTGCGGGCCGAAGCCCGGGGCGGGCAGCCCGACGAGCGGCAGGTCGGCCTTGCCCCGCCCGGCGGCGGGGGCGGCCAGGACCCGGTCGGCGAGCCGAGTGCCCTCGCGGTCCTGCTCGCCACGGGGGTGCGCACTCGACGCCCGGGCCAGGTTGACCCGGCGCAGCAGCTCGAGCTGCTGGGCGCCCGGCAGCACGGCCGTCGGTACGTCGTCCTCCGGCCGCGCGTCGGGCTGCCACGCCAGCCACGGCGTCGTACCGCCGTGGCGGAGGTGGGCGACCCAGCTCTGGGCGCGGCCGCTCAACGGTCGCGCAACCGGCGGGCGGTGTCGCGCAGCCGGCCGCCGAGGGTGTCGGACGAGGCGCGGTTGGCGGCCTCCTGCGTCATCACGGTCAGGGCGTCGAGCGCGGCGCCGAGCTCGAGCTTGGCCCGCACCTTGTCGGGGTCGCGCCACGTGGTGCCCTCGGCAGGCCGGCGCGGGCGCAGGTCCTCCACGTCGCCGATGACGTCGACGCCGCTGCCCTTGATCCACTCGATCCAGAGGTCGGCCTGCTGCTCGGCGAAGTCGAAGCGGTCGGGCGGCAGCCGGACGGGGATGGCCTCGCGGGAGACCAGGACCTCCTGCGCGAGCTGCTCGCGGATGAGGTTGTCGTAGACCGGCTCGCGGCGCACGCCGAGCTCGAGGCGCCGGTTGAGCTTGCGCAGCAGCGCGGTCTCGGCGATGCCCAGGGAGCGGTTGTCGCGCTCGGAGTCGAGCGGCGCCCAGTCGGGGTCGATGCCGAAGGCGCGGCAGAACCGCAGCCACAGCTCGTCGCCGTTGGGGCCGCGGTCGTGGGGGACGGTGACCACGTGCACGCGCTCCGGCGGGAGCTTCGCGCCCCACTGCGACAGCACCCGCGGCAGGTCCATCGCGTTGAAGAACCAGGTCTGCCCGCGCTCGACCTTGGAGAGGAAGCGCTTGAAGGGCCACTTGCGCCCCTGCTTGATCGACTCCTGCCACGCGGCCGGCAGCTGGCGGCCCAGGTCACGCGCGGAGTAGATGACGTGGACCTCGTTGCCGGCGAGGTCGTTCATCGCCTTCGCGATCTTGTCGGGCTTGGCGCCGGCGAGGATCTCGTGGCTGATCACCACGTTGCCCTCGGCCCGCTGCACCTTGCGGACCATCGCGTCCCAGGCGCCGCGCGCGTGCCCCGGGGCGCCGCCCCAGTCCTGGTCGAGCAGGTCGAGCGCCGCCCGGAAGTGGAACATGTCGGAGTGCCCCGCGCGCGGCGCCGGGATCGTGACGCCGTGGCGCGCCAGCGACGCGAGGTTGAGGTCCAGGCGGTCCTGGAGGTACGTCGTCCCGGTCTTGGGGGCCCCGATGTGGAGGTGGACGACGCGGGTCATGGCGAGGATTGTGCCAGTCCGCCCAGTGCTCGTACGACGGCGCTCGGGCTCGGGCGGCCGAGGTGCCCGGCCATCCACGTGCTGGTGGCCACGACGGCGTCGAGGTCGACCCCGTGGTCGATCCCCAGGCCCGTCAGCATCCACACGAGGTCCTCGGTCGCGAGGTTGCCGGTGGCCGACTTCGCGTAGGGGCAGCCGCCGAGCCCGCCGGCGCTCGCGTCGAAGGTGGTGATCCCCTCCTGCAGCGCGGCGAGGGTGTTGGCGAGCGCCTGGCCGTAGGTGTCGTGGAAGTGCATCGCCAACCGGTCGGTGCCGACGCCGGTGTCGGCGAAGGCGGCGACCAGGGCCTTGACGTGACCGGCCGTGGCCACACCGATGGTGTCGCCGAGGCTGAGCTGGCTCGCGCCGAGGTCGAGCAGCCGGGTGCCGGCAGTGACGACCTGCTCGATCGGGACGGCGCCCTCCCACGGGTCGCCGAAGCACATGCTCACGTAGGCGCGGACGTCCATCCCGGCCTCGCGGGCGCGGGCGACGGTCGGCTCGAACATCGCGAACTGCTCGTCGAAGGTGCGGTTGAGGTTCTTGCTCGCGAAGGTCTCGGTGGCGCTGCCGAAGATGGCGATGTGCTCCAGGCCGAGCTCGAGCGCGCGGTCGAGCCCGCGCTCATTGGGCACCAGCACGGGCAGGTGCCGGCCCTCCTCGCCGAGGTCGGTCATCAGCTCGTGCGCGTCCGCGAGCTGCGGCACCCATCTCGGGTGCACGAAGCTGGTGGCCTCGACGACCGGGAGCCCGGCGGCCACGAGGCGTCGTACG
>NZ_JAUZVE010000084.1:0-21327 GCF_031844425.1 Microbacterium sp. ARD31
GTCGGCCAAGGCCGCGCTCGCAGAGTTCAAGGCGTTAGCGAAGTACCTCTGAGGCCGAGATGCTGAGCGTCCTCGCGAACCGGACCTATCGGCACCTCTTCGCCGCCCAGGTCATCGCCCTGATCGGCACCGGCCTGCTCACCGTGGCCCTCGGCCTGCTCGCTTATCGGCTGGCCGGCGCCGAGGCTGGCGCCGTGCTCGGCACTGCGCTCGCCATCAAGATGGTGGCCTACGTGCTCGTGGCGCCGGTCGCCAACGCCTTCACGGGGCAGCTGCCGCGGCGCGCCTTCCTGGTGGCGACCGACCTCGTCCGCGCCGGCGTCGCCCTGATCCTCCCCTTCGTCGACCAGGTCTGGCAGGTCTACGTCTTGGTCTTCGTGCTGCAATCGTGCTCGGCGGCCTTCACGCCGACCTTCCAGGCGACCATCCCGGACATCCTCCCGGGGGAGCGCGACTATACCCGAGCGCTGTCGCTCTCGCGGCTCGCCTACGACCTGGAGAACCTGCTCAGCCCGACACTGGCGGCCGTGCTACTCACGGTCATCAACTTTCACTGGCTGTTCGGTGGGACCGTTGTGGGGTTCCTGTGCTCGGCAGCTCTCGTTGTCTCGGTGTCGCTCCCGTCCCCAACACCACCCGAGCGCCGCGCCGGGATCTACGAGCGCCTCACGCGGGGCCTGCGCATCTATCTCGCCACCCCGCGTCTACGCGGGCTACTCGCCCTAAACCTCGCAGTGTCGGCGGCTGGCTCCATGGTTATCGTCAACACCGTGGTGATCGTACAGGCTATCTTGCACCGACCCCAGAACGACGTCGCCGTGGCGCTCGGACTGTTCGGCGGCGGCTCGATGCTGGCTGCGCTTCTGCTGCCGCGGGTTCTTGATCGCCTACCAGACCGCGCCGTGATGATCCCGGCGGCAACGCTGCTCGGAGTAGTGCTGCTCGCCTTCGCCGCCACGACCTGGGGTGGCGTGATCAGCTGGCTGATGCTGCTGGCCACTTGGCTGGTGCTCGGCGTCGGTTACTCGGCCGCTCAGACACCCACGGGTCGCCTTCTCCGGCGCTCCGCCTCTGCCGGCGACCGACCTGCGGTGTTCGCCGCGCAGTTCGCACTCTCGCACGTGGCCTGGCTCCTGACTTATCCGCTGGCCGGCTGGCTCGGCGCGAAGGCCGGCATGCCGGTGACGCTGGCGGTCTTGGGCGTTCTGACCCTGGCGGCCATCGTGGCGGCGGCCCTTCTCTGGCCGGCCATCGATCCGGACGTGGTCGAGCATGTCCATGGCGACCTCGGGCCTGACCATCCGCATCTCGATGCCGGCGGCCATCGACATGCTCATGCCTTCGTCATCGACGACTTGCACCATCGCTGGCCGGCAGGCGGACCAGGGTGAGCCGGGCAGCCCGTCTGCTTCTGATCTACCTCGTACTCCCGCCCAACCCGGCCGGGGCCATCGAGTGTGTCGACTTCCCGCGCATGCACGGCCTGCTTCGGCGCGCAGGCACAGTGTGCCATGGAGCAGTTCAATCCGGATATCGTGGACACGGCCAGGCAGTGCTACGAGCGACTCGGTTCGAAGATCGGTGCGCCGGCGATGCGAGCTGGTTCCGGGGAGTTCGATCAATTGGCATCGGTGCGGGGCCAAGCGGCCGCCTGCTCCTTGATCGAGTGCCTGTTCCCAATGGCCGTGCGCTAGGAAACCAAGGAAGCGCCGTGCGATGGTTTGAGCGGTCGACAAACGATCTGTTCCCGAAATGCGTTAGCTCGACCGCTGATCGTCCGCTTATCAACATCGGTTATCTGGAGCAGCCGTTCTGCTTTCCACCCAGACTGTCTGAAAAACGCTGCGCGAAGCATCTGACTGGCGTACAAATTCCCATTTGACCCACTGAAATATGCGTCACGAAGAAGATTATTCTGCCGTTCCATGATAGGGATTCGTTTTCACACAGCGTCCACCCGATCCACTTGTTCGGAAGCGCATCTCTACGCCGCGAGAGACGCACTCCAGTCCGTCTACTCTCGAAAGCGAAGTCTGCGTCAACCCATAGCTGCGCTACGTCAGGTACCTGATCGTCTTCTCGACGCTCGCGAGGAGCCGCCGCCGAGTTGCCGAAATCGCCCCTGTTTTTGTCGGAGAAACGTGTCGGCTTTTCTATTGCCGGGCAAGCGCCAGTTTGGCACGATCCCGACATGCTCATCGGATACGCCCGCGTCTCAACCCTCGAACTGGTACTTCAGGACGGGTATCAGCGGATCATCTCGACCACCACGCCAGCCTCGTCAGCGATCATCGACCAGCGCCGCTCGGCTGTGAGCGCCGGCAGACCTTCACGTTTGGCCAAGGCCAAACAGTAACGATCCCCGAGCGACAGACCACCCTCAACCGTGAGCGGACGCAGCATGCCGGCCTCGTACGACAGCGCGGCATCGACGGCAGCCCATCGGATCGGCAAGGGACGCAACAGCACCTCGATATCAGCGCGCGCAACCCCGAGCTTGGCGTAGTGGCTGACCACTTCGGCCAGATTGACGGTCGTCATGACAGACCCGTCGAGCCCGGCTTTCACCCGATCCGCTCCCGGCTCAGCTAGCAGTAGGGCGAGCAGCGCGGACGCGTCGAGGACGAAGCCTGTCATTCGGCCTCGGCCTCACGGGCTCGGTCGGCGAGGAAGTCCGCCACGGACGCGCCTGTCTGGTCGCTGACCAGCCTGCGGCTCAGAGCCTGTACCCGAGCGACGACCTGATCGAGCGTCCGAAGCACGATGGCGTCGCCTGTGTCCTCAACGATGACCTCACCCCCGTGACTGAGGCCATGCCGCTTGCGGAGATCGGCCGGCAGGCTCACGCGCCCGTCGGGCATCACTTTGGCTCTCATGGGACGACTCCACTGTCTGCCATGCGAGTGAACATACGCCAAAAGCGCCGGCTCGCGCCAGGATCGGCGGCTGACGTCATCTCCTCGCGATGCTGGATCATTCTGGCCCCGTCGTGCCGCCCGGCCGTGTCCGCAAGGGGATCGATGAACGGACGCTGAGCCGATCCGCTCGCGGAGGCTCGATCCGCCTCTGCGGTTCGCGTCTCAATGGGATGGTACGATAAAAGTTGCGATGAGGGGACCCTGTACGTTACAATCCGATCCATGACGCATGTGTTGATCGGCTACGCCCGCTGCTCGACCGACAAACAAGACCTCGCCGCTCAGCGGCAGGTGCTGCTCCAGCTTGGAGTGACTCCTGAGCGGATCTACACCGACAAAGGCTTCACCGGGACGAACCGAGCCCGTCCCGGCCTGGATCAGGCGCTCGCCGCTGTCCGGAGCGGCGATACTCTGGTGGTGCCCAAACTCGACCGCCTCGCCCGCTCCGTGCCGGACGCGCGTGCGATCGGTGACGCGCTCGCTGCCCGGGGTGTGAAGCTCCAACTCGGTGCCAGCGTGCACGACCCGGTCGACCCGATGGGCAAGCTGTTCTTCAACATCCTGGCGACGTTTGCCGAGTTCGAGGCCGACCTGATCCGGCTGCGCACGCGCGAGGGCATGGCGGTGGCCCGCGCCAAGGGGAAACTACGGGGCAAGAAGCCCAAGCTCTCCGATCGGCAGCAGAGGGAACTGCGCCGGATGTACGATACCGGCGACTACGCGATCAGCGACTTGGCCGAGCTGTTCTCGATCTCGCGGCCGACAGTCTATCGGACCCTGGACCGCCAGCCCGCAACGCCCACTGTCGTGGTGGTCTGAGCTGATACCTCGTCACGATCGACGAGGAAATGCGACCTGTCATGAACTTTTGGTCCAGGGCGATGCAATCCGTTTCTAGACAGTGTTATATAGCAAATAAACTCATTTATATTCTCAATTTAACTGTCGATCGGCTTGCATCATGTTAAATAAACATACTTTAACTTCGTCAGGGCACTCAAAATTAACTGTAATAGTTACCATTATTAATCAGCATGATCAGTTGTACCGAAAATTCACCAAAATTGTCATATCTTATCGGATCTTTTAACGTACCATTCGCAAATACATTTCGTAATTTGTTTCTTTTTATAAGATATGACATCCATCTTACTTGTTGGAGAATATTAATAGAAATGATCACACATCTCAATCCTCCAGGCCAAAATCTACAGATAGCGCACGAGTTTCTGGCAAATCAGAACTTTAGGCTGATCATGTATAAATCGCTTCATGTGTCAAATAACATTTCGCTTGAAGCAATTTATAATTATTTTGCAGCCCAGTATCATTTAACCGATCGTGATGTGATCGCTCACCTTATTGTCAATGAAAATAGCGCCAATGAGATACTCATTTTGAGACGTGTCCAAGGCCAATTATTGGAAGACTCGATCAATGAAAGAGAATGTAATCTATTCCTATCGAACAGAGGATCAATTGATAGAATGATTGCAATAATAATAGGTACGGAACTCAGGGCGTAGCGCCTTCGAGTGTATCAAATTTCATGAATTTCCTAGTTGCGTGCCTATAAAGTTTTTGGTCGCATGCTGGTGAGAATACAGTGATTAAACTGCCGATGGGGCGCTGATCTGCGATGTCTGGGCTCCGCTTTACCGCCGTCGTTCTCACCTGCGTGGCCGGTCTCGTCCTGGGCTTCCCAGCCGCCTTCCTCGCCCGATACGGCTTCGATCCTGGGACGTGGCCAGCCGTCCAGGAGACGGCGATCACTTGGTTCCAGCCGGGCGGTCGAACCGCGATCGAGATGGTTTCCAACGCGCTGGTGCAGGTCGTGCTCACCCCCCTCAAGCTGATGCTCGGTCAGTCCTCCGCCTTCGCTGACCGGGGTACGTCCGAGGGCTTCGCGATCATCGGCGCCACATCCCTCGTGGCCACCGTGATCGCGTTCAGCCGAAGCCTCGAACCCTTACGCCACGCCTCGAAGCGCTTCGGGGATGCCGACTGGGCTACCCCGCGCGCGCGTGCTCGGATGCGCACAGGTCTGGAGATCGGCCTTGATCCCGCTACCCGCCATCCAGTGCGGGTCGAGGTCGAGGGCAACTTGATCACCATCGCCCCGCCACGGCGTGGCAAGACCTCGGGCTTGGTCCTGCCCAACCTCGCCATCCCCGACCATACCGCCTGGAGCGGTCCGGCGGTTGTCGTCGATCCCAAAGGCGACGCTTACCGCGCGGCGGCGCGGCGCAGGACCGCCCTTGGGCGCAGCGTGCGCTGCCTCGATCCTCTCAACCTGGCCGGGGGCGCGGACAGGTGGAACCCGCTGCTGCACAGGCAGGCGGGCGACATCCTCTACCTCCAGTCCATGGCCCAGGCCCTGATGCCGCCCACTGATCACACCAGCGAGGGGGGTGCGTTCTTCCGTGACCGCGCCTCGGTGGTGATCGTGGCCGCCCTGCGCATGGCGATCCGCGACGGCCACCACGACGCCATCGCCGCCGCCGCCCTGGTGCGCGATCCCGAGCGCCTGCTGCACGAGCTGGAGCGGGAACAGGACGCGGTCGCCGCCGACGTGCGCGCGATCCTTACCGGCGACGAGCGCAGCCGCTCCAACATCCTCTCGACCGCGGCGCAAGCCTTCTCATGGGCGCTCGATCCGGTGATGCAGGCTGTGGCGCAAAACCACACCTTCGATCTCGCGGACCTGTGTGCGGGAGAAACCGACCTGTTCGTCGTGCTGCCCGCCGACGACCGTCGCACCATCATCGCACCCTACGTGCGCTGGCTGCTCGCCGACCTGTTCGGCGCGGTCCGCGCCCAGCGCGTGGCCGAGAGACTGCTCGTGATCGTCGACGAGGCGTTCGTACTCGGCGCCTTCGACAGCATCCTATCCGGCGCGGGCGAGCTGCCCGGCTACGGCGTGTCGCTGTGGACGTTCTGGCAGAGCGAGGCGCAACTCACCCGGACCTACGGACAGGACGGCGCGGCCATCCTTCGAAACACCGCCGAGGTGATCCAGTACTTCAACATCTCGCGCGACGACGTCGAAGGGTGCCGGCGCCTGTCGGACGCGCTCGGAACCTACACGGGCGTGGATGAGACCGAGACGCGCGATCCGAAGACCGGGCAGACCACGAAGAGCCGCAGCGCCGTCGCCGCGCCGCTCGTTCCCGCGACAGGGATCCCGGCCCTGACCCAGAACCGTGCGATCGTCTTCCTCAACATGCCGCGCTACACCACCGATCCGCTCAAGCTCGCCAAAACGCGCGCGTTCGACGACCCGCGCTTCACGGGTCTCCTCGATCCGGTACCACCGGTCGGCCCGACGGGATGATCGCGGCTCAGGGCAGAGGCCGCAGATCGGCGGACGAGAGCACGACGGCTACCCGTGTCCCATCGCGGAGGTCGAGCGTCGTGCGCGGGACGCCGTCCCAGCCGTAGCGCACGATCGTCTTGCCGGGTCCGGCTGTGTACGACTCGCTCGCGCCGTTGGCCCGCCCGACGTCGAACTGCACCGCACGCGTGAGAACCATCCAGTGCGCGGTGTTGTGCCAAGCCATGATCGCCCAGGCGAGCGCCAGCGCGGCCGGCACGCTGATCTCGAAAGCGAGCAGAGACGTCATCAACCTCGATGTCCAGACGCGCAGGCGCGCGCGACGTGGCCAGAGCCGTGGCAGGCGCGAGCGGGATCGGGGCAGATGCGGGCGCAGCGAGCGCCGCAGGACGGTACGATGCTCGGGTCTCAGGTCCGCGTCGTCGAGGTGTGCGAAGCGCTCCGTCGGCGGCAGGCGCAGCAGCGTCGCCAGCCGCGCCGCACTCGCCGCGCGATTGTGGGCGGCGCGCGCGTCGGCATCGCGCCGGGCTTGCGCTACCTGCCTGTCGACGACTGGGCCGCGTGCCACGGCCTCAGCCCTCCAGCCAGCGCGCGGCGGGGGCCACCGCCTCCATCACTCCGGCCCGGAACCCGGTCAGGTCCTCCAGGATGCGGCCGGCCTCGCTGAAGCCGAAGCGCTCGCTGAGCGCCGGCTCCGCCGCGGCGAGATCGGCGCCGATGAAGCGGAGGCCGCCCTTCTCCAGAAGTTCGTTGGCACGCTGATCCAGGCTGAGCTTGGCCAGGCGCGAGATGCCGACATCCTTGCCGAACGTGCCCTTGAGCGCCTTGAGATCGAGCGGGTTCTCGACCTCGTTGGCCACGGCGAACAGCGCCGCGGTGAAGGGTCGGGCGAGTTCGATCAGCACCGGCGCGCTGGCCAGCGCCCCCGAGGCGCTGGTCACCGCGACGAGGAGCGCGAAGCTGATCTCGCGCCGGGCATAGCGGGCGCTCGCAGCACGGATCAGCGGCAGGAACGAGGCGGCCGCGTTGGCGCCGATGTCGACGATGGTCGGGCCGGTGGCCGCCGCGATGGCATTGAGGGGAGCGTCGAACTCAGCCCGCGCGGCTTGACCGCCGCTGCGCTCGACCTCCTGGCGGGCGGCGCGAACCGTGAAGAAGGCGAGCCGGTCGTCGAGCTCGACGAGGCGGTGGTCCGACTCGATCTCGATCAGACGGGCGCTCGGCAGACATTCGGCCAGCCCGCGAACGAGCAGCGTCTTGCCGGCGCCGCCCTTGTCTTGGGCCACGAGGAGGATGCGGGGCATGGGACTAGACCTTCTTCAGGATCCGGTTGAGTTCGGCCAGCCCGGCGCGCCGGATGGCTTCGGCGGTCGGATGGGTGGGCGGATCGGCGGGTGCCGGTCCGCGCGGCGGCTCGGGTGCCGGCTCCGGTCGAACGGGGGACACGGGTTCGGCGCCGACGAGGTCTGGCCGATTCCGGACGGCGGCGGCCGCGTCGCGGCGGCGGTCCTGAGCCTCGACTTGGCCGACGATGGCGGTGAGGCGCGTGGCGGTGAGCGGCACGTCGCCTTTCTGGCGCACCCCCTGCTCGGCCATGGCCTGCGCGATCGCCGCCCAGCTCACGCCGGCCACGCGCAACCTGCGGATGGTCGGCAACGCAGCCCGGACGGCGCGGGTGACGCCGGTGGTCTCGCGGCCGACCATGGTGGCGGGTCGGGTGGTCTGGGCCTTCTTGGCGTCGCGCAGGAGGCGCTTGGGATCGAGGGGCATGCCGTTGGCTTACCCGGCGTCCGGTTAAGCGGATCCTTTCTGCCATCGCCTACCAGCGGTGCCAGCGCCTGCCAGTGGAAGTACCGTTAATCTGCCATGATGAAGGGGTATCACACCACACGCACTGAAGTGATACCGCGTTAACCATGGAGGCTCGTGCGCCTCGCCGAGGTGCCCGGAACCTGTCAGCGTCTTAGCCCGCTCCCCGCGCAGCAGGTACGCCGATGTCCGACGAGGTCAAGCTCACCGTCACCCTGGCGGCTCCCCTCGCCCTGCGCCTGAGCGCCGCCGCAACCGAGCGTGGCTGGTCCGCCGAGAGCCTGGCGGCCGAATGCGTCGCTCAACATCTGGAAGTCGCGATCCGCCACCGCGTGTTGATCGAGCGTGCCGAACAGATCGACGCCGCCCTGCTCGACATGGCCCAGGCCGTCGGTGAACTCGGGGCGCCGTCAGGGGGCATTGATCTCACCAAGGTCTGCCGCTTTCGAGCGACCGACGACGATGGCACCGGAGCCCCGGTGGCGTGACCGCCTCGCTGCACCGGCTCGGGGCCGGCCCAGCAGCCGGGCTGTACTATACCAACGATAGCCAGCGCGAGGCGCGCCCGGACCGGCGCGACGAGTACTACGCCAAGGACGGCGATGGGGTGTGGTGGAGCTCCGGCGGGACGGTCGTGCGCCATGGCGCGGCGATCGACGCGGCCTCGTTCCGCGACCTGTGCGCCGGGTATCACCCGGCAACCGGCAAAGCGCTGGTCCGCGGCGCCGGCGCGGGCCACTGGGCCGGTCAGGACTGCACCCTGACACCTGGGAAATCAGTCTCAGTTCTGTGGATGGCGGGCACGCCCGAGCAGCGCGCGGCAATCGAGGCGGCGCATCGTGCCGCGGTCGAGCGGGCGCTCGCCTTCGTAGCGGCGGAGGGGCTGATCACCGTCCGAACCGGTGCGGGCGGCGTCGAACGGCATCGGCCGAGCGATTTGATCATCGGCCGCTTCGATCATTACACCACCCGTGAAGGTGATCCAAATATTCACACGCACTGTGTTTTCATAAATGTCGCTGGAGCGCCGAAAAATACCGGCGCCGGTCGGTACAAATCTCAGACACACTTGACTATCGAGGTTGAGCAACTCTATTCGTACCAGATCTGTGTGGGTGCCGCGTATCGCGCTGCCCTGGCCGAGGACCTGCATCGCCGCTTCGGCCTACGCTACCGAGAGGCCGGGCGCGGGCAGTGGGAGGTCGCCGGCCCGCCCGAGGCGGTGCTGGCGGCCTTCTCCAAACGCTCCGAGCAGATCCTGGACTACGCCGGGGCCGGCGCCACCAGCGCCCAGCGCGAGATCGCCGCGCTCGCCACGCGCCGCGGCAAGCACGAGCTGCCGACCGGTCCCGAGCTGGAGGCACGGTGGCGCGAGGAGCTCGCCGTCTGCGCGCTCGATCTCTGGGTGGCTGCGCGCCATCCCGAGCTCGACCCCGCTCTCGCGAGAGCCGCCGCGCGTGAGGCGGAACGCGACGCCCCGTTCGACCCGCCCGAGATCCCCGGCGACGGCCCGGTGGCGCGCGCCGCCTCGGCCCTGTTCCGGCACGAGAGCGTCGTGACGCGCAAGGATCTGCTCCAGCGCGCCCTGGAGATCGCGGGGGTGCAGGGCCTTGGGGTCGGAGTGGTCGAGGCGGAGCTCGCCAGCCTGGAGCGGGACGGCACGCTGCTGCCGCTGGCGGCCGCCGAGATGGTGCCGGGCGCCAACGCGTGCTGGACGAGCCCGGGCATCGCCGCGAGCGAGGCAGCGATGCTGCGCGCCGCCGACCGACTCCTGGAGCGAACCTGGATCACCCCCGAGGCGGTGGCGACGGCCCTGGCCCAGGACGACCGCCTCAGCCCGGAGCAAGCCGACGCCGTTGGCCACGCCGCCGGCCCGGATGGGGTGGCACTGCTCCAGGCCGGTGCCGGCACCGGCAAGACCACCACGGCCGCGGTCCTTGTCGCCGCCGCGCATAACTCTGGGTTACGGGTTATAGGCCTGGCGCCATCCTGGGTCGCGGCAGATGAACTCGCCCGCTCCACCGGGATCCCGGCACAGGCGATCGCGCGCTGGCGCCACGACCGCGCCCGGGCGACGCGGTCGGAGGCCGAGCGCCACGCCGACGTTGCCGCGCTCGACCGCGACACACTGGTGCTGGTCGACGAGGCGGGTATGGTCGGCAGCCGTGACCTGGAGGCGGTGCTGAGCGCCGCGCAGATCGCGGGAGCGAAGGTGGTGCTGATCGGCGATCGCCGGCAGTTGGCCTCGGTCGCGGGTGCGAGCGCGCTGCGGGCTGTGGCCGAGGTGGTCGGGCGCTCGGCCGCGCTCGGCGAGGTCCGCCGGCAGACGGTGGACTGGCAACGCGCCGCCTCGGTGGTGATGGCGCGCGGCGACGCCGAGGCGGGCCTGCGCGCCTACGCGGCCGAGCATCAGGTCGAGCTGGTCTCAGGGATCGAGGCTGCGCGCGGGCGGGTGATCACAGCGTGGACCGAGCAGCGCGCCCGCCACGGGGGCGATGTGCTCATCGTCACCCGACGCAACGCCGACGCGGCGGCGCTGAACGCTCGGGCGCGGGCGATGCTTAGGGCCGAGGGCCAGCTCGGACCCGACCTGATCACCCCGCCGGCGCGCGACCGCGAAGACCAGATCGTGCCGCTCGCGCTCGCGGTCGGCGATCACCTCCGGTTCGGCGAGAGCCTCTCCCATCTCAAGCTCCGCAACGGCTCCCGCGCCCGGGTCGAGGCCATCGTCGCGGAACCGGACGGCGGTGCGCGCCTGCGCCTGGCGCTGGAGGACGACAGGGTCATCGAGGTGGCATGGGACGAACTGCGGCGGGTCCCGCGGTTCGGCCGCCGACCCGTCCATCCAAAGGTTGTCCACGCCTACGCCGGAACAACTTACGCGGCCCAGGGTCGGACATGTTCCGCAGCGGTGATGTATCTCGGGTCCAGCACCGACGCGCGCGAAATCTACGTCGGGCTGACCCGGCACCGGCACGAGGCCCGGGTTGTGGTCGAGCGCGACCGGCTCGACGCCCTGTGCCGTCAGCGCCAGGCGGATCCGCGGATGCCGGCCACCGACACGATGGTCCTGGAGCGGCTGTTCCGGGAGGCGCGGAGCTACCACGAGAAGGCCAACGTGATCGACTACGCGGCCGATCGGGTCGCGTTCGTACGCGATGGGCTACTCAGGCTGCCCGAGCGCGTCGCCCCGGGGATCGATGTCGGCCGGGCGGTGCGCGCGGCGCGGGCTCTGCGCGAGGCGGCGGCGTGGCTCGGGGTCGAACACATGATCGTGCCGGCCTGGCGGCTGGTCGACGCCTACGGGCGCCGGCTGAGCCGTGCGCCGGCCCCGGCTGTCCGCAGCCTGGTCGTACAGCTCGCGCGCCGTCTCGGCCGCCCCGATCCGGAACACGGTCGCGGGCGCGGGCACGGTATCGAGCGGTGAGACATGTGCTTGCCACGCGAGTGAGTGCCCCATACGCAGACGGATACACCCACCTGCGGTATCGACTTGACCTTTCCTGTTACTCACCAGCCGATCCTTTCGAACGGCACCACCCACAAGCTTCATCATCTTCAGCCGTTCAAGGTCACGCTCGCGGATCAAATTGCACCGGGACAAGATCTTATAGTGCGCGTGTCTTTTCATTCGCACGCCTACAGCCAAGCTCACGACAGGAGCCCTACTGTCGAGGCAGTGTTCCTCGATGAGGGTGGTAAATCCCGGGTTTTTTGCCCAATAAGGTACAAAGCGTGTCTCTCGCTTCACACGCTATGTACTCAGTTTCTTTTGAACAATGGCCTCACCTTCGAGTCTAAGGATAGGAACCAGAGGAATCACCTTACCATCGCCGGAGACCCCACGACAGATGGGGTGAAATACCACGTCTACTACGAGCTTATGCCCTCCAAGACGGCAGGCGTGAACGTCGAGTTTGTCGTCAAGTCAGCCTACGATAAGGAGTACGTGGCAGCCCACCACAAGCGGCGCGAGCACGTGAAGAGGTTCCTACGACAGTGCCATTTCAAGCAGGAGAGGGTGCCCAAGTCATAAAAAAGGCCCCTATCCGGAGCCTTGATTATCGCCTGAAGGCGGTGCGAGTGCCCCTTACCGTGGTATTCCGGCCAGCGCGGGCGGGCATGTGATAGCGACCCCTGCGGGGAAGCCTCGCTGTCTATCACTGAGCGTAAATCTAATAGTTCGACTCGAGGAGTCAAGGGATTGGCTCGTGCGGCGCAGTCAATCTGATCAATCGGCGCCACACCAGCCCAGAGTGGAGTGCCTGATTGTGCCGGTGTGGCGCTTGGTCGACGTCTACGGACACCGCCTGACCCGCGCTCCGGGCTCGGCGCGCGCACGCTGGCCACGCAGCTCGCTTACCGCCTGAGCCGCCCTAATCCGAGGCGTGATCGCGGCAGCCCGGTCGAGACCGGCTTGCAGGTCCTGGAGGTCGAGGCGCCCGGTCTGATCGGGTGGGGAGACCAGGCGCGCGGCGTGGGTCCCCGCATCGTCCTGGACCTCACGGTGTTTGCGGCAGTCGGTGTAATACTGATTGCGCAGGATGGTGAAGGTCCAGGCCTTGAAGTTCGTGCCGGGCTCGAAGCGCGCCCGGTTCCGCCAGGCCCGCAATAGGGTCTCCTGCACCAGATCGTCGACCGCGGTTGCGTCGCGTGCCAGCGACAGGGCGAACCGGCGTAGGGCTGGGATGACCGCCATGAGCAGCCCCTGAAACGCGGCGTCATCGCCGCTGCGCGCGTCGCCAAGGGCCGCATCGAGCTTGACCAGGAGATCAGTGAACTGGTCCGCGGTGCTCCGCCCGGCCTGATCCTGCGCGTAGACGGCCGCTAGCAGGGACCCGAGATGTCTCCGGATCAGCTCGGAGAGCATGGGCTCGGACTCACCCGGACCATCGTCAGGGGGCTCTGGCGGCTCCGCCGCTTGCGTATTCATCGGCAGAGCCACGTCGAATCGCGCATCATCATCCGAGCGTCGTCCGTTCGATAGATCGGCCGCCTGCATACCCTCATGGCATAGCTCGGTCCGTGCGACCAACCACTCGGATTCTCGTGCGGTCTGATCGGTCGAGGTCGCCCGCTGCCCTCCGGCAGCTCTTCGACGGTGCCGTTTTCCTCGATTCTGACAGAACGAGTATCTCAGTAGGCGTGCGCTGCGCGGATTTGCACCCTCCCCCTTGAGCCGATGAGGGACGCCTGTCCCCAGAACCGAAGGGGTCAACGACCGGCTTCCGCGCCAGCCGGAGCCAAGCGGTCCACTCAGGCGAGACGATCCGGACGATGTTCGTGTCGTTGCGGAAGCCCGTGACCCGGCGCTCCTCGACCGTGAGAAGCCCGAGCTTCACGGCCTCGCGGATGGCGTTGCGCACCGTGGTCTCAGCCACGCCGACGATCGCCGCGAGGTGACCCACTGCTAGGCGACAATCCTTTCGACGGACGGTCTCGGCGGCCACGAGGGCGAGGACTGCTTGCTCGGCTAGCGTGAACCGGGCCGCTAACCCCGGTGGGAGCCGCCCCGAGGCGGCCCAGCGGCGGCGACGCTCCAGCGAGGCACCCGTGCGCGGGCGCGAGCCGACGGCCTTCCTGGCCTCACTCCGGCGTTCCTGAGGCGATGTCACCTCTAAAACTACGGTTCCCGTTGGGTTCGAGCTCTGTCTAGCTCGCAAGCCAGCATTTGTAGGACTGCGCACCCCAATCAGTGCGGACAGGGCTTCTGCCTCGGCCTCCGAGACCTTCCCATCCCCGTAGGCGCGCCACAGCGCTGCCGTGACCTGCGGCAGGGTGATTCGGTCGGCCGCCTCGATCGCGCGGCGGATCTCGTCTGCAAACATGGTCCTCGGCCCTGTGAAAGGGCCGCAACAGGTCGTTCCGGGCCGCCGCAGGGGCGTCCGGTCCACAAGGCAAAGCCTCATCGTCGCGGGAATTGGCGTTCCCGCTTGACGCCACGGGGCGTCTCATGGCTTGTGAGGGGAAGCTACTCGGCCCTCACAGGCCCTTTGTGATTTCGACGGCCCTCCAGTTTGGCGACTGGGGGGCCGTTGGCTTTTCAGGGGTCGACTTGCGGCGGCGTGGTCTCCTGATGGTCCCGGCGACTCGCGTGAGGCGCGCGCCAGCCGGACATGGCATGTCGACCGGGTGGCACGGTTAAGTCAACGCCGAGGAGATCGTCAGCGCTCGATCTTGCTGCGGCCCTCAGGCGCCGCTCCTATGCCAGCATGATCCGATCTGAGCTTGTCATCCGCATCGCGCAGCAGAGCCAGCCCCCTCACGAGCGTGAGGTCGAGGTGCTGGTGTGAGCAAACCTTGACCGCATCTTCGAGACCCTCGTGGAGGGGGAGTGGATAGAGCTACACGGCTTCGGCGCCTTTGATTTCTGGCGGAAGGATGCCTGTAGCGCTAGCAACCCAATGATATGTGGGCACTCCAGTACCAAACCGACAAACATGTTTGGCATGATATCTGTTTGACGTCATACCGACATCCTGATCAAGTAGTTGGCAGCCATACTTGGGAGAGTCGGGGATGAAAATTGTGGCGATGGCTGCGCGTAAGGGAGGTTGCGGGAAATCGACCCTCACCACACACTTGGCAGTGGCCGCGATCCAGGACAGCAAGCGCGTCGCGATCGTGGACCTGGACCCTCAGGCAACCGTCGCCGAATGGGCGGACGAACGCGGCGATGATCCGCCGGATGTGATCTCCAGCCAGCCAGCGCGCCTGAGCAAGCTTCTGGAGTCCATGCGTGGAGCCTATGATCTCGTCCTAATCGACACTCCACCCACGACCGGCGAGGCCGACCGCATGGCAATCGGGGCCGCCGATCTCGTCCTAGTCCCGACACGCATCCAGACGAGCGATATTGCAGCGGTCCTGCGCTCAATCGACAAGGCGTCGGCTCAGGAGAAGCCCACGTTCGTCGTCTTCAATGACGAAGCTCCAAGCCGCCGGAAAACGGTCGCCGAAGAAACCCGCTCCGTCCTCGCCCAGCGTGGGATAGAGGTCGCGCCTCAGGTAATCCACTCCAGGATCATCTACGGCGAGAGCCAGGATGCGTCCAAGACCGCCCTTGAGGTTGACCCCAAAAGCGTTGCCGCGGACGAAATCCGAGCTCTTTACGGCTGGCTTACCAAACTGCTAAACCAGCAAACTAACAAACCACACAACCGACAAGTCACGGGATGATCCATGGGGCGAATGAGAGAGAGTGACATTGGGCGCAGTCTCAGCAGGCGGCTCGACGCTAAGGTGGAGACGCTGCCCGAGGCCCCCGCATCGGTTCAATCCCCGGCTTTAGCCGCTCCGGCCGAGCCCCAGGCGGCGCCCAGGAAACCCCGCGTCCGTGACGGCATGCACTACGTTGGGTGCCATGTGCCCGAAGATATATGGGAGCGGTTGAGAGTCGTCGCGTTCGAGACCCGCAAAGAGAAGCAGGTCCTGATGCGCGAAGGGTTGGAGATCATCCTGAAAAAGTACGGCGGGTAGGATTGTTTAACGCCTTCTCTCCGCCGGTTAATAGCCAAGCTGCCATGGCGGCAAACCGGCAAACCGCAACATGGGGCATGGCCACAATATCAAACCGCCATACTACCAGCAGGTGATGCCACCAAACTGCCATACCACCAATACGCCATACCGACAAACTGGCAGCATTTAGAGGGGAAAAAGGTCCACCTTTCTCCCGCCCGTCACGGCATCCTGCCCGCTCGAAAAGGACCGTTTTTGCGCGGCTTTTCATGGAGCGGCTAACCCCTTGCGCTGATTAAGGCCGGGTCGCGCGAAAACGTGAGCGTAAAATTGCAGACATCTTTTGACGAAGTTTGCCAATCCTTGCCATGATAGGGGGTAGGAGGTGCCTACCATGGCGACCATGAACGTATCGCTCCCTGATCCGATGAAGGATTGGGTCGAGGCCCAGGCCGGCACCGGCCGCTATGCGAATGCGAGCGACTATGTGCGCGACCTGATCCGCCGCGATCAGGACCGATTGGCCAAAATCGCCGAACTGCAACGGCTGGTCGATGAAGGACTGGCGAGCGGCATTAGTACCCGAACCCCAGATGAAATTCGTCAGCTCGGCCGCGATCGGCTGGCGGCCGTGCAGGCCAAATGATCTTCCGCACCTCACCGCAGGCGGATGACGACATAGCCTATGCCTACGTGGAAAGCGCGGCCCGCTTCGGTGTGGGCCAGGCCGAGCGCTATCAGGACGGGCTGTTTGCCGCCTTTGTAAAGGGCGGACCAATTTTAGGCCGCCGTGGCGGAGTAAAACCAGGCCACGGACTGCGGACAGCCTGAACGATGAAGGGGCCCGATCGGGCCTCTTCATCGTTTGTCGCGGATCGTGAGGCTCAGGCTGGCCGGATCTCGCCCGTCGCGGGATCAGGGTCATCAAGGGTGGCCTGGTTTTGCTCCGCCCTGCCATCTGTGCGGCCCCGCCGGCTGCGGGAGGATCTGAGGCGGTAGCTGTCTCCGTTCAGGCTCAGGATGCTGACGTGATGGGTCAGCCGATCCAGCAGCGCACCGGTCAGCCGCTCCGAGCCCAGGACCGAGGTCCAGTCCTCGAACGGAAGGTTCGAGGTCACCACCGTCGAGCCGCGCTCGTAGCGCTGGGACAGGACCTCGAACAAAAGCTCGGCCCCCGTCGGCGACAGCGGCACGTAGCCGAGTTCATCGACAATCAGCAACTTCACCGCGGCCAGCTCCCTCTGAAGCCGGAGCAGGCGGCGCTCGTCGCGTGCCTCCAGGAGCTGGTTGACCAGAGAGGCCGCGGTGGTGAACGCGACCGAGAAGCCCTTCTGGCAAGCTGCCAGGCCGAGAGCCAGGGCGATGTGCGTCTTGCCGGTGCCGGAGTTGCCGAGCGCGATGACGTTCTCCCGACCGAGGACGTAGCCGCAGCGCGCCAGCTCCAGCACGAGCATCTTGTTCAGGCTCGGGATGGCGGCGAAGTCGAAGGTGTCGAGGCTCTTCACCGCCGGGAAGCGTGCCGCCCGGATCCGGCGCTCGACCATGCGCCGTTCGCGGTCGATCAGTTCCAGCTCAACCAGCCGCAGCAGATAGCGGGGGTGGTCGAGGCCGCTCCGGGCGCAGTCCCGGGCGACCTTGTCGTACTCGCGCAGGACCGTCGGCAACTTCAACTGCTTGAGGTGATGGGCGAGCAGGACGCCCGGTGTCGTCTCATCGCCGCTCACGCTCATGCCGCCACCTCCGGCACCAGCACCGTGTAGTCGGCGGCCATCGTCGCGCGCACCGCAGGCCGGGGCAGATGCGGGTAGGCCGACAAGTCGAGCCGAGGCGGCCGCCGTTCGAGACGGGCCAGCGCGATCAACTTGACCGCATCGAAGCCAATCGCCCCGAGCCGGATCGCCTCGGTGACGGCCCAGGCCACGAGGTCCTTCGGCATCGCCTCCATCAGGCGCAGCACCTGGATGAACTCGCGCTTGCCGCGGTTGCCCATGCGCGCCTCCAGAAGGTGGCGCAGGTGCTGGAACGCCTCGGGCAGATCCCAGCCCTGGAGTGCCGCGGCTTGGTCGAGAGCGTTCGGTTTGATCTCGATCAGCGCGAGGTAATGCAGCGGGTCGGACACGAACACGCCGGTGCCGTAGCTGCGCTCATGCCGGGCGATCTCGACCCCCGCACACAGGATCACGACCTCCTCGACGAAGCCCTTCACCAGCACGTCCCGGAAGCCGTAGGCGGTCGGCACCGAGTAGTCGTTGCCGCGATAGCGCACCAGCGCGGTCGAGGAGACCCGCCCACCCCGCTTCTCGCACGGCTCCAGCGGGACCGCCGGCAGGGCTCGCAGAACCACTCGATCGGCCATGAGCCGCGTTCCGATGCTCTCGGGATGCCGCCCGGCGCACTCGTTCTGCCGAGCTCGGCAGCGGCGCTCCAGGTCAGCGTTCAGCGCCTCGAACGAGGCCGCCTCCGGAGCCGGGGTCATGAAGTGGGACCGGGCGAACTTGACCAGCCCCTCGACCTTGCCCTTGTCGTTGCCCCTGCCGGGACGTCCGAAGCGATCTCGGAACAGGTAGTGGCTAACCAGCTCGGTGAAGGCACGGGTACGTTCGCGCTGGCCTCCGCCGCAGATCTTGGCCACCGCGATCCTGGTGTTGTCGTAGAGAATCGACAGCGGCACGCCGGCGAAGAAATCGAAGGCGGCGACGTGCCCGTCGAGGAACGCCTCGGTGGTCTCCCGCGGATACGCCTTCACGAAGCAGGCGTCGGAATGCGGCAGGTCCATGCAGAAGAAGTGGATCTTCCGGCGCACGCCGCCGATGGTGGCGATCGCTTCGCCGAAGTCGACCTGCGCGTGGCCGGGTGGGTGCGCCAACGGCACGAAGGTCTCCCTCCCGCTCGCGCGTGCGATCCGGACGTGGTCCTTCACCACCGTGTAGCCGCCGCCATAGCCGTGCTCGTCGCGCAGACGCTCGAAAATCCGCTTGGCCGTGTGACGCTGCTTGACGGGTGCGATCCGGTCCGCCTCCAGGATCGCATCGATCACCGGCAGCAGCGGCCCCAGCTTCGGCTTCTCGATCGGCTTCGAGCGCGTGTAGCCCGGCGGCAGCGAGAACCGGCACATCTTGGCAATCGTCTCGCGATTGAGCCCAAATACCCGGGCTGCCTCACGCCGGGACTGGCCCTCGATGAACACGAACTGCCGAACGGCTGCGTAGACTTCCACGACGAACATCCTCGGCTCCTCTCGAAAGAGAAGCCTCTCCACTGGCCGGCTTTTACACCGCCCGCATCAGCACAAAGCCGACGCTCCAGTGGATGGTTTTGTCACCGCCCTACACACTCGAAGAGAGGGCTTTAGTCTGCCCGAAGAGCCACACCTTGTGCTTGATTGCGGTTGATCGTAGATGAGGACTGTGGTGGACGATGTGCAACATCGGTGGACGAGCGGATTGGCGCGTATTTCGCGCGCTGCAGCTGCATGCCTGGTCGCCCTCGCGCTCGCATTCTCCGTCGTGGCCCCGACGTCTTCCGCGTTCGCGAACCACACCCAGAGCGATGTCCTGCCAGCTCTCTCGTCACCTTCTGCTCCAGGCGAAGTGGATTCAGGCGAGCCGGCAGATTGGGGCACCTTGCTCCACGTCCACTGCGGTTGTCATCAGGTGATGCGGGCGGAGTCGGTCACGTTCGAGCCGGCCCGGATGGCTGACAGGATTACCTATCCCGTCACGGTCGAGCCACTCACCTCGCGCTCTGCCTCACCCCTTCGCAGACCGCCCCAGGCCTGACCCTGTACCGCCGCTGAGGTGGGTCGTCGCCGCTCGCGCCTTCTCCCGGTGTTGAGTGTTGGGTCATGTGGGACTTGGTGTCGATCGGCCGCGCTCTTTTGCGCAGCCGGCGGCCAAAGGCCCAGTCGAGGTCAGCGTCATGCGTGCCTTTCTCATTCTGGTTGTTCTTGCGGTCGGTGTCGCGATCGGCGGCGCCGTGCCGCGCGTGTCTCAGGTCATCCAGGGCGCTTTGGCGGCGACGGGCCTGATGAAGACGGAGGCTGCGCCGGAAAGCCAGGCGGAGCCACCGAAGGCCGAAGCGAACAAACCCGCAAGCGAGAACCCGGCGGAGCATGCCGCCGAGGGCCTGATCAAGATGCTGGCGGAGCAGGCCGCTGAGCAGGAGATCACGACCGCACCAGTTCAGGGCGGCACACTCTCCCGGCACTTGGTGGCCCCCGGCACGATCACGCCGGATACCGACCGGATAGCGCGCGTGCCGGCCCGGGTTGTCGGCACCGTGGCCGAGATGCTCAAGCGCCTCGGCGATCCCGTGAAGAAGGGCGAGGTCGTCGCCGTCCTCGACAGCCGCGAGGTGGCGGAGGCCAAGAGCGAGTACCTGACCGCCTCAGTTAACACCGAGTTGCAGAAGACCAACTACGACCGCCAGCAGGCGCTCTGGGACAAGCGGATCTCGTCGGAGGCCACCTTCCTTCAGGCGCGTGCGACCTATTCCGAGACGCAACTGCGCCTGAACCTAGCCCGGCAGAAGCTCTCGGCCCTTGGCCTCAATGCGGACGAGGTGGTGACGGCGGCCAAGAAGGACGAGACCACGCCGAACCAGTCGAGCCTGCGCCGGTACGAGTTGCGCTCGCCGCTGACCGGGCGCGTAGTCGAGCGCAAGGTCGATGTCGGTACGGCCGTCGGCAAGGAGGGCGACCCGGCCGACCTCTACATGGTTGCCGACCTCTCGACCGTCTGGGTCGAGCTCGCCGTACCCACGACGGATCTCGCCAAGGTCAAAGAGGGAGCGGAGGTTCTGATTGCCGCCCGGGACGAGGATGCGGGCCAGCGGGCGAAGGGCAAGATCATCTTCGTCAGCCCACTCCTGAACGCCGAGACGCGCTCGGCCCGCGTGATCGCCGCTCTGCCGAACCAGGATTTCAGCTGGCGGCCGGGCACCTTCGTCACGACGGAGATCCAGGTCGGGCAGGATGCAGTGAAGGTTCTGGTGCCGCGGGATGCACTGCAGACCATAGGCGGCGAGAAGGTCGCCTTTGTGCGCACGCCCGAGGGCTTCGAGCGCCGTGATGTCAAGACCGGCAAGGCAGATGATGCATCCGTCGAAATCGTCTCCGGCTTGGCACCGGGCGATGAGATCGCCGTCGGCAACACGTTCCTCCTCAAGGCTGAGCTCGGCAAGGGCGAAGCCGAGCACCACGACTGAACGGAACTCCGATCATGATCAGTCGCATCCTCGACTTCTCTGTCCACCAGCGCTGGCTCGTGGTGCTCCTGTCACTGCTGGCCGCGGGCTTTGGCGTCTTCTCACTGACCAAGCTGCCCATCGACGCGGTGCCGGACATCACCAACAATCAGGTCCAAATCAACACGGTCGCACCGTCCTACTCGCCGGTCGATATCGAGAAGCAGGTCACCTACCCGGTCGAGACGGCGCTCGCCGGCATCAAGGGGCTTGAGTACACGCGCTCGATGTCGCGCAACGGCTTCTCGCAAGTCACGGCCGTCTTCGCGGAAAAACTCGACATCTACTTTGCCCGCCAGCAGGTCGCTGAGCGCCTCAACCAGGTGAAGAGCGATCTGCCACCCGGAGCCGAGCCGCAGATGGGGCCGGTCTCCACGGGCCTGGGCGAGGTCTACATGTGGACCGTGAATTACAAGAAGCCGGGCGAGGGTGCGCCCGTTGCGGACGGCAAGCCCGGCTGGCAATCCGACGGCAGCTACCTGACGCCGGAGGGGCAGCGGCTCACGACCGAACTGGAGCGGTCCGCGTACCTGCGCACGGTGCAGGACTGGATCATCCGTC
>NZ_JAUZVE010000085.1:0-19706 GCF_031844425.1 Microbacterium sp. ARD31
CCTCGCGCTGCTGTGGTTCATCCCCTCGCCGATGGTCGTGCAGGCGCTGGGCAGCGCCGGCAGCCCGGCGAACATGCTGGGTGTCGCGATCTTCATGGCCTGGGCGTGGTTCACCGTGCGACGCTCCGAGCCGACCGGCACCGGGGTCCAACCGGTGCGGGCCGCCCTCCTCGCCCTGCTCGTGGTGATGCTGGTCGTCTACGCCCACGCGATGGCGGGCCCGCTGCCCGGTGACGAGATCAGCGTCGCCGACTCGGGGCTGCTCCGGCTGCTCGGCATGGCCGGCGTGGCCCTCATGGCCGCCGACGGGATCGTCAGCCTGGACCGCCACGTCGTGCTGCTGCGCCGGCTGGCGTTCGCCGCCGGCGTGGTGGCCCTCCTGGGGCTGCTCCAGTACGCCACCAGCCAGCTCTACATCGACCGCATCCGGATCCCCGGCCTGGTGGCCGGCACCTCGGAGTGGACGCTCGGCTCCCGGTCGGGGTTCACCCGACCCAGCGGCACCTCCACCAGCCCGATCGAGTACGGCGTCGTGCTGGGCATGACCCTGCCGGTCCTCATCGTGTGCGCGTCCGTCCGCTCGCGCTACCGGTGGCTCTACCGCGCGATGCTCGTCGCGATGATGGCCTCGATCTACTTCTCGCTCTCGCGCTCGGCGTACCTCTGCGCGGTGGCGGGCGTGCTGGTGCTCGCCCTCAAGTGGGACAACCGCCGCCGCCTCACCGCGCTCGGGTTCGTCACGGTCGTCACCGCGGTCATGTACGTCTCCGTGCCCGGCCTGCTCGGCTCGATCCAGGGGTTGTTCTCCAACGCCGACGAGGACCCGAGCATCGCCTCGCGCACCGGCAGCTACGACATCGCCGGCCAGTTCATCTCCAGCTCGCCGATCATCGGCCGCGGCTTCGGCACCTTCCTGCCGAAGTACTGGATCCTCGACAACGCCTACCTCGGGCTGATGATCGAGGCCGGGGCGGTCGGGCTGCTGGCGTTCCTCACGCTCGTCGTCTGCGCCCTGGTGAGCGCGCGGCAGGCGCGGGTCGACCTCGAGGGCCGGACCGACGACCCGTCAGCAGCCGACCACGCGCTCTACGCCCACGCGATCCTCGCGTCGGTCGCCGCGGGTGCGTGCGGCCTCGCGTTCTTCGACGCCTTCGCCTTCCCGCAGACGGCCGGCTGCTTCCTCCTGCTCATCGGGCTCGCCGGCGCAGTGCGTCGCCTCACCCGCGAGACGGAGCCCGGAGGGAACGCTCCGCGCGCGTCGCGGTCGGCACGATCAGGGCCCGGTAGGGCCAGCGCAGCAGCCACCCGGGCACCCGGTCGTGCCGCTCCTCGAGGGCGACCCGTCCGCGGAGGTGCTCCAGCCGCCCCGGCGGTCGTTCCCCGCGCAGCCGCAGACCGGTCAGGTGCTTGACGCTCTTGTAGCCGTACTGAGGCGGACTGACCAGACGCAGCGGCGCCCCGTGCCGCGCGTCCAGCGGGCTCCCGTCCAGCTCGCGGGCCAGCAGCACCTCGTCGCCGAGCAGGTCCTCCAGCAGGAGGACCACCTTGTAGCCGTCGCCCCCGCGAGCCTCCACCACCGCGAAGTCCACCGCCGGGTCCAGTCGGGGTACGACGACCTCGTGCCAGAAGTCCCGCATGGGAACTCCCGTCCACCGCAGGCCGCGGACGGTCCACGTCGTCACGCAGTGGAAGTCGCTGACCTGCTCGCGCTGCGGGAGGCGGTCCAGGTCGGCCTGGGTCGCCACGAACGGTGCGGCGACGCCGAGCCCGTCGATGCGGAGCTCGACCGGACGCGTCGGCGGCGGCGGGGCCTGGGGCCGGTTCCCGAAGCGCGGGAACCAGTCCCGCATCAGCCGTTGCCCCGGAGGGAGGCCAGGTGCCGGCCGGGGCCACAGCCTCGACACCGTCCGGTCGCTCACGCCCGCCTCCGGCCGGCTGCACGCATCGCGGCCGTGCCGAGCGCGAGGCACAGCGGGGAGTAGATGCGCAGGTCGTGGTGGCGGAAGGCCGCTGTCGCGTCCCGGCCCTGCGTGCTGGAGACCAGCAGGCCGCCGACTCCGCGAGCCAGCAGCACGGAGCCGACGCCGCGCGCACCGACCCGCACCCACGGACGAGGCGAGGCCGTGGTCGCGGCGGCAGCGGTGATGCCGGTGGCCGTGGTGAGCAGCCCGACGACCCCCCACGTCAGCGTCGCCGACGGGAAGGGCCGGCGCCCCACCACGAGGTCGGCCAGCTCGTCCCGGTCCGCAGCCGGCCAGGGCGAGCCCAGGGCCCACGCGACGTGCAGCGCGGCTGCCGCGCCCAGCCCGGTCGACGCCGCCACCGCGGCTCCGCGTCTCGTGCTTTCCGTACGCATCCGTATGGTCACGTCCATACCGTAGCGTATGGCGCATGTCGCCCGCACCTCGTCTCTCCGCCGATGACTGGGCGATGGCCGCGCTCGAGGTCATCGCGCTGCGCGGCATCGAAGGACTGAGCGTCGAGGGGCTCGCGAGGCAGCTCGGCGTCACCAAGGGCAGCTTCTACTGGCACTACGCGGACCGCCCGCAGCTCATCGAGGCGACACTGCGCGTCTGGGAGCAGCGCGGGACGCTGGACGTCATCTCCCACCTGGAGACCGTCGACGAGCCGGCCGACCGGTTGCGGTCCCTGTTCGACCTCTCGTTCGGTGACGAGGTGCACGGCCTGGTCGACGTGGCCATGGTGGCCCGCGCCGACGACCCCACGGTCGGACCGGTCGTCCACCGGGTCTCGCAGGCCCGGATCGCCTTCCTGGAACGGGTGTTCCGCGAGCTCGGGTTCACCCCCGGCAAGGCTGCGATCCGTGCGCGCGTGGCCTACTCGGCGTACATCGGCCACTTCCTGGTCCGCCGGTCCCTGCCCGACGACCCGGTCCTCGCCGCCCGCGCGAACGACTACCGGCGCCAGCTGCTCGGGCTGCTGTCGGTCGACCGACCGGGAGCCGGGTAGGCGCCAGGAACGGTCGGTCAGCGCCGAGCGCGCGCCAGCACGCGCCTGACCCGCCGTGCGGCACCGGCCGGGAGCAGCAGTGCCGGCCGGACGGTCCCCGCTCGCGCGAGGCGGGCGGCCGTCTCCAGCCGGCGCGGCCAGGAGAGCTGGTCCGACATGGTGTCCAGCGTCCCGGCGAGGCCCTGGCCGACGCCGTTGGCCATCATCAGCAGTAGCCGGCGGTCGAGCTCGCCGGTCCGCCGCGGAGCCCGGTCGGGCGCCGACGCGGGCCCCGACGCCGGTGGCGCGTCGAGCACCTTGCCGACCGCCTCCGCCCACGCCCCGTCGCCGTGGCTGCGGTGCACGGCGGCGCCGGTGCTCGCGCCCAGCTCCGCACGGGCCACCGGGTCGCGGAGCAGGCGGGTGACCTCGACCGCCAGCTCGGCGCCGGAACGGGCGACCAGCAAGTCGTCGTCGAGCTCCGGGGTGTCGGCGCCGAGCACACTGAGCTCGTCCCCGCCGGGCCGCAGGGTCAGCACCGGGGTGTCCATCGCGGCGGCCTCCAGCATCGAGGTGAGCGAGGAGAAGGGGTAGGAGTCGACATAGACGTCGGCGGCCTCCAGGAACGTGTGGACGTCGGGCAGCAGCCCCCACGCGCGCCCCAGTCCCTGCTCGGCCAGCACGGACCACTCGCCGTCGGGCGCCGGCCCCGCCACGTGCAGCTCGGCGCCCGGGACGTCACGCACGGCGGGCAGCAGGACGTCGAGCAGCGTCTCCCCCCCGGCGGCGGCGTACTTGTAGGTGTCGGCCGCGCTGGCGACCACGACGGCGTCCTCGGGCACCCCGAGCGCGGTCCGCGCCGCGCGCCGCGTGCGCTCGCGCTCGCGCAGCTGCAGGGGCCGTACGACGAACGCGTTGCGCGCGTCGGGGATCCCGCGCCGCTCCACGTTGAGCCGCGCGCCGCTCTGGCGCAGGTTCACGACCCGGTCGGCCGCGACCACGCCGACCCAGAAGACGTGGTCGGCGTGGTTGACCAGCAGGACCTCGGGCCGCCCGGCGAAGCGACCGGCAAGCGCGAGGCCCGCCACCACGTCGTTGGGGTGGACGTGCAGCACGACGTGGTCGTGCGCGCGGGCCAGGTCGCGCAGCGCGGCCGCCCGGTCGACCAGCCGGCGGTGCCGGGCGTCGAGGCGGACCAGGGCGTCGGCCGACGGCAGCACCGAGACGAGCTTGCCGGGGACCTCGCGCTCCCCCTGCCCCGTGAGGCAGACGTGGTGCTCGCGGTCCGTGTCGAGCCGCAGCCAGTTCGCCAGCATCTGCGTGTGGCCGCCCGTGCCGTAGACCTGGGTGACGACGTGGAGGACCCGCGGTCGCGCGCCCGGCGCCGACAGGCCGGCGCCGCTGGTCGCCGGCGCGGCCGGTTGCGGGAGCCGCGTGCCCAGCTCGGCCAGGACGCCCTCCAGGGCACCGCTGGCGAACACGCCCGTCGGGTTGCACCACGCGAAGGTCGCCGCGGTCATCGCCGCGACGGCAGCCGGCTCGTCGCGCCCCCGGCGGGCCAGTCGCTGCGCCCGGCGCACCAGCCGGTCGAAGACCTCCCAGTTGTCGTCGAGCCGCTGCACCTCGCTCGTCGCGGACCGACTCATGCGTCCACCGCCTCGGCGACGTCGGCGCCGGGCGCGGGCGTGGCACGCAGCCCCTTCGCCTGGCGGAGCAGGTCGGGTCGGAGCAGCAGGACGCCGCCGATCGCCGCGAGGCAGAGTGCCCCGGCCGCCAGGGACGTCACGAACGGGGACGAGAGCTCGGCGGCCACCAGCACGGTCACGCCGGCCGCCGCGGCGGCGACGAACGTCGGCAGGACCACGGCGCCGCCCAGCGGCGCCAGTGGGATCCCGTGGCGCCGCAGCAGACCGAGGTAGCACGGCAGCACCACGACGAGCACGACCGCGAGCTCGGCGAGCGCCACCCCGACGATCCCCTCCCGACGGGCCGCGAGCCACACGGCCGGGGCCAGGGCTGCCAGCCACACCAGCTGCACGGTGAGCAGCCGACCCGTGGCGCGGAGCACGACCAGGAGGTCGTAGGAGAGCTCGAGGAAGATCCGCACGGACGTGGCCAGCACCAGCACCGCGAAGGGGTCCGACGCCGGGCCCCACTCGTCGCCGTAGACGAAGCGGACCACGTCGTCGGCCGCAGCGGCGCCCACCAGGCAGACCGGCAGCGTGACGACGGCGACCACGCGGAGCAGCAGCGTGAAGGAGTCGGCCAGCCGGCGCGGGTCGCCCTGCAGCCGCGAGAAGACTGCCGGCGCGACGCTGCGCAGGGGCTGCGAGAACATGTTGAGCGGCCAGGACGCGAGGTTGAACGCCAGCACGAAGTAGCCCAGGGAGGTGGCCCCGAGCAGGGCGCCGACCGCCACCTGCTCGACGTACGCGACCGCGAACACCACGATGCTCGCACCAGCCAGGGGCAGGCCGAAGCGCAGCAGCGGGCCGACGAGCGTGCGGTCGACCTGCCAGCGGTAGGGCCTGGTGGCGTGCACGAAGAGCACCACGCCCACCAGCGTCGCGACCACGCGACCCCAGGCGAGGCTCCAGGCGCCGGCACCGCCGAGGGCGAGGCCCAGCGACAGGGCGGTGCCCGACCACGTGACGCACTGGTCGATGACGAAGCGGCGGCGCTGGCGGAACTGCCGCTGCAGCAGCGCCGCCGGTCCGGCGACCATGCCGCTGAACACCACGGAGACAGACATCAGCCGGATGATGCCGGCGGCGTCGGGCGCCCCGAGGGCCCTCGCGACGGGCTCGGCGGTCACGAACATGGCGGCGAACAGCAGCAGGCTGCCCGCGGTCGAGATGGCGTTGACGGTGCCGAGGACCGTGCGCGGGTCGCGCTCCCACCGCACGACGGCGAGGCTGACGCCGAGCTCGTTGAAGCTCAGCACCGCGAGCAGCGCCACCATGGCGACGGCGAAGGTGCCGAACTCACCGGGCCCGAGGATGCGGGCGAGCAGCACCCCCACCAGCAGCGTGCCGAACCGCGACATCGCCGTGTTGAGGAAGCTCCAGCCGAATGCGCCCGCGGCCGTGCGGGCGAGCCCGCCGCCACCGTCGGGCTCCCCGTCCACGTGCTCGTGCGTCCCTGCGTCTGGTCCCACGCTGCCCCCTGCTGCGTCGTTCATCTCCCCCGTCGGCCCCCGTTCCGGCGGGTCACGGCGAGGCGGCCTTGAACACCACGTCGACGAAGTAGTTGGTCGAGTTGTAGGACCCGGCCGGGAAGCCGCCGCCCGCGCCGTAGCGGTAGACGCCGTTGCTGCCCGACGGTGCCGTCAGCGGGCCGACGGTCCGCGCCGCGCTGGCGAAGTATCCCGGCGAGGAGGCGTAGCGGCCGACCGGCGCGTAGTAGGACACGGTGTAGGTCGCGCCGGGCGTCAGCGCCACCGGTGTGGCCAGGACCGCGGTCTGCCACCCCGTCGCCGTCTCGTTGGTGAAGGTGACCTGGGCCAGCCGGTTGCCCGCGGCGTCCCAGAGCGAGCCGACGTGGGTGCCGGTGTTGCCCGCGCCCTTGTAGAACTTCACCGCCGTCACCGACCCCGCCTGCGAGGCGGTGAACCGCGTGCCGAGCTCGATCGCCGAAGGGTCGTCCGCGGCTGCCGTGGCAGGCGTGACGTCGGCGAACAGCGAGGTGGTGCCGATGTCGTCGATGCCGGTGGTGAACGACCAGGTCTGGGTGGCCAGGGCGGCTCCCTCGGTCGAGACCAGGCCCGAGACGCTCACCGAGTACGCGGTGGTGGCCACCAGCGGTGCCGCCGGCGTGAAGGTGATGGTGCGACCGTCGCCCGAGAGCGCGGACGTGCCCGCCACCGGGACGCCGTTGCGGGTCACCTGCACCGACCAGCCGGCCGCGAGCGGCGCGGACAGGGTGATCGACGGCTTCGCGGACAGCGACACCTGGTCGGCGCCGGACGCCGGCGTACGGCTGTCCACGGTCAGCGACGCGGCCGCCCGCTCGAACACCACGTCCACGAAGTAGTTCGCGGCACCGAAGGTGTAGCCGGGGTAGCCGCCGCTGGACCCGTAGAGGTAGCGGCCGTTGTTCGACGACGGCGCCGTCAGGTCGCCCTTGGTGAGCGGGCTGGCGAAGAAGCCGGGCGTCACCGCGTAGTGGCCCTGCGGGGCGAAGTAGGAGACGACGTACGTCGTGCCGGCCGTGACCTGCAGCGGGGTCGCCAGGGTCGCCGTCTGCCAGCCGCTGGCGGTCTCGTTGGCGAACGTGACCGTCGCGAGGCGGCTGCCGGCCGCCGACCAGATCGACCCGGTGTGGGTGCCGTTGTTGCCGGCTCCCTTGAAGAAGCGGATCTGCTTGATCGTGCCGTTGCGGGACGGGGTGAACGCCATCCCGACCTCGATCGGCGCACCGTCGTCGGCGGCAGCGGTGTCGGGCACCACGTCGCCGAGGAGCGTCTGGTTCTGCAGCGTCTCCGCAGCGCGGGTGCGGAAGGTCCAGGTCCGGGTGCCGAGGCTCGCGCCGTCGCCGGTGGTGACGCCGGTCAGGGTGACCGTCACGTCGGTGCCCGCCGGCATCGTCGCGGAGGGCGTCCAGGTGATCCGCTGGCGGTCGGTCGAGAGCACCGAGGTGCCCGCGAGCGCACCACCGCCGCCGTTGACGGAGATCGCCCAGCCGGGCTCGACCTGGTCGGAGAAGTCGACCACGACCTTGCTGCTGCGCGGGACGTCGAGCGCGCCGGGCGCCGGGGACTGCGAGGTCATCGCGATGCTCGGCGGCGTCTTCTCGAAGACCACGTCGACCAGGTAGTTGGTGCTCGAGGTCCCCCCGGGGAAGCCGGTGGCATAGGTGTAGGCGCCTGCCGTGGACGTCACCCGCAGCGGGGCCCAGGAGAGGTCCCGGGACGAGAACGCGTTGGGCGTCGCGGAGTAGCGGCCCGACGTCGACCGGTAGGAGACGACGTAGGGCGTGTTCTTCGCGATCGCGACGGGCGTCGCGAAGGTCAGCTGCTGCCACCCGCTCGCCGACTCGTTGGTGAAGGTGCCGGAGGCGAGCTCCACGCCGTTGGCGTTCCACAGCGAGCCGACGTGCGCCCCGGTGTTGCCCGACGACTTGTAGAACCGGACGCCGGTGACGACGCCCTTGACGTCGGAGGTGAACCGGGTGCCGAGCGAGAGCGGCACGCCGTCGTTGACCTCCATCACCGTCGGCACGGTCTCGTCGCTGAACAGCGAGCACGGGCACACGCCCGGCGGGTTCGGCGGCTTGGCGGTGGTGAAGGACCAGGTGCCGCCGGAGGTGATCGGGTTGCCCTGTGCGTCGGTGCCCGTCAACGTGGCGGTGTAGCGCACGGCGGCGGCCAGCTGGCTGGTCGGGGTGAAGGTGATCGTGCGGTTCGGGGCGTCGTACGACGTCGTGCCGGGCACGGCCTGGTTGTTGGAGTCGCGCAGGGTCAGTCCGGGCGTGCCGGGCGCCATCGCCTTGGAGTAGCGCGCCGACACGGTCGTGGTGACCGGGATGGCCGTCGAGTCCGGGGCCGGGGTGTGGCTCATCGCGATGAGCGGCGAGTCGTCGGTCGCGGAGTAGGTCAGGTCGACGAAGTAGTTGGCCTTCTGGTAGCTCGAGGACGGCATCGTCCCCACACCGCCGTAGACGCCCGCGGGCGTGGCGCCGAACCCGCCCGCGACCTGCATCGCACCGGCGTCGACGCCCCGGTAGGCGAAGGCCCACTGCTCCGAGGCGTAGTGGCCGCGCGGAGCGGTGTAGGACACTGTGTAGGCCTGGCCGGCGATGATCGGCACGGCCTGGGTGAAGCTCGCGGTCTGCCAGCCGGACGCGGTCTCGTTGGCGAAGGTCACCTGGGCGAGCCGCTGGCCGCTGGAGCTCCACAGCGAGCCGACGTGGGTGCCGGTGTTGCCGGCGCCCTTGTAGAAGCGGACGCCGGTCGCGAAGCCGTCGACCACGGGCGTGAACCGCAGGCCGAGCTCGAGCCCGACGTTGTCGTCGGTGTCCGGGACCGCCGGGATGGTGCTGCCGAAGATGCTGCACGGGCAGCTCACCGAGAAGCTCCGGCTCGCCGGGGTCCCGATGTTGGCGCTGTCGTCGATCGCGCGGACCAGGATCGGCGTGTTGCCGCGACCCTTCTGGATGACCGTGGCGGTCCACGAGGTGGTCCCCGTGGCGGCCTTCCAGGTCGCGCCGTTGTCGTTGGAGACCTCGACCCCCGCCACGCGACCGGCCGCGTCGGCCGCCGTGCCGGTGAGGGTGACCAGGTCGCCGTTCTTCTGCGCCTGCCCGGCGGCGGGCGTGCTGATGGTGACGGTCGGGCCTGCGGTGTCGGTCGACCTGGCCGCCGACACCAGGCCACCCATCAGGGTCGCCGGCTGCGCACCCATGTCGGCGAGCAGGTTGACCTGCGCCTGCTGCATGCGCTGGTCGGTCACGTTGTCGGGGTACTCCGAGTCGTGCTCGGCGTCGAGGCCGTAGGTCCACTGGACCGTGCCGGCGCTGAACACCAGGGCACCGCTGGGTGCCTTGTAGAGCGTGAGGTTGTGGGTGGTCGTGCCCGGGGTCACCGTGGTGCCGAAGTCACGGAGGTACTGCGGCACGTCCCCGACCGTGGTCGACAGCTTGATGAGGCCAGGCGGGCTGAAGCCGTTGTCCATCACCTCGTTGGACTCGTAGCCCACGGTGTGCGGGGCGAGGGTGGTCTGGCTCGCGGACGTCGTCGCGAGGGACGTGTTGCGCCAGAGGCGGTAGCGGCCCTCGGCCTGCCGGACCGTCATCGCCAGGTCGCTGAAGTTGACCATGTAGGCGGTGCCGATGAGCTCGTTCTCCGGCATGCCGCCGCCGTTGGCCCGCGAGGCGAAGCGTGGGTCGCGCCAGGTGCCGGTCCACTGGCTGTTCGGGTCGATCTTGGCGTTGGCCCAGGTCTCCTTGTAGGTCACCAGGGTCCGGTACGCCGTGTGCGAGCTGTCCGCGGACTGCTCGTAGCGGGTGCGCCAGTAGCCCTCGTTGCCGGCCAGGAACTGCAGGTTCACCCCGGCGTCGCGTGCCGCGGTGATGTTGGCGCGCTGGGCGCCGCTCCAGTACTCGTCGTGGCCGACGGAGAGGAAGACCTTGTGGTTGGTGAGCAGGTTGCCGCGCCGGTCGGTGTCGACGCCGGCGATGTAGGTGACGTCGTAGCCGTTGCGCTCCAGGAAGCGCACCCCGGCGTACTCCGCACCGAAGTAGAAGTCGCGCCCGCCCGCGGAGCCACGCGTGTTGAACGGGCGGTTGTAGCTCACCTTGTAAGCGCGGCCGTTGGCACCGCCGGCGTAGAAGTCGGACCCGCCGTAGGTGTTGTAGGCGTGCCACGTCGGGTCGGCCGTCTGGAACACGATGTCGGAGGTGCTCGCGTCGTCGCGCACGATGAACGTGATGTGGCTGGTGTCGCCGTTGGTGCGGGTCAGCTTGGCGACGTAGACGCCCGAGACGGCGGTCGACGGCACGTTCCAGGACGCCGAGACGGCCCAGTTGCCGCAGTCGTAGAGCTCGGTGGTGACGTCGGTGATGCAGTTCGGCTGGGTCTGCGGGAGCGAGGCGCTCGGCGTCACCCTGGTGATGAAGCGCGCGCCGAGGCCCTGGTACCAGCCGGTGCGGTAGATGTCGATGGTGTACGACGAGGCGTTGGTGGCGATCTTGAAGTCGATGCGCTGCCCGACGTTGACCGAGATGTCGGTCGCGAAGCCCTGGATCGAGGAGTCGCCGGCGCCCTGGATGTCCCAGATCTCCGGGTCGGTGCCGGGCTTGGCGTTCTCGCAGGCGACCTTGTTGCCGCCCGGGCCGCACGGGTCCGCGGCGTTGGCGGGTGACGGCCCGCCGAGCAGGGCCGGGCCGATCAGTGCGTTGAGCGCGGCCACGAGGACCAGGGCTGATGCCTTGATCCCCCAGGAACGCCCGCTTCCGACCCGTGAGCTCGCCGTGCTGGCCATGCCTTCCCCACCCTTCACGGCGCGACTGTGCGCCACGGTCCCGATCCTCACGTCGTGACGCGGACTGAGGACCGGTCCTCGGCCGATATCCCCACATTTCGGGGCCTCGGGACGCTGACCTTCGCGCCCGGGCTCGCGACGCCCTGGATCTTCGTCCTCAGGCCCCGCTCATGACTCCCGGCTCCGCCGCTCGTCCTGAGCGCGGCCAAGGTGATCCTCAGCGGCGGCGGGTCGCTCACCTTGGTGACCGTCCGGCTCGCCGCGGCGACGAGGTCGCGCGCCTTGAGGCTGTCGGCGTCGCGGGAGATGCAGAGGTCGCGCAGCGCGAGCTCGAGGGCGATCGTCAGCTGGTGGTCGTCGACGTGCTCGCCGTGCATCGAGCGGCGCGGCACCAGGATCGGGCACTTGCCGTTCTCCAGCGCCATCAGCGCGATGCCGGTGCCGGCGTGGGCCACCACCACGTCCGCGGCGCGGATCGCGGCGGCCATCTCCTCCGACGGCACCTTGACGCGCGCGTCGATGCCGAGACCGGTCGTGTCGGTGCCGCCGGTCTGCCAGAGCACCTCGGTGCCGGCCGGCACCAGCGGCACCAGCCGCTCGAGCAGCCGCCGGAAGCCGTAGTCCTCCTGGGTGCCGAGGCTGACCACCATCCGCCGCACCGGGCGCGGCGCGGTCGGGGTGGTGTCGTACAGCTCCCAGGGCGAGGCGAGGTACTGCCAGTGCCCGCGCGTCAGCGCACTCGACTGGCTGTACGTCGTGATGCCCGGGACCAGCGCCAGCGCGCGGCCCGACAGCGACGGTGCGTCGAGGCGGGTGGCGCTCTCGATGTAGACGGTCTCGATGCCGCGCGCCCGTGCCTGCGGCAGCACCGCGAGGGCGAGCGCGGCACCGGTGCTCACCACGAGCGAGACGTCGTGCTCGCGGAACAGCCGGCGGCAGCCGAGGGTGTTGCGGGCCAGCGCCCGGGTGTCGCGCGGCGGGCACGGCAGCGCCCAGTGCACCCGCTCCCCCGCGAGCAGCGACTCGGTCTGCGGCGTGCGGGGGGTCACCCACACCACGTCGTCCCCGACGCCGAGGCGGGGGCGCAGCGTGTGCAGCTGCATGAGGTGGCCACCGTCGTTGGCGACCAGGAGGGTGGTCACGACTGCCCCCGCTTCGCCGTGGCCGCGGCGAGGACCTCGACGACGCGGTCCTGCATGGCCTCGGTGAGGTGCGGGTGCATCGGCAGCGAGAGGATCTCGCCGGCGGCGGCCTCCGCGACCGGAGCCGTGCCCGGGCCGAGGCCGAGGTGGCGGTAGGCGCCGGTCAGGTGCACCGGGTAGGGGTAGTGGATGCCGGCGCCCACACCGGCGCGCGCGAGCTCGGCGAGCACGGCGTCGCGGTCGGCGACGCGGACGACGTAGAGGTGCCACACGTGGGTGCCGTCGGCACCCAGCAGCGGCCGGCGCACGCCGGGGACGTCGGCCAGCAGCGCGTCGTAGCGGGCGGCCGCGCGGACCCGCAGCTCGTTCCACTTCTCGAGGCGGTCGAGCTTGGCCCGGAGGTAGACGGCCTGGATGGTGTCGAGGCGCGAGTTCATCCCGATCACGTCGTGGACGTAGCGGGTCGAGGACCCGTGGTTGCGCAGCCGGCGGACCTCGGCCGCGATCGTGGTGTCGTCGGTGGTCACCGCCCCCGCGTCACCGGCGGCGCCGAGGTTCTTGCCGGGGTAGAAGCTGGTCGCGCCGACGCGGCCCAGGCCACCCGACCCGCGGCCGTCGAGGCGGGCGCCCTGCGACTGCGCGGCGTCCTCGACGAGCGGGATGCCGTGGGCGTCGCAGACCTCGGCGAGCCGCGCGACCGGCGCCAGCTGGCCGAAGAGGTGCACCGCGGCGACCGCCTGCGTGCGGGGAGTGATCGCGGCCTCGACGGCGTCCGGGTCGAGCAGCAGCCGCGCGTCGTCGACGTCCACCGGCACGGGGACGGCGCCGATGCGCGAGGCGGCCTCCGCGGTGGCGATGAAGGTGTTGGCCGGCATCACGACCTCGCCGCCGGCCCGGACCCCGGCCGCGCGCAGCGCCAGCTCGAGCGCGTCGGTGCCGTTGCCGACGCCGATGCAGTGGTCGACGCCGACGAACTCGGCGTACTGCTGCTCGAAGTCGGCGACCGCCGGGCCGTCCACGAAGGCGGTCTTGGCGAAGACCGCCGCGATGCCCGCCTCGACCTCGGCGGCGACCTCGGCGTGCTGGGACGCGAGGTCGACGAAGGGGACGTGGGTGGTGCTCATAGGTGGACTCCTGTCCGGATCGGTCGGGCAGGGACCCCCGCCCAGGTCTCGCCTGCTGGTACGTCGTCGAGCACGACCGCGCCCATCCCGACGGTGGCCCCGGGGCCGATGTGCACGCCTTGGCGGACCGAGGCGTTCATGCCGATGTAGGCGGCCTCGCCGACGCGGACGTCCCCGCCGAGGGACACGCCGGCGCAGATCGTCGCGAAGTCGCCGACCGTGCAGCCGTGCGTGAGGGTCACGTGCGGCATCAGCACCACGTGGTCGCCGACCTCGACGTCGGCGGTCAGCACCACCCCGTCGAGGACGATCGCTCCCGTGCCGATGTGGCAGCTGCCGGGCAGCACCACCCGCGGGTGGACCAGGGACGTGTAACGGGCCCGGTCGACCCCGAGCATGTCGAGGCGCACGGCCACGCGGCGACGGTGCCGGCCGGCACCGAGCGCGAGCAGCACCTCGAAGTCGACGACGTCGGCCACCAGGTCCACCGAGCCGAGCACCGGCGTCAGGCCGTGCAGGGTGCCCCACGTGGCGGGGTTGTCGTCGACGATGTTGACCGGGCCGTCGTGGTGGAGCATGACGGCCACCGCGGTCGCCTCGCGGGCCAGGCCGCTGGCACCGACGAGCAGCAGGCCCGTCATGGACGCCACGCCGTGCCGAGGGCGTCGCAGACGCGGGCCTGCTCGGCGTCGGTCATCTGGTGGTAGAGCGGCAGGATCAGCGTCTGGTCGTTGAGCCGCTCGGTCACCGGCAGCGGGACGTGCTCGCGGTGCGCGTGCGCGGGCTGGCGGTGCGCGGCCATGATCCCGCGCCGGGCCGAGATGCCGGCCTGCGCGAGGTGCATCATCAGCTCCTCGCGGTCCATCGGGTGCTCCTCGAGCACCTCGACCCAGCAGGACTGGAAGTTCGTCGTGCCGTGCGCCGGGTCGGCGACCATCCGCAGGCCGGGCAGCTCCGCGACCGCGGCGGCGTACGTCGCGGCGAGCTCGCGGCGCCGCGCCACCATCTCCGGCAGCCGGCCGAGCTGCACCAGCCCGACCGCGGCCTGCATGTCGGTCATCCGGAAGTTGAAGCCGATCTCGGAGTAGGACTCCGGCGGCGCCAGCACGCTGGCGTGCCGGTCGGCGGCCGAGACGCTCATCGCGTGCTCGCGCAGGTGGCGAGCGCGCTCGGCCCAGTCGGCGCGCGAGGTCGTGACCATCCCGCCCTCGCCGGTGGTGAGCAGCTTGCGCGGGTGGAAGGACCACGCCGCGATCTCCGCGCCCGCGCCGACCGGACGGCCGTGCGCGGTCGAGCCGGCCGCGCAGGCGGCGTCCTCGATCACGGTGATCCCCAACGGGTCGCACCAGGCGCGGACGGCGCGCAGGTCGAGCGGCACGCCGCCCTGGTCCACGGCGATCACGGCGCGCGTCCGCGACGTGACCACCGCGGCGATCGTGGCGGGGGTGAGGTTGCCGGTGGCGTCGTCGACGTCGGCGAAGACCGGGGTGGCCCCGACGTAGGTCGGTGCGTTGGCGGTGGCCACGAAGGAGAACGACGGGACCACGACCTCGTCGCCCGGGCCCACGCCCGCGACCACGAGCGCCAGGTGGAGACCGGTCGTGCAGTTGCTCACCGCGATCGCGTGCTCGGCCTGCTGCGAGCGGGCGAAGGCGGCCTCGAAGGCCGCGACCTTCGGCCCCTGGGCGACCCAGCCGGAGCGCAGCACCTCCGCGACCGCGGCCACCTCCTCCTCCCCGAGCCACGGCTGCATCACGTTGATGCGGGTCAGGCTGGCGGCGGGAGTGGTGCTGGTGTCGATGCTCATGCCGACGCCCCGGCCAGCTCGCGTCCGGCGGCGATCTCCTCGCGCAGCGGTCGCCACCACTCCACGAGCTCGCGCAGGCCCTCCGCGAGGCCGACCTCGGCGGTGAAGCCCAGGTCGCGCTCGGCGGCGCAGGTGTCGGCGAGGCGGCGTACGACGCCGTTGACACCGCGCTCGGGTCCGTGCTCGACCGGCAGGTCGGAGCCCATGACCTGGAGCAGGGTCTCGGCCAGCCCGAGCAGGCTGGTCTCCTCGCCGCGGGCGACGTTGTAGACGCCCTCGACGACCGGCGACGTCGCGGCGAGCACGTTGGCGCGGGCGATGTCGGTGGTGAAGACGAAGTCCATGGTCTGGAGCCCGTCGCCGAAGATCAGCGGCGGCTTGCCGTCCGCGATCCGCTCCATCCAGCGCACGAGGACCTCGGTGTAGAGCCCGTGCACGTCCATCCGCGGCCCGTAGACGTTGAAGTAGCGCAGGGCGACGTAGTCCAGGCCGTGCATCGCCCGGAAGCTGCGCAGCATGCCCTCGTTGAAGGTCTTGGCGGCGCCGTAGAAGGTGTCGTTGGCGTAGGGGTGCTGCGACTCCGGCGTCGGGAACTCCTCGGCCAGGCCGTAGACCGATGCGGACGACGCCGCGACGACCTTGTCGACCCCGGCCGCAGCGGCCGCCTCGATCACGTTGAACGAGCCGTCGACGAGGACCTCCAGCGCGAGCCGCGGCTCCTCGGCGCACTGGGTGATCCGGATCGCCGCCTGGTGGAAGACCAGGTCGCAGCCGCGGGTGAGGTCGTGGACGAGGTCGCGGTCCCGGATGTCGCCGCGGACCAGCTCGACGCCGCCCCGGGCCAGCGCGTCGTCGAGGTTGGCCTCCCGGCCGCGGACCAGGTTGTCGAGCACGCGGACCTCGCCCACCCCGGCGTCGAGGAGCTGGTCGACCAGCGTCGAGCCGATCGTGCCGGCGCCTCCGGTGACCAGGACGCGGGCTCCGGACAGCGCGGTCATCGCACGGCCTCGAGGGCCGGCTCGACCACCGCGGGCCGCGGCCCGGGCGGGACGGGCACGGCCGGCTCGCCGTACAGCGTCGCCGACGCCTGCTCGAGGACCGTCAGCACGCGCAGCCCGGCGTGGCCGTCGGTGAGGGCCGGGCGGTCCTCGCGGATGGCCGTCGCGAACTCGGCGACCATCTGGCCGAGCGCCTCGCGCTCCGGCAGTGCCGGCGACCAGGTGTCACCGAGGCGGTAGGAGATCGACGAGGCGGCCCGGTCCGCCCCGGCGACCGAGGTACGAGCGAGGTCGACGCCCCGGTCGTACACGCTGAGGCGCTGCTGCGGGTTCAGGTCGTCCCAGACCAGGGTCCGCCGCGATCCGCCGATCACCATCTGGCGGATCTTGGTGGGGCTGAGCCAGTTGACGTGCACGTGGGCGAGGCCGTCGCCGGCCAGCGGGAGCGTCAGGTGGCCCACGCACGCGCGGCCCGCGCCGATCGGGTCGGCACCGGTGGCGCTCACGCCGGAGGTGGGCAGCCCGCCCGGGAGGACGAAGTCGAGGATCGACAGGTCGTGGGGCGCGAGGTCCCACAGCACGTCGATGTCGGGCTGCACCAGCCCGAGGTTGATGCGGACCGAGTCCACGAAGTGGATGTCGCCGAGCTCGCCGCTGACCACCAGCTCACGCATCTTCTGCACGGCCGGCGTGTAGCAGTAGGTGTGGTCGGTCATCAGGACCAGGCCGCGCTGCTCGGCGAGCTCCACCATCGCCCGGCCGCCGGCCACGCTGTCGGCCAGCGGCTTCTCGACCAGCACGTGCTTGCCGGCCAGCAGCGCGTCGAGGGCCAGGCCCTGGTGCGTGCGCGCCGGCGTCGCGATGGCCACCGCGTCGATGGACGGGTCGTCGAGCACCCGCTGCAGCTGGTCGGTCACCTCGACGTGCGGGCCGGCCACGGCACGCGCGCGCTCGAGGTCGAGGTCGCACACGACCTTGAGGTCCCAGTGCGGCGACGAGCCGAAGTTGCGGACCAGGTTGGGCCCCCAGTAGCCGGCTCCGATCACGGCTACACCCAGGCGGTCGGTCATCAGTTCTCCTCGTTCTCGTTCGCGGTCTCGTTCGCGGTCTCGGTGAGCGCGCCGTCGACGACGACGTACGTCGCCCCGGTGCGCGGGCAGGTGAAGGTGTCGGGGGCCGTCTCGACGAGCGGCACGCCGGCCCGGCCGACCCAGCCGACCTGGCGGGCGGGCACGCCGACGACGAGCGCGTGGTCGGGCACGTCGCGGGTCACGACCGCACCGGCGGCGACCGAGGCCCACCGGCCGATGTGGACCGGGGCGACGCAGACGGCGCGCGCCCCGACGGCGGCGCCCTCGTCGATGGTGACCCCGACCGCCACCCAGTCGTCGGCGTTCTTGAGGCGGCCGTCGGGCGTGACGGCCCGCGGGAACGTGTCGTTGGTCAGCACCACGGCGGGGCCGATGAAGACACCGTCGCCCAGCACGGCCGGCTCGTAGACGAGCGCCTGGTTCTGGACCTTGCAGCGCTCGCCGAGGCGGGCGCCGGGGCCGATGTAGACCCCGCGGCCCAGGATCGTGCCGGCGCCGACGTCGGCGCCGGAGCGGACCACGGACTGGTCCCAGACCTGGGCGCCGGCACCCACGCGGGCGCCGTCCTCGACGGTGGCGCTCGGGGCGACGGTGGCCTCGGCCTCGGGCTGCTCGGGCAGCGCCTCGGTCCGCGGTCCCGGCACGCTCGCGCGCTGGGCCTGCTGGGTCTGGGAGTCGGACAGCGTCGTCATGAGCGTGAGCTTTCGTCTCGTTGCCAGGTGGTGAAGTCCCCGGAGCGCACGGCGCGCCGGGCGCCCAGGCGGGCGGCGACGTGCACGCCCAGGAACACCGGCAGCCGGAGGGCGAGGCCCGGACGGCTGACGGCGAGCCCGAGGAGGGTGCGCGTGCTGGTGCGGGACGCGGGCCGGCGGACGCCGAGCCGGGCGGCCTGGGTGTTGCCGGTCGCGATCCGGATGCGACGGCGTACGAGGTCGCGCAGCGTCCGCGGCGGGTGGATCACGGCGACGGCACCGGGCACGACCCGGCGCTCGTCGCCGCTGAACGAGTCGGACATGCCGAGGTCGTCGCTCATCATCCGGGGCAGCGCGGCGACCCGCGCCTGCGCCTGCTCGGAGAGGACGACCACGCCACGACCGAAGAGGCCGGACTCGACCTGGGGAAGCGACTCCCACACGTCGTAGTACCAGCGGACCCAGCGTGAGCAGGAGGCCTTGGGGACGTCGCGCCGCGGCGCGGTGGCGAGGACGTGGTCGCGGGTGATCGGCTCGAGGAGCTGCATCACCGCGGTGCCCGACAGCTCGATGTCGGCGTCGAGGTGGACGCGCGGGAAGACGTCGGTGGCGGTGTTGCCCACCCGGACGGCCTCGGCCTTGGACGGCTGCTGGATCTCGATGACCCTGGCGAGCGGGTCGGCGCGCCGGGCGACCTCGGCGGTCTGGTCGGTGCAGCCGTTGCAGACCACCACGACGTCGAGGTCGGAGGCCCCGGTGCCCTGCCGCAGCGCGAGCAGGTTGCGGCCGATCGTGGCCGCCTCGTTGTGCGCCGGGATGATGACGCTGGCAACGGCCATCTCTCCAACTCCCCCAAGTTCGAGTGCCGAGCCGTTCGGCTGGCACTGTCAGATCTTCTGGATCCGCGTGCCCGGGGCGGCCCGCCGTCGGGGCCTTTCGCCCATTTTGGGGAGTGGCCCGTTCGGGCTACCGGGGCATGGCCCGCGAGAACGTGATGTCGGCGGACCTGAGGTCGCGCAGGTGGAGCACGAACCGGTCCATCTCGAGCAGCGACCACTCGTCGTCGACGGCCGCACCGCCGGCCACGGTGCTCAGCGCGCGGTAGAGGTCCAGCGGCTGCTTGCGCAGCTCGGCGTGGAGGGTGCCCTCGAGCACGTCGCGCAGGTAGTCGTGCTGCGCGCCCCGAGCGGAGCCGTAGCGGTAGGTCGCCGGGACGCCGTTATCGGCCGCCAGCTGCGCGAACGTGCGCCAGTCGAGCGCGATGAGGTGGTCGACGCGCCGCCCCGACCAGGACTCGACGGCGGCCACGGCCTCGCTGGGACGACCGCTCTGCGCCGACGTCGCGATGCCGTCGAGCACGGGCATCGACCCCACATCGACCCGGACGCCGTCGGGGTCGACCTCGACGAGCATCACCGACTCGACGGACTGCACGCCGTCGAGCCAGCCGACATCGGCCCGGCCGCCGGGGCGGGTGCCGACCATCAGGACGGTCTCTCCCGGCGCGGCCGCGGGCCGGTCGCCCAGCCCGTCGAAGGCGCCGTCGATGCGGTCGAGGCGGTCGACGAGGTGCAGGTTGATGCCCACCAGCGCCACCAGCGGGACGAGCGAGAGCACCAGCAGCGTGCCGAGCAGCTCGCGCACCCGCCGGCGCCTGCGCGGCGTGAGGGGTGGCGCCGCGCCGGGCGGGTCCCAGCTGTGGCGCGGCGCCGGGATGCGTACGCCGGTCGCCTCGCGCGTGGTCGACCCGGCCTGCGGTGCCGTCATCGGCTCCTCCTGCCCTCGGGCTCCCGACGCTAGGCCGCGACCCCGCCCGGCCTCATGGCCCAAACAGGGGAAGACCGGCGCCTCCCCACCCCTGGGAGGAGCTCAGGAGTTGAAGCGCTGCTGGGTCTTCTCGAGGCCGTCGGTGATCAGCGACTCG
>NZ_JAUZVE010000086.1:0-18854 GCF_031844425.1 Microbacterium sp. ARD31
CCAGCCACCGGCCGATCCGGACAGGCCCCGGCCGACCCGGAGCGCTCAGCCGAAGCGGCCGGAGATGTAGGCCTCGGTGGCCTCGTTGTCGGGGTTGGCGAACATCTTCTGGGTGGAGTTGAACTCCACGAGGTGGCCGGGCTGGCCGGCGGCCTTGAGGTTGAAGAAGCCGGTCTCGTCGGAGACGCGGGCGGCCTGCTGCATGTTGTGGGTGACGATGACGATCGTGTAGTCGGACTTCAGCTCGTGGATCAGGTCCTCGATGGCGGAGGTCGAGATCGGGTCGAGCGCCGAGCACGGCTCGTCCATCAGCAGCACCTGCGGCTCGACGGCGATCGCGCGGGCGATGCAGAGGCGCTGCTGCTGGCCGCCGGAGAGGCCCATGCCGGGCTTGGAGAGCCGGTCCTTGACCTCGTTCCAGAGGTTGGCGCCCTTGAGCGAGCGCTCGACGATGTCGTCGGCCTCGTCCTTCTTCATCTTCTTCGAGTTCAGCCGGTTGCCGGCGAGGACGTTCTCGTAGATCGACATCGTCGGGAACGGGTTCGGCCGCTGAAAGACCATGCCGATCTGGCGGCGTACGGCGACCGGGTCGACGGCGCTGTCGTAGAGCGACTGCCCGTCGACGGTCACCTTGCCGTTGACGTGGGCGCCGGGGATGACCTCGTGCATGCGGTTGAGCGAGCGCAGCACCGTGGACTTGCCGCAGCCGGACGGGCCGATGAAGGCGGTCACGGAGCGCGCCTTGATGTGCATGTTGACGCCCTCGACGGCGAGGAAGTCGCCGTAGTAGATGTCGAGGTCGGAGACGTCGATGCTCTTGGCCATGGTGGGGGTGACTCCTTGGTTCCTACGTCGGCCGGCTCAGCGGCCGGTCTTGGGGGCGAACGCCTTGCCGACGAGCCTCGCGACGAGGTTGAGCGACATGACGATGATGATCAGGAAGAGGGCGGCGCCCCAGACGCGGTCGGTCCAGATCTCGCCGTACTTGAAGTGCGTCGTCTGCCCGAGGGACTGGAAGATGTAGACCGGCAGGGTCTGCACGGGGCCGTTGAACGGGTTCCAGTTCGCCACCCGCGCCGTGCCCAGGATGAGCAGCAGCGGAGCTGTCTCGCCCGCCACGCGCGCGATGGCCAGCGTGATGCCGGTGACGATGCCGGCGACGGCGGTCGGCAGGACGACCTTGACGATCGTGCGCCACCGCGGCACGCCCAGGGCGTACGACGCCTCGCGCAGGTCGTCGGGCACGAGCTTGAGCATCTCCTCCACCGACCGGATGACCGTCGGCAGCATGAGGACGGCCAGTGCGATGGAGCCGCCGATGCCCAGGCGCGGGAGCGGGTCGCCGGTGACGACGATGAACAGCGCGATCGCGAAGAGGCCGGCGACGATCGACGGGATGCCGGTCATCACGTCGACCAGGAACGTGATGACCTTGGCGAGGCGGTTGCTCTTGCCGTACTCGACGAGGTAGATCGCGGTGAACAGGCCGATCGGGATCGCGATGATCGCGGCGATCGTCGTGACCATGATCGTGCCCATGATGGCGTGGTAGATGCCGCCGCCGACGCCGAGAAGGGCCCGCCCGCTCATGTCGTCGTTGAGGAACGCCGGCGTGAGCACCGGCAGTCCGCGGGCCACCACGGTCCAGATGAGGCTGACCAGCGGGAGCATCGCCAGCACGAAGGCGGTCCACATCAGGGTTCGCATCAGCGCGTCGGTGGCCTTGCGCGAGCCCTCGACGCTGCGCGACCACACCGAGTAGCCGACGACGTAGGCGGTCCACGCGACCACCACGCCGACCACGGGGCTGGCGCCGAGGAGCCAGGCCAGGACGCCGAGCGCGGCGGAGCAGACGCCCACCAGGACGGGGGCGATCCGCGGCAGCGTGCCGCCCATCAGCGGCTCGAGCTGGTCGGCGGTCGGGGTCGTGAGGTCTGTGCTCATGCCTTCACCTGCCCGCGGGTCGCGACGTAGCGGCCCAAGAAGTTGACGGCGAACGTCAGGACGAAGAGCGCGAGGCCCGCGAAGATGAGCACGTTGATCTTCAGGCCGGCTGCGTTGGCGTAGTTGTTGGCGATCGCCGCCGCGATGGTGTTGGAGTTGGAGGACGAGATGACGTCCCAGCTGATGATCGCGCCGGTGGCCGAGAGCACCATCGCCACGGCCATCGTCTCGCCGAGCGCGCGGCCCAGGCCGAGGAGGAGAGCGGCCACCATGCCCGAGCGGGCATAGGGCAGCACGGCCAGGCGGATCATCTCCCAGCGGGTCGCGCCCAGCGCGAGCGCGGCCTCCTGCTGCATCGTGGGCGTCTGCGCGAAGATCTCGCGCAGGATCGCGGTGACGATCGGCAGCGCCATCAGCGCGAGCACCACCGACGCGGTCAACAGCGTGCGACCGGAGTTGGACACGGGCCCGGCGAAGAGCGGGATCCAGCCGAACCAGTCGTTCAGCCAGTCGAAGATCGGCACCATGCGCGGCGCCAGCACCGCGATGCCCCACAGGCCGAAGACGACCGACGGCACGGCCGCCAGCAGGTCGACGAGGTAGCCGACCGGCTTGGCCAGCCGACGGGGCGCGTAGTGCGAGATCACCAGCGCCAGGCCGATGGCCAGCGGCGCCACGATGACCATCGCGAGGGTGGACGACAGGATCGTGCCGAACAGGAGCGGACCGACGTACGACCACACGCTGGGCTTGCCGTAGGCCTGGTCACCCGACGCCTCGAGCGCGGGCAGTCCCTGAGCCACCAGGAAGATCGCGACGCCCGCCAGCAGGGCCACGACGAGCAGGGCCGCCACGAGGGCCGTGCGGCTGAAGACCGCGTCCCCCACGCGGGTGGTCCTGGCCCGGGAGCGCTGGTCCTGCTCCTGCTCGGGATCGCGGATCGCGGTTGTCATCGGCGTTCCTCCTGGGTGACGACGTGTCGGAGGGGGCCGGGCCTCGTGGGCCCGACCCCCGCCGTGGTGCTGTGGATGCTCAGCCGGCCGAGATCTCGTCGACGACTGCCTGCGCCTGCTCGCGAACCTCGTCGGGCAGCGGCGCGGAGCCGGCCTCGGAGGACCCGATCTCCTGGCCCTCGTCGCTGAGGATGTAGGAGATGTAGCCCTTGACGTTGGCGGCGGTCGCCTCGTCGTCGTAGGTCTGGCAGGCCAGGAGGTAGGACGTGAGGACGATCGGGTAGACGCCCGACTCCTCGGTCTTGTAGTCCAGCTCGTGGGCGTAGTTCACGTCGGAGCCCTCGTCGACGCGGGGCGAGACCTCGAAGATCTTGGCGGCCGCCTCGGGGCTCGGGGCGACGAACTCCTCACCCACACCGATGTTGGCCTGGCCGAGGCCGCCGGCCTGGCTGGCGTCGGCGTAGCCGATCGTGTTGGGCGCGTCGGTGACGACCTGGACGACACCGGAGGTGCCCTTGCCGCCCTCGCCGCCGGCCTCGGTCGGCCACGTCTCGACCTCGCCGGCGGTCCACACGTCACCGGCGACCTGGGAGAGGTAGTTCGTGAAGTTGCCGGTGGTGCCCGACTCGTCGGAGCGGTGGACGGGGGTGATGTCCTCGCTCGGCAGGTCGGCGTTCGGGTTGTCGGCGACGATCGCCTCGTCGTCCCAGCTGGTGATGTCGCCGGCGAAGATGCCCGCAAGGGTCTCCGGAGAAAGGTTGAGGTCGTCGACTCCCTCGAGGTTGTAGATGACCGCGATCGGCGAGATGTAGTTGGGGATCTCGATCGGCTCGGCGCCGCAGGTCTCGGTGGCTCCGCTCAGCTCGCCCTCGTCGTCGGTGAGGTAGGAGTCGCTGCCGGCCATCGGGTAGCCGCCGGAGATGAAGTTCTCGCGGCCGCCACCGGAGCCCACCGGGTCGTACGACACGGTCACGCCGGGCGCGACCTCGCCGAACCCGACGATCCAGGCGTTCTGCGCGGACTCCTGCGAGGAGGCGCCACCGATGGCGAGCTCGCCGGACAGGTCGGCGTAGTCGCCGCCGGACTCGGAGCTGCCCGCGTCACCGGACGCACCGTCGGCCGAGTTGCCGCCGCCGCAGGCGGCGAGGGAGAGGGAGAGGGCAAGCACGGCGACACTGGGGGCGAGCAGCTTGCGGAAGGAAGTGCGATTCACTTCGGGAGCTCCTGATGGAAGTCTGATGATTGCTGACGGTCAGGACGCTAGGGACGACAGGAGAACGACCACGGCGTCGTCGGTGAACGGGCGATGAACTCGACCGGACCGGATGGCGTCGCCGATCCGTGCGTGAGACGGCGATCACATGAACTCGGCCCGCGAGCCTTGACGCGGGAGGGGCCGCAGGCCTAGGGCCGAAGGCGGCTCAGGGCTGCAGCACCTCGGTCGCCACCACGCGGCCCTTGCGGTGGTGGGCCACGAGCATCCAGCCGGGCTCGAGCCGGGTCTCCGGGAGCCGCAGGGCGTCGAGGACGGTCGGGAGCACCGGGCGGTGCGTGCAGAGCACCGTGCTGTCGCCGCTCTCGAGGAGCGCGTCGACGACGTCGACCACGCCCTGGGCCGTGGCGCCCTCCTCGCTCAGCTCGTCGTACTTCTTCACCGGCCAGCCGGTCGTGTCGACGTACGGCGTCACCGTCTGCACGCAGCGGGTGCTGGAGGACGTGTGGACCGAGGTCACGTCGAAGGCGGCCAGGAGCGGGACGAGCCGCTCGGACTGCATCTCGCCGAGCTGGACGAGCGGGCGCAGCCGGTCGTCCTTGCGCCAGCTGCCCCGCGAGCGTGCCTTGCCGTGGCGCAGCACGACGAGCGCCCGGGTCTTGCGGCGCAGCGGACGGGCCTCGGCGAGCGTCTCGCAGTCGTGGGCGTAGGTGAGCCGGCGCACGGCCGCGTCCCACGGCACCCACTCGACCGCGTCGATCTCGTCGTTGGGCTGGTAGCGGCTGACGTCGTCGCTGCCGACGACGCGCGCGGTCCAGTACTCCACCGTCTTGTAGCGGCCGTTGGACATCCGGTAGCGCTGCGAGGACAGCGCCGGCCCGAGCCGGACGTCGATGCCGGTCTCCTCGGCCACCTCGCGGACCGCGGCGGTGACGACGTGCTCGCCGGGGTCGAGCTTGCCCTTGGGGAAGGACCAGTCGTCGTACTTGGGCCGGTGGACCAGCAGGACGTCGCCGCCCTTGCGGGTCACGACCGCGCCTGCAGCGCGCACGTCGCGGGGCTCCATGGAAGTAGTGTCACACCCGTCGCCGATCCGCGAGGAGCCCGTCCGTGCAACGCCGTGCCGTCCTGGCCCTCGTGGGCGTGCTGGCGGTGGTCGTCGCGGGGCTCGTGGCCTTCCGCGCGCTCGACCGGGGTACGCCGCTGCAGCAGGCGCTCGACCTCGTCCCGGCCGGCACCAGCCGGGCCGCGTGGACCGACTGGGCGGGCGTGCGCACCGAGCTCGGGGCCGACCTCGACGACGGCTCGAGCGCCGAGGCGGTGGACGCCTTCCTCGCCGACGCCTTCGCACGCGACCTGTCGTCGATGTCCGCGCTCGGCACGTCGGCGGGCGTGGTCCAGGAGCAGCTGGGCTTCTCGCCGGCGACCCTCGAGTGGGAGCTGCTGGCGCAGTCGGGTGACGGCGCGGTCGAGGTGATGGGCGTCGGCGACGACGTCGACCTCGACGACCTCGCGACGCGGCTGCGCGACCTCGGCTGGACCGAGCCGGAGGAGGCCGACGGGGTGTGGGTCGGCGGCCCCGACGTGCTGTCGGAGGTGGGGTCGATGCTCACCCCCGAGCTCCAGCACTTCGTGCTGCTCGGCGACCGTGGGATCGTGCTGGCCTCGGACCAGGCGCCGTACCTCGAGGAGGTCCTGGAGGTGGTGCGCGGCGACGCGGAGGCGGCCGACGAGCTGGCCGACCTCGCGGGGGCCCTGGAGGAGCCGCTCGCCGCCGCCGTGTACGACGGTGCCTACGCGTGCGAGGAGCTGGCGATGTCGCAGGCCGACGAGGACGCGCAGGCCGAGGCCGACCAGCTCGTGGCGGCAGCGGGCGGCGTACACCCCCTCACCGGGTTCGCGATGGGGCTCCGGCGCGGGGGCGACGTCCGGGCGGTGCTGCAGGTCGAGGACGCCGACGACGCCCCGGGCGACGCCGACGCGCGGGCCCGGCTCGCGGCCGGCCCCGCGCCCGGGCAGGGCGGCGACTTCGGCGACCGGTTCTCGGTGGCGGGGGCAGGCTCGGACGGGCGCGAGATCACCCTCGACCTGCGTCCCGCCGACGGCGAGTACGTCCTGTCGGACCTGACGAGCGGGCCGGTGCTGTTCGCGACCTGCTGAGCCGCGCGGGGGCGGTCCGGCGCGGCTCAGTCCTCGGAGGGCTTGCGCGGGGTGACGCCGAGCAGCCGGTCGATCTCCTCCTGGGAGAGGTGCTCCTCGGACTCGCTCGCGGCGATGATCAGCGTGGTGGTGAGCTCGACCTCGCCGAGGAGGTCGCCGTCCTCGAGGGTCACGTCGAACTGGTCGTGCACGTCACCCTCCCTCTCCGCGCGAGCACGGTCTTCTCACTCAAATGTACGTCTTGGGGTCCAGTGTCCACGACAGGTGCCGCCGGGCAAATGACCCTTTCGTGTCACTAGTCTCCCCCCAAATCCACTCCGGCCCCTCCCCTTTATAGGGGAGAGGCCAGAGCGTCGATCAGATCTGGACCTCAGTCCAGCGTCCGCTGATCAGAGCGGACGGACGTTCTCCGCCTGCGGGCCCTTCGGGCCCTGGGTGACGTCGAACTCGACCTTCTGGTTCTCGTCCAGGGACTTGTAGCCCTGGCTCTGGATGGCCGAGTAGTGCACGAAGACGTCGTCGCCGCCGTCCTCCTGCGCGATGAAGCCGAAACCCTTCTCGGCGTTGAACCACTTAACGGTGCCCTGAGCCATGTCGCTCGTTACTCCTTTGTCGGGGCGTGAGCCGCCACCTCGGCGACCCGCACCAGATGCGGTGACACGCCGCTTGCGACTCACGAGCTGGCAGGGCCCGAAGAACAAACGCCGTTGGATCACAAACTCCGCGGGCGTCGACCTGCTGGAACTTGCACCTGTTGCAGGACAGACCCTACCAACAATTTGCCCCGCGTCACCGGTCGAGATCAACGCGTCGGTGAACACTCGGCCAACGGGGTCGTGGAGCGTGCAGCGACGCCCGCGTGCCACGCCCGCCGACGGGTCCTCCGGCGAGCCCTGACACCATCGCCGGGTGACCGGACCAGCTCGTCCCCGCGTGGCCGTCTGCGGCATCAGCCTGGAGGCCTCGACCTTCTCCCCCGCGCTCACCACGGCGGCGATGCTGTCCCCGCGACGTGGTCGAGAGGTGCTCGACGCGTGGGACTTCTGGCGCGCGGGCGGCTCGCTCGCCGACCGCGCCGAGTGGATCGGCGTGCTGCAGGCGCGCAACATCGCCGGAGGAGCCATCCCGGCCGACGACTACGCCGCGCTGAAGGCGGAGATCCTGGCGGGGCTCGCCGCAGCGGTCGCGGAGGCGCCGCTCGACGGCGTGGTGCTCGACATCCACGGCGCGGCCGGCGTCGTCGGGCTCGACGACATGGAGGGCGACCTGGCCCTCGCGGTCCGTACCGTGGTCGGGTCGGACTGCCTGCTCAGCAGCGGCATGGACCTGCACGGCAACGTCTCGCACACCCTCGCCGAGACGGTCGACCTGCTGACGACGTACCGCACCGCACCGCACGTGGACTGGCAGGAGACCAAGGAGCGCGCGGCGCGCAACCTGCTCGACCGGCTGGCACTGCCCGCCGGGCAGCGCCGGCCGGCGAAGGCGTGGGTGCCGGTGCCGATCCTGCTGCCCGGCGAGATGACCAGCACCCGGCAGGAGCCGGCGAGGAGCCTGTACGCCGAGGTCCCGCGGATCGAGGCGCTCGACGGGATCCTCGACGCGGGCATCTGGATCGGCTACCCGTGGGCCGACGAGCCGCGCAACTGCGCGGTGGTCATGGTCGTCGGCGACGACGCGGACCTGGCGATGCGGCAGGCCCGTGACCTCGCCGGTCGGTTGTGGGCGCGGCGCGAGGAGTTCGGCTTCGTCGCCCCGACGGGCTCGCTCGGCGACGTCCTCGCTGCGGCCGTGGCGTCCCCGGTCGCGCCGTACTTCGTCTCCGACTCGGGCGACAACCCGACAGCGGGCGGCGCCGGGGACGTGACGTGGACGCTCGCTCGGCTGCTGGCGAGCACGGAGCTCGCCGCGAGCGGGAAGCGGGCGATCTACGCCTCGATCCCCGACGCGGCCGGCGCGCTGGCGGCGTACGAGGCCGGGGTGGGTGCGGACGTGCACCTCACCGTCGGCGCCCGGGTCGACGACCGGCACGCTCCTCCCGTCGAGCTGAGCGGGCGGGTGGTCGCCGTGGTGCCGGGCGAGGACAACCTCGAGGTCGTGGTCCGCACGGAGCACGTCGACGTGGTCGTGACCCGCCGACGGCGGCCCTACCACCTCGAGTCCGACTTCACCCGCCTCGGGCTGGACCCCCGCAGCGCCGACATCGTGGTCGTGAAGATCGGCTACCTCGAGCCCGAGCTGTACGACATGGCCGCCGACTGGATGCTCGCGCTGACCCCCGGCGGCGTCGACCAGGACCTCACCCGGCTCGGGCACCGACGGGTCCGGCGGCCCATGTTCCCGCTCGACGACGTGTCCGGCGTGGACCCTCTCGCGTACGCGGTGCTGTTCCCGGGCGACACGACCGGGTGACGTGCCGGGCACCCGAGCCGCGTGGCGGATCAGCGTCCGAGGGCGGCCATCACCTCGGCGACCACGGCGGCGCTGGTGACGCTGCGGCTGCCCTCGTCGTAGCCGGCGGACACCCCGGCGGACCGCACGCTGCCGGGCGCGCGGAGGTGGACCTCGCGGGCGCCGGTCTCGGCGACGATGCGGGCGGCGTTGGCCGGGCGGACCCCGCCACCGACCGCGATGCGTACGTCGTCGCCCCCGCGCCGCACGAGGCCGGCGAGCGCCGGCAGGTGGTCCACGGCCGGCCCGCTGCCGCCCGAGGTGAGGACCCGGGTGACGCCGAGGTCGCGCAGCAGCCCGAGCGCCGACCGCTTGTCCGGCACGGAGTCGAAGGCCTTGTGGAAGGTGACCGGGGCGTCGCCGCACGCGGCGACGAGGCGACGTACGGCTGTGGCGTCGACGGTCCCGTCGGGCTCGAGCGTGCCCAGCACGAAGCCGAGCCGGGTGCCCGCCGGCACGGCCGACCGGGTCGCCTCGATGTCGGCCGCCATCACGTCGACCTCCTGCGCCGAGTGGACGAAGTCGCCCGCCCGGACGCGCACCAGGACGCGGATGTCCAGCCCGGGCGCCTCCTCGGCGCAGTGGCGCACGAACCCGAGCGTCGGTGTCGTGCCCCCGTCGGCGAGACCGGCGCACACCTCGAGCGCGTCGGCGCCTCCGGCGGCGGCGACGGCGGCACCGCCGACGTCCTCGAGGCAGATCTCGACCAGGGTGCGCGCGGGCTCGCTGTGGGTCACGGGGCCACGCTATGCCGCGCCGGTCGGATACGTTCGTGCCGTCCGGACCCGACCCCAGGAGAGCCCGTGAGCGTCCTCGTCTTCTACAAGCCCACCCCCGAGGGCGCGGAGGCCATCCGGGCCGGCGCCGTCCAGGCGGCGTTCCACGCGACCGACCTGATCGTGCACAACCTGCCGGCCGACGCCGCGGAGGCGGAGAAGGTCGAGGCCCTCGCCTCCGGCGCGGCGACAGGTGCCGGCGTGGCGGTCCGGACCATCCAGGCGGCGGCCGACGGCTCGCCCGTGGACCAGTTCCTCTCCGCGGCCGAGCAGCCCGACGTCGAGCTCCTCGTCCTCGGCATCCGGCACCGGACGCAGGTCGGCAAGCTCATCCTCGGCAGCACCGAGCAGCAGATCCTCCTCGACGCCCCGCGCCCGGTGCTCGCGGTCAAGGCCTGAGTCAGCGCTGCCCGTCGGGGGGCGTCATCAGCGTCCACAGCAGCTCGAGGGAGCGGTCGAGCCAGTCGGGCGTGACCTCGCCGCGTCGCACCAGCTCGCCGAGGTAGGCGCCGACCATCAGGCTCACCACCCCCTCGGCGTCGAGGTCCGCGCGGAGCAGGCCGGCCTCGACGTCGGCGCGGATCCGGCCGACCAGCACCTCGACGTAGGGCCGCAGCGCGGTGCGGAACAGCGCCGTGAACTCCGGGTCGCTGTCAGAGACCATCGCCGCGAGGCCGCCCGGCCCGAGGACGTCGCCCATCTGGTGCCAGACCTGCTCGAGCGCGGCGCGGATCTTGTCGCGCACGTCGCCCTCCGCTGGCACGTCGGGCGTGCCGATCGCCTCCGCGAGGACCGCGGTCAGGAGCGCGCCGCGGTTGGCGTGGCGGCGGTAGATCGACGTCTTCGCCACGCCCGAGGCGGCGGTCACCGCGTCGATCGTGACCGCGCGCGGACCCCCCGCGCGCAGCAGCTGCAGCACCGCGGCTCGCAGCCGCTCGTCCAGCGCGGACTGACGGGGCCTGCCCGGCCGGGCCGGTGGGGGTGAGGGGTCCGCGGGCACGCGCGCTCCGTCAGGTCGTCGGGATGGGGACGTCAGCATGACACCGGCGTGCCCGGCCGCTCCTCGCCGACCTCCCCACCGTCCTCGGAGGGCTCCTCGACGTCGAGCCACGGCTCGTCGGAGGCCGCGGAGGTCGCGGTCAGCGCCGCCAGCACGACGGCGTACGTCACCAGGCTCGCCAGGGCGAAGGCGAGCAGGACCAGCAACCCGTGCACAGCGCTCACGCAGCCCGGTCGAAGGGGCTCGCCTCCCGCTCGCGCGCCGGCTCCGGCGCCGCGTCGGCGCGCCACTTGTCGAGGAAGTAGACGAGGGTGACGCCGCCCATCGTCAGCCCTCCGGCCAGCAGCGCCACCACGATGAACAGGACCACCTCGGTGCTCGGCACGTCCACCACTCCTTCCGCTCGATTTCGATACGTCTATCGTATCGAAAGTGCATGCCCCATCCAAGCAGGCGGTCGGCGGCGACCCTGACCCCGAAAACCACGACCGCCCGCTCCCCCTGTCGAGGAGCGGGCGGTCGGCGTCGGGGCTCAGCGTCGGTCGTCGACGTCGCCCTCCGCCTCGATGTGCTCCTTGCGGACCTCCTCGGTGACGGTCTCCTCGTCGGTCACCGTCTCGGTCCCGAGGCGGACCCGCTCGACAGGCTCGGCGGTCTTGTCGACGACGGGGCGCTCCTCGCGCAGCACCACCTCGTGCTCCTCCTCGGAGATGTCCGGGCCGGAGAGTGCCTCGTCCCGGTTCTCGCCGGTGAGGGGCTCGGTCTCGAGCACCGCGCGCTCCTTCTTCACCGGGACGGTCACGGTCTCCTGCTCGGTGGTGACGTACTTGCGCAGGCGGGCGCGACCGGCCTCCTGGGAGGTCGTGCCCACGTCGAGGCGCTCCTCCGACCGCGTCATCGCGTGGTCGGTGTCCGGGCCGGAGGTGTCGTGACCCGCGGAGTGGTCGTACCCGGTCGTGCCCGCCGCGGTGCCGGCGGTGGTGCCCGTGGTGCCGGCGAGTCCCGTGCCCTCCTCCGGCAGCCCGGAGTCGCTGGCGCGCTCGGAGTAGGTCATGCCGTAGTGCTCGTAGAGGCGACGCTCCTCGGACTGGTCGAGGTGCCCTCCGTCGACGTCGACGTTCGGCGCGTCCTTGATCTGGTCCTTGGTGAACGGGACCCGTACGCCGTCGCCGGTGACGTCGGCGCGGGCAGCGGGGACGAACGACTCGTTCATCCCGAACAGGCCGGTGTTGACGGTGAGGAACTCGGGCTGGTCCGTGTCGTCGTCCAGGTAGACCTGGCCGATCTTGCCGACCTTCTCGTCGTCGCTGGAGTAGAGCGTCTGGCCGATGAACTGGCCGTGGTCGAAGGTGTCCATGTCAGTGGTTCTCCTTGAGAGATGGGTGGACGGGTGCCGCGCGGGCGCGCGACGGCCCGTGGTCAGTACTGGCGCGGCGAGGCGTCGTACCCGGCGCCGGGCTCTGCGTTCTGGTCGTAGACCGCCGTGCTGCCGGTCGTGGCCGAGCCGGGTGTGCCGCTCGACGGCGACAGGTCCTGGGCAGCGGACCGGGCCTGGTCGCGCACCGACGGCGCACTGTCGGCGTGTGCCTTCATGCGCGGCGCCTCACGCTCGGCGGTCGAGAGATAGCTCTCCCACCGCTGCTGCATGGGACGGATGAGCCCGCCACCGACGCCGACGATGATGACCCCGGCCACGGTGGCGAGGATCGCGATCAGCACCGGGGTGGTGACCGTGGTGGCGACGCCGACCTGGTTGAGCGCGGCGACGACACCCAGGAAGAGGATGAAGGCCGAGGCGATGTTGGCCAGGGCGCGGCCGTAGGACAGCCCGCCGATCATGTTCTCCAGGAGGCCCTTGACGGCGGCGGCGATGGAGGCGGCGACGACCAGGATGATGATCGCGACCACCAGGCTCGGGAGGAACCTGATCACGTCCTCGATCAAGCGGCTGATCGGGTTGGCGCCGAAGACGCCGAACGCGAGCTGCAGCACGAACAGCAGCAGGGTGTAGTAGATGAGCTTGGCGACGATGTCGCTGGCGTCCATCTTCGAGCCCGCGAGGGCGCGCTTGATCCCGCCCCTCTCCACCGCCTTGTCGAAGCCGGCGCGCTCGAGGATCGCGTTGAGCGCCTTCGCGATCACCTTCGCGATGATGATGCCCACGATCAGGATGACCAGGAACAGGACGAGCTTGGGCACGAACTCGGCGACCGTGCTCAGGCCGTCACGCAATGCGTCTTTCATGTGTCCTCCGTTCGCGACGCCGGAGGTCGACCCGCCACGGGATGGGGACGAACGCCGTGCGCCGCTGGTAGTGGTTTACGACGTAAGCCGTACCCACGAACCGGGGCCACATGTGGCGGCCGGAGAAATGCACCCCTAGGAGGGGGTCAGTCGCCGAGGTGCTCGTTGCGCGCGACGGTCATCCGGTCGAGGAGGGCCTCGAGCGCCTCCTCGAACTCGACGGCCGAGTGGTCCTCCGACAGCGACGACCGCAGCCGGGACACCGTCGGGTAGTCCGACACCCCGGGGTCACCGGTCTGGTCGTCGAGGACGTCGAGGGGGCCGACATCGGCGCCGTGCACGGCGACCTCGAGCAGGAGGTGTCCCAGCAGGAAGCTGGTGTACGCGCGATAACCCTGGATCGCGGCCTCGTCCGTGAAGCCCTCCTCGACGAGGCCGGACAGGAACGTCTCGACGACCTGGAGGCTGCGCAGCGGGGGGCGGAGCCAGGGCGCCTCCGCCGGGCGGGAGGCGACCAGCGGGAAGGCCTTCGGGTGCGCCAGCGCCATCCGTCGTACGCCGTGGGCGAGGCGCTGCAGGAAGTCCTGCCACCCGTCGCGGGGCGAGTCCAGCACCACCTCGTCGTCGTGCACGTCGGCCACCAGGCGCTCCACCACGGCGTCGAGGAGGTCCTCCTTGCTCGGCACGTACCGGTAGAGCGCCATCGCCTCCACCCCCAGCTGCTCCCCGAGCCGGCGCATGGTCAGCCCCGGGAGGCCGTTCGCGTCGATGAAGTCGAGCGCGGCCGCGACGATGCGGTCACGGGAGAGCGACACCCGCGCAGAGGGCGGCGGGTCGTCCTCCACCGCCGCGCGGTCGGCGTCCGGGTACGCGTCCCCGGGACCCGCCTGGTCGCTCATGTCCGCCCCCTCCGACAGCCTGGCCGCCTGCCCCACGGTATCGCGAGGCGTACGACCCAGGAGGGGGAGAGGCTAGCCCCGGCGACCCAGCGCGAGGCGCGCCAGCCGGAGCAGGGCGAGGGCCGCGGCCGCTGCCACGGACCCTGCCACCAGGACGGACCACCCCTCGCCGGCCTCGCGCCACGTGATGCGGCGGTGGGTGAGCAGTGCCCACGTGCTGCGCGCCGGCGACGGCGCGGTGGGTGCAGTAGGTGCGGTCACGAGGCGTCCTTCCGAGGGGAACGTACGTCGTAAACCCTCGCTCGCCCCGCCGGTGCGATCAAGGTCGCCCCGCCCGAAAGGACGGGCCGGGAGATCGTGCGACCCGCTCCGCGGGCCGGGAGGTGCGCCCCGACGACGGTCCTCTGGAAGGATGCGCAGCGCGGACGCCGTCTCGCCGTCGACTCCGTCGCGGGCCTCTAGCTCAATTGGCAGAGCAGCGGACTTTTAATCCGTTGGTTCAGGGTTCGAGCCCCTGGAGGCCTACAGCGTCCTCTGGACGGACTCGGTGATGCTGTCGAGCCGCGAGGCGAGCGGCTGTCATCATCGACGGATGGCCGTCATCGAGCTCCGCGACATCGTCAAGACCTTCGGGCCCACCCGCGCGCTCGACCACCTCGACCTCACCGTCGAGGCCGGTGAGGTGCACGGCTTCCTCGGGCCGAACGGCGCCGGCAAGTCCACGACCATCCGCGTCCTGCTGGGCCTGCTGCGCACCGACTCGGGGACCGCGTCCCTGCTGGGCGGTGATCCGTGGCGTGATGCCGCCGACCTGCACCGCCGGCTCGCCTACGTGCCCGGCGACGTCTCGCTGTGGCCCAACCTCACGGGCGGCGAGGTGATCGACGTCCTGGCCCGGATGCGCAGCCGCGGCGGCAGCGAGGGCCGCCTCGACGAGGCACGTCGCGCGGAGATGCTGGAGCGGTTCGAGCTCGACCCGTCGAAGAAGTCACGGACCTACTCCAAGGGCAACCGCCAGAAGGTCGCCCTGGTCGCGGCGCTGGCCAGCCGCGCGGAGCTCTACCTGCTCGACGAGCCGACCTCGGGGCTCGACCCGCTGATGGAGGCGGAGTTCCAGAGGGCCGTCCTCGAGCTCAAGGCCGACGGCGCGACCGTGCTGCTCAGCTCGCACATCCTCGCCGAGGCCGAGGCCCTCTCGGACCGCATCAGCATCATCCGCGCCGGCCGCGTCGTGCAGTCCGGGACGCTCGCCGAGCTCCGACACCTGACCCGCACCACCGTGATCGCCGAGACCGAGCGGCCCGCCACGGGCATCGCCGAGGTGCCGGGTGTGCACGAGCCGGAGCTCCACGGCGACCGCGTCACCTTCGACGTGGACTCGGACCACCTCGACGCAGCCCTCACCGCGCTCACCGCTCTCGGCGTCCGGTCCCTGGCCGCGCACCCGCCGACCCTCGAGGAGCTGTTCCTGCGGCAGTACGGCGAGGAGGTGTCGTCGTGACCGGGTCGACCACCGGTGTGTCCGACCTGCTGCGCCTGGTCGTGCGCCTCGACCGGGTGCGGCTGCCGCTGTGGCTGGTCGGCCTCGGGGGGACCATCGTCGCCAGCGCGCTCGCCGTGCCACCGCTGTACGACACCCCGGAGAAGGTCGCCGGCTACGCCCGCGCGATCGGGGTCAGCCCGGTGAACTACCTGATGTCGGGCCGACAGGCAGGCCTGGACACGCTGGGCGGCATCGTGGCCAACGAGATCTCCCAGGTCGCCCAGCTCGGGGTGTGCCTGATGGTGGTGTTCCTGGTCGTGCGGCACACCCGCGCGGAGGAGGAGACCGGGCGCGCGGAGCTGCTGCGCTCCACGGTCGTCGGCCGTCACGCCGCCACGCTCGCGGGCCTCCTCTACGGCGTCGCGGCAGCACTCCTCCTCGGCGCCATCACCACCGCGTCGATGCTCGCAGCCGGTCTCGAGGCCGGCGGCAGCCTCACCTACGGGACCGGGCTGGCCCTCCTCGGCGTGACGTACACGGCCGTGACGCTCGTGGCCGCCCAGGTCTCGACGAGCGCACGCGGTGCCCTGGGCCTGGCGGGGGCCGCGGTCGCGGTCGGGTACCTGGTGCGCGGGGTCGGGGCGATGGAGGACAACGCCCTCGTCTGGGCGTCGCCGTTCGGCTGGGCGCAGCGGATGGACTCGTTCGGCGACGAACGCTGGTGGCCCGCCCTCGTCCTGCTGCTCGCGACGGCGCTGCTGCTGGGGGCAGCAGCGTGGTTGACGACGCGGCGCGACTTCGGCGGCGGTCTCCTGCAGGCGCGCCCGGGCCGACCACGGGCGGGCCGGCTGCTGTCCACGCCGTTCGGGCTGGTGGCGCGCGTGCAGCGCGGCCTCATGATCGGCTGGGCTGTGGGGCTGGTGCTGCTGGGCATGCTGTACGGAGCGGTGATCCCCACGATCCCGGACCTGATCGAGTCGAACCCCGAGATGGCCGACTACGTCGGTGCGGGCGGGGCCGCCGGGGACGCCCTGGTCGACGCGTTCCTGGCGTACGTCTTCGTGTTCATGTCGGTCATCTCGTCCGGCTTCGTGGTCGCGTCGGTGCTGCGGCTGAGGGCCGAGGAGGAGGCCGGGCGCGCTGAGTCGATCCTCGCCACCGGGGTGAGCCGGACCGGCTGGATGGCCGCGACGGTCGGGGTGGCGTTCGTCGCGGTCACGAAGCTGACGGTCCTGATGGGTCTCGGCCTCGCCGTCGGCTACGGGCTCGGCAGCGGGGAGTGGGACCAGCTCCTGCCCCAGCTCGGCGGGCAGCTGGCCTACCTGCCCGGGACGCTGGCCATCGGTGCCTTCGCTGCCGCGGTCTTCGGGCTGGCGCCACGCCTCGCAGGTCTCGCGTGGGCCGCGGTGGCGTTCGTGGCGCTGCAGGTCATGCTCGGCCAGCTGCTCGGCCTCCCCGACGTCGTGGACGGCATCTCCCCCTTCTGGCACCTCGCCGAGGTCCCGGTCGACGGCTTCGAGGTGCTGCCCGCCACCGTGCTGGTGCTCGTGGCGGCCGCGCTGACCGTCGCAGGGCTGTGGGGCTACCGCCGCCGTGACGCCGTCAGCGGCTGACGTCCGGCACGCCCGCCTCCACCCGCAGCGGCCTCAGGTCCGCGACGACTCGACGTAGCCGAGCATCCGGTCGAAGAGCGCGGAGGCGCGGGCGAGGTCGCCGGAAGCGGGCGGCGGGTCGTCCGACTCGGGCACGCGCTCGCCTGTGGGGCGCCAGTCGGGTCGGTAGTCGTCGGCGATGGCCGCGGCCGCGCGGCTCGCGACCCGCACGACCTGCGGGTCGACGGACCAGAGCGCCTCGAACGAGCGCTGCGCGTCGGGTACCGCGCGCTCGCGCGGGAGCTCGACCGCGGCGAGGAAGGCCGGCAGGTCCGTGGCGTCGCAGACCACGAACCACTCCCGGTTGAGCGGCGCGTCGTCGGGCAGGCGCACCTCGGTGAGCAGGCCGTCGGCGACCGGGGCGGGTGCGGCGGCGTGCGCGAAGGTCACCGCGGCCCGGGCCGTGCGGGCCAGCTCCGCCCAGCGGACCTGCGAGTGGCGCAGGAACTCCTCGCGCTGGAAGCCCGCGAACAGCAGCGGCACGGCGGCGCGGGCGCAGCACTCGTCCTCGATGGCGTGGCTCAACGCGCTGAGGGTCGCCTTGGACAGGACCTGCGCGGTGAGCTCGGGGTGGTGGCGGCGGACCTCGGCGTACACCGAGCGGGGCCGCACCGGGGTGGTGGTCGTGCGGCGGACCGCCGCCTCCAGGGAGAGGCCTGCCCTGCGGTGGGCGAGGACCTCCGCGACGGCTGCCACGTCGCCCTCGACGTACCTCCGGTGACCCCCCGGCGCCCGCGACGGCGACGGAAATCCGTAGCGCGATTCCCAACTACGGATCGTCGCAATGGGTACTCCAGTGCGGGCGGCCAGGTCACCGATGGTCAACGGGGACGACGTCGACTCCATCGTTAATTCTCCTCACCTTGCCTAGATTTAGTTGGGAGTCTTGCATAGATTGGCGCCCACGACGAGGAACGGGGAGGACCGATGACCTCAGTCTCGACCGACGAGGCGCTCGACCGGCTGCTGGCGTCCGGCCGCGCCCGCGCGGCAGCGACGGACGCGCAGCACGCCCGGCTCTGGGAGGCGCTCGTGAGCGCGACCGAGGGCGGCAAGCGGTTCCGGCCGGCGCTCCTGCTCGCCGCCCACGGCGCCCTCGGCGGCACGCAGGACGCCGCCGCCGCCGAGGTGGGTGCCGCCGTGGAGCTGATGCACACCGCCTTCGTGATCCACGACGACGTCATCGACGGCGACCACGTGCGTCGCGGACGCCCGAACGTCAGCGGCACCTTCCGTGACGCCGCCCTCGACGCCGGCGTCGCCCCCGGCCCGGCTGCCGACTACGGCCTGACCGCCGCGATCCTCGCCGGTGACCTCGCGCTCGCCGCGACCGTGCGCACGGTCGCGACCTGCGGCGCTCCGCCGGACGTCGTGCACCGGCTGCTCGACCTGTTCGACGCCGCGCTCCACACCACCGCGGCGGGCGAGCTCGCCGACGTACGCCTCTCGCTGGGGGCTGCGCCGACGACGCTCGACGAGAGCCTGCTGATGGAGGAGCAGAAGACCAGCGCCTACTCCTTCGCCCTGCCGCTCCAGGCCGGCGCCGTCCTCGCCGGCGCGGACGACGCCACGATCGACCTCCTGGGCGAGGCGGGCCGCGCCCTCGGCGTCGCCTTCCAGCTCGCCGACGACCTGATCGGCGTCTTCGGCGACCCGCGGCACTCGGGCAAGAGCGCGACCAACGACCTCCGCACGGGCAAGCAGACGCCGCTGCTGGTGCACGCCGCCTCCACCGCGGAGTGGAGCCGGATCGCCTCGCACGTCGGCCGCGACCTCGACGAGGCGGAGCTCGAGGAGGTCCGTCGCCTCCTCACCGCCTGCGGCTCGCGCGGGTTCGTCGAGGACCTCGCCGAGCAGCACCTGACCGCGGCGCGCACGGTGCTCGACGACCTCGGCATCGCACCCGGAGTGCTCGACGCGGTGGTCGCACCGCCACCGGTGGTCGCCACGGGCGAGGAGGTCGCGGCATGAACCTCTTCCTCCGCCGGGCCGCGCCGCGCGACCTCTACGACACCGTCTCCGAGGGCAGCTCCGCCCTCGTCATCCGCGAGTACTCCAGCTCCTTCGGCCTGGCCTCGC
>NZ_JAUZVE010000087.1:0-18822 GCF_031844425.1 Microbacterium sp. ARD31
CTGCTCGACCTCGGCGGCGTACTGCCGGCACACGAAGGCGTTGTGGAAGACGAAGACGTGGTTGAGGTTGCGGTGGCAGTCGGTCACGGTGAAGTTGGCCGACCCCGACAGCAGCGCCGACGTCGGGCGGGCCGTGCCGTCGTAGTCCCGCAGCACGAACTTCTGGTGGAAGATCCGCGGGTTGTAGTCACCGCGCACCTGCACGTCCGCGCGCAGCAGGGCGGCCAGGATGCGCCGGTTCTCGGCGAGCTCCGTGTCGTCCTCGCCCCACTGCACCCGGCGCAGCGCCTCCTCCTGGGTCTCACCGGGACGCGGGACGGGGAGGCGCGGCGGCGAGCCCGGCAGCGGGGAGCGGAGGTAGTCCTGCTCGAGGAACAGCTCCACCCGTACGCCGCGCCAGCTCGCGTCGAGCAGTGCCTGGGCGATCACCGGGTTGTCCAGCTCCTGCACCGCGACCGCGAGCGTGGCGCGCGCACCGGCGATGAAGTCGGCGATCACCGTCTCGAGGTCGTCGGCGGCGCCGAGCTCGGCCGGGCCGACGTACGCCTCGATCTTCCCGCTCGCGAAGACGCTCATGACACCGCATTGTCCTCCGACGGGTGGTCGCCGACGGTCCGTGCGTGGGGACGACCGGGATCGTCGTACGCCGGCGCCTGCTCACCCGCCCGCAGGGCCTCGAGCTGGGCGCACACGGCCGTGCCGTAGAAGAACGCGATGGACGACAGCAGCGCCCAGAGCAGGAGGGCGAACACGCCCGCGAGCGGGCCGTAGACGCTGCCGAACGAGCCGCTCAGCGACACGTACGCCGCCAGTCCGCCGGTCGCGAGGCCACTGAGCAGCACCGCGACGCCGGCCCCCAGCGCCAGCCACGACAGGGCCGGCTGGCGCCTGCGGGGCGCGTGGTCGAGGAGCACGGCGATGGTGAGCACCAGCAGCGCCAGGCCGGCGGGCCAACGGGCCAGGTTCCACGTGTCGACCGCACCGTCGGACCAGCCGTAGGTCTCGGCCATGGCCTCCCCGAAGGCACCGCCGCCGACGATCATGAGGAAGCCGAGGCCGACCGGGGCGGCGAGGATCGCGGTCAGGATGGCCGCGCGACCGTACTTCCACAGCGCCGTGCGGTCGCGGCGGATGCCGTAGATGCGGTTGGCGCCGCGCTCGACCTGGGCCATCGCGGTCGTCATCGACACCAGCGCGAACCCGAGGCCGAAGGCCAGCGCGATCTCGCCCGCGCGCTCGGACTCGTCGGAGCCCTCGACGGCGGAGGTGAGGGCGTCGCTGTCGCCGGCGCCGGGGGAGAGTGAGTCGACCACGTGGGCGACGACGGCGGCCGGGCGCTCCTCGTCGAGGTCGGAGGCCAGCCCGGTCAGCGCGAGCAGGAACGGCACGACGGCCAGGCAGGCCTGCAGGGCGAGCGCGCGCGAGTTGGTGAAGCCGTCGCCGTACCGGAACCGGACGAACGACTCGACGACGATCCTGCGCAGGCCGTGGCGCCGGGCGAGGTGCCAGGCGTCCAGCGCGTCGAGCTCGTCCCCGTCCATCTCCGTGGTGACGGGAACGGTCCGGGCAGTCGTCATGGCGGCACCCTAGGCTGACGACGTGCCGGAGCCGACGAGGAGCCGGGAGACGCTCGACTCCTACGACCAGATCGCGCCCGACTACGCCGCCTCCACGCGCGGTACGCGGACGGGCGCGGTGGCCGAGGCGCTCGACCGGCTGCTGGCGCACCTCCCCGCCGGCGGGTCGCTGCTCGAGCTGGGCTCGGGCCCCGGGTGGGACGCCGACGTCCTCGAGGCGCGCGGGCTGCGGGTGCGGCGGACCGACGGGTCGGAGGCGTTCCGGCGGGTCCAGCGCAGGCGCGGCCGGCGCTGCGACCTGCTCGACGTGACCGCGGACGCGTTCACGACGGCGGAGTGGCCGGCGTACGACGGCGTGCTGGCGCTGTTCGTGCTGCAGCACGTCGAGCGCGAGGCGACCCGGGCCGTGCTCGAGAGGGCCGCCCGTGCGCTGCGGCCGGGCGGTGCCGTCCTCGTCTCGATGCGCGAGGGCGACCCCCGGACGGAGCCGGACGGCTGGCAGGTCGGGTCCTCGGGGCGTCGCTACCACGTGACGCGGTGGCGGCAGGAGGACTTCGAGGACGCCCTGGTCGCCGCCGGGCTGGCCCCGACGTGGCACGTGCGGCTCGCCGACGAGGAGGGCGACTGGCTGCTGGTCGTGGCCGTGGCCGTGGACGAGCTCACTGCCGCCGCTGGATCCCGGCAATCCCCGGACCGCTAGCCTCCGGCCGACCTACGCTGGAGCACCACCCACTGGTGGGGGACCCCCGCGACCTCTCGGAGCCCCTCGTGTCCCTGCCTGACCCCACCCTGTCCCGCCGTGCCGTCGTCGGCGCGTCCCTGGCCGTCCCCGCTGCCGCGGCCCTCGCCCTCGAGCCCGGCGTCGCACACGCCGCCGGCACCCCGCTCGGGCGCCAGGTGCGCTTCGGCGCCTACGCCTGGAACGTGCCGTGGACGCCCGGCGTGCTGGACGACCTGCAGCGGACCGTGCAGGCGCCGGTCACCATCGCGTCGTACTTCTACGGCCCCGACGACGTCTTCCCGGCCCAGCAGGACATCGACACCGCCCGCGGCGGTGCGCGCGACCTGCTGGTCGCCTGGGAGATCGGCAAGTTCCGCTACAGCGAGTGGCCTGCCGGTCTGCACGACGCCCGCCTCGACCGCATCGCGGCGGCGGCGCGCGCCTACCCGCGTCCGGTCTACGTCCGCCCGTGGCCGGAGATGAACGGCGACTGGACCACCTTCCAGCCCACCCCGGCCGGCGAGAAGCAGCACGGCGGCACGCCGGCGGAGTTCGTCGCAGCGTGGCGCTACGTCGTCACCTACCTGCGTGCACGCGGCGCCACGAACCTGCGCTGGGTGTTCAACCCGACCACCGACACCTACGAGGGCACCACCGACATCCGCGCCATCTACCCGGGAGACGCCTACGTCGACGTGCTCGGCCTCGACGGCTACAACTGGGGCAACACCGGCGTGAGCTGGGGGCCGTGGCGGACCTTCGAGGACATCTACCGCGTCCAGTACGACCGGCTCGTCGCGCTGCACCCCACCGCCCCCGTCTGGATCTGCGAGGTCGGCTGCAAGGAGCCGTCGTACGACGACGGCGCGCCGCGCATCAAGTCCGCCTCCAAGGGTCGCTGGATCACCGACATGTTCGCCGCGACCACGTTCCCGCGGGTCCGGGCGGTGTGCTGGTTCCACACCAGGAAGGAGCGCGACTGGCGGGTCAACTCCTCCACCGACGCGCTCAAGGCGATCCGCAAGGCGTTGGACCAGATGCCGGCCTGACGGCCGCACCTCCTCCGGTGGTCGAGGTGCGAGCGCATGTCCTCCGGTGGTCGAGGTGCGAGCGCGTCTCCTCCGGTGGTTGAGGTGCGAGCGCAGCCCTTCCGGTGGTTGAGGTGCGAGCGCAGCGAGCCTCGAAACCACTCCCACCCAACGGGCGGCTGTCGGTGCCGTTCGCCAGACTGGGCGGCATGCGGACTCGGGAGCGCGGGGGGATGGGGGCGCGGGTGGCCGTCGAGCCCCGGCGGTTCTACGACGGCGGCACGCTGCCGCACGACGGGCGGCCCGGCGAGCCGCCCAACCCGGGGGCCGACCCGCGGATCGTGCTCGAGCGGCACGCCGAGGAGGGCGTCGAGACGTTCGCCCTCGAGCGTCGGCTGGCCTACCTCGACCGCCACGTCGGCGAGCTGCTCGTGCCGGCCGACCCGGGCTTCCGCACCGACCTCACGTCGGTGCCCGCGCTCTTCACCTGGCTGGTGCCCAAGACGGGAGCCCACCTGCCGGCGGCGCTGCTGCACGACGCGCTGGTGGCCGGGCGCGGCGACGCGACGTCGTACGTCTCCACGGAGGGTCGCGAGGTCGACCGCGTCATGGCCGACCGGATCTTCCGTGACGCGATGGCCGACACCGGCACCGGCGTGGTCCGGCGCTGGATCGTGTGGACGGCGGTCACGGTGGCGACCGTCTTCGTGGGCCGGCGGGTCCTGTGGTCGCCGGCGAAGCACTGGTCCTACCGCGTCGCCGCGGCGGTAACGGTCGCCGTGATTTTCTACCTCGGCTACAGCTCGACCAGCGACCTGTTCGACCGGTCGTGGGTCGGCGCGGTCGAGGTGCCGTGGATGGCCGACCGGCCGTTCTGGGTGGAGCTGGCCGGAGGCTTCTCCGGCGCGGTCGTGCTGCCGCTCGCGCTCAGCCTGCTGTGGGGGCGGCTGCGGATGGCCGGGGCGATCGCCGGGGTGCTGCTGGCGGTGCTGCTCCACGTCACCGTCGGCCTCGCCGTCATCGCCGCCGCGTACCTCGCTGCGGAGCGGGTGGCCCGGCGGTCGGCGGTGGCGGGCTGGGCGCTGGCCGCCGCCGTGGTCGGCGGCTCCCTCGTCACGTTCGCGCTGGTCAGCCTCGGCTGACGCCGATCTGCGCCAGCAGCCGACCGGCGAACGTGTCGGGTGGGAGGTCCTGGCTGAGCAGGTGGACTCCGGCCTGGAAGGCGAATGCCACGAGGCCGAGCGCCACCGCGGTCACGACCATCCCGTTGACGTTGCGCGGGAACCGGCTCGGTACGGTCCGGACCCGGTGCCACCCGCCGACGAGGCCGGAGGTCACCACGGCCGACACGATGCTGGCGAGGGCCGCGCCGAGCACGGTGCCGAGCATGCCCATCCGGCCGATCAGGAGGGCCGAGGTGGCTGCGGCGGTGGCGCCGGCGACGAGCTGGGGGAGGCTGAGGTCGAGGAGGGGCTGGCGGTCGTTCTCAGGTGAGTCAGGCATGACGCGATCTGGTCGGGGGCAGGTCCTTCCCCCGTACGACGACCCGGCGGGCCCGATGGTTTCGTGACTCCGCTCACCGGACCGGGACGACGTGCCCGGTCAGCGCAGGGAGTACGTCGCGAGGGAGACGCCGACGTAGTGCGCCGCGAAGGCGAGCACGGTGAAGGAGTGGAACACCTCGTGGAAGCCGAACCAGCGGGGCGAGGGGTCGGGTCGCTTGAGGCCGTAGACCACGCCGCCGAGGGTGTAGAGGACGCCGCCGACGGCGACGAGCACGAGCGTGGCGATGGCGATGCCGGAGCTGAACTTGTCGGCACCGTCGACGAACTGCGGGATGAAGAACACCGCGGCCCAGCCGAGGGCGATGTACATCGGCGTGTAGAGCCAGCGCGGGGCGTCGGTCCAGAACACGCGGAACAGCACACCGGCGATCGCGGCGCCCCACACCACCACCAGCAGCGTCGTACGCGCGCTGCCGTGCAGGAACAGCAGGGCGTAGGGGGTGTAGGTGCCGGCGATCAGCACGAAGATGTTGGCGTGGTCGAAGCGCCGCAGGAACGCCCACGTGCGCGGCGACCAGGTGCCGCGGTGGTAGATCGCCGACACGGTGAAGACCAGCAGGGCGGACAGGGCGAAGGCGGCGGACCCCACGCGGGTCGACGCGGTGGGCGAGAGCGCCACCAGGACGATGCCGGCGGCGAGCGCGAGCGGCGCGGTCCCGGCGTGCAGCCAGCCGCGCAGGTGGGGCTTGACCTCGGCCATCTTGTCGGCCATCAGCTCGCCCGCGCGCTCGACGGCGTTCTCCACGCGGTGTCGGTGGGTGGTGGGCTGATCCATGGGGCAAAAGTACCGAAGACGGCCTGAGGCGCGCAGCCGTTGCCGCCGAGTGCCCGGTCACACGGCGTTACCATCGGTGGGTGGTCAACGTGAAGGACGCACTGCGACGGGTGCTCTACCCGGCGTACGAGTCCCGGGTGGTGAAGTTCCTGCCCCAGGACCGCATCCCGCAGCACGTCGGCGTGATGCTCGACGGCAACCGGCGCTGGGCGAAGGCCGTCGGCCTCAACACCGCCGAGGGCTACCAGGCCGGCGCCGACAACATCCGCCCCCTCCTCGGCTGGTGCGAGGAGGTCGGCGTCGAGGTGGTCACCCTGTGGCTGCTCTCCAGCGACAACCTCACCAACCGCCCGCCCGAGCAGCTCACCGGGCTGCTGAAGATCATCGAGGGCGCCGTCGAGTCGCTCGCCGAGGCACGTCGCTGGCGGATCCACCCGGTGGGGGCCCTCGACCTGCTGCCGACCGAGACCGCCGAGCGGCTCAAGGCGGCCGAGGAGGCAACCCGCGACATCGACGGCATCCTGGTCAACGTGGCCGTGGGCTACGGCGGCCGCCGCGAGATCGCCGACGCCGTGCGTGCCCTGCTGGCCGACCACGCCACGAGGGGCACCTCGCTGGAGGAGCTCGCCGACATCATCGACGTCGAGCACATCGCCGAGCACCTCTACACCAAGGGCCAGCCCGACCCCGACCTGGTGATCCGCACCTCCGGCGAGCAGCGCCTCGGCGGCTTCCTGCTGTGGCAGTCGGCCAACTCGGAGTTCTACTTCTGCGAGGCGCTCTGGCCCGACTTCCGCCGGGTCGACTTCCTGCGGGCGATCCGCGCGTACGCCGCCCGCGAGCGCCGTTTCGGGGGCTGACCGCCCCGCGGGCGGGGTGGACGAATCGTTACCGTCTGCTCACCCCCCGTTCGGGCGTGTCGACCGATTTCGTGGAGGAGCCGGGCGTACGTTCGCGGCATCGGCAGGTGGGGAAGCCTGCCGTACCGGGAGGCAGCCGTGGGCACTCAGATGGGAGCTCTCCGGTCCGTTGAATGACATCGGGCCGGGCGAGGAGTGCGCGCGCCGACCCGCAGCAAGGGGTTCGTCGTGGCCAGCAAGACCTCATCCAGCTCCGCATCGCCCAGCGCATCGCCCGACCGTCTCACCTACGTCCTCGACACGAGCGTCCTCCTCGCCGATCCGGGGGCGATCAAGCGCTTCGCGGAGCACGAGGTCGTGCTGCCGGTCGTGGTGATCACCGAGCTCGAGGGCAAGCGGCACCACCCCGAGCTCGGCTTCTTCGCCCGCTCGGCCCTCCGCGCCCTCGACGAGCTGCGCATCCTGCACGGGCGCCTCGACGAGCCGGTGCCGATCGGGACCGAGGGCGGCACGGTCCGCGTCGAGCTCAACCACACCGACCCCGCGTCGCTGCCGTCGGGCTTCCGCCTCGGCGACAACGACACCCGCATCCTCGCGGTGGCCCGCAACCTCGCCAACGAGGGCCACACCGTCACCCTGGTCTCCAAGGACCTCCCCCTGCGGATCAAGGCCTCGGCCGTCGGGCTCGACGCCCAGGAGTACCGCGCGGAGGCGATCAGCGACTCCGACACCGGCTACACCGGCATGACGGAGCTGGAGGTGCCGGCCACCGACCTCGACGAGCTCTATGAGGACGGTGTGATCGACCTCGCCGACGCCCGTGACCTGCCGTGCCACAACGGCCTGGTCCTGCTCTCCGAGCGCGGCACGGCGCTGGGCCGGGTGGGCGCCGACAAGCGGGTCCACCTCGTGCGCGGCGACCGGGACGCCTTCGGCATCCACGGCCGGTCGGCCGAGCAGCGGGTCGCCCTGGAGATGCTGCTCGACCCCGAGGTCGGGATCGTCTCCCTCGGCGGGCGCGCCGGCACCGGCAAGTCCGCCATGGCGTTGTGCGCGGGCCTCGAGGCGGTGATGGAGCGCCGCCAGCACAAGAAGGTCGTGGTGTTCCGGCCGCTGTTCGCCGTCGGTGGCCAGGAGCTCGGCTACCTCCCGGGCTCCGAGGGGGAGAAGATGTCGCCCTGGGCGCAGGCGGTGTTCGACACCCTGGGTGCGCTGACCGGCAAGGACGTGATCGACGAGGTGATGGACCGCGGCATGCTCGAGGTGCTGCCGCTGACCCACATCCGCGGCCGCTCGCTGCACGACTCCTTCGTCATCGTGGACGAGGCGCAGTCGCTCGAGCGCAACGTGCTGCTGACGGTGCTCTCGCGGATCGGGGCCAACTCCAAGGTCGTGCTGACCCACGACGTCGCCCAGCGCGACAACCTCCGCGTCGGGCGTCACGACGGCATCGTGGCGGTGGTGGAGAAGCTCAAGGGCCACCCGCTGTTCGCGCACGTCACGCTGACCCGCTCCGAGCGGTCCCCGATCGCGGCCCTGGTCACCGAGATGCTGGAGAACGTCACCCTCTGAGGTCTCCGCCGTTGTAACGCCGGGTCGTGGCGACTACCCACCCCCATGTGTCATGGGAGGTAGAGCACACGACCCGGCGTCGCAGCGCTGGGAGTGAGGCGGATGGGGCTGCCGCGACGGGTGTGGTCGTTGTGACGGAAGGGACATGACGAATTCGGGCGTTCGGTTTGCACGCCCTTCACGCCTCATGCATGGTGGCTCGTGACCGTTTCGTGATCTTGGGTCGCGGGCAGGGCAGTGGATCGCTGCTCGAAGCCTGGTTCCGCCTGTTCCGCGAGCACGTCGGTCGCGGCGTCCCCCGCGCCGTGCACGTCCCTGTCGTCAACCCCCCGTGAGCTCCTGTGTCGAAGTCCGACAAGTACGTCCCCAAGCACCGCGCGCCCGGCAAGCACAAGGCCGAGCGCGCGCCTCGTCGAGCGCTCCGCTCCGGCATCGCCCTGACCGGCCTGGCCGCCGCCGCGACCGGCGTGAGCATCGCCGGCGGCGTGCTCTCCAGCGACCCGTCGCTGACCCCGGCCGCCGCCGACGTCTCCGACGCCCGCAGTGCGACGGACGACGCCACCGGGGACGCCACGATGAGTGCGGCCGAGCTCGAGCAGCGCACGTCGAGCACGCCGGTGTCCCGGTCCTCGCGCCGGGTCCGCCCGGCCGCGGAGAAGGTCGCGGCGCTGTCCGTCTCCTCCGGCGCCGCCGTCACCAGGTCCGAGAAGCTCTCCGAGGGCGACCCTCGCGACATCGCCCGCGCCCTGCTGCCCGAGTACGGCTTCTCCGCCGACCAGTTCTCCTGCCTCGACTCGCTCTACGTCAGCGAGTCCGACTGGCGCGTCGACGCGGACAACCCCACGTCGTCGGCGTACGGCATCCCGCAGGCGCTGACGCAGCTGCACGACCTGCCGGCCGACTACATGACGTCCGCCGAGTCGCAGATCCGCTGGGGGCTGGAGTACATCCAGGACACCTACGGCACGCCGTGCAGCGCGTGGAGCTTCAAGCAGGGCAACGGCTGGTACTGAGGCCAGCACTGAGGTCAGCACCGAGGCTGGTCGAGGTCAGCGCAGCTGCTGGGCGTGCCCCGTTGCCGGCTCCTCGAGGACCCGGTCGGCGGTGGACACCAGCAGTCCGCCCAGCATGAACGCGGTGATGGCAGCGACCAGGGTCGACGTGGCCAGGTCGGGGATCAGGCGCCGAGACCCCGTCGGGGTGGCCCCGTGGAACTCGTGGGTCAGCGCGTGGCCCTTGCCGCGCGCGAGCAGGTAGCGGTTCACCGGCCAGGCGGCGAAGAAGGCGACGGTCAGCGCCAGCATCATCGACAGCCAGAAGACCGGGTTGACCAGTCCGGCCTCCATAGCGCCGGGGATCACAGCCATGACGAGGTTGTCGACGACCTCCATCGTCGCGATCGACAGCGTGTCGGCCGCGAGCACGACGGTGAGGGCCGCCCCGACCCCGAGGCCGGCACGCAGCAGCGGGAGTGTCGAGAGCGCGTAGCCGAAGAGGAAGGCGAGGCCGACGGCGATCGCGATCGTCGCGACATTGCCGAGGCCGAGCGCGGTGCCGATGACCAGGCCCAGGATCTCGCCGATGGCGCAGCCGGTCAGGCAGTGCAGGGTCGCCGACACCGCCATGGCGTTGGTGCTGCCCATCTGGTGGTGGTCTTCGTGGTGCTGGTGGCTCTCGTGCGCGACGTGCTCCATGCCGCCAATATACCCCTAGGGGGTATGCATGTCGAGAGGTCTCAGCGGGAGGTCGGTCGGGTCATCGACGTCACGTCGAGCGCGGCGTCGAGCTGCTCCTCAGTGAGGTCCCCGCGCTCGACGTAGCCCATGGCGATGACCGTCTCGCGGATCGTGGCGCCGTCGGCGAGGGCCTTCTTCGCCACCTTGGCGGCCTCCTCGTAGCCGATGTGCGCGTTGAGGGGCGTCACGACCGACGGCGAGGACTCGGCGTAGCGGCGCATCCGCTCGGCGTCGGCGGTGATGCCGTCGACGCACCGCTCCGCCAGCAGGACCGTCGACGTGGAGAGCACGTGGACCGACTCGAGGAGGGCGTGCGCCATCACCGGCATCATCACGTTGAGCTCGAAGGCGCCGGACGCGCCGGCCCAGGCGATCGTCGCGTCGTTGCCGACGACCCGCGCGCAGACCATCAGCGTCGCCTCGGGGAGGACCGGGTTGACCTTGCCGGGCATGATGCTGGACCCGGGCTGCAGGTCGGGGAGGTGGATCTCGGCGAGGCCCGTGGTGGGCCCCGAGGACATCCACCGCAGGTCGTTGCAGACCTTGGTGAGGCCCACCGCGATCGTGCGGAGCACCCCGGACAGCTCGACGAGCGAGTCGCGGGTGCCCTGCGCCTCGAAGTGGTCGCGGGCCTCGGTGAAGGGCTGGCCGGTCCGCTCGGCGAGCGCGGCGATCGCCCGCTCCGCGAAGGCCGCGGGCGTGTTGATGCCCGTGCCGACGGCCGTGCCGCCCAGCGGGAGCTCGCGCACCCGCGGGAGGACCGCCTCGAGCCGCTCGACGCCGAGCCGCAGCGTGGCGGCGTACGCCCCCATCTCCTGGCCCAGCGTGACGGGGGTGGCGTCCATGAGGTGGGTGCGGCCCGACTTCACCGTGTCGGCGAACTCCTCGGCCTTGCCCTCGAACGACGTCGCCAGGCGGTCGAGCGCAGGGACGAGGTCCTCGACCACCGCGAGCGTCGCCGCGACGTGGATGCTCGTGGGGAAGGTGTCGTTGCTGCTCTGCGAGGCGTTGACGTGGTCGTTGGGGTGCACCTCCACGCCCGCGCGGGCGGCGAGCGTGGCGATCACCTCGTTGGCGTTCATGTTGGAGCTGGTGCCGGACCCGGTCTGGAAGACGTCGAGCGGGAACTCGCCGTCGTGATCGCCGGCGACGATGGCGTCGGCCGCGGCGACGATGGCGTGCGCCTGCTCGTGGCCGAGGACCCCCAGCCCCGCGTTGGCGGTCGCGGCGGCGGCCTTCACGTGCGCCAGCGCCTGGACGTGCCGGGGCTGCAGGGTCAGGCCGCTGATCGGGAAGTTCTCGATCGCGCGCTGGGTCTGCGCCCGCCAGAGTGCCTCGCGAGGCACCTCGACCTCGCCCATCGAGTCGTGCTCGGTGCGTGTCTCGCTCACCACGCGACCGTACCCCCGGCACGATGGGGCCATGCGATCACTGCGTCTCGGGATCGTCGTCGCGCTCGTGGGGGTCGGGTCCGCCTGCTCCGCGCTCGGCGGCGACGACGCCGACCCCGCCGCCGACCTCGCCGACGACCTCGCCGCCGCGCTCTCCGAGCACTCCCTGGGCGACGTGCCGCTGGTCGACGACGGCGTCCGCGAGACCTTCGCCGAGCTGGTCGCGCCGCTCGACGAGGTGCCCGTGACCGTCTCGGTCGCCGACGTCCGCGAGGTCGAGGAGGAGGGCCGCGCCGAGGTGACGCTCGCCTGGCGCTGGGACGTCACCACGTCCACGCCCTGGGAGTACGACACCTCGGTGGCCCTGGTGAACCAGGACGGCGCGTCGTGGCAGGTCGCCTGGTCGCCCGACGACCTCGCCCCCGACCTGACGGAGGGTGACACCCTGGGCCTGCGCACCCTGACCCCCAGGCGTGGCGACATCACGGGGGACGGCGGCGCGGTGCTCGTGACCGAGCGCCCGGTGCTGCGCTACGGCCTCGACAAGACCAGGGTCGAGGGCGCGGCGGTCGCCCGCAGCGCCCGGAGGATCGCGCAGGTGCTCGACCTCGACGTGGCGTCGTACGTCGCCCGCGCGGAGGCGGCGGGGCCCGATGCCTTCGTCGAGGCGCTCGTGCTGCGCGAGGACGACGCCCTCGAGGTGCTGCCGGCGTTCCGGCGCATCCGCGGCGCGCTCGCGGTGCGCGACACCCTGCCGCTGGCGCCGACGCGCGAGTTCGCCGCGGCCCTGCTCGGCCGCGTGGGACCGGCCACCGCGGAGCTGGTCGAGGAGTCGGAAGGACGCATCGTGGCCGGGGACGAGGTCGGGCTCTCGGGCCTGCAGGCCCGCTACGACGAGCAGCTGACCGGCACCCGAGGCACCGCCGTGGTCGCCCGCGACGCGCAGGACCGGCTGCGCACGCTCTTCGAGGTCCCCGCCACCGACGGTGCCGACCTCCGCACCACGCTCGACCCTGTCCTGCAGCAGGAGGCCGAGGACGCGCTCGCCACGCTCGGCGACGCCGCCCCCGCCGCCGCCCTCGTCGCCATCCGACCCTCGGACGGCGCGGTCCTGGCGAGCGCCAACGGCGCCGGAGCCGCCGGGGCCGACCTCGCCTCCACGGGCCAGTACGCACCCGGGTCGACCTTCAAGCTGGTCTCGGCGCTGGCGCTGCTGCGCAGCGGCATGGGGCCGTCCGCCCGGGTCTCCTGCCCGGCGACGACCGTGGTCGACGGCCGGTCGTTCAAGAACTACGACGACTACCCGTCGTCCGCGCTCGGCGACATCACCCTGACCCAGGCGGTCGCCCAGTCGTGCAACACCGCGTTCATCGGCAACGCGGACCGGCTGCGGGCGGGCGACCTCGCCGCCGCCGCGCAGGCGCTCGGGCTCGGCACCGACCACGACCTCGGCTTCCCGGTCTACTTCGGCCAGGTGCCGCCCCCGGAGACCGCGACCGGGGCGGCGGCCGACCTGATCGGCCAGGGCACGGTGCTCGCCAGCCCGTTCGCGATGGCGACCGTGGCGGCGTCCGTCGCGGCCGGCCGCGCGGTGCTGCCCGTCCTGCTGCCCGAGCACCAGGTGCAGCAGGTGCCTCCCGAGCAGCCGCTCAGCCCCACCGAGGCCGGGACGCTGCGCGGGTTCATGCGCGCCGTCGTCACGACGGGATCGGGCCGCTTCCTCGTCGACGTACCCGGCGAGGTCGGCGCCAAGACCGGCACCGCCGAGTACGGCGAGCCCGACGCGGCTGGCGACCTCCCCACGCACGCGTGGATGGTCGCCACCCGCGGCGACCTGGCGGTCGCGGTCTTCGTCGCGACCGGCGTCTCGGGCTCGCAGACGGCGGGGCCGGTGCTCGAGGCGTTCCTCCGCTAGGCCTTGCGGGCGAGCATCGTCGCGGTGTCGCCCGAGGTCGGCTCGCGCCACACCACGCGCAGCCTGGCGTCGTCGCGGCGGACCTTCACCGAGACCCGCTTGGCGCACTTCCCGCCGATGGTGTCGCGCGTGATGACCTCGGTGAACCGGTACCGCGCGCCGGACCGCCCCTTGTAGCGCCACGTGCCGTAGCAGCCGCCGTAGGCGATCCTGCCCCGGAGCTCGCCGTTGCGCGTGACGATCCTGACCCGGGCGCGGTAGCCGGCCGACGCGCCGTTGTCGCCGAAGACCTTGCCCTTCCAGGTGCCGGTGATCCGGTTGCCTGCCTCGGCCGGAGCGGCGGTGGCCGCGGGAGCCGTGAGCGAGACGGGGACGAGGAGTGCGACGGTGGTCAGCACTGTGGGGACGAGCTTGTGCAGCGTGTGCATGGATTCCCCCTCGGGATGACGGGCGCCGCGGGGTGCGGCACCCTCCAGCACGCTAGGTCGCCCGGGCGAGGTAGAGGTAGTACCCCTCCGGGCGGTCCTGCAGCAGCACGTCGTGCCGCTGCTCCTCGGCTGAGCCGAAGACCTCGCGCATCGCGTCCAGCAGGTCGGGCGCGGGGTTGCCCGACCAGACGACGAGCACGCCACCGGGGGAGAGGAGCTCGCGGCACCGGCGCAGGAACTGCACCTCGTAGACCGCCTCGTTGGCCTCGTGGACCAGGTAGCCCGGGCCGTTGTCGACGTCGAGCAGGACGAGGTCGTAGGTCGAGCGCGCCTCCGCGACGGCCATCGCGATGTCGGCGTTGACGATGCTGACCCGCTGGTCGGCGAGGATCGCCGGGCCGTGCGGCACGGTGCCCTCGCGCATCCACTGGACGAGCGGCTCCTCGATCTCCACGACCACGGCCCGCTCGACCCGCGGGTCGGCGAGCACGCGCTGCAGCGTGAAACCCAGGCCCAGGCCGCCGATCACGACCGACCTCGGCTCGTCGACGAGCTCGAGGGCCTGCGCCGCCAGCTCGATCTCGCTGGTCGTCTCGAGGGTGTCCATCACGAAGACCCCGTTGACCCGCAGCTCCAGCACGTCGGCCCCGGCCGCCGAGGAGCGGCGCCGCAGCACCACGTCCCCGCGCTCGGTCTCGGCCCGCGCGATCTCGACCACCTCTGGATCCATCACGCCACCATCCTGCCCAAGCCCGGCTAGGTTGCTCGCATGCGGTTCCACGCGGCGGACGGCAGGGTGCTGCAGGCCTGGGTCGGCGGTGACCCGGACGGGTGCCCGGTCGCGGTGCTGCACGGCTGCCCGGACACCCGCCACGTCGCGATGACCGGCGATGCCGCCGCCCGCGCGACCGGCGTACGTCTCGTGTGCGTCAACCGGCCCGGCTACGGCGCGTCCACTCCTCACGCCTCGACGAACGCGAGCGTCGCGGACGACCTGGCCGGGGTGGTGGACGAGCTGGGCCACGACCGCTTCGCCGTCCTCGGCATGTCCGTCGGGGGCGGGTACGCCGTCGCCTGCGCGGCTCGCCACCCCGACCGGGTCGCCGCACTCGGGCTGGTCGCGACGCAGCCGCCGGGCACGCGGGAGGAGGCGCCCGAGGAGCTCGAGACCGAGATCGCGCCGGAGTTCCTCCGGTGGCGCGCCCGGGTCGACCCGGACGACCCGGACGACGACGCGCTCTGCGCCCGGTGGCTCTCGGCACTGCCGGCCGCGGACGCCGCCCTCTTGGCCGGGCGGACACCGTCCGAGGTCGCTGCGTCGGTCCGCGAGGCGCTCGCCGACCCCAGCGGATACCTCCGCGACGCGACGACCATGTCCCGCCCCTGGGCCCACGGTCCCGAGCTGGTGCGGTGCCCCGCGCGGGCGTGGTTCGGCGAGCTCGACGAACGCGCCCGTGCGGCGGACGCCGCGGCGCTGCTCGCGGGCTTCGCCGGCGTCCGGGTCACGGTGAGGCCGGCCACCACCCACCTCGCCACGCTGGTCGGGCACTGGCCGGAGGTGCTCGCGACCCTCCGCGACCTGTCCGGCTGAGGGGTGGGTGGTCAGCGACCGGAGCCCGCCGCGGCCTCCTCGGCGCAGCCTCCGCTGAAGCCGACCGCCTCGGCGACCTGCATCACGCAGTCCTCGTCGCCCACCGGGTCCACCGCGAGGGAGGACGCGCTCCAGACCGAGCCGAGGGCGGCGGCCAGGATTGCAGCCACCCCGGCCAGTCGCAGCCGGCGGTGCAGGCGGGCCTCGACGTCCTCGATGTCCAGGTCGATCGTCGTCATGGGGCACTCCTCCGCCTCGTCCTGCGGCTTGTCCACAGTTTGTCCACCGTTGGTGGACAACCGCAGCGTAGGGCGTTGTCCAATGTTTGTCCAAAGTCCGCTATCCTCGGTGACGTGTACACCGTCGGACGCGCCGCAGAGCTCACCGGAGTCCCCCGGGAGACCCTCCGCAAGTGGGAGCAGCGCTACGGCGTGGTGACCCCGGTGCGGACCGAGGGCAACTACCGGCTGTACGACGACGAGTCCGTGCGCCGGCTCAGCGTCATGCGCGACCTCGTCGACTCCGGCTGGTCGCCCAAGGAGGCGGCCCACCGCGTGCTCCAGGCCCCGGCTCCCCCCGCCGCGAGCGGTGACGAGGCGCCCGCCCCGCTCGACGAGCTGGCGCGGTGCGCCGAGCAGTTCGACCTCGAGCGCGTGGAGGAGGTGCTCGACGAGGCCTTCGCGCGCTCCGACCTCGACGCCGTCATCGACGACTGGCTGATGCCGTCGCTGGTCCGGCTCGGCGAGGCCTGGCAGCGCGGTCAGGTGAGCATCGCGGGGGAGCACTTCATCAGTGCCGCGGTGCACCGCCGGCTGGCGTACGCCTTCCAGCAGCTGTCGGCGGCCGGCCCCGACGCCCCGCGGGTCGCGGTCGGGCTGGCGCGCGGCTCGCGCCACGAGCTCGGCGTCCTCGCCTTCGCGGCCGTGCTGCGCAGCCAGGGGGTGGGGGTCACCTACCTGGGCAGCGACATGCCGCTGGAGGCGTGGATCGAGACGGTGCGCACGCTCGACCCGGACGCCGTCGTCATCGGGGTGCCGACGATCGAGGATCTACCTGCCGTACGAGAGGTGGTCGCGGCGCTCGCGCCGCGCGGACTGGTGCTGGTGGGCGGCGCCCACCAGGAGCGCGTCGAGGGCGCGGAGCCGCTGGGGCACGCGGCCGGGGCTGCCGCCCGCGACCTCGCGGCGCGCCTGCGCGGCTGAGGCGGCGTACGTCCCTGCGACGTGCTGCGACCCGGTCGTCCTGGCGACCGCTTCGTAGCACGTCCGGCCCGGCCTACTGGGCCGAGCGGACCCGGATGCCTGACAGCGGGACCGTGACGGCACCCGCGGGGTCGGTGAAGAAGTCGTTGCCCTTGTCGTCGACGACGATGAAGGCGGGGAAGTCCTCGACCTCGATCTTCCAGACCGCCTCCATGCCGAGCTCCTCGTACTCGACGACCTCGACCGACTTGATGCAGTCCTGGGCGAGGCGGGCGGCCGGGCCGCCGATGGAGCCGAGGTAGAAGCCGCCATGGGCGTGGCACGCCTCGGTGACCTGCTTGGAGCGGTTGCCCTTCGCGAGCATGACCATGGAGCCGCCGGCGGCCTGGAACTGCTCGACGTAGGAGTCCATCCGGCCGGCGGTCGTCGGCCCGAAGGAGCCGGACGGCATGCCCTCGGGCGTCTTGGCGGGACCCGCGTAGTAGACCGGGTGGTTGCGGAGGTAGTCGGGCATCTCCTCGCCGGCGTCGAGGCGCTCCTTGATCTTGGCGTGGGCGATGTCGCGGGCCACGACGAGCGGGCCGGTCAGCGAGAGTCGCGTCTTGACCGGGTGCTTCGACAGCTCGGCGAGGATGTCGGCCATCGGCTGGTTGAGGTCGATCGGCACGACCGCGCCGCCCTCGATGTCGTGGGCCATGCCGGCGTCGGGCATGTACTGCGCGGGGTCGGTCTCGAGCTGCTCGAGGAACACGCCCTCGGGCGTGATCTTGCCGAGCGCCTGCCGGTCGGCGGAGCAGGACACCGCGATCGCGACCGGGCACGACGCGCCGTGGCGCGGGAGCCGGACGACGCGGACGTCGTGGCAGAAGTACTTGCCGCCGAACTGCGCGCCGATGCCGAACGACTGGGTCAGCTCGAAGACCTTCTCCTCCAGCTCGACGTCGCGGATGCCGTGGGCGCTCATCGAGCCCTCGGTCGGCAGGTCGTCGAGGTAGTGCGCCGAGGCGTACTTCGCGGTCTTGAGCGCGAACTCCGCACTCGTCCCGCCGATGACCACCGCGAGGTGGTACGGCGGGCAGGCTGCGGTGCCGAGCGAGCGGATCTTCTCGTCGAGGAACTCCATCAGCCGCGTCGGGTTGAGGACGGCCTTGGTCTCCTGGAAGAGGAACGACTTGTTGGCCGAGCCGCCGCCCTTGGCCATGAAGAGGAACTTGTACTCCGGCACGTCCTGGGCGGGGGTGGAGTAGAGCTCGATCTGCGCCGGCAGGTTGGTGCCGGTGTTCTTCTCCTCGAACGTCGTCAGCGGCGCGAGCTGGGAGTAGCGGAGGTTGAGCCGGGTGTAGGCGTCGTACACGCCGCGGCTGATCGCCTCGCCGTCGTCGGCGCCGGTGAGCACGCCCTCGGACTTCTTGCCCATCACGATCGCGGTGCCGGTGTCCTGGCACATCGGCAGCACGCCGCCGGCGGAGATGTTGACGTTCTTGAGCAGGTCGAGGGCGACGAAGCGGTCGTTGCCCGACGCCTCGGGGTCGTCGATGATCTTGCGCAGCTGGGCGAGGTGGCCGGGGCGGAGGTAGTGGCTGATGTCGTGCATCGCCTCCTCGGTGAGCCGGCGGATCGCCTCGGGCTCGACCGTGAGGAAGGTCCGACCCCCGACCAGATGAGTGGACACGCCCTCGGTGGTGATCAACCGGTAGGGGGTCTTCTCGGCGCCGTTGGAACCGGCGGTCGGGAGCAGGTCGGAGTAGCGGAACTCAGCGGTCGTCACAAGAAGTCAGGGTACCTAGGGGCTTCTCGCCATGGCCTGGCCCTCACCGCCGTCGTTCGCTCTGTCCACACCCAGTTGGTCGGAGCTGTCGGATGCTGGACATTTCGGGGGTGTAGGTGTCAACTGACGTCTGTTTCAAGGTGCTGCCGAAGATTGCGCAGGCGCACGAACTCTCGAGGGGGAACAGATGAAGACACTCAAGCTTCTCAGCTGTCTCGCACCGCTTCTCTTCGCGGTCGGATGGGCGCCACCCGCGGCAGCAGTACACGACGGCTGGTTCACGCACGCTGGCCGGACTTGCGGTCCCGATCAGAGGGTCATAGTTCACATCCACACGAGTGGGTCGAACGTAACCGTGGGCGCCACCTATTCCACGAGGAATCCCTGGACGGGCGGAATCGGTTTCCGATTTACGGGATGGAAGACTGGGGTCAACAACTCGTGGGTAACGGAGAATCGCCACGTGGGCAGTTACGAAGTAAGCGTGAAGGCCGGGAGTCCTGGCCGAATCACGGGGCATAGTCTGACATGTGCCTAGCTCGTGAGACGGGCGACATGAATTCCGGGCGCGGGCTGGCCGACACACAACTTGCGGTGTGCGCCTGAGTCCGAGCCTGCGGATTCCTGTAGTCCTTGGGTCTGCTGCACGGATAGGTGACATCTGATCTGCGTCGATGTGAGTCGGCGCTGGAA
>NZ_JAUZVE010000088.1:0-18347 GCF_031844425.1 Microbacterium sp. ARD31
GCGGGGTCGGGCCGCTGCGCGGCCCTCCGGTTGGGTGCGGTGTGCGTGCCTCTGGCTGGCGGTCTCGGGGTGGCTGGTGTCGGTACGTATGCCGGTCACGAGTCTCCCGCTCAGCGAGATCGTCGAGATCCATCGGATCCTCGACACGCACCACGCCGTCGGCAAGACCGTCGTGGACCTCTCCGACAACCCGCACCTGCCCCAGGAGGCGTGACCAGATGTCCACGACGCAGACGCCGACGCTGACGCTGATCGGCCCCGGTCGGCACGGCACAGCGATCGCAGGCCTGTTCGCCTCCCACGGCGTGAACATCAGCCTGTTCCACTACAAGCCGGCGAAGGCTGAGGCCGCCGCCCGGCGACTCCGACCGATCGCGCGGAATGCCCGCATCGACATAGCGACATCCCTGGAGGAAGCCGCCCAGGCATCCCCGTTCCTTGCCCTCACCACCCTCTGGGGCGCCCCGCAGCAGGCGGTGGTCTCTGCACTCGGGGACCTCCTGGACGGCAAGATCCTGATCGACGTCGCCAACCCGCTGGACGTCACGCCCACGGGCGTGCAGCTGCGGCGACCCGTGGAAGGGTCTGCGGGGCAGTACCTGGCGTCGCTCCTTCCGGCGAACGTGGGACACGTGAAGGCGTTCTCGAACCTCGCCACCGCCGCGGTCGCGAGCTCCGCGATCGCCGAGGCGAGCCCGAAGGCGGTCCTGCCGTACCTGGCCGACTCGGCGGAGACATCCGCGCAGGTCCGCCCGCTGCTGGCGCAGACCGGCTGGCAGCCCCGCTACGTCGGCACGCTCCGCAGCGCCCGCGACCTCGAGATCACCGGCACCTACAACCAGGTGTCCGGCCGGCTCGGACGCAACGTTCTCGACGTCGACGAGTTCACCGCCCGGTTCGGCCCCGAGCAGACGCCGGACGCCTGACGGCCGCGTGAGCCATCCGGCACACCGGGCGAAGCGGCGCCGAATCCCGGTCAGTCCCGTCGTGCAGGCGGGCTGAAGGCGTGCTCTGTCTTGATGGATGCCGTCGAATCGGACGCGAAGAACGCCAGGACGTCGCGGGCTCGTCGCGGGTCGGATGAGGTGGTCGCGACGGCGCCCGAGAACACGGTCTCGATGGCGCAGTCCGAAGGCAGGACACCGAGGATGCGCACCCCGGGTTGACCGACGAGCTCGCTGAGCTGCTGGAAGCCGAGGTCGACCTGGCCGTCGGCGAGCAGCCGGGCGACCGGGATGCCGGGTCGCGCCTGCACGAGACGATCGCCCACCTGGCCGGTGAGGCCCCAGTCGTCGATCGTGCGGACGAGCGCCGTGCCGCTCGGGCCGGTGGAGTAGCCGATGCGAGCGGCGGCGCGCAGGGCCTCGCGGACCCCGCGGGCGTCCGCGAACGCCGCCGTGTCGGGGCGGGCGGCGGGCGAGGGCGTGCCCGAGGGAACCGCGACCGCGACGCGCGAGAGCATGAGCGGTGTGACCGTCGCCGCGTCCACGTGGCCGTCTCCGGAGAGCCGGTCCAGAGCGTCGGCGGCGAGGAACACCAGATCGAGCTGCTCACCCCCGGCCACGCGCTGGGCGGCGTCCACTCCGCCGACGGACTCGCTCTCGACGAGGGGCAACCCCCTGTCCGCTGCCGCCGTGGCCAGGTCGGCGAGGACCTGACGCGTCGCCATGGAGGAGATGGCTCTCACACGGCCGCCTCGAACGACTCGGCGTCGACCTCGCTCGTCCCGGTGGCGTTGTAGCGCGGCCCCGACACCGTGGCGGTGTCGATCAGCTCGCCCGCGCGCACGAGCACCGCGGGATCGACGACCGTGCCGAGAGAGCGCTGGTTCTCGCGCACGTGGTGCGCATCCGTGCTCCCGGGGATCGGCACGACGTGATCGCCGCGGGAGAGCAGCCACGCCAAGGCCAGCTGTGCCGGCGTGCGGCCGGCCTCGGCGGCGAGGGCTCGCCACGCGGGCAGCAACGCGGCGTTGGCGGCCCAGTGCTCCGGCTGGAAGCGCGGCATCGCGCGGCGGATGTCCTTCGGCGGCAACTGCTCCGGGTCGGTGATGGAGTCGGCGAGGTACCCGCGTCCGACCGGTGAGAACGCGACCAGCGCCACCCCGGCGTCACGGGTGGCGTCGAGGATGCCGAGCTCGGGATTGCGACTCCAGAGCGAGTACTCGTTCTGCACCGCGGCGATGGGCGCCGCCGCGAGCGCCTCCCGGAGACGGTCCACCGACACCTCCGACAGCCCGATGGCGCCGATCTTTCCCGCCGCCACCATCTCGGCCAGCGCCCCGACGCTCTCGGCGATCGGCACCTTCTTGTCCCACCGGTGCAGGTAGTAGAGATCGATGTGTTCGACGCCGAGCCGCCGCAGCGAGGCGTCGACCTGTGCGCGCAGCGTCTCGGGGCGCCCGTCGATGACCTTCACGCCGTCGACGAGCGCCATGCCGCCCTTGCTGGCCAGCACGACCTCGTCCCGACGCCCCGCGATCGCGCGCCCGACGAGCTCCTCGTTGCGGCCGCCGCCGTACAGCGTGGCGGTGTCGAGCAGCTGGACGCCGTCGTCGAGCGCGGAACGCACGAGCGCCACTCCGTCCTCGAGAGACGGAGGGGTGCCGTAGGCATGGCTGAGGGACATGCACCCGAGCCCCATGCGGGGAAGCCTCACGCGAGCTGCTCCTCGAGCGCGCCGAGCACGCGGTAGCAGTCGATGACCTGGCGGATCGACGAGTTCGGCTCGCGGCCCTCGCGGATCGCGCCGACGAACTCCCGGTCCTGCAGCTCGATGCCGTTGAGGCTGACGGCGACCTGCGAGACGTCGATCTGCTCGTCACGACCGTTGTAGAGGTCGTCGTAGCGCGCGATGTAGGTCTCGGTGTCGCCGATGTAGCGGAAGAACGTGCCGAACGGTCCGTTGTTGTTGAACGACAGCGACAGCGTGCAGATCGCGCCGGTCTCGCTCTTGAGCTGGATCGACATGTCCATCGCGATGCCGAGGTCGGGGTGGATCGGGCCCTGGATGGCGTTGGCCTGCACGATCCGACCCGCCTGGTAGGCGAACAGGTCGACCGTGTGTGCCGCATGGTGCCACAGCAGATGGTCGGTCCACGACCGCGCCTCGCCTTTCGCGTTCGTGTTCGTGCGGCGGAAGAAGTACGTCTGCACGTCCATCTGCTGCACCGCGAACTCGCCGGCCGCGATCCGGTTGTGCACCAGCTGATGCGACGGGTTGAACCGCCGCGTGTGCCCGACCATGGCGACCCGGTCGGAGGCGGATGCCGCGGCCAGGGTGGCCTCGGCATCCGCCAGCGAATCGGCGAGCGGGATCTCGACCTGCACGTGCTTGCCCGCGGCGAGCACCGCCTGCGTCTGATCCGCGTGCTGCTGCGTCGGCGTCGCGAGGATCACCGCGTCGACGTCGTCTCGCTCGAGCACGGCGTCGAGACCGAGCACGGCATTCGGCACGCCGTACTTCTCGGCCACCGACTCCGTGGGCTCGGGCCTGGTGCCGCTGACGACGGTCACCTCGGCGTCGGGGATGTTCGCGAGGCCGTCGAGGTGCTTCATGCCGAAGGCGCCGGCGGCGCCGACGACGGCGACGCGAACCTTGTCACTCATGCGTGGACTTCCTCCAGGGGGAGGCTCACACTCTCGGACTCGACGGGCCGCGGCGCGACGGGGTTGGTGACGACCAGGTGGCCGACGGCGGTGTTGGACGCCGGGACGTGGTAGAACCGGTGGTTCACCTCGGGCGCCCCGCCGCCGAACTGGTCGTCCATCGCCCCACGGGCGATGAGCCAGTCCACCAGCTCGATGCCCTCGGATCCGGCCTCGTCGACGTACTCCATGTGCGACCATTCGGTGAGGCCCAGCGGGTCGGCGATCAGGTGGTCGAGGAACGCGTTGTCCCACTCCTCGTTGATCAGTCCCGCGCGCGGGCCCTGCAGCTGGTGGCTCATCCCCCCGGTGCCCCAGATCTGCACGTTGAGCTCGGGACCGTCCCACTTGTCCAGCGCGCGACGGATCGCCTTGCCCAACTCGTAGCACCGACGCCCGGACGGAACCGGGTACTGCACGACGTTCACCGGAAGCGGGATGACCCGGCACGGCCACTCCTCGACGTCGCCGAACACCAGCGACAGCGGCACGGTCAGGCCGTGGTCGACGACCATCTCGTTGACGAGGGTGAGGTCGAAATCGTCCTGGATGACCGACTGGGCGATGTGCGCGGCGAGCTCGGGATACCCCTTCACGTCGGGCACCGGGCGCGGGCCGTAACCCTCGTCGGCGACGGGATAGTGCGCGCCCGTGCCCAGGACGAAGGTCGGGATGATGTTCGAGTCGAACGCCGTGGCGTGGTCGTTGTACACCAGGATGATGACGTCGGGCGTGTTCTCCTTGGCCCACTTCCGGGTCCACTGGTACCCGTCGAAGACCTTCTTCCAGTACGGCTCCTCGGTCTTGCCCAGGTCCATCGCGGCGCCGATCGCCGGCACGTGCGACGTGAACAGCGCCGACGTGAACTTCGCGGGGGCGTCCGGGCGCATCACCTCGGACTTCTCGTTCGAGGGCGGGGTCCACCCGTCGAGATCCTTCAGGCGCACGCCCTCGGGACGTCGGCCACCTCCGACCATCATGTCGCGGTACGCCGCCTCCGACATCCCGGTCATCGAGCCGGCCATCTGCTGGAAGCTCAGACCGTGCGTGGCGCCGATCTTGCTCAGGAAGTAGATGTTGCCGCCCTCGGCGATGCAGGTGTTCAGGTCGAGATCGAGCACCGCCTGACGCTGCACCGGGGTGAGGGGCCATTCGTCGAGGTACGCCTCGCGGTCGGCGAGGTAGCGCTCGCGGTTCTCGGGCTTCATGAGAGACATCGAGAACTGGTTGAGGTGGTAGCCCTTGCGGGCCTGCTCGGCATCGAAGATGGTCGTGCCGGGGATGTCCTTGTACGGCTTGTCGAGTGCCATGGTCATTCTCCTTCGGGCCAGTACAGCCGCGACGGGTTGTCGACGAGCAGCCTCTGCTGCAGTTCGGGGGTCGTCGCGATCTGTGGGATGTAGTCGACCAGCAGCCCGTCGTCAGGCATGTGGTCCTTGAGGTTGGGGTGGGGCCAGTCGGTGCCCCACAGCACGCGATCGGGGAACTCCTCGACCACGCGACGGGCGAACGGCACGACATCCGTATAGGCGTGCTGCTCGCCATTCAGCGCGCGCGGACCGGTGGCGCTGAGCCGCTCGGGGCACGACACCTTCGTCCACACGTTGGGGTTCTCGCGCATGAAGCGCAGGAACAGCTCGAACTCCGGACCCTCCGGGTCCTTCGTCACATCCGGACGCCCCATGTGGTCGACCACGACGTCCGTCGGGATCGCCGAGAAGAAGTCGTAGAGGTCGGGAAGGTCCTCGGCCTCGAAGTAGATGACGACATGCCACCCGAGGGGGGCGATCTTCTCCACGATCGCGTCGAGCGAGTCGGTCGGCACCCGGTCGACGAGGCGTTTGACGAAGTTGAACCGCACGCCGCGCACACCGGCCTCGTGCAGCTCGGCGAGCTCCTCGTCGGTCACGTCGCGACGAACCGTCGCGACCCCGCGGGCACGCCCCTTGCTGCGGCGCAGCGCGTCGACGAGCGCCCGGTTGTCGGCGCCGTGGCAGGTCGCCTGCACGATGACGTTCCGGTCGAAGCCGAGCTGGTCGCGCAGCGCGAACAGCTGCGCGGCCGACGCGTCGCACGGCGTGTACTTGCGCTCGGGGGCGTAGGGGAACTCCGCGCCGGGGCCGAACACGTGGCAGTGCGCGTCGACAGCGCCGGCGGGGAGCCGGAACGTCGGGGTCGTCGGGCCGTCGTACCAGTCCAGCCAACCGGGCGTCTTCTCGAAGCCGCCGCTGGTGTCGCCGTGCGCGATCGCCTGTGCGTGAGCCATCGTCAATCCTCCACGTACTCGAGGCCCGCGGCCGCCAGCGGCTCCCGCATGCCGTAGATGTCGAGACCGAGCACGCCCTCGCGGAACTTCTGGCGCTTGGCCTCCTCGTTGTCCTCGCGCTTCTGCGAGGCGTCGGCGACGGCGCCGACGAGCTCGCGGGGGACGACCACGACGCCGTCGACATCCGCGACCACCACGTCGCCGGGGTTCACCACGGCGTTCGCCACGACCACGGGGATGTTGACCGAGCCCAGCGTCGCCTTGACGGTGCCCTTCGCGCTGATGGCGCGGGAGAAGACCGGGAAGCCCATCTTCTCGAGGTCGGCGACGTCGCGGACGCCCCCGTCGATGACCAGGCCCTTGCAGCCCCGGGCGGTGAGGGAGGTGGCGAGCAGCTCGCCGAAGAAGCCGTCCTCGCTCTCCGTGGTGCAGCCGGCGACGATGACGTCGCCCTCCTGCACCTGCTCGGCGGCGACGTGGAACATCCAGTTGTCGCCGGGCTGCAGGAGCACCGTGACGGCCGGGCCGCACAGCGTCGCCCCGCTGTACGCCGGGCGGATGTACGGCCGCAGCAGGCCGACCCGGCCCATCGCCTCGTGGATCGTGGCGACCCCGAACCGCGAGAGCCGCGCGACGTCGGCGGAGTCGGGCCGCTCGATGCGCGTGCGGACGATGCCGAGGTCGTTCAGTCGCTGAGTCATCGGGTTCTCCAGGGTGAGGTCACAGGCCGCGGGCTCGCAGGGCGCGGTCCAGGCGCGGGTACACGCGGCGGGCGTTGCCTTCGAAGACCTGTCCGCGTCGTTCGTCGGTGAGGTTCCCGGTCGCATCCACGTATCGCTTCGTGTCGTCGAAGTAGTGGCCCGTGCGCGGGTCGACGTCGCGGACGGCGCCGATCATCTCGCTCGCGAAGAGGATGTTCTCGGTCGGGATGACCCCGGTGAGCAGGTCGATGCCCGGCTGGTGGTACACGCACGTGTCGAAGTACACGTTGCCCAGGAGGTGCTCCTCCAGCTCGGGCTTGCCGAGCGCCATCGCCAGGCCGCGGAAGCGTCCCCAGTGATAGGGCACCGCGCCGCCGCCGTGCGGGATGACGAGCTTCAGGTCGGGGAAGTCGCGGAACAGGTCGCCCTTGAGCAGCTGCATGAATGCCGTCGTGTCGGCACCCAGGTAGTGGTCGCCGGTGGTGTGGAACTGCGGCTTGCACGAGGTGCTCACGTGGATCATCGCGGGCAGCTCGTACTCGACGAGCTTCTCGTAGAGCGGATACCAGCTCTTGTCCGTCAGCAGCGGGGCGGTCCACAGTCCGCCGGACGGGTCGGGGTTGATGTTGACGGTCACGACGCCCAGATCGTTCACCGCCCGGTCGAGTTCGGCGAGGGTCGTCTTCGGGTCGACGCCCGGCGACTGCGGGAGCATCGCGCCCGGGAGGAAACGGTCGGGGAACAGCTGCGACACCCGCGCGACGAGGTCGTTGCAGATGCGCGCCCAGGTCTCGCTGACGGCGAGGTCGCCGAGGTGGTGGGCCATGAACGATGCACGGGGACTGAACACCGTGACATCGCTGCCGCGGTCGTCCATCAGCCGCAACTGGTTCGCCTCGATGGTCTCGCGGATGTCGTCATCGCTGATCCGCAGCGCGGCCGGGTCGGGCGCCTCGCCCGCGCCTTCCGCATACGCGATCTGCAGATCGCGCCACGCTCCCAGCTGCGCGGGGGCCGTGGTGTAGTGGCCATGGATGTCGATGATCAACGTGCGTCCTCGTCACTGTGATCGGGTCGGTGCCGGGTGGTGCGTGCCACGTCGGCAGCGGTGCCGGTGCTGTCACCCTGACTCTAGTTCGCTCTATGGGTATGGTCCAATAGATGTAGGAGCCGAACCGTATAGATGGGATCAATGCGATGTCGCTCACCGATCTCAACCAGTTGCGCACTTTCGTCGTGCTGTACGAGCTGCGCAGTCTGACCGCCGCCGCCGAGCGATTGCACGTCACGCAGCCGACGGTCAGCTACACGCTGAGGAGGTTGCGGCAGCGGTTCGGCGACGACCTGTTCCGCCGCCAGGGGAACGAGATGGTGCCGACCCCGCGTGCCCGGCAGCTGTTCGGACCGCTGCACGAGGCACTGTCGCGCATCGATGCCGTGGTGAGCGCGCCCGACGCCTTCGATCCCGCGAGCTTCGGCGGGGAGCTCTCGCTCGCGCTGACCTCGATCGGCGAGCAGACCTTCCTGCCGCCGATCATGCCGGTGCTCGCGAAGGAGGCGCCGGACCTTCACCTGCAGGTGCGGCGGCTGGACGCGGATCAGGTGGAAGACGGGCTCGTCCGGGGCACCATCGACCTGGCGATCACGGTGTCGTTGCTGGACTCGCCGCGGCTGTGGCGCACACCGGTGCGCGACGTGGAGTACGTGGCGCTGTCCTCGCGTGCCCATCCGCTGCCTCCGACCGCCGCGGACATGTTCGTCGGGCGCCGCTTCGTGCGGGTGTCCTCCCGCGGCGGCCACGTGTACCCGCTCCAGGCGATGATCGAACAGGGACTCATGCCGCAGGTGACGCTGACGGTCGAGGAGTACGCCACCGTGCCCGCGGTGCTCGAGGCGACCGATCTCGTCGTGCTGCTGCCGCGACACGTGGCCGAGGTGTTCTGCGGATGGTTCCCCGGTCTGCGCATCGCCGAGCTGCCGTGGCCGGGCCAGAGCACCCCGGTCGCGCTCTACACGCGACGCGAACTGAGCATGTCTCCCGCGCAGACGTGGTTCCGATCGGTGGTGCTGGATGCGGTGGCCGCCGACGACCACCGGCCGACCTAGCCGTTCTTGCGGTTCCAGCTTGCCTTCGCGGGCGCGAAAGGGCTGCGCACGTGGATCGACCAGTTCGAGTGCGGGTGGACGGAGAGGATCGCCCGTTCGAACCACGACCGGGCCTCGTCCGAGAGCTGCGGCAGCACCACGTCCTTGTCGAGGTCATCCTCCGGCCGCGGCCGCAACGCCTTCCAGACCAGCTGCACCTCGGGCGCACCGGTCGGAATGCCGTCGACCTCGAGCACGGCGCGATCCCACGGCAACTGCAGCCGCGGGTCTCGCCGGTACAGCCAGGCATGTTCCGTCCCATCCTCGACGTTCACCTGAAGCACCCAGGCGCCGGAGCGCTCGTCCTGAATCCGCACCGGCTGCACATCGGCATCGTCGGGCGCGTCGGCCCAGGGGATGACGGCGTCCTCCCCCGCAGGCGCCCAGGCGGTGAAACCGGCAGGCAACGCCCGGACCAGCTGCGGCAGCCCGCCTTGGGTGGTGCTCACGTCCGTGTTCGGCCGTTCGCGGATCGTCCGGCCCAGCCAGTGCTCCAGGGCCACCCCGCCCGACAGCCACCAGCGGGCGCTACCGACCCGAAGGAGCTCAGCGACAGCATGAGGCGTGAGGGGCTCCCAAGCCGTTGCAGCATCCGGAACAGAAACCATGAGCCGAGGCTACCGCCGTCGCGTCAGGCAGGGGACCAACCATCGCCGCAACACCGTCGACGCGAGCCGTGTCATCCTGAGCGCATGGCGAACTCGCCCTCCAGCGACTCGATGATCGACCGCATCGTGCGCGTCCTCGAGACGTTCACAGCTGATCGTTCGGTGCAGTCGGCCAGTCAGATCGGGCGCCGAGCGGCGCTGCCGTCGTCCACCGCGCACCGGATCGTGGACGAGCTGGTCGACGCCGGACTGCTCGGACGCGACGAGGACCGCCGCGTCCACCTGGGAATGCGCTTGTGGGAACTGGCCCTCCGCGGGTCGACCGCGCTACGTCTGCGCCAGGCGGCGCTCCCCTATATGGAGCGCGTGCAGACGCACATCCGCCAGCACACCCAACTCGCCGTTCTCGAACAGGACGAAGCACTGTTCCTCGAACGCCTTTCGCACCCCGACGCCGGTGCGAACATCACACGGATCGCTGGGCGGCTACCGCTGCACGCCTCCTCGTCGGGCCTCGTCCTGCTCGCGCACGCTCCCGCCGATCTCCGCGAACGCGTGCTCGCCCAGCCGTTGCGCGCTCTCGCACCCGAGACGGTGACCGATCCCGGACGTCTACGCCGTCTCCTCGCTGGCGTGCGTCGCGATGGCGTGGCGATCGCGCAAGGTTCGATCGAATCCGTCTCGACCGGCGTGGCCGTGCCGATCCGCGACGCAGGTGAAGTCGTCGCCGCGCTTTCCGTGGTGCTACCACGACAAGCGCCGCACACGGCGGCGATCATCGCTCTGCGAGAAGCCGTGACCGGCATCGAGGCCACGCTGCGGTCCCCCCGATAGTCGGCGTCTCCCGTTCAACGGGAATGCGGCGTTCGACCGTCTGAACCGGGTTCACACTGAGCGAGGCATCCGTTGTCACGTCGAAGGAGACGCCCCAATGTCCACCATCCGCACCCGCGTCGCCATCGTCGGCGCTGGACCCGCCGGACTGCTGCTGTCGCATCTGCTCGCGGCGTCCGGCCTCGAGTCAGTCGTCATCGATCAGCGTTCCCGTGAAGAGATCGAGACCACGATCCGGGCAGGCATCCTCGAACAGGGCACCGTCGAGGTGCTCGACACGCTCGGCGCGTTCAGCCGCGCCCGCACCCTGGGAGACCGCCACGACGGCATCGAGCTCCGCTTCGCCGGCAGCGGACACCGCATCGACTTCGCCGACCTCGTCGGCCGCGGTGTGTGGCTGTACCCGCAGCACGAAGTCCTGAAGGATCTCATCGCCGCGCGGCTCTCCAGTGGCCAAGACCTGCGCTTCGGCGTGACGGCGCATCGTATCGAGGACCCCGCGTCCGACCGCCCACGCGTCATCGCCACCGGCGCAGACGGATCGCCTCTCGAGATCGAGGCCGAGTTCGTCGTCGGCGCCGACGGGTCACGCAGTGTCGTGCGGGAGGCCGTAACCGGTTCCCACACAGGCGGGCACTTCCGCGAGTACCCGTTCGCCTGGTTCGGCATCCTCTGCGAGGCGCCGCCCAGCGCCGACGAGCTCATCTACAGCAACTCCCCCGATGGCTTCGCGCTCATCAGCCAGCGAAGCACCACCGTGCAGCGCATGTACTTCCAATGCGATCCCCGCACCGACCCCAGCACCCTCACCGAGGAGCAACTGTGGGAAGAACTGCAGAAGCGGGTGCCGGGGACGACGCTCAAGGAAGGCCCCGTCTTCCAACGCGACGTGCTGCGATTCCGGAGCTTCGTCGCCCTCGAACTGCTTCGCGGCCGCCTCGCACTCATCGGCGACGCCGCCCATACCGTGCCGCCCATCGGCGCGAAAGGCATGAACCTTGCCGTAGCCGACGTCCTCGTTCTCGAGCGCGCGCTGCGCGCGCTTCTGCTCGAGAGGGACAGCCGCCTCGTCGAGGCCTTCCCCGAGACGGCGCTGCACCGCATCTGGAAGGCCCAGCACTTCTCCTGGTGGATGACCAGCATGCTTCACGTCGCCCCCGATGCAAGGGACTTCGACCGCCTCCGCCAGCTCGGAGAGCTCCAATCCGTCGTCGAGTCCGAAGCCGGCCGCCGCTTCCTCGCCGAGGCATACACCGGCTGGCCCCTCCACACCCTCACCTGAGCCGGCGCTCACGGTTCGGACCAGAGGGTGCGGCACCCGCGGGTCGGCGTCAGTCCAGCCAGCCGGGGACCGCGGGAACCACCGGGTAGTCGATCGCAGGCGCGTCGCCAACGATGGGATCCATGCGGATCCGGCTCAGTCGCATGAAGGCGATGCGCCAGCCGGACTCGGTGAGTCGGTAGAGCTCCTCGTAGTAGCCATATCCCCGCATCCCCCTCTGTTCCGGCACGGTGATCCCCATATACCCTCGTGACCCGCGTGGCCACGTCAGATAGTCGGTCATGGCCCAGCGCCCGCGAGCCGAGAAGTCATCGATCCGCCGAAACTGCGGCATGAACCCGTGATGGACGCTGACGACCTCTTCGGTCATGTTGCGCATCAGGTTCTCCACGAACGTGTCGGGGTCGGGCGCGGCGGCCCACAGTCCTTCGAAGACGCAGTCGTCCACGAAGAGTCCGCGCAGTTCGTCCCACTGCTTCAGGTCGACGTAGTGAAAATAGCGTGCCTTCAGGTCGCGGAGCTCCTCTGCCACGGTGGGGGTGACCGCACGTACTCGGGGCATCGAGAAACCATCCTCGCTCTTCACGGCGCCTGGGTACTTCCTCTACTGCTCGTCGATCTCGAAGTCGACCGAGGCGATCTGCTCCGAGATCGCTCCGGAGAGAGGGAAGAGCGGCAGATGCGCGGGGTGCGTCGCGTAGGCACGGACATCGTCGAGGGTGCGGAAGTCGGCGACGAGTGCATAGTCCCATGCGCGTTCGCTGCGCATCACGTCGGGGCCGTGTGACAGTCGGACCAGGCCGGGAATCTTTCCGAGCAGACCATCGAGCAGGTCGCGCCACTCCTCGAGCACGGCAGGATCATGGTTCGCTGCGAACGAGAAGAACACGACGTGACGGATCATCGTGCCCCGGCTCCGTCGGCAAGGCTCAGGTCGCCGATCGACGCGCCGCTGGCGGTACGCCCGAGAAGGTAGGCCATGGTCATGATCGGACCGAGCGTGGCGCCGGCGCCGGGGTAGCCGGCGGCGAAGGCGTTCTCGGAGGCGTTGCCGACCGCAAACAGGCCGCGTATGGCATCGCCGTCTGCGTCGAGGACCTTCCGAGGCCGTCGGTGGCGATCCCTCCGCTGGTGCCGAAGCAGCCGTTCACCACGGCGAGAGCGTAGTAGGGGCCTTGCTCGAGCGGTGCGAGGCTGGGATTGGGATACGGGTTCTGTTCGTCTCCCCAGTAGCGGTCGTACGCGCTCGCACCGCGGTGGAAGTCCGGATCCTCCCCACGGGCGGCGTGCTCGTTGAATCGCGCGACCGTCTCGGCCAGCGCCTGGGCGGGAACGTCGATCTTCCCGGCGAGCTCTCCGAGGGTTGCTCCTTCGACGAGCCAGTCGGGAGTCGGCTCCTGGCGTGCATCGACCAATGTCGGAGGCCTCCCGTAGCCTGTAAATGTCACATTCACTAGCCAACGTTCCGGGAGGACACCATGGCCACCACACCGACCACCATCAAGGCGGGCACCCCGCGCGACTTCCTCGGCCTCGTGCCCGCGCTGCTCGGCTTCACCCCGCAGGACTCGCTCGTGCTCGTGCCCTTCGAGGCGTCGCGCACGATCGGGGCGATGCGACTCGACCTCGACGCGGATGCCGCGACGCTCGCGCACACCGGCCTCGGGCTGGTCTGCCGAGTGCCGCGCGTGACCGGGGTAGCCGCCGTGATCTACGCCGCCGAGGACGCCGACAGCACCCGCGATCTCGGCCAGCAGATCGCCGATGTCGCCGACCGGCAGGGACTGCACCTGGTGGACGTGCTCTACGTCGCCAGCGACGGCTACGGCAGCCACCTGACCGGCGAGGCACCGCGCCCCGTCGCCGAGATCGCGACCCCGGACGCGCTGCGCGAGAAGGTCGCAGCATCCCAGACCGCCGGGGCGAGCATCCCCGACGCCGACCCGGCGCGTGCCGCCCGGATCGCGTTCGCGGCCGCGCGGATGGACGACGATGCCCTCGCGGACTTCGTCGCCGTCGCGGAGGACGCCCTGACCGGTGACCCCGCCGACCTCGACACCCGCCAGGCTGCGATCCTGCTCACCGGCATCGGCATCCCGCTGTGGCGTGACGTGGCCCTCATCCAGTGGGCCACCGACCGCGGCAACGGCACCCGTGCCCTGGCCGCGCAGATCGGCCACTCGATCATGGGCGCACCCGTCCCCGAGAGCATCGCCCGCACCCTCTACGGACAGGGCGACCGCCCCGACGCCGACCGGCTGACGGCGGGACTCGCGCTCGTGCGCCACCTTGCCGCCTACGCCGACGACCAGGAGCGCCCCAACCTGCTCGCCGCCGCCGCCTGGCTGTCCTGGGCGCTGGGCCGATCCACTCACGCCACCGTCTACACCGACCGCGCCCTCGCGATCGACCCCGACCACGGCATGAGCCAGATCGTCGCGACCCTCTGCTCGGCAGCCGTGCTCCCGGATTGGGCGTTCGCCCGCTGAGCGTCACCGAGTGCCCGCCGGTCACCCCGGCGGGCACTCGCCCGTGACGCACTCGCGATGTCCCCGCGCGATGTCGGAGGCCACCCGTAGCCTATGAATGTCACATTCACTAGCAATCGTTCCGGGAGGACTCCATGACCGAGACCATCAACAACGTCCACGACATCCGCGCAGCCGTCGAGCGCGCGATCCGCTTCCACGCTCCGCTGCGCGCCGAGTTCGACGAGGGATGGACGACCATCGAGCCGGACGAGCTGCGCCAGGCCTGGGACGACTACAGCCTCAGCGACCCGTTCACCCTCGACCCCGCAATGCCCGCCCTGCTCGCTCGCATCGACGCCGACCACCCGGACGACGACCCCCAGGTGTGGGTGCCCCTCGGCGGGCAGGGCGACCCCGACTATCTGGATGCCGTCGTGGTCACCGAGCGCACCGTCACCAAGTACACCGCGCGCGACGGCCAGATCGAGCAGCCCTACTCGCTCCCCGAGGGCGACCCCCACGGCCTCACGCAGAGCGGCTGGCGGGCCGCGGCGAGCGCAGCGCGCTACGCGATCATCGGCCTCAACGCCGACGCCAGCAACACCGAGTACCTGCGCGGGCAGATCGAGGCGTACCTGACCGCGTTCGGTCACTTCGAGCCGGGGCGCGATGCCGACGCCAAGCGCGAGCGGGTCACCGCCGAGATCACCGCGGCGATCGCCGCCCAGTGACCCACGCCGGGGCGGGCGCGCAGACCGCGCCGCCCGCCCCGCCCAATGTCGGAGGCCACCCGTAGCCTGTGAATGTCACATTCACCGTCGAGAGTCCAAGGAGGACGCCATGACCGACACCACCACCCTCATCACCCGCACCCCCGGCGACACGTTCCGCTTCCGCGGCACCGAGTACGTGCTGATCGACTTCGCCCGCACCAAGGCGAAGATCGCAGCCCTCACCGAACCCGGCAAGGTGTACACCCTCGCCCGCACCGCCACCGTCGAGCCGACCGGGCACAGCGACGACGCACTCGCCGCTGCCCTGCAAGCCACCGCGGCCGCGCTGCCGAGCCTGATCCCCGGAACCCGCGTGCGCATCGTCGCCAACCCGCGCACCACCCGTGACGGGCTGGCCGGAGTCGAGACACTCATCGTCCGCACCAACCCCAAGTCATACACGCTCGCCAACGGCTGGCGCGTCAGCCCTGGGCTGGTCGAAGCCGTCTGACCCCCTCGCCGCCGCCGGGTGCACACCTACCCCGGCGGCGGCGAGCACCACCCACCCGAGGGGAGCCGGCTACACGCCCCTCCCCTCGGCGGGAGCACCTCGAGTTCCATCCCCCGCCCGCGCTCGCCGCAGGCCTTCACCGTCCCCAGGAGGACACAATGACCACCACCGAACCCGCGGCCTCAGCCGCACCCCGCATCCCTGCCGACGACCTGATCGACCGGCTGTGGAGTCTCATGCACGACATCGAGGCAGCCGATTTCCCCGCGCTGCGCATCGTCGAGCTCGACGAGCCGACCGACTACGGCGAGCGCACCGTGCTGTGGTGCCCGCGCTGCGATCAGCACGTCAACGTCGAGGACGGCTACCTGCGCGCGATCGACATGGACGTGCGCTACAACAGCGTCGGCCAGATCAACACCATCGAGCGCACCGTGCCGCAGTACGAGGCAGACCCCGACCCCGGCGACGTGCTCGTGTACCTGCACCAGACCGACGCGCACGGCGAGCACGGCGTGCGTCTCCCCGAGGGCTGGGAAGGCGTCTGGAAGGCGTAGCCGCACCCCTGCGACATGAGCGCCCCGCGCCTCTGCCGGGGCGCTCACGCACGCCACGACCGACCCTCTGCTGCGATGTCCGACCCCACCCGTAGGCTGTGAACGTCACATTCACTAGCAAGCGATCCGGGAGGACGCCATGACCACCTACATCACCTTCGGCCCCGACCACGCCGACCTGCACCCGCACGTCGGTACGGGACTGAACCGCGGCTACGTCGCGATCAGCACCGGCGACCGCGGCCGCGACATCGCCGCGGCGTTCGCGATCCTCGGCGAGCAGTGGGCCTTCGACTACCAGGACGCAGCCGCGCTGGATGCCCGCTACCCGGACGGCGAGATCGCCCGCATCACCCTCATCGACGAGGCGGCGCAGAAGGAGATCGCCGGTCTGATCGAGGACACTTTCGCCGCGGCCGAGGGCGACAGCAACGACGCCGAGATCGAGGCGCTACAGGCCGCACGCGACCGCCTGGCCGCGCTGATCGACTACACCCCCGCCCACGAGCGGGACTGGACGCCGCTCGACGCGGCCTGATGTAGGAACCGCTCAGAGTTGTCCGCGGTGCCAGCCACAGAGCCGGGATCTCCCACCGAAGATGTCCACCGGAGTGCGGCCAGATTCTGTGCTGAGTTGTCCACGACGGCTGCGGCCAGCTTCGTCGAAGCCGTCAGTACTTGATTTCCGCTGGATCTCTGAACGCCACTAGACCTACGAGATTTCCTTCGGGGTCGCGAATGAATGCTTGCCATTCTTCTCGCCCTGCTGGTCCGAGCGCATCTGTGGTGTGAGTGAAGATCGGCCGCCCCGGGGATACGATTTCGACCTCGCCGGCTCGGTCGACGGCTAACTCCAGATCATCGACGCGGAGGTAGAGCAGCGCTGACGGTGCCGCGCTCTCGAGTAGCAAACGGACGCCGTCGAGATCGAAGAACACCAAACCGGGCGGATCGAATCGGGCCACAGGGGCGGAGCCGAGCAGTGCGGAATAGAAGGCTGTGGCGCGTTCCAGATCGACCACGCGCTGGGCTACTTGGACGAGAGACGCCATGCTCATTTGCCGTCGCCGTGCACGTCTCGAATGACGGCGAGGGAGCGATCGAGTAGTTCCCGCAGCGCATCTTGGTCCACCCCCGACAATCGGGGGAGGTAGAGGCACGCGCTACTGGTGCGGTGTGGACCGAGCCGCTCGAGCAGGTCGGGCCACCGCTCGGCAAACCCCTCGACCAGGTAAAGCGTGTGCTTGGACCCGGAAGCGAAGGCGATCTCAGGCGCGATACCCTCTCGCCCGCTGTCGTACGCGTAGCCGTATTGGCCGAACCCGACAATCCGTTCCGCCCACACCACCGGCGGGCGCTGTGCAACGTGCTCGAAGAGCTCGAGGAGTTCGGTTACCTCGCCGCGTCGTGGCCCGGTTGCCCGGTCCAGCGCCTCGTCGACGCTGGTGTCGGAAGGCATCACGAGGCGGTCTCCGTTGCTCGCTGCGATTCGATGTATGCCTTGAGTCGGGCCAGATGGTCGCCGTCCTCCTTCTTTGTGATCGCGGCCACCAGGGGCAGCATCATCCGCCGCAGTCCGCCGGCGGCGAGCTCGCACGTCCACTCGATCCGCGTGCCGGTGCCGGCCGGGTGCAGCCGGTAGACGTAGGTCGCGGTGATGCCCTCCGCCTCGCTGGCGACCGCAAAAGCGGTGGGCGGCTCGAGAGCCACGATCTGCAGCTGCCCCGTCGCCTCCTTGCTCTTCACTCGGCGCGTCTCCTCGATGACGGACCCCACAGCGAGCGGGCCATCCGTCACCTTCACGCTCTTCACGACACCGTCGACGTAGTCGACCGCCCTTGTGGGATCTGCCAGCACTGCGAACACTTCCTGTTGCGATCTGTCGATGTGCTCGGTGAACTCGAAAGCGATCATGGGCCTTCTCCTGGGTGATGGTCGGGGTGGTGATCAAGAGGCACATAGGCGTCTGTCCAGCTGACGCGAACGGCGTCGTTCGCGCGCTGGTCGACGTGATGGATCTCGAAGGGCGGTGCGCAGCGCAACCGCCACCCTTCTGAGGGCATCCATTGCACCCCGATAGCCGCGAAGGTCTTCGCGATCTGCTCTGCACCGCCGGTGTGCCGATGCGCGACGCACACCTGCGCCGGCATCTGGCGGTAGGTGAAGGGGTGGGGTGGATCTATCGGTGCGGCAATGGGGATGCCAGCGTCGAAGCGGATCTGCTCGTTGTCCACCACGTAAGGGTCATCTGGGGTGATGCCCACGAGGAGGTCGGAGGAGTGGGCGATGCCGTGCTCTATCGCGAAGGCCCTCAGCTGCTGCCACGGCTCGACCGATGGGTGCCCGATGCCGAGGCCGTTGTACCCGCGATGACGGAGGACGAGCAGGTGCCGCTCGGGGGTGCTCTCAACCCGTACCGGGACGGCATCGAGGTCATAACGGAGTGTCAGCGGCGTCTCTTCTGCGAAGCCCGCAAACGTCGTGCTCTGCTGCGCCAGGTCCGCGTGCTCGCGGTACGCGCGCAGCATCCTCCGATACTCCGATGGACTGATCTCGAACCGCTGCACGAACGCGCGTGTGAAGGTCTCGGGCGTTGCGAACCCGGATTCCAA
>NZ_JAUZVE010000089.1:0-18248 GCF_031844425.1 Microbacterium sp. ARD31
CGTGGTTCGCGTGGAGGCTTGAACACGTACGAGCAATTGCACGAACGGTCCGAGGCCGAGCAAGCCCATTCCGCCGCCTGTCGCACACCGGACGATGCGGGACGCTGCGCACCCTCGTGGACCCGTTCGCCTGCTTCAGGCATTCGCCAATCCCATCTGAGATCCCTCAATAGGATCGCGCCGTGCGTCATCATCGAACGTTGCTGGCCGTCGCTTCCATCCTTGCCCTCTCAGGATGCGCCGAGACGGAGCCAGAGTCGGTCGTCGATCAAGAGGATCGAGCCATCGCCAACTGCCAGAAGGCCTGGCAGGAGCGCTACCCGGAAGGACAAGTCCGAGGAGTGACGATCACCGGGGACGGTGGCTACACATACTTAGTCGAAGCGCGGCTGAAGCGAGCCAGTGGGGGCGCCACCGTCCAGTGCATCGCCCGCTCAGAGAACGACTGGGCGCCCACCGGTCGCAACGACCTCTATCTCACCCCCGACTACTGAGCTCGACTTGAAGTCAGGCTCTCTGCCCGCGGTCTCAGGGCCCGATCTCCCGGAACGAGCATCCGGAGCAGTAGGACAAGCGCGTCCTTCCGCCGCCTGCCGGGGACGGTCGGGATCGGCTCGAGCGTCGTCTTCAGCAGTCGTTGGTCACGGCCAGACGCGTGCAAGCGCCGTAGGACGTCGAAGGTTTCCAGGTTGGCGATAGTCGGCGACGACAGTCGTCCGCTCATCTGAGTTTGCACAAACGTCCGTGCGCGCGGCGGTCGTTCGTGTAGGAGTTAGGAATGACCACTTGTCCCCAATGCGCTGGGCCGGTACCGACGAACATCGACCAGTCTCCTGCGCACGTCGAGTACTGCGTTCATTGCGACGCCGAGCTCTACCGCTCGGATCGAACCGGCCCGTTGGCCTGAGAGAAGGTCGTCGCGACGAGGGAGGCGGGAGACCGCGCTCGCAAGGAGCGTCCTTTCGCCGCCTGCAGCCACAAGCGATCGTCGGGGGCTACGGGTGGCGCCGCGCAATCCGCGCTTGATGCCCAGAAGTCACCAGGCGTAACGAGCCTTACGTCCGAGGTGAGGTTCTCCGTCCTCCGGCGGTATCACCGTGTAGCCGGCGTCCCGAAGCTCTGCGGCGGCCAAGGGCGCCATCGCTCTGACGGCTGCGCGGGTCTGGATAGCGCGCCACTCCGCCCGCCTCTCGTTTACGGCATCCTGCCAACCGTCGAGGCTGTCGAACCCGCATTCTGCAACGACGAATTGAACGACATCCTCGAGGTCAGGACGGAATCGAGCGCCTCCCGTGGGCAGGTGGAGCGCGGACATATCGTGCGAGCGCCCATGCCCGGTGCGGGTGAGCAGATGACTGAGGGTGCCCCGTTCCGCATGCACCTGGATGTGCGAGTGCGGGGCTGTGCGAGCGTCATAGTTGTACTCGAACCTGAAGAGAGGCGACCGGTCGCGCGTAGACACGATCCACAACTTCGAGGTGTCGACCGCGAGATACCTACGGGTGCTGTCGGACCGACATGAGTAGCTGATCCGCAGCCACGCGAGCGGCGTGCCGTTCACGTGAAGAGGGACGCCGCCCTGCTCACTGGTTTGGCCTTCGGGCCTGATCCTGACCTTTCCGCCAACCACGCTGACACGCATCGTTGGCGAATTCGGAAGGCATTGCGTGAGGAGTTGCCCAATCTTGTCGCTGAAGCTCCGAGCTTGATCCTCTAGAGAGGAGTCGGCGTCACTCACCGAGGAGGTACCCGAGTTCCTCAACCTCGGCCCACGCCGACCACTCTTCGCCTACCAGTTCGCCGGAGGCGGCACGCTCGGCAAGCTCTTCCGCAGAGAGTCCGATGGCCGCCAGGATCGCGTCCCGCTGCTGCTGGACCTCTTCCCGAGTCGGGTGATCGATGGTGGTCATGGGTCACACCGTAGTCCGACCCACCGACAGACCCCTGGCAGCGCGGCCGAAGTGAAGCAAGGTTCCAACGGGCCTCGGTGCGACTGGATCCTGAGTTGCGTCAATCCGCCGCGTTCGGGCTACGTCTAGGAGGACTGTCTTGAGCGGGCGATCCGGCTCGGCTCGCCCGCCAAAGTGATCGCGTCGCGGAGCCCAGACAGGCGCACGGGATCCCCGGCGACCTTGGCAAGCGTGGTGAGGCCCATGGATGCTCCGGCCCGCGCCGCGACCGCCTCCTGGCCGGCGACGTAGAACCGCCACTGCGACACCTCCAACGGGTCGTACTCATCGTGCGTGGTGGCGGTATGCAGGCAGAACACGTACGCGTCCGCGTTGAATGCCTGCTCGGTCGACCAAACGGCGGTGTCAGGGTCCCATCCGTAGGCGGCTGCGACCCGAAAGGTCGGGCGGCTCAGATTCTTCTGTGCCCAGGCCTGCAAGTAGCCGGAGGACTTGACCTCGATCCGGGTTCCGTCCGGCGCCGTGACATCCCAGGGATCCCACTCGACGCGCGGGGCGGTCGCGCCAACCGCGCGAGCAACCAAAAACTCCGCGAGGTAGCCGCGAACGTTGTTGGTGCGGAGGTCGGCCATGGCAAACCTCCAGAAGTCGGCGACCGATGCATCGAGGCCGTCGAACGGCTCTGTGCCTGTGAGGACTGCACCAGGAGGCGGGTTGAAGGTCATGGGCTGATCAGACCAGATGCCGGTGCGCTGGAGGTCACGATTGCCGACCGGCGGTGGATGTGGGCGAGGCAGCACGGATCTCGGCGGAGACGTGGATAACGTCCGGAGGTGGCCAGCTCTCGACGATCCAGCGCTCGTCGACGGAGCGCGCCCCCACGCCGGAGGGGCACGAAGCAGCCGAGGCCGTTGCCCGCTGCCGGTCCGGGCGAGCGGTTGTGGGTGCTCGACGTGCCGTACGGCACCCAGGTCGAGGGTGCGACCTGGCACCCCGCCATCAAGACCCACCTCCACGTCGGGCGGGAACTTCCCGCCCACCTGAAGCCGTACGCCCCGGGGCCGCACACCCTCGGCCGGTTCATCGAGAACACCCTCAATCCTGACGCCCCGACGCCCAACCCCGAGCCGACGGACGCGCTCGAGCCCCGGAAGATCCAGTTCGAGGCAGCCGATGCGATCGCGGCGCGCGCCGAGGCGGGCGGCCGGCTCTTCCTGCTCGCCGACGAGCCGGGCGTGGGCAAGACGATCTCTGCGGTCCTCGGAGCGACCGCCGTGGGCGACCTCCGAGGTGCGCGACGGGTGCTGGTCGTCGCCGACCGGCCCGCCGCGATCACCATCGGCCACTGGTGCCGCACGATCACCGCGCTGGGCGACGGTGGCCTGGAGTGGGTCGTGATCACGTGGGACCGGCTGGAGAAGGTCAAGGACCACACCTGGGACGTGATCATCGCGGACGAGGCGCACGCCCTGCGTCGTACGACGACGAAGCGGTGGAAGCTGTGGGCGCGGATCTCCGGGCACGGGAAGCCGCACGACACGGCGCCCTTCGTCATCGCGACCACTGCGACGCCCGGGCACACGCCGCTCGAGCTGCCGTACCTCGCGCCGGCCTATGCGCAGGTGCTCGGCGAGTCGATGAAGGAATGGACGAACGCCACGAAGCCCGGCGACGTCTTCGCTGACGCGCTCGAGCGCCACGGCGTCGGGGTGGAGCGGGGACGGTACGGAGCGACCTGGACCACCGACCCGGCCCGGCGGGCGGCGGACCTCAAGCTCGTGCGCGGCTGGCTCGACGAGGAGCGGCCGCCGGCGATGCTGCACCGCGCGGCGCCGTGGGGGCCGGTGCCGATCTCGGGCATGCCGGTGGCGCTGTCGCCGGCGGAGCGGACGGCGTACGAAGCCGAGTGGGGTGAGTTCTGTCGCGAGATGGACATCGCCCGGCGCGGCCGCAACGTCGCGAAGGGCCGGGCGGCGCTCCTGCGCTTCCGGCAGAAGGCCGGGCTCATCCGCGTCGACTCGACGGTCGCCTGGATCGCACAACAGGTCGAGGCCGAGCGGCAGGTGGCGTGCTCGGTCGAGTTCGTCGGCACCGCCGCGGACCCGATCGCCGACCGGCTGCGCGACTCCGGCATTGAGGTTGCCACGATCTACGGCCGCGACCGGTTCGACCCGGAGGCCGAACGGCTCCGGTTCCAGACCGGGGAGGCCAAGGTGTGCGTCTTCACCACGGTCGCCTCGATCAGCCTGCACGCCGGCGAGACCCTCGCCGAGGGCCGCACCGCGAGCACGGAGCCGCGGGTCGGCGTCTTCCACCAGGCCCGCTTCTCCGGCATCGCCGGACGGCAGGTCACCGGCCGTACGCACCGCGACCACCAGGTCTCGCCGTGGCACATCGCCTATGCCGAGGGCACCGTCGAGGAGCGGGTGGGCAAGGTGATGGTCGAGCGGATCGCTGCCGCCTCGGACACGGTCGGCAGCGACACCACCGGGCTTGCGGAGCTCGCCCAGCTCCTCGGTGCCGACTGGCTGCCCGCCTCGAGCCTGACCGAGGACGGCGACTGACCGTCGGCCCTCGGTTTGAGTGCGGGGCCGAAGTTCGTCATGGTGGAGGGGACACATTCGCCATACGGGAGGAGAGCCCATGCTTGCTCTCACCGAGAACGTGACCGAGATCGTCAACAAGCTCAGCGAGGAAGTGCCGGAGATGTCCGGCGTCCGGATCGCGGCCGAGCCCGACGGGCAGTCGCTGTCCGTCAGCCCCGCCGACCACGCCCTCGACGGTGACCAGACCATCGAGCAGGGCGGTGCCACCGTCTGGGTCGAGGCCAACGCGGCCCAGGCCCTCGACGGGATGGTGCTGGACGGCGGCGTGGACGAGGACGGCAACATCCAGTTCGCGCTGGGCCAGCAGGCCTGACCGCTTGCTCCGAGGAGCCCCGGACCCGCACGGGTCCGGGGCTCCTGCCGTTCCCGGGATGGCTAGGTTGAGTGGCATGCCGACCTGGGAACCGGCGCCGGGCGTCGTGGAGCTGCCGTCCGGCCGACGGGTGCGCGGTCGCGGACTTCGCTCCGGCATTCCGCACGGACCGGAGCCCGATCTCGGGATCTACCTCCTCGGCGCCCCACCCGAGCCGGTGCCGTGGGAGTCCCGATGGGTCCGCTGGCCCGACTTCCGGCTGCCCGCCGACCGCGACGAGGCGTACGCCGTCCTGCGGGAGGCGTGGGAGCGCTCGGCCGACGAGCGCGTCGAGCTGGCCTGCGACGGCGGCCGCGGTCGCACCGGTACGGCGATCGCGTGCGTCGCGGTCCTCGACGGCGTACCGGCCAAGGATGCGGTCGCGTGGGTGCGCGAGCACTACCACCCGCGCGCGGTCGAGACGCCGTGGCAGCGGCGGTGGGTGGGGCGGTTCGGGGCGACCTGATTGGGTTTCGAGACGGGCGCTGCGCGCCCTCCTCAACCAACGGATGACGGGCGCCCTCCACAGGCTGACGTGCCACGGGTTTGGCGGGGCGGGTTCGGTGGCATCCTTCCTCCGTGCCGGGCAGCCGGCCGTCGACAGGGGGAGATCGCATGGGGGTGGGGATCGGCCCGGAGCCGTTGTACGCCGAGATGACCTCGGGCAGCTCGGGCACCATCCGCTCGGTCGCGGCCGACACGACCGAGGCGATGGCGAAGGTGCGCGAGAGCATCGAGCTCATCCGCTACGCCCAGGACCGGCCGTCGTGGGACAGCGACGCCGGCCGCCGGTCGTACAACATGCGTGCCTGGGCGACGCGGGCGTCGTCGGAGATCTGCTTCAACCGCCTCAACCGGGTCACCCTGGCGCTCGAGGTGGCCGCCGACGGCTACGACCACATGGAGAAGCAGGCCGGCGAGGTCATCGGGTGGTTCCGCCGCGAGAAGCCCAAGGTCGTCGACGCGCTCGGGATGTTCCTGCTGATGTTCACCGCGGTCAACAACCTCGGGCAGGTCCGCGGCTTCTACGCCGACGACCTAGCGAAGGCGCGCGACTTCCTCGCCACCGACCCCTACAGCACCGACGAGTCCGACTGGGCAGAGCTCGGGCTGGTCAAGTCGATGCTGCGCGACCTCGAGCACGGCACCATGCCCGGCCCGATCATCCCCGAGACCTTCGGCACGGGGCAGGACGACCGGGGCTGGACGCCGCAGGGCCTGGGCCTGACGCCGGACGGCAACCTGATCCAGACCGGCTACGAGAAGGCCGTCGACCCCGAGACCGGCGAGACCGTCTACCTCGCCAACCTCACGATCATCGACCCCGACACCGGCCAGGTCCTCAACACCGTCGAGCTCGGCGGCGGCTCCGGCCTGCCGCCCAACCACGCCGGCGGGGTGGTCGTGCACGACGGCACGGTGTGGGTCGCCTCGAGCGACACCGACAACCCGACGATGGTTCCGTACTCCCTCTCCCAGTTCACCGGCGCGACGCCGACGGACACGGTCCAGCCCAGCGGTCCGCCAATGCCGGTCGGAGCCGGCGCCGCGGCCACCGTCAGCGGCGACACGATGTACGTCGGCAGCTTCGAGGAGGACGGCCCCGGCGAGATGTACACCTACACGTGGGACCCCGAGACGACGAGCTGGGGCGACAAGCAGGGACCCGTCGCGATCCCGCCGCAGACCCAGGGCATCGCGGTGCGCGGCAACGAGATCGTCTTCAGCACCTCGTTCGGGCGCGACCGGACCAGCCAGCTGCAGAGCTACAACCTCCACGACATCGCCGGTGGCGGGACCCTGCCCGACCCGCTGCGCACCGTCGACCTCCCCAACATGTCGGAGGGCGTGGTGATGCTCCCCGACGGCCTCGTCACGACGCACGAGTCCGGGGCCTCGCCCTACGTCTCGCCCGACGGCAAGGACCCCGACGACCTGTGGGCGGGCACCTTCATGACGCTCACGCCGTACGACGAGCTCGGGCTCGCCGGCCAGGTCGACGTGGTGCCGGCGACGCTGCAGGCCGCCAGCGCGTGGTTCGCCGACGCCGAGCGCGGGCTCGACCGCGCGCAGCAGCGGGTGTCGCGGCTCAACCTGCCGCCATCGAGCCTCGGTGTCGCGCCGGGCGCGGGGGCACTGGTGTCGACCGTCGACTCGTACGTCGACACGACCGCCACCTGGATCGAGGAGTCGCGGCTCTCCTCCGACACGACGGCGTCGGGACTGATCGCGGCCGCCAACGACTACGAGGACGCCGACTCGCGCAGCGACGGGCTCTTCGGCTTCCTGCAACGATTCGTCTCGTGATGCCTCGGATCCCGCTGCTCGCTGCCGCCCTCGTCGGGGCGCTCGTCCTGACGACCGCCTGCGGGGACGACGACGAGCCGACTGCGAGCGCCGAGCGCTGGCCCTCGTCGTCGACCCCCGTCGACAGCGCTGGCCTGGTCTGGGCGAGCGGCAGCACGGTCCACCTCGGCGCCGGGGCGAGCATCGACCTCGAGGACCTCGCCGGGTCGTACGTCGTCGCGGGGCCGGGAGTGTGGTTCGCGTCCGCGGAGCCCGGTGAGCTGGAGGGCAACCGGCTGCCGCAGCTCAGGGTGGCGACCGGCGACGGCATCGAGGACCTCGACGCGCACCCCGCCATCGGGAGCCTGACCACGTCGGCGGACGGCCGCTGGCTGGCGTTCATCGACCGGCTCGAGGAGGGCGCCGGTGCGGCCGAGGCGGTCGTGGTCGACGTGACCACCGGCGAGGTGGTCGTCCGCAGCGACGAGGGCCTGGTCCCGTCCGGCTCGGACGACGTCGACTGGACGGACCTCTACGAGGACGCGCCCGTCGGCATGCTCGGGGTGGTGGACCAGACGGCGTACGTCGCGGGGCTCGACGAGCTCATCACCTACGACCTGTCGACCGGCGACTCGACCACCGACCCGCTCGACTGGGACGCGATCCGCCAGACCGAGTGGTACCAGGCCCTGCACCGGACGCCGCCCCTGTGGAACTCCGACCGCTCGTGGCAGATCCCGGCGCAGGAATTCGGCGCGACACCGGTGCTGGAGTCGGCCGACGGCGAACGGGTCACCACCTCGGTCCCCGACGCGACCGGCCCGCTCGGCTCGCCGGACGTGTCCGGCCCGCCCCTGGAGGAGTGGAGGCTCGGCGGGTGGATCGACGACCTCACGGCGGTCGCGATCACCCCGTCGAGGGACGGCTCGGACGTCGACTGGACCTCGCCGGTCCTCCTCACCTGCACCGTCCCCAGCGGCGAGTGCTCGGTCGTCGAGGGCACCGAGGAGGGCGTCAACCTGCCGGCCGACCGGCCCTTCGGGTTGCCTCGGGATCGCAGCATCGACCCCGACGCGTGACGCCACACCATCCCGCGCACGACCTGGGATAGCGTCGTCGCGTGTCCGAACCGCAGCCGAGCGGGCGCTTCGAGGTGCGGCTGGTCCAGGCCGACGACGTCGACGCCCTGCACGCCCTGGTCGTGGCGAACCGTGAGCACCTGACTCCGTGGGAGCCGCTCCGTGACGAGTCGTTCTACACCCTCGACCACCAGGCGAGCGTCGTCCGTGGCCAGCTCGAGCGCCACGCGCGCGGTCAGGAGCACCCGTTCGTGATGGCGCTCGACGGCCACCTGGTCGGCCGGATCACCCTGTCCAACGTCGTCCGGGGGCCTTTCCAGAGCGCCAACCTCGGCTACTGGGTCGACGCGGGTCACCAGGGCCAGGGGCTCGCGACCCGGGCACTGGGCCGCGTCGTCGAGGTGGCACGCGACGAGGTCGGCCTGCACCGCATCGAGGCCGGCACGTTGCTGCACAACGTCAGCTCGCAGGTCGTGCTGCGCCGGTGCGGGTTCGAGCAGTACGGCATGGCGCCGGCGTACCTCAAGCTCGCCGGTCGCTGGCAGGACCACGCGCTCTTCCAGCGCCTCCTCCACGACTGAGCATCGGCACGGAGGGGCGCCAGCGGTGCTGGACGGTGTGGTTTCGAGGCTCGCTTCGCTCGCACCTCAACCAGCGGTCGGGCGGGGGCGGTCGGCCTGGTAGAGCCAGGACTCGGCTCCGTCGCGGGCGAGAGCCCGGCCGACGAGGATGACCGCTGCCTGCTTCAAGCCGGCGGCCTCGACCTGGTCGGCGATGTCGGCCAGCGTGCCCCTGAGGACGAGCTCGTCGGGCTGGGACGCGCGGTGGACCACCACGGCGGGGCAGTCGGCGCCGTACTCGTCGACCAGTGAATCGGCGAGCGACCTGGTCCTCGTGATCGCGAGGTGCAGCACCAGCGTGGCGCGGGTGGCGGCGAAGGCGGCGAGCGACTCGGTCTGCGGCATCGCTGTGGAGCGGGCCTGCGTCCGCGTCAGCACCACCGACTGCGCGACGAGCGGGACGGTGAGCTCGCGGCCGACGGCGGCGGCAGCGGCGGCGTACGCCGGGACGCCCGGGCACACGTCCCACGCGACCCCGGCGGCGTCGAGGCGGGCGGTCTGCTCGGCGAGGGCGGAGTAGAGGGACGGGTCGCCGGAGGTGAGGCGGACGACCTCCTGGCCCTCCTGGGCAGCGTCCACCATGACCGCGGTGATCTGGTCGAGGTCGAGGCGCTGGGTGTCGACGCGGCGCGCGTCGGGGCAGTGGGCGAGGACCTCGGCGTCGAGGTAGGTCCCCGGGTAGAGCACGACGTCGGCGGCCGCGAGCAGCGACGCCGCGCGGAGCGTGATGAGGTCGGCTGCGCCCGGGCCGGCGCCGACGAAGTGGACCGTCACTCCACGAACCTCGGCGTCCACACCTGGCCGGTGGCCGTCACGCGCGTCGAGGAGGCGCCCACGATCAGCAGGCACAACATGTCGACCGTGTCGGCCTCGAGCTCGGCGAGGGTGGTCACGGTCAGCGACTCCTCGGCGCGGCCGACGTCGCGGCCGACCACGACGACCGTGTCGGGGCTGCGGTGCTCGAGGAACAGCTTCTGGAGGTCGGCGACCTGGGTGGTGCGGCTGCGGGAGGCGGGGTTGTAGACCGCAAGCACGAGGTCGGCCTCGGCGATGGCGTGCAGCCGCTTCTCGATCACCGGCCACGGCTTGAGCCGGTCGCTCAGCGACATGACCGCGAAGTCCGCGCCGATGGGGGCGCCCGCCTTGGCACCGACGGCCTGGACGGCGCTGACGCCGGGGAGCACCTCGATCGGTACGTCGGGGTGGTCGGCCGCCGCCTCGAACACCGCGCTCGCCATCCCGAACACCCCCGCGTCGCCGCCGGACACGACGGCCACCTTCTCGCCCGTGCTTGCGAGCTCCAGAGCGAGGCGGGCGCGGTCGACCTCGACGGTGTTGCCGGACGCGTGGCGGGTGAGGCCCTCGCGCTGCGGGACGCGGGCGACGTACGGCGCGTAGCCGACGACGTGGTCGACGTCGGCCAGGGCTTCCGTCGCCTCCGGGGTGAGCCAGCGGTCGGGGCCGGGGCCGAGGCCGATGACCTTCAGGGGGTGTGGTTTCGAGGCTCGCTGCGCTCGCACCTCAACCGCCGGGGAAGGGTGTGGTTTCGAGGCTCGCTCCGCTCGCACCTCAACCGGCGAATGACTCCTCCGGCCGTGGGGGTCGGCGGCGAGGCTGTCGCCGGGGACGACGATGAGGGAGAAGTACGGCACCGTGGCGGGGTCGACATCGACCACCGGCATCCAGCGCTCGGCCGGCATCGAGGCGCGCTCGACGTACAGCGCGTGCTCGAGGCGGCCGGCCTGGCGCAGCGCCTCGACGACGCCGGGGAAGGTGCGGCCGAGCTTCATGATGATCGCGCCGTCGGTGTCGGCGAGGCGGCGGGCGAGCTCGGGGACCGGCAGGGTGCCGGGGAGCACGGTGAGCACGTCGGTCTGGCGCACGAGCGGTGTGGCGAGGACGGCGGTGGCGGCGGCGAAGGCGGGCACGCCGGGGACGACCTCGGTCGGGAAGCGGTCGGACAGCCGGTCGTGGAGGTACATGAACGAGCCGTAGAACAGCGGGTCGCCCTCGGCCAGGACGACGACCGTGCGGCCGGCCGACAGGTGGGCCCCGAGGCGGGCGGAACAGGACTCGTAGAACTCCGCCATCGCGCCGGCGTACCCGCCCGGGTGCGCGGTGGTGCCGGTGGTGACGGGGTAGCGGAGCTCCTCCTCGATGGCGGTCGCCGGGATCAGGTCGGCGGCGATGGTGCGGGCGTTGGAGGTCTTGCCGACGCCGGCGTGGAAGGCGATCACGTCGGCCGACCCGATCAGCCGGGCGGCCTTGCGGGTGATCAGCTCGGGGTCGCCGGGGCCGAGCCCGACGCCGTACAGCCGGCCGGTCACTCCTTCTCCTGGGCGAGCGCGTTGAGGGCGGAGGCGGTCATCGCCGAGCCGCCGCGCCGGCCGCGGACGGTGAGGTAGGGGATGTCGAGGTCGACCTCCTCCAAGGCTTGCTTGGACTCGGCGGCGCCGATGAAGCCGACCGGGCAGCCGACGATGGCGGCCGGGCGCGGAGCGCCGTCGAGCAGCATCTCGAGGAGGTGGAAGAGCGCGGTGGGGGCGTTGCCGATCGCGACGACCGCGCCCTCGAGCCGGTCCTCGAGGAGGGAGAGCGCGGCGGCCGAGCGGGTGGTGCCCATCAGCATCGCGAGGTCGGGCGTGCGCGGGTCGTGCAGCGCGCAGAGGACCTCGTTGTCCCGTGGGAGCCGCTTGCGGGTGACACCGGAGGCGACCATGTAAGCGTCGGTGATGATCGGCGCGCCAGCCTCGAGCGCCCCGCGCGCCGCGCTCACCAGGCGCGGGTGGATGACGAGGTCGTCGGTGAGGTCGGTCTGCCCGGTGCCGTGGACCATGCGTACGGCGACGCGCTCGGCGTCGGCCGGCAGGTGGTCGAAGCGGGCCTCGCGGCGGATCGTCGCGAACGACTCGTCGTAGATCGCGGCCCCGTCGGCGACGTAGTCGAAGCGACGGGTGGGTCGGGACAGCAGGCTCATACGGCTCCTCGGGGTTCGCGCCCCTGGTCGGCTGGAAACGCCGCGCGGGCAGTGTCTGGCTCGATCCCTCGGTCGTGCTGAGAGGTCTGACAGTGGCGGAACCGCCCCGGACTCGCACCGGGTTCCTGCGTCGCGTGACGGGGGCAGCCTAGGGCAGGTCGCGCGGCTAGGGTCGTCGCGTGTCCGGATCCCACTTCGAGGAGATCGCGACCGAGTACGCCGTCGCGCGGCCGCCGTACCCCGACGTCGTCTTCGACACGCTCGAGCAGGCGGGCGCCATCGGGCCCGGCCGCCGGGTGCTGGACGTGGGTGCCGGTGCAGGCTTGGCCACCGGTCCGATCGTCGAGCGCGGCAGCGAAGTGGTGGCCCTCGAGCCCGGCCCTGGGCTGGCCGCGATCCTCGGCGAGGCCGTGCCTGCCGCCGAGGTCGTCGTGTCCAGCCTGGAGGAGGCCCATCTCGCCCCGGCGGACTTCGACGCCGTGGTCTCGGCGACGGCGATGCACTGGGTCGACCTGGCCGTCGGGCTGCCGAAGCTGCACCGCACGCTGCGGCCGGGTGGGCAGCTCGCCGTCTGGCGGACGGTCTTCGGCGACGACACCGTCCGGACCGACTTCCGTGATCGCGTGGCGGCGATCGTCGCGGAGCGGGGTCAGGCCGACGACGACGGTCCCCGCGAGGCGCGGCCGACCGTGGCCGAGCTGACGGCTGGCGGGTGGTTCGAGCACCTGCGCAGCGAGCACTGGGGGTGGTCCATCGACCTGGACGCCGACGCGGTCGGGCGGCTGTTCCGGACCTTCAGCGACTGGACGGCCTCGGAGGTCGCGCAGGCCGAGCGCGCGGCACTCGACCTCGGTGGGCGAGTCACCGAGCACTACCAGACCGTGCTCCACCTGCTGCGGCGCGTCGACCGCTGAGCGCCGACGGGTGACCGCAGGTTTCGAGGCTCGCTTCGCTCGCACCTCAACCACCGAGGTCGGGCTCTTGTTGTGCCGGGGGGTGGCGGCAGATCGCGCGTGGGCTGGCCTTGAAGGTGCGATGTGCCGCCACCCTGGGCGGCGGTCTGGCGGTGAAGTGCGTCGTCCTCGGTTCGGCCCGCGACGACCGCTCAGCCGCGCTATCTTCTGGCCGCGACCTGAGGGGGACGGATGGACGATCGGCTGAAGCGGACGGTGGCGTTGCTGCTCACGGGCGGCGCGGTGCTCGTCGTCATCGGGTTGGGGATCGTGTTCCGGGACGATCCGGAGCCGATCGGCTACCGCGTCGACGGGTTGAACAACGGGCTGCCGCTGCCGGAGATGGATCCTCCGAAGGAGGGTCTGCCGCTCGACCTGATCGCCGGCAGTGTGGTGGCGCTGGGTGGCGTGATGCTGGCGTTGACCGGTGCTGTCGCGACGGGTGTGTGGCTCGGAAGCGGGCGCCGGGACGACCACCCGGGCTGAGAGGTTGGCGGGGGCGGGCCGGATCGGTGCACCAGCGCGGGCAGTTCGCCGGTGTGTCGCGGCCGCCGAGCGTGGGCGACGCGGATCCTTCCGCGAACTGCCTGCGTGGTGTCGCCGTCAGTGGGTGATGAGCGACTTCCACGGCGTGACGACCAGCTGCTCCGGCAGGCCGTCGATGGCCGCGCGATCGAGCACGCCGCCGGGGATCTGGACGTGGGCGATGCCCTCCGCCACCTCGCCGTACGGCGGGGGCTCGCTCGCCGCAGACAGGCGCGGGTCGGCAGGCTGGGAGGCGGGTGGGACCGGAAGCTCGTCGACGTGCCAAGCGGCGTCGCGGACCTGCTGGAACGCGCGGGCGAGGCCGGTGAGGCGGGCCGCCGCCTCGGAGATCGGGACGACCGGGCCCCAGTGGGTCGAGCCGATGCGGAGCTGCACCTCGTCGGGTGACAGCGCGACCAGCCCGAGGTCGCAGGAGCGGTCGACGAGGTCGCCCCGGCCGTCGTCGAGGACGAGGAGGAATCGGCCGGGGAGCTTCGCGAGGGACGGCGTCGCGCAGACGCGCTCGTCGAGTTCGGCGGCCACCCCGCGGAGGTCGGCGCGGCCACCGTGCAGGCCGGTGAGGGGCGAGACGAGGACGTTGCGGACCAGCTCGTGGTCGGGGTGGGGGAGCAAGCCGGTCGCGCGGATCGCCTCGACCACCTCGGGCGGTACGGCGCCGTCGACCAGCGGCAGGGCGCGCAGCTGGAGGTTGGCCCGCTTGGTGAGGTGGACCTCGCCGTCTCCGTAGGCCTCGGCGACGTCGAGGAGCGCGGCGAGCGTCGTACGGCTCACGTGGCCGCCGGGGATGCGCAGGCGGACCAGCGCGCCGTCATCGGCGGGCCATGGGCGGAAGACGCCTGGGCACAAGTCGCCTCGGGTGCGGGTCACGGGGTGAGTGTGGCACTGGCCGAAGATCGTGGAAGGTTCGAGTCATCTGGTGGCTCGGATGTTCCACGATGTCGGAGGTTTCGAGGCTCGCTGCGCTCGCACCTCAACCACCGATGGAGGGGCGCTAGGCTCGCGGCACCACTCCGCGTGGAACCCAGGAACCCGGTGCGAGTCCGGGGCGGTTCCGCCACTGTGAGGGCCCAGCAATGGGCCTGAGCCAGACACTGGACCACGCGGGATCCGACAAACGAGGGGCGAGAACCCCCGGGAGGAAACCGTGCGCATCGCACTGCTGTCCACATCCGACACCGACCTGCTGAGCGCGCGGGCGTCCGGCGCCGACTACGTCCTCGCCAACCCGGCGCGTCCCGGCCACCAGCCGATGGCCGAGGTCATCGAGGGGTGCGACCTGGTGGTCGGGCGGCTGCTCGGCTCGCCGCAGGACCTCTGCTCCGGCTTCACTCGCGTTGCCGCGACGGGCATGCCCGTCGTCGTGCTGGGCGGGGAGCAGTCGCCGAGCGCCGAGCTGATGGAGCTGTCGTCGGTCCCGATCGGCGTCGCCGCCGAGGCACACCGCTACCTCGCCGAGGGTGGCCCGGAGAACCTCCGCCAGCTGCACGCCTTCCTCTCCGACACCGTGCTGCTCACCGGCGAGGGGTTCGAGCCGCCGGCGGTGCTGCCGCAGTGGGGGTTCGCCGAGCGACCGGAGGTTTCGAGGCTCGTCGCTGGCGCTCCTCGCGCCTCAACCACCGGGGGGTCGGGCGCTCCTCGCACCTCAACCGCCGGGGGGTCGGGCGCTCCTCGCACCTCAACCACCGAGAAGAGCAGGATCGGGGTGCTGTACTACCGCGCCCACGAGGCGAGCGGGAACACCGCCTTCGCCCACGCCCTCGCCGACGCGATCGACGCGACGGGGGAGGCGGTCGGCGTACCGGTCTTCGCCGGCTCCCTGCGCGCCGCTCCCGACGAGCTGTACGACGCGCTCGGCACGCTCGACGCGCTCGTCGTGACGGTCCTCGCGGCGGGCGGCAGCGTGCCGGCGGGCGCGAGCGCCGGCGGGGACGACGAGTCGTGGGACGTCGCGCGGATGTCGGCGCTCGACATCCCGATCATCCAGGGCCTCTGCCTGACGAGCAGCCGGGCCGAGTGGGAGGCGTCCGACGACGGCGTGAGCCCGATGGACTCCGCCACGCAGATCGCGATCCCCGAGTTCGACGGGCGGATCATCACTGCGCCGTTCTCCTTCAAGGAGGTCGACGCCGACGGGCTCCCGCACTACGTCGCCGACCCCGAGCGGTGCGCGCGGGTCGCGGGCATCGCGGTCCGCCACGCGCGCCTGCGCCGGATCCCGAACGCCGAGAAGCGGCTGGCCCTCGTGCTGTCGGCGTACCCCACCAAGCACGCGCGCATCGGCAACGCCGTGGGGCTCGACACCCCCGTCTCCGCGATCCGGCTGCTGCAGCGGCTGCGGGCGGAGGGGTACGACCTGGGTGCGGGCGAGGTCGTCGAGATCCTCGACCGCGACGCGACCGACACCGAGAAGGGCGACGCGCTGATCCACGCCCTGATCGCGGCCGGCGGGCAGGACGAGGAGTGGCTGACCCAGGCGCAGCTGACCGACGCGCACGTGCGGATCACGCCGGAGCAGTACGCCGAGTGGACCCGCGACCTGCCCGACGACCTGCGGGCCGAGATGGTCGAGGCGTGGGGCGCGGCGCCGGGCTCGCTGTTCGTCAACGACGCCGGCGAGCTCGTGCTGGCGACCGTGCGCGCGGGCAACGTCGTACTCCTCATCCAGCCGCCGCGGGGCTTCGGGGAGAACCCCATCGCGATCTACCACGACCCCGACCTCGCGCCGACCCACCACTACCTGGGCGCCTACCGGTGGCTCGAGCACGGGTTCAAGGCCGATGCGGTCGTCCACCTCGGCAAGCACGGCTCGCTGGAGTGGCTGCCCGGCAAGAACGCCGCGCTGTCGGCGAGCTGCGGCACCGATGCCGCGCTCGGCAACCTGCCGATGGTCTACCCGTTCCTCGTCAACGACCCGGGCGAGGGCGCGCAGGCCAAGCGGCGCGCGCACGCGACGATCGTCGACCACCTGGTGCCGCCGATGGCCCGCGCGGAGTCGTACGGCGACATCGCCCGCCTAGAGCAGCTCCTCGACGAGCACGCCAACATCGCCGCGATGGACCCGGCCAAGCTGCCGGCGATCCGCGGCGAGATCTGGCAGCTGATGCACGCTGCCGAGATGCACCGCGACCTCGGGCTCGACGAGCAGCCGGACGCGGAGGACTTCGACGACTTCATCATGCACGTCGACGGCTGGCTCTGCGAGATCAAGGACGCGCAGATCCGCGACGGGCTGCACGTCCTCGGCGAGGCGCCGTCGGGTGAGGCCCGGGTCAACCTCGTGCTCGCGATCCTCCGCGCCGCGCAGGTCTTCGGCGGGCAGGCGCAGGCGGTGCCGGGGCTGCGGACGGCGCTCGGCCTGGGTCTCGATACGACCCCTCGTCCCTCGGGGTCTACTCGACCACCTGAGGTGGAGACCACCGTCGAGGTCGACCGGATCGAGGGGATCGCTCGGGACCTCGTCGAGCAGATGGACAAGGCCGACTGGGACGTCGCGCGCGCCGAGGAGCTGCACGACGACCCGGAGGTGCAGCGGGTGCTGGAGTTCGCGGCCACCCAGGTCGTGCCCCGGCTCGCCCGCACCACCGACGAGCTCGACGCCGTCGTCCACGCCCTCGACGGCGGCTTCATCGCCGCGGGTCCGTCGGGGTCGCCGCTGCGCGGACTGGTCAACGTGCTGCCCACCGGCCGCAACTTCTACACCGTCGACCCCCGCGCGGTGCCCTCCCGCCTCGCGTGGCAGACCGGTCAGGCGATGGCCGAGTCGCTCGTCGCGAAGTACCTCGACGAGACCGGCTCGTGGCCGCAGTCGGTCGGGCTGTCGGTCTGGGGCACCAGCGCGATGCGCACGAGCGGCGACGACATCGCCGAGGTGCTGGCCCTGCTGGGCGTCCGGCCGGTGTGGGACGAGGGGTCGCGCCGGGTCAGCGACCTGCAGGTCGTCCCGCTCGACGAGCTCGGCCGGCCGCGCATCGACGTCACCGTGCGGATCTCCGGGTTCTTCCGCGACGCCTTCCCGCACGTGGTCGCCATGCTCGACGACGCCGTACGCCTGGTGGCCGGCCTCGACGAGCCGGACGAGCAGAACTTCGTCCGCGCCCACGCCCGCGCCGACCTCGCCGCGCACGGCGACGAGCGGCGCTCGACGACCCGGATCTTCGGCTCCAAGCCGGGGTCGTACGGCGCCGGGATCCTCCAGGTCGTCGAGTCGGGCAACTGGCGCAGCGACGACGACCTCGCCGAGGTCTACACGTCGTGGGGCGGCTTCGCCTACGGACGCGACCTCGACGGCGCGCCGGCCGCCGACGACATGCGCACGAACTACCGCCGGATCAAGGTCGCCGCGAAGAACGTCGACACCCGCGAGCACGACATCGCCGACAGCGACGACTACTTCCAGTACCACGGCGGCATGGTCGCCACCGTGCGCGCGCTGACCGGCAGCGACCCCAAGGCGTACGTCGGCGACTCGACCTCGCCGGACGCGGTGCGCACCCGGACGCTGCAGGAGGAGACGAACCGCGTCTTCCGCGCGCGCGTGGTCAACCCGCGGTGGATCGGTGCGATGCAGCGCCACGGCTACAAGGGCGCCTTCGAGCTCGCCGCCACCGTGGACTACCTCTTCGGCTTCGACGCGACGGCGGGCGTCGTGCACGACTGGATGTACGAGTCGCTGGCGAAGGAGTACGTCCTCGACGAGACCAACCAGCAGTTCCTCCGGACCTCCAACCCGTGGGCGCTGCGCGGCATCGTCGAGCGGCTGCACGAGGCCGCCGAGCGGGGGCTGTGGGAGTCGCCGGACGCCGACGTGATGGCCGCGCTCCAGCAGGTCTACCTCGACGTCGAGGGCGAGCTGGAGGACCGGTGAGCGCTGCGGGTCGCGGGTTTCGAGGCTCGTCGCTGGCGCTCCTCGCACCTCAACC
>NZ_JAUZVE010000090.1:0-16476 GCF_031844425.1 Microbacterium sp. ARD31
CGACGGTGTCGTGCCGCTCGGCGCCCACCAGGACGCGTACGCCGGGCGAGTCCACGAGTCCCTGCGTCGCGACGTCCCAGCCGTGCCGGCGCAGCACCTCGTCGCGCGCGGCGGCCAGGCAGGTGAAGTTGGCCATCGTGCCGCCGGTGACGAAGCCGACCGCGCTCCCGCCCGGCAGGCCGAGCAGGTCGAGCAGCCAACGCTCGGTGAGGTCCTCGACCGCGGAGTGGGCAGGGGTGATGACGCGCAGGCCGGTGTTCTGGTCCCACGCGCTGACGAGCCAGTCGGCCGCCAGGGCGGCCGGATGGGTGCCGCCGATGACGAAGCCGAAGAAGCGACCGCCGGGCATCGCGTTGAGCCCGGGCTCGCAGGCCGCGGCGAGCTCCTCGACGACCTTCGCGGGGTCGGTCGGCCCGTCGGGCAGCACCGGGTCGAGCAGGGCCGCGACGTCGTCGGTGGTGAGGCGCGGCGGGACCGGCCGCTCGGCGAGGGAGTCGAGCCACTCCAGGGCCAGGGCATGGGCGCGGTCGAGGCCCGCGCTGCGGTCGGGATGCATCCCGTCAGTGTCCGCCGGAGCGTCCGCGCCGACTAGCCTCGGACTGGTGAAGATCCTGACCGCGGCCCAGTGGCGCCCGCTCGCCGACGCCCACGCCGCGCGCGTCGACGCCCTCGTGGCGCCGCACCTCGCGCGGCGGGCCGGTCAGGTCCGGCACCCGGTGCACGACTTCCTCTTCACCTACTACTCCCAGCGCCCGGCCCAGCTGCGCCGATGGCACCCGGGTTTCGGCGTCGCGCTCGAGGACGCCGACGAGCACGCCGGCCTCAAGGGCTACGCCGGCCTCGGTTTCGACACGGTCGCTGCGCGACCTGCTCAACCAGCGGCCGTCGCTGCGCGACCTGATCGACCGGCGGCCTCCGTGGCGGTCACCCGGGAGTACGTCGCCTCGCAGCGGCCGCTGCTCGAGCAGCTCCACACCCTGCTGTCCGCCACCGCCGACCGGGCGCCCCAGTTCGGGTGCTTCGGCCTCCACGAGTGGGCGATGGTCCACCGGTCGGCCGAGTTCGGCACGCGACACGACTGGCCGCTGCGGCTGGGCCAGGACGGGACCGACGCCGTCGTGGAGTCCCACCGGGTCGCCTGCTCGCACTTCGACGCGTTCCGCTTCTTCACCCCCAGTGCGCGGCCGCTCAACACGCTGCAGCCGGGACGCGACGACCGGCCGTCGTTCGAGCAGCCGGGCTGCCTGCACGCCGGGATGGACCTCTACAAGCACGCGTTCCGGCTCTCGCCGATGGTCCCGAGCGAGCTGGTGGCCGACTGCTTCGAGCTCGCGCGGGAGATCCGGGTCCTCGACATGCGGGCCGCGCCCTACGACCTCGGCGACCTCGGGTTCGAGCCGGTCCGCATCGAGACGGCGGAGGGCAAGGCGGCCTACGTCGAGGCGCAGCGGTCGTTCGCGGAGCGCGGCGCCCCGCTGCGGGCCCGGTTGGTCGCCGAGTGCGAGCGGCTGCTGGCCGTCGTACGGGAGCCGGCGACCACCTAGGTCTGTGCGGGCGTCCAGTCGTCCCAGTCGCTCCACCAGCGCTCGTCGCGGTCGAGCAGGTCGACGACGTAGGCGGCCGTGGCGAGCACCTCGCCGACCGTCTCGGCCGTGATCCGGCCCTCGGCCCGCTGGTGGTGGAGGTCCTCCACGTCCTTCCACTCCCGCCGGCCGTCCGGCCAGATGATCAGGTCGAGGCCGTAGTCGTCGGTCTCGAACCCGCCGTCGACCCTGACGATGGGCGGCTCGAAGTTGAGGTACCAGTAGCGGAAGGTGCCGTCGGTCTCGAAGAACTTCCACACCCCGTACGCCGTGTCGGCACGGCTCAGGTGCAGCACGATCGAGCCACCCCACTGGCGGTGCGCACGCCACGGGTGCGGGCCGAAGGGGTGCTCGGGGAAGTGGAACGGGGCACCCGGGTCGCACCGGGTCGCCAGCACCTCACCGTCGTCGGCCACCACTGTCACCGGAGCGGAGAGCCACAGGTCGCCGTGGAGCACCTCGCGGCGCGAGATCACCTCGCCGGGGGCGAACATCAGAACTCGTACCCGAACGCCTCGATGGTGTCGGCGAACACCGTCGCGACCCGCTCGCGCGAGGTGTCGGTGTAGAGCTCGCGGTAGTGGCCGGCAGGGCGGGCGTTGCCCTTGGCGCGCGGCAGGTCGGGCTCGCCCGGCAGGCCGAGGTGGTCCCAGACCTCGCGCAGCTCGGCGTCGAGGTTCTCGTAGCGCAGCACCCGGTCGAGGGCCATCTTCCCGCGGATGCGGTAGAGGCGGCGGTTGTTGGCCAGCTGCTCGATCCAGATCTCCTGGACGTAGGTCTCGAAGTCCGGGAGCTCGGGGCGGTCCTTGTACTTCCAGAAGTAGAGCGAGACGACCGCGTCCCACGGGTTCCGCTCGATCGCGAAGGTGAAGTAGTCGTCGAAGACGTCGGCGCCGACCAGGTCGCGGGTCAGCTTGGCGCCCATGTGGTTGTAGGCCTTGCGCGGCAGCGGGGGCGACTCGAAGTTCTGCGGCCCGCGTCCGCCCGCGGCCTTGCGCAGCGCCTCGTCCTCGGGGCTGATCTCGGTGATGATGTCGTCGGGCCCGCACACCTTCGACAACGCGATCTCCACGCTCGTGCCCGCGGTCTTGCGGGTCTTGAGGAAGATGAAGCGGTGTCGGTGGGACGCAATCACGGGCACGACCCTATCGCCGCCGACGTCAGGTGCGGTCGTCCTCCGCGAGCAGCTCGTCCTCGACCGTGCCGCCGTAGCCCTCGGCCTCCGGGTCGCCGTGCATGCCGTGGCTCACGGCGTACTCCTCCTCCGGCGAGAGGATCAGCCGGTGCCGGCCGACCGTGCCGAAGATCGCGAGCCCGATGGCGTAGAGCACGGCGATGGCCACGATCGCCGGGCGGAAGTCGGGGTTGAGGAAGACGCCGACGAAGGTGATCGCCGCGATGATCCCGGCGACGACGGCGCCCGCGACGCCCACGGGGCTGACGTAGGGCCGCTTGGCGTTGGGGAACTTCTGGCGCAGCAGGACGTAGGACACCATCTGGAGGAGGTACGCCAGCACCGCGCCCCAGACGGCGATGTTCAGCACGATCGCGGTCGCCTGCTCGCCGGCCTCGCCACCGCGGCGGGACAGGATGTCGACGATCAGCAGGACCACGAAACCGAAGACCGCCCCGGCCACCAGCGCGACCCACGGGGTCCGGCGCGCTCCGGTGATCGAGAGCGACTTGGGGTAGTAGCCGGCGCGGCTGAGCGAGTACATGTTGCGGCCGTAGGCGAACATGATCCCCTGCAGGCTGGCCAGCAGTCCGATGAGCGCGAACAGCGACAGCAGCGCGGCGAGGTCGTCGGAGAGGAACGCGCGGAAGCCGTCGAGCAGCGGCTCGCCCGACGCGCCGAGCGCCGCGGAGCCGGTGACCGCCGGGTTGAGCACGAAGACCAGGGCCCCGGTGCCGACGAGGGTCAGCAAGCCGACGATGCCGGCGCGCGGGATGTCGGTCTGCGGCGAGTGCGCCTCCTCCGCGGCCAGCGGGAGCTCCTCGATGCCGAGGAAGAACCACATCGCGAACGGCAGCGCATAGAGCACGCCGCTCCAGCCGAACGGCAGGAAGTCGCTGTTGCCGGGCTCGGGCTCGATGTCCAGCAGCCGGCCGAAGTCGACCGCCCCGTTGGCGATGGCAAGGACCGCGAACAGCACGAGCACCGCGATCGAGACGACCGCGACGACGATGGCGAACTTGAAGGAGATCTCCGCGCCGGCCGAGTTCAGCCCGACGAAGACGGCGTACAGCACGATCCACCAGATCCACTGGTTGTCACCGACGCTGAGCCCGAACAGCTCGTCGGTGATCGAGTCGAGGTACTGGGCTGAGAACAGCACGATGACGCCGGTGGTGAAGACGTACTCGATCGTCTCCGCGAGGCCGGTGACGAAGCCGCCCCACGGCCCCATCGCGGAGCGGGCGAAGGAGTAGGCGCCGCCGGTGTGCGGCATCGCCGCCGACATCTCCCCGATCGAGAAGAGCATGCCGAAGTACATGACCACGATGACGATGCTGGCGACGAGCAGGCCGCCCCAGCCGGCCTCGCCGATGCCGAAGTTCCAGCCCGAGAAGTCACCGGAGATCACGGCTGCGACGCCGATGCCCCACAGTCCCCAGAAACCGGCGGCGCGCTGCAGCTGCCGCTTGTCGAAGTAGCCCTCCTCCGCGTGGTGGTAGCTGACGCCGGAGACCTTGCGGGATTCCTGGTTCATGACGGGACGCTCCTGGGCTGTGCCTGTGGGGAGGGCTGGGTGCATGACGGGCTCTGGCCGGACGCTAGACCCGTCAATGGCAGGGCGGCAATACCTTTGGACCGCAGTTTTCGTGGAGGAAACGTCCGCCTGCGCGGCGCAATGGTTGACTCGCCACGACAATGAGCGCCTTACTGGACCCGCACGTCCGGACGCAGGCGCCGGCCCATCGAGCAGGAGGTCCCATGGCAGCACGGACGAACGGGCTCCTGGCCCTCGAGGACCTGGCCCGCCTCGTCGACGCGGACGAGGTCGACACCGTGGTGGTCGGCTTCGCCGACATGCAGGGCCGCCTGGTCGGCAAGCGGGTCTCCTCCCGCCTGTTCATGGAGGAGGTCGCCCCGCACGGCGCGGAGTGCTGCAACTACCTCCTCGCCGTCGACGTCGAGATGAACACCGTCGACGGCTACGCGATGTCCGGCTGGGACCGCGGGTACGGCGACATGGTGATGCGGCCGGACCTCGCCACGCTCCGGCTCACCCCGTGGCTGCCCGGCACCGCCCTCGTGATGGCCGACCTCGAGTGGTTCGACGGCACCCCGGTCGAGGCGGCACCGCGCAGCATCCTGAAGCGGCAGGTCGAGCGGCTCGCCGAGCGCGACCTGGTGCCGTACGCCGGCACCGAGCTGGAGTTCATGGTCTTCGACGACACCTTCCGCGACGCCTTCGGCAAGCGGTACGCCGGCCTGCGACCCGGCAGCGACTACAACATCGACTACGCCATGCTCGGCTCGACCCGGATGGAGCCGCTGCTGCGCGACATCCGCCGCGGCATGGAGGGCGCGGGGATGTACTGCGAGGGCTCCAAGGGCGAGTGCAACCTCGGCCAGCAGGAGATCGCCTTCCGCTACGACCACGGCCTCATCACCAGCGACAACCACACGATCTACAAGAACGGCGCCAAGGAGATCGCCGACGCGCACGGCAAGAGCCTCACCTTCATGGCGAAGTACGACGAGCGCGAGGGCAACAGCTGCCACATCCACCTGTCCGTCCGCGGCACCGACGGCTCCGCGGTGATGGCCGACGACTCCCGCCCGCACGGGATGTCGGAGCTGTTCGAGCACTGGGTCGCCGGCCAGCTCGCCTGCATGCGCGAGCTGACGCTGTTCTTCGCCCCCAACATCAACTCCTACAAGCGCTACGTCGAGGGCAGCTTCGCGCCGACCGCCGTCGCGTGGGGCATGGACAACCGCACCTGCGCGCTGCGCGTGGTCGGCCACGGCCTGGGCATGCGCCTGGAGAACCGGGTGCCGGGCGGCGACGTGAACCCCTACCTCGCGACCGCCGCGATCATCGCGGCCGGCCTGCACGGCATCGAGCAGCAGCTCCCCCTCGAGGCGGCGTTCGAGGGCAACGCCTACACCAGCGACGTGCCGCGACTGCCCACCACGCTGCGCGAGGCGGCCGAGCTCCTGGACGGCTCCACGGTGGCCCGCGCGGCCTTCGGCGACGAGGTCGTGGAGCACTACCTCAACAACGCCCGGGTCGAGCAGCGCGCCTACGACGCGGCGGTCACCGACTGGGAGCGGGTGCGGTGCTTTGAGCGCATGTGACGACCCCACGGGCCGGCGGCCGGTCGTCGGCGTGACGACGTACGTCGAGCGGGCGGCGCAGGGCGTCTGGGACGTCCCGGCGGCGTACCTGCAGTACCAGTACGTCGAGCTGGTGACGCGCGCCGGCGGCGTGCCGGTGCTGCTGCCCCCGCCCGGCCCCGCAGACCTCCCCCAGCCCGACGGCGCCGCCGCGGCAGTCCTCGACCGAGTGGACGCGCTCGTGCTCGCGGGCGGGCGCGACGTCGACGCGCGGCGCTACGACGCTGAGCCGCACGCCACCGCCGACCCCCCGGCCACCGACCGCGACGACTGGGAGCTCGCGCTGACCCGGCGCGCGCTCGACCTCGGGCTGCCGCTGCTGGGCATCTGCCGGGGCGCCCAGGTCCTCACCGTCGCGCTCGGCGGGACGCTCGTGCAGCACGTGCCGGAGGTGCCGGGCGCCCGCGCGCACAAGCTCGGGCCTGGCGAGTTCGCCACGCACACGGTGCGGACCCTCGAGGGCAGTCGGGTCGCGACCGCCCTCGGCGCCGACGCGACCGTCCACTGCTACCACCACCAGGCCGTCGACCGGCTGCCGGAGGGGTTGCGGGCCACCGCCCACGCTGAGGACGGCGTGGTCGAGGGGGTCGAGCTCGACGGGGACGGGTTCGTCGTCGGCGTGCAGTGGCACCCCGAGCAGAGCCTGGACGACCTCCGTCTGATGGAGTCCCTCGTGCGAGCCGCCCGCGAGCAGACGAAGGAGAAGGTGTGAGCGCCCCGATGTTCGACATCGTCAACCCGGCCGACGAGTCGGTCGTCACGAGCGTCCCCGAGCTGGAGGCCGGCGACGTCGACGACGCCGTCGAGCGGGCCGGGCGCGCCCAGCGCCGGTGGGCCGCGCTCGCGCCCGCCGAGCGCGCCGCGGCGCTGCGGGCGTTCGCCGCGACCGTCGACGCCCGCGTCGACGAGCTGGCCGAGCTCGAGGTCCGCAACTCCGGGCACCCGATCGGCCAGGCGGAGTGGGAGGCCGGGCACGTCCGTGACGTGCTCACGTACTACTCCGCGGCCCCCGAGCGGCTCTTCGGTCGCCAGATCCCCGTCGCCGGCGGGCTCGACCTCACGTTCGCCGAGCCCATCGGGGTGATCGGTGTCGTGACGCCCTGGAACTTCCCGATGACCATCGCGTCGTGGGGCTTCGCCCCGGCACTCGCCGCGGGCAACGCCGTCGTCCTCAAGCCTGCCGAGTGGACCCCGCTGACCTCGCTCCGCCTGGCCGAGCTGGCGCTCGAGGCGGGCCTGCCCGAGGGGCTGCTGCAGGTCGTCACGGGCAAGGGCTCGGTCGTCGGCGAGCGACTCGTCGACCACCCCGATGTCCGCAAGGTCGTGTTCACCGGCTCGACCGAGACCGGCACCCGCGTGATGGCGCGGGCAGCCAGGCAGGTCAAGCAGGTGACCCTCGAGCTCGGCGGCAAGAGCGCGAACATCGTCTTCGCCGACAGCGACCTCGAGCAGGCCGCCGCCACGGCGCCGTACGGCGTCTTCGACAACGCCGGCCAGGACTGCTGCGCCCGCAGCCGGATCCTCGTGCAGCGCAGCGTGCTCGACCGGTTCATGGAGCTGCTGGAGCCCGCGGTGGCGGGCGTCCGGGTCGGCGACCCCCGCGATCGCGACACCGAGATGGGTCCGCTGGTCTCCCGCTCGCACTGGGAGAAGGTGGCCTCCTACGTCCCCGACGACGCGCCCGTCGCCTTCCGCGGGCAGGCGCCGGACGGTCCCGGCTTCTGGTTCCCGCCGACCGTGCTGACCCCGTCGCGCGACGACCGCACCGCGCGCGAGGAGATCTTCGGCCCGGTGGTGGCGGTGCTGCCCTTCGAGGACGAGGCCGACGCGATCGCGCTGGCCAACGACTCGGCGTACGGGCTCTCGGGCTCGATCTGGACCCGCGACGTCTCGCGCGCAGTCCGCGTCAGCCGCGCCGTCGAGGCCGGCAACCTGTCGGTGAACTCGCACTCGTCGGTCCGCTACTCCACACCGTTCGGCGGCTTCAAGCAGTCGGGGGTCGGGCGCGAGCTCGGGCCCGAGGCCCCGCTGTCCTTCACCGAGACCAAGAACGTCTTCATCGCCATCGAGTCCGCCCCAGAGCCAGCCGAGGAGCTGTCATGACCGTCACCCCCGTCGACCTCACCCAGCGGCTGCGTGACCGGGTGGCCGTGGTCACCGGCGGCGCCTCCGGCATCGGCCTGGCCTCCGCGCGACGACTTGCGGCCGAGGGGGCACGCGTCGTGGTCGCCGACCTGGACCCGGCGACCGGGCAGGCCGCGGCCGAGGAGGTGGGCGGCACCTTCGTGGCCGTCGACGTGTCCGACAGGGAGCAGGTCGACGCGCTCTTCGACTCGGTCGCCTCGTCGCACGGGTCGGTCGACATCGCCTTCAACAACGCCGGCATCTCCCCGCCGGAGGACGACCTGATCGAGTCGACCGACCTCGACGCGTGGGACCGCGTGCAGCTGGTCAACCTCACCTCGGTCTACCTCTGCTGCCGGGCGGCGCTGCGCCACATGGCGCCCCGGCAGCGCGGCTCCATCATCAACACCGCATCGTTCGTCGCGGTGATGGGCTCGGCGACGTCGCAGATCTCCTACACCGCGTCCAAGGGCGGCGTGCTCGCGATGTCGCGCGAGCTCGGCGTGCAGTACGCCCGCCAGGGCATCCGGGTGAACGCGCTGTGCCCGGGGCCGGTCAACACCCCGCTCCTGCAGGAGCTGTTCGCCAAGGACCCCGAGCGGGCGGCGCGCCGGCTCGTCCACGTGCCGGTCGGCCGGTTCGCCGAGCCGGAGGAGCTCGCGGCCGCGGTCGCGTTCCTGGCCAGCGACGACGCGTCGTTCATCACCGCGACGAGCTTCCTCGTCGACGGCGGCATCCACGCGGCGTACGTCACCCCCCTGTAGGCGGCTGCCGTGACCGAGTCCCGTCTCGCGGAGGAGACGTTCTTCCGGCCCGTGCGGCCGGGCAACGCCTTCGAGGACACCGTGCAGCGGCTGCTGCAGACGATCCGCCTCGGCGTCGTCGCCCCCGGCGACTCGCTGCCGTCCGAGCGCGAGCTCGCCGTCCGGCTGGGCGTCAGCCGGGACACCGTGCGCGATGCCCTGCGCTCACTGGGCGAGGCGGGATACGTCGTCGCCCGTCGCGGGCGCTACGGCGGCACCTTCGTCGCCGACGACCTGCCGCACCCGGAGCCGCAGGACTCCCCCTCCCTCGACGCCGCCGACCTCGAGGAGGTGCTCGCGCTGCGCGAGGTGCTCGAGGTCGGGGCGGCGCGGCTGGCCGCGTCGCGCACGCTCCCGGCTCCCGAGCGCGACCTGCTGTGGCGCGCCCTGGAGGAGGTCACCGGAGCCGATCCGGCCGACTACCGCCGGCTGGACTCCCGGCTGCACCTCGTGATCGCCGAGATCACCGGGGTGCGCTCGCTGGTCACGCTGGTGGCCGACAGCCGGATGCGGCTCAACCGGCTGCTCGACGAGATCCCCTTGCTGGAGCGCAACATCGCCCACTCCGACGAGCAGCACCGCACCCTCGTCACCGCCATCCTCGCCGGGCAGGTCGAGGCCGCCGCGGCCGCGGTCGAGGAGCACCTGGCCGGGTCGGCCGCCCTGCTGCGCGGCTTCCTCGCCTGAGGCGTCGACCGGTCCGTCGTACGCCCTCGCTAGCGTGGCCGGCGTGAGCGAGCCGATGGACCTGACCGGGCAGCACGTCCGCGGTGAGGACTGGTACGCCGAGGACCTCGGCGCCGCCCGGTTCGTCGACTGCACGTTCACCGACGTCGACCTGTCGGAGGCCTCGACGTCCGGGGCGAGCTTCGAGTCGTGCACCTTCCACGGCGGTCGGTTCAACGCATCAGTGCACACCGCGACGGCGTTCGTCGGGTGCGACTTCCGCCGGGTGTCCTTCTTCGACGCGACGCTCGACGGCTGCAAGCTGGTCGGCTCGGTCTTCGCCGAGTGCGTGCTGCGCCCGCTCACCGTCGTCGGCGGCTCGTGGCTCGGGGTGACCATCCGCGGCACCAACCTCTCCCGCCTCGACCTGTCCGGCGTCGACCTCCGGGAGGCCGACCTGTCGATGTCCGACCTCAGCCTCACCACCCTCGCCCGGGCCCGCCTCGACCGGGCGGTGCTGCGCGAGACCACCCTCGACCGGACCGACCTGCGCGGTGCGAGCCTCGACGGCGTCGACCTGACGGCCGCAACCCTCAAGCGGACCAGGCTCGACCTCGCCGGCGCGGTGCTGCTCGCCGAGCTCCACGGCGGCGACGTCGACACCTCCGCCTGACCGCCCTTCCGTCATACGAACCCGACCCCAGGGGTTCCCTTCCGGATGACGGACCCAGCCCGTGACGAAGCCTCAGGAGAGGCGGGCGCGCAGGCCGTCGATGACCAGGTCGAGGCCGAGGTCGAAGTCGGGCAGCGACTCCAGCGACCGCTCGACTGCCCCGAGGCTCACCGCCTGGCGGGCCGTCTGCTCCTCGAAGGCGTGGCCGAAGACGTAGTGGACCAGCGTGCGGGAGGCCACGGCCACCAGCTCGGGCGGCGCCTCGGCGTCGGCCAGGACCTTCTCCAGCTCGGCCACCGGCGCGGCGGCCCCGAGCCCGAATGCCCAGACAGTGGCCACCACGTCGGCGCCGTCGGTGCACGCGAGCATGGCGTGCCGCAGCTCGGAGCAGACCTCGCGCAGCTGGTCGGGCCACTCGGTGGCCGTGCGCGGCCGAGCGCCGCGCGCGAGGATCTCGTCGGCGACGGCGGCCAGCAGCGCCTGCTTGCTGGCGAAGTGGTGGTAGATCGCGCTGGGCTGCACGTCGAGCTCGGAGCCGAGCCGGCGCATGGTGAGCGCCGACAGGCCGTGCGTGTCGAGGAGGGAGACGGCGTGCGCGAGCACGTCGCTGCGGCGATGGCGCACGCACCCTCCCGGCGGTCGGACGGCATTCGGACGACATTGACGGCCTGTTCCCGGCCAGCCTAACCTGAACACTGTTCAGGTCAACCGCAGCTCCCCCAGCAAGGACCCCCGATGACTGCCACCACCCAGCCCGAGGCCGCCCCCACCACCTCGGGCTCCTCGTCCCCGTCGCGCGACATAGCGCTGGTCGCGGCCTTCGCCGCGCTGATCTCCGCCAGCGCCTACGTCGGCGCCATCCCGGTCGGCAGCGCCGGCGTACCCATCACCCTCCAGACGCTCACCGTCATGCTGGCCGGCTGCATCCTCGGCCCGCTGCGCGGCTTCGCTGCGGTCACTCTCTACCTCGCGCTCGGCGCCGTCGGCCTGCCCGTCTTCGCCGAGCACTCCTCGGGCATCGGCGTCTTCAACGGCCCCAGCGGCGGCTACCTCATCGCCTTCCCCGTGGCCGCCGCGCTCGGCGGCCTCCTGGTGAAGTACGTCGCCCGCGAGCGGCGCACGCGCGCCCTGTGGGTCTTCGCGTGCTCGCTGACCGCCAGCATCCTGGTCGTCCACCTGTTCGGCATCGTCGGGATGATGCGGTTCTTCGACGTCTCCTTCCGCGAGGCGGCCACCTACGACATGCCGTTCTGGATCGGCGACCTGGTGAAGACCTCGCTGGTGGCGATGATCGCCGCCGAGGTGCACCGCGCGTTCCCGCAGCTGCTGCAGCGCGACTGACCTTGCCGGAGATCCGTTTCGAGGCCGCATCCGTCCGGGTGCCCCTGCCCGGCCGCGGCGAGCGCGAGATCCTCGCGCCGACGACCCTCACCCTCACCGAGTGGCGGGTGGGCGTCGTCGGCGCCAACGGCTCGGGCAAGTCGACACTGGCCCGGATGGTCAACGGCCTGGTGCGGCCGTCGTCGGGACGGGTGGTCGTCGACGGCCTGGACGTCGCGCGCGACGGTGCCGCCGTGCGACGTCAGGTCGGGTTCTGCTTCACCGACCCGGCCGCCCAGCTGGTGATGCCGACCTGCGTGGAGGACATCGAGCTGTCGCTGCGGCGCTCGGTCCCGGACGCCGGTGAGCGGCGCGAGCGGGCTCTGGAGGTGCTGTACGCCAACGGCCTGGCCGACCACGCGCACGACTCCGTGCACTCGCTCTCCGGCGGCCAGCGGCAGCTGCTCGCGCTGGCTGGGGTGCTGGCGACCTCGCCCGCGGTGGTGGTCGCCGACGAGCCCACCACCCTGCTCGACCGGGCCAACACCCGCCGCATCGGTGACGTGCTGCTGGGCCTCGAGCAGCAGCTGGTGCTGGTCACCCACGACCTCGACCTCGCCGCCCGCTGCGACCGCGTGCTCGTCGTCGACGACGGCCGCGTCGTCGCCGACGGCCGGCCGGACGAGGCGATCGTGCACTACACCGACCTGGTGGACGGGGTCAGCCGGTGAGCGACCTCATGGCCGGGCTGCACCAGCCCGGCGACACGTTCCTGCACCGGCTGCCGGTCGGCGTGAAGGTGCTCGGCCTCGCCCTGCTCAGCCTGGCCGTCGTCGTGGTGCGCGACGTCCGCAGCGCGCCGGTCTTCCTCGTGGTGACGCTCCTCCTCGCGGCGCTCGCCCGGGTGCCGCTGCGCTCGGTCTGGCGTGCCGCGCGCGGAGTGCTGCTCATCGCGGTCGTCGCCAGCGCGTTCCAGTGGTGGTGGTACGGCGCCGCGAAGGCCGTGGAGACCTTCCTCGACCTGCTCACCCTCGGGCTCGCCGCGCTGTCGCTCACCGCGACCACGTCGGTCAACGAGATGGTCGACGCCCTCGCCCGATGGGCGCGACCGCTCCGGTTCGTCGGGATCGACCCGGACCGGGTGGCGCTGACGGTCGCGCTGACCGTCGGCGCCCTGCCCGGCACCATCGCGATCGCCCGCGAGACCCGCGACGCGGCCCGGGCCCGCGGGCTCGACCGCAACCCGCGGGCCTACCTCTCCCCCTTCGTCATCCGCGTCGTCGCCCGCGCCCACGAGTCCGGCGACGCGCTCCACGCCCGCGGGATCGGGGACGACTGAACGTCAGCTGGGCCGGTTGAGGAACCACCGGTGCCCGAACGGGTCGCGGAACACCGCCACCCGACCGGCCGGAGGGCTGTCCTCGGGCCCTCGGTCGAGGACCACACCGGACCGTGCCACCCGCTCGCAGACCGCGTCGACGTCGTCGACCTCGAGGTGCAGCGACACCGCCGCGCCGCGCGAGGTGTCGGGCGCGGCGACGCCCGCGGAGTCGAACTCGTCGGACATCATCCAGCGCCCGGCGCCGACCGCGAGCTCGACGTGGCCGATGCGGCCGTCGTCCATCACGATCGGGTCGAGGACGACCTCGGCGCCGAGCACGTCGACGTACCACTGGAGCGCGGCACGCGCGTCGGCGACACAGATGTACGGCGTCAGCTCACCCATCCGGCCACCTCACCAGCCGGGCGGGCGCCTGTCCACCCACGGCGCGGCGGCCTCGACCTGCGCGGCGAGCGAGAGCAGGAGCTCCTCCTCGGCCGGACGGGCGGCCAGCATCACCCCGACCGGCAGGCCGTCGTCGGTCCAGTGGAGCGGGAGCGACATGGCCGGCATGCCGGTGACGTTCCACGCGCTCGTCCACGGCGTGAAGGCCTTCTGGGCGGCGAAGTCGCGCGCGGGATCGGCGTCGTCGCGCAGCGCCCCGACCTCGACCGGCGGCATCGCGAGGGTGGGTGTGAGCACGACGTCGTACGCCGCCAGCGCGGCCAGCGCGCCCGCCGCGTGCTGGCGGAGGCGGGCGATCGCCAGCCCGAACTCGGGGCCGCTCACGACGTGGCCGCGCTCGGACAGCCAGCGCGTCAGCGGCCGGAGCCGGCCCTCACGGCCGGGCGGCGCCTCGGACAGCGCGGTGAGCACGGCCCAGCAGGTCTCGAAGTCGGCGACGGCCTCGCGCGGGATCGGGACCGCCACGTCCTCGACGTCGTGCCCGAGGTCGGCGAGGAGGCGGGAGGCGTCGTCCCAGGCGGTCACCGACGACGGGTGGACGTCGACGTCGGCGATGACCGGGGCGACGAAGCGGGCGACGCGGAGCCGGCCCGGCTCGCGGTCGCAGGCCGCCAGGAAGGGCGCCGACGGCGGCGGCGCCCAGAACGGGTCGCCGACCCGGCGGCCGGCGAGCACGTCGAGGAGGGCTCCCGCGTCGCGGACGGTGCGGGCCAGCGTGCCCGCCGTCGCGAGGCCGACGGGGTCGCCGTAGCGCGGCGCACCGCTGATCCGGCCGCGCGAGGGCTTGAGGCCGACTAGCCCGCAGCAGGAGGCGGGGATGCGGATCGACCCGCCGCCGTCGGAGCCCGGCGCCACCGGCAGCAGGCCCGCGGCGACGGCTGCCGCGGCGCCGCCCGACGAGCCGCCGGCGGTCCGGGTGGTGTCCCACGGCGTCACGGCGGGTGGCGCGACGTCGGGCTCGGTGTAGCAGGGCGAGCCGAACTCCGGGGTGTTGGTCTTGCCCAGGCTCGGCATGCCCGCGGACTCGACGGACCGGACGAGCTCGTCGGACTCCTCGGGGACGAAGTCGTCGTACGCCGCCGAGCCGAAGGTGGTGCGGACCCCGGCCGTGGGGTGGAGGTCCTTGATGCCCGTCGGGACGCCCCAGAGCGGACCGGCGTCCGCCGGGCGCCCCGCCTCGGTGAGCCCACGCGCGTGCTCGCGGGCGAGGTCGTGGGTGGTGGTGACGAAGGCGCCGACGTGGTCGGCCCGGCCGGCGTAGTGCTCGACGAGCTCGAGCGGCGACACCTCGCCGCGGCGTACGGCGTCGCCCTGCTCGAGGGCGGTCAGGTCGTGGAGCACGTGCCGACCGTAGCCTCACCGCTGGTTGAGCAGCGAGCGAAGCGAGCGTGTCGAAACCGAGGTGCCCCCCAGCCTCGGTTTCGACACGGGCTCGTCCCTCGCCCTGCTCGACCGAGGGCGGCTGGGGTCAGGCCGCGGCCTCGACCTCGTGCGCGACGAGGGCGTCGAGCGCGCCGAGGAAGCGCTGCACGGCGGCCTCGTTCTCCAGCGGGTCGCCCTCGACCGCGGACTCGTCGACCACGATGCCCTCGACGACGACGGCACCGGCGATGGTGGCGGAGTGGCGGGCGTGCTCGTGCGACCACTTGCCGCCGTACGGCGTCGGGGTGGCGCCGATGGCCGCGAACGGCTTGCCGACGATGGCGCCTTGGCCGTAGGGGCGCGACAGCCAGTCGATGGCGTTGTTGAGCACGGCCGGCATGGTGCCGTTGTACTCCGGGGTGACGGCGAGGATGCGGTCGGCGCCGGCGACCGACTCACGCAGCGCGGTGGCGGCGGCAGGGGCGGTCTCGCCGTCGAGCTCCTCGTTGTAGAACGGGACGCTGTCGAGGCCCTCGACGACGTCGACGGTCACACCCGCGGGGGCGTTGTCGCGCAGGTGCTCGGCGATCCGGCGGTTGAGCGAGCCGGAGCGGGTGGAACCGAGGAGGACGGCGACACGGGTCTGCTTGTCAGTAGTCATGACCCTCGAAACGGACTGCGGTCCGCTTCTATTCCGTGGCTGACGAACTTTTTCCGCCCCTAGGCTGGCGGACGTGACCCACCTCCTGCCGATGGCGGACGAACCCGCCCCGGAGCGGGCCGACGCGGCGCGCAACCGACAGGCCATCCTCGCAGCGGCGCTGCGCCTGGTGGAGACGCGGGGGGTCGACTGCGTGACGATGGACACGGTCGCGTCGGAGGCGGGCGTGGGCAAGGGCACGCTCTTCCGGCGATTCGAGAGCCGTGAGGGGCTGATGGCGGCCGTGCTCAACACGTCCGAGACCCAGTGGCAGGCGTCGGTGCTGTCCGGTCCCCCGCCGCTCGGGCCCGGGGCGCCGCCGATGGAGCGGCTGCTCGCCTTCGGCCACTCGCGCCTGCGGACCAACCTCACCCACAGCGCGCTGATCGCGGCCGCCGGACGACCCGGCGCGCGCTCGGCGGCTGCGATGTCGTTCGCGAACATGCACGTCCGCTACCTCCTCGGCGAGCTCGGCGTGCGCGGCGACCTGCTGATGCTGGCCACCGCGCTCCTCGCGCCGCTGGAGCTCGTCGTGCTGGACCAGCAGGTCACCCGCGAGCAGCTGCCGATCGAGCGGGTCGAAGCAGGCTGGGACGACCTGGTGCGACGGGTGGTCCGCGCCTGACGTCGGCCGGCCCACGCCCGCGACCTAGCGGTGCTGCCGCCTGAGGCCGAAGGTCAGCCCGTCCACCAGGGCGCCCCACGACGCCTCGATGACGTTGGCGCCGACCCCGACGGTCACCCACGACGACTCGCCGTCGGTGGTCTCGATCAGCACGCGGGTGATCGCGTCGGTGCCGTGGCCCTGGTCGAGGATGCGGACCTTGTAGTCGATGAGCTCGAACTTCGCGACCTCGGGGAACGCCTGGCCGATCGCCTCGCGCAGCGCGGCGTCGAGGGCGTTGACCGGGCCGTTGCCCTCGCCGGTGACGACGTAGCGCACGCCCTCCGCACGGAGCTTCACCGTCGCCTCCGAGACCGCCTCGCCGTCGGTGCGGGTCTCGGTGATGACCCGCCACGACTCCACGTCGAAGTACGCCGGCCGCGTCCCCTCGACCTCCTCGGCGAGCAGCAGCTCGAAGGAGGCGTCGGCGGCCTCGAAGGTGAACCCGCG
>NZ_JAUZVE010000091.1:0-16437 GCF_031844425.1 Microbacterium sp. ARD31
CAACGGCTGGATCGACGAGTTCAAGACCGGCGACGACTTCGACACCTTCCTGCGCGAGCAGGACGAGCGCGTCGCCAGCACCCTCGAGGAGCTGGACCTGCTGTGAGCACACCACTCGACACCCCCCACACGGCACCGGAGGCGCCGCCCACGCCGGACCGCGACCTGGCCCAGCTCGGCCTCGCCGCGCTGCTCGTCGTGGTCGGCGCCTACACCTTCTACGACGCCACCACCCTGCGGATCGGCTTCGGCGACCCCGTCGGCCCGCGCGTCTTCCCCTACGTCATCGGCGCGGTCACCGTCGCCCTCGGCCTCCTTCTCGTCGTCGCCACCCTGCGCGGCGACGTGCCCGAGGGAGAGGGCGGCGAGGACGTCGACCTGCGTCAGCCGGCCGACTGGCTCACCGTGCTGAAGCTCGTCGGCGTGCTGCTGTTCACCGTGCTGACGATCTCGTTCCTCGGCTGGGCGGTCAGCGGCGCACTGCTCTTCGTCGGCGCCGCGTGGTCGCTGGGCAGCCGCACCTTCGTCCGTGACGGGATCGTCGGCCTCGTGCTGTCGGTCAGCAGCTGGTACTTCTTCCACGAGGGCCTGGGCGTGATCCTCCCGGCCGGCATCCTGGACGGGGTGCTGTGATGGACAGCCTCAGCCTGCTCCTCGACGGCTTCGGGTCGGTGCTGACCCCGGAGAACCTCCTCTACGCCGCCATCGGCGTCCTCCTCGGCACGTTCGTCGGCGTCCTGCCCGGGATCGGCCCGGCCATGGCGGTCGCGCTGCTGCTGCCGGTGACGTACGGCCTGGACCCGGTCCCGGCCTTCATCATGTTCGCAGGCATCTACTACGGCGGCATGTACGGTGGCTCGACCACCGCGATCCTGCTCAACACCCCCGGTGAGTCCGCCTCCGTGATGACCGCCGTCGAGGGCAACCTCATGGCCCGTGCGGGACGGGCCGCCCAGGCCCTCGCCACCGCGGCCATCGGCTCCTTCGTCGCCGGCACCATCGGCACCCTGCTCGTGGTGTTCTTCGCGCCCCCGCTCGCCAGGGTCGCCGTGGAGATCGGTGCCCCGTCGTACTTCGCGCTGATGGTCCTCTCCCTGGCGATGGTGACCAGCGTGCTGGGCAGCTCCCGGCTGCGGGGCTTCATCGCCCTGTTCCTCGGGCTCACGATCGGCCTGGTCGGGCTCGACCTCAACACCGGCCAGCCGCGCCTGAGCTTCGACCAGCCGCTGCTCGCGGACCGCATCGACGTCGTCGTGGTCGCCGTCGGCATCTTCGCCCTCGGCGAGGCCCTGTGGGTCGCCGCGCACCTGCGCCGCAGCCCGCTGCACGTGATCCCGGTCGGTCGGCCGTGGATGGGCCGTGACGACCTCCGGCGGTCGTGGGGACCGTGGCTGCGGGGGACGGCGTACGGCTTCCCGTTCGGCGCGCTGCCGGCAGGGGGCGCGGAGATCCCGACGTTCCTGTCGTACTTCACCGAGAAGCGCCTCGCCGCCCGCAAGGGACGCGACGAGTTCGGCAAGGGCGCCATCGAGGGCGTGGCCGGTCCGGAGGCGGCCAACAACGCCTCCGCGGCAGGCACCTTCGTGCCCCTGCTGGCGCTCGGCCTGCCGGTGACGGCCACCTCGGCCGTGATGCTCGCAGCCCTGCAGGGCTACGGCATCGAGTCCGGCCCGGGCCTGATGTCCGACCAGCCCGAGCTGGTGTGGGCCCTGCTGGCCAGCCTGCTGATCGGCAACGCCCTGCTGCTGGTGATCAACCTGCCCCTGGCGCCGGTGTGGGCCAAGCTGCTGCAGCTCCCACGACCGCAGCTCTACGCCGGCATCCTGTTCTTCGCCGCGCTGGGCGCATACGCGACCAACATGCAGGCCTTCGACCTGTTCCTGCTGCTCGTGCTCGGCCTGCTCGGCCTGCTGATGCGTCGCTTCGGGCTGCCGGTGCTGCCGCTGATCCTGGGCGTCATCCTCGGTCCGCTCATGGAGTCCCAGCTGCGCGAGGCGATGGCGATCTCGGACGGCGACGTCTCGGCGCTCTGGAGCGAGCCGCTCGCCGTCGTGATCTACGTGATCGTCGCGCTCGTCGTCGTCGTGCCGCTCGTCTTCCGCGCGGTCCGACCGGCGCCGGTCGTGCCTGCGGTCGACGCATCTGGCAGGGTCGAGGGCGAAGCGGCCGACAACCAGGGCAACGAGGAGGCACTGCGATGACGACGATCGTGGTCGGGTGGACCCCCGACGAGTACGGCGAGGCCGCGCTGGCGCGTGCGGTCGAGGAGGCAAAGCTCCGGGAGGGCCACATCGTGGTGGTCAACGCCACCCGCGGCGACGCCCTCGTCGACGAGCGCTACGCCGACTCCGACCAGCTGGCCCGGCTCTCCGACGAGCTGGCCGGGTCCGGGATCCAGGTGGACGTACGCCGGTCGATGGGCGCCGACGTCGGTGACCAGGTGCTGGAGGTGGCCGACGAGGTGTCGGCGGACCTCATCGTCATCGGCCTGCGCCGCCGCTCCCCCGTCGGCAAGCTGCTGATGGGCAGCGTCGCGCAGCGGATCCTGCTCGGCGCCGAGTGCGCCGTCACCGCGGTCAAGCCGAAGGCCTGACGGTCGCGGCAGCGGCGCGCTCAGGCCGGACCGCTGCCGCTGGTCCCGGCGCGCGAGACCTCGATCTCGAGCGGCACGCCGTAGCCGTCGTGGGTGCCCAGCCAGGCCAGCAGCCGCTGGCGGGCCTTGGCGTCGGGAACAGCGACGCGCACCAGGGCCCTGTCCGCGAAGGCCCCGTCACACGGATGCTTGATCGACACGGTCGCGCCGTCGACCAGCGTCTGGATCGCCGCGGTCACGGGTTGGTGGGACGCGATCGCGGCAGCCACCCGTTCGGAGGTGGGCAACGACTGACAGGGAGGGTGCGTCATCGACCCACCCAGTCCGGGGATCGGCACGAACCCGCCCAGCACCGCCCCGGCGGCCAGAGCCAGACATCCCAGCACGGACCCGGCCACCACTGACGTCCTCATCCTCGTCCCCCTCATGCCGGGACCGCCTCGAGGGCGGACGCGGTCCCGACGCGGTGGACCGCGTGGCACGCGTCGACGACGGCTGGATCGTGGGTGGCGATGACGAGGGTGCACCCCTGCCGGGCACGCTCGCGGAACAGCTCGATCACGAGGTCCCTGTTGGTGGCATCGAGGGAGGCCGTGGGCTCGTCCACCAGCACCAGACGAGCGTCCTTGTAGACAGCGCGGGCGATCGCCAGTCGCTGTCGTTCACCACCGCTGAGGTGGGAGGCCTGCTCGTCACCGCGGTCGGCCAGCCCGGTGACCTCCAGCGCCGCGCGCAGCCGACCCGGGTCGCCGCTCGCCTGGCGGCTCCACACCCGCGTCCTCATCGTGACGTTGGTGTGGACGGACTCCTCCAGCATCACCCCGTAGTCCTGGAGCACGAACGCCGTCCGGTCCCGCCAGAGCCGCCGTCGCCGGCCGTCCCTCCAACCGGCCGTCGACTCCCCGTCGACGAGCACGTCGCCCGAGCTCGGGGCCTGCAGCAGACCCAGGCAGTGGAGCAGGGTCGTCTTGCCCGACCCGCTCGGCCCGACCAGCGCGGTCATCTCACCGGGCCGGCAGACCACCGACTCGTCGCGCACGACCCATCGATCGTCGAGCTCCACCCCGACGTGACGCGCTTCCAGTGTCATCGATCCGTTCCTCTCCTGTGGTGTGACGTTCAGATGGTCCGCTGGCTGACCTTGCGGAAGGTCCAGCGGACCGCTGCGACGTGCGCCGCGACGGCGGCGGCGATCGTCAGCGCGACGACCACTGCGGTGGGCGGCAGCGTGGTGGGTCCCTGCGACAGCACGACGACACCGCCCAGGACGAGTCCGGCTGCCCACTCACGCCCGATCCGCTGGCGGAGGATCGAACCCCAGCTGCGGCCGTCGAGTCGCAGGGGGAAGTCGCGCCGCGCCTGCAGCAGGGCCGTGATCATGGCGCTGATCGCGAGAGCGAGGACGAAGGCCGCCGCCAGCGCGACGAGCGCTGCGCCACGGAGCCAGGCCTCGTACGCGGTGAACTGCGCGCGCAGGACGCCGTCCTCGGCGGCGTGCTTCACCTGCAGGGTCGTCCCCAGGCCGTGCTCTCGCAGGCGGGCCGTCGTGGCGTCGAGTCCGTCGAACACCAAGTTGTTGCTCGACGAGAGCGAGGCGAGGAAGTCGTCGTTGAACGCGGACGAGGCGTCGTCCACCTCGATCAGCAGGGGACGTTCGGGGAACACGAGGTCACCGCTTCCCGCTCCGGCCAGCGGTACGGCAGCACCTCGGACCGTGAGCAGCTCGGCGGACCGCCAGATCGACGACGCCTCGCCGGTGCGGCGCTGCCACAGCTCCATGTTGGGGTCCAGGCCCGCGCGCACCGCGTCCGGCACGGCACCGTCGACCGGCCGTACGTCGTCCTCCCCGACGCCCATCAGGCGCAACCAGGCCCCGTTGACCAGGACGATGGCGTCGTAGGTGTCGTCCTGGATGCCGAGCTGCCCCGGCTCCATCGCGTAGCTCACTGCGACGTCACCCGCGCGGTCGGCGTCGGCGATCACCCCGCCGACCTGTCGGGTGACCCGGACGAAGCCGTCCTCACCGAGGCCGCTCGGGAAGCGCAGCGCCACCTGGTCGGACAACGCGCGCCAGCGCGCCTCCTGCGCGGCCGAGTCCTTGGCCTCGTGGTAGGCCCACCAGGCGGGTCCGGCAGTCACCACCACCAGCACGAACGTCACCGCCTTCAGCGCGCCGGACGACCCACGCAGTGCACGGACTGCGGGCTGTCGCGTCGCCAGCATGGTCGTGCTCGGCCAGGAGGCGATCGACATGGCGAGCGCGCCCCCGAGCGTGACGGCCACGACGGCGACCTCGAGCTGCACCAGGGTGCTGAGGTACGAGCCGATCCACAGCCGGCCATGGCGCCACCACACGATCGCGACTGCGACGACAGTGACAGGTAGCGCCGGCAGCGCCACCGTCAGGCCGAGACGGCCGAGGTCCTCGAGATGGATCCGGCGGCTGCTCACGCCGCCCAGCACCCGCAGCGCCCGGCCGTGGGCGCGCGCTGACAGCCAGAAGAGCGCCATCGCTGCCATGAGGGCGAGGCCGGCGAGCAGGGTCGTGCGGAAGCTGTCCTGGCGCAGCAGGAAGGACGCCGACTGCGTGGGAGCCTTGTCGACGCGCTGGACCCTCACACCGTCAGAGGTCAGGCTGCCGAGGGCCTGGTCGAGGCTGTCGCGGCGTCCGGTCACCAGGTACTGCCCGGTGGCGAACGAGTGGTCGACGGCGCTCGGCCCGGCCAGCACACCCGTGGGCTGCGAGCCGTACCAGGCGACCTCGGCGGGAAGTCGGGAGGGACGCGAGCCCAACGGCACGAAGACCTGGCCGTCGGCGTCTCCGGCCAGGTCCGGCAGGATGCGCACGAGCCCGAGGTGGTGCTGGTCGCTGAGGTGCGCCAGCCGGTCGAATGCGTCCCGGTCCGCGATGCCGCTCGGCGCGAAGTCGAGGTTCAGGATGCTGGTGGCACCCAGCGTGACCGGATAGCTCCTGTCGTTCAGGTCCGTGACCACACTGCTGACGACGGCGAGCAGGGCGAAGAGTGCTGACGCCACAGCCGCGATGATCCGTTGGTGCATGTCCCCTCCGATCCGATTCGCCATCGACGCTACGGATCGCGCACCGGCCGGACCTCGTCCTCAGGTACCAGAGATCGGCACCTGGGTCTGAGGTGTCCCGATCGCCACCGCTGGTTCGATCCTCGCTCGGACGACTCGGGCGACTCGGGGGAGGAAGGGCCGATGGGGGACGGCACTGCGGTGACGTTGATGGCTGGAGCGGACCGTCGGATCGACGCCGCGGCGGGGAGCGTGGTCGTGCTGGGGTCGTGCGGCTGTGCCGAGTGCGGGGTCGACTTCGTGCTGTCGGCCCTGCCGGGCGCCTGGTTCCGCGGCGTCGTGCGGGTCGACCACGACCACTGGGAGCTGGACAACCTGAGCGTGGACGCAGGGGCCTTCGTGGTCGATCTCGAACATCCCGGCTCGCGGGTGGTCGCCCCACCGGGCAGGCGCAGGCTGGTCTCGCCGTTCGAGTTCGCAGGGCTGTCCTTCGGAGTCGGGTCCTGCGAGGCGAGCGAGCTCGTGACGGTCATCGGACCGGAGCCTCCGAGAGCCGTCGACCCGAGTGCCTGCGCAACCAGCACGGCACCCTTGAGGGTCGCCGGCTTCCAGCCGGGGACGGCACACCACGCCGTCCTCGAGGAGCTGTGCCGCGGCATGGCGGGTGACGGGGTCGCTCCCTCTGCAGCTGCGGTCTCGGCCCGGCTGCGCAGCCGCGGATGGACCTTGACCCCGAAGGCGGTCGAGCGGCACGTGGACTACCTGTACCAGCGGTGCTTCCCCGGTGAGGCCGGCCGTGCCCGTGGGTGGAAGCGCGCTGCGCTCGTCTCGCTGATGACCCGCACCACGAGGACGTGATTCGCGCGAACGGCGGTGGTTCACGTCAACGGGGAGTACCAGCCGACTCACCCCATATCCCCCGCAGGTGCGCCCGTGATGACGTGTGCGCGGCATCAACGACGAGCACCTCGCTCACTACGGGAGGAATCCATGAACAAGCTCAAGTCGGTCATCGCAGGCACGGCGATGGTCCTCACTGCGATGGGAGCGGCCAGCCCGGCGATGGCATGGCTGCACCCGGGATCCAGCACCCAGTCCCCCTCCACCGGTGGGACCTGGGAGTACGGGTTCTGGAACGCGAAGGCGCGTTCCTACTACACGGTGAGCAAGTCGCACGGCTCCACGGTCGTCGTGAACGGCGACACCGTGCGCAGCGCGTGCACGAGTTCCGGCTTCAAGTCGATCGCCGAGAAGTACGCCGTGAACTACCCCGGTGCCACCGACGAGTACTACTACCGCACCTGCTGACACGACAGCGCGCGATCCCCCGGTCACCGCGTGGCCGGGGGTCGTTCGTGTTGGTAGCGGTCCCGTGCATACTCGCCGGGTGGCGCGCGTGAGTCGATGGACCTGGGCTGGTCTGGCCGTGTTGGCGGCAGCAGTCGTGGTGACCGAGACGGTCGTGGGCACCTCGGCGCGCGCCGAGGCCACGGGAGTGCGGCTCAGCGCGGGGATCGCGTTCGCGGCCGCGATCGTGATCTCCCGCCTCCGGCCGGCAGCCGGCCTGGTCCTGATGCTCCTCCTCGAGGCGCTGGTCGTCGTCACCGGCATCCGCGTCAGCACCGACGCCCTGACGATGGGGGTCGTCATGTACTTCTGCGCCCGCCACGGAGGGCGGGCGACGTTGTGGGCGAGCGGACTGCTGATGCCCCTCGCCTACGTCATCACGGGGGCGTTCCTGGTCAACCCGGGCACCGAGGCGGTGCGGCGCCTCGACCGCGCCGGCCTGACCACGGACCCGACCGCCCTCGTGCTGCTCGTGCTGACCATCGCCTCCCCCCTCGCGCTCCCCTGGCTCCTGGGCGTGACACTGAGGTGGCGCGCTCGCGCCGAGCGCACACGCCTGGCGCTCCTGCGCACCGAGGTGGAGTCGCACACGCTGGAACGGCAGGCCCAGTTCGCGCACGACGTGCACGACGTGGTGGGCCACTCCCTCGCCGTCATCCTGGCCCAGGCCGGCTCCGTCCGCTATCTCGACCCACCTCCTGAGCCGCGGGTCCAGGAGGTCCTCGACACGATCGCCGACAACGCGCGTCAGTCGCTGACGGAGGTTCGACAGGTCCTCGCGGGTGAGACCCGGGGTCGGCAGGCGTCCGACCTCGACGACCTGATCTCCGCGATCCCTCCCGGCAGCGCCACCATCCGTGACCGCGTCGTCGGGCAACCGAGGCTCCTCGCACCGGACACGGCGACCGTCGCCAGCCGGGTGCTCCGGGAGATGCTGACCAACGCCATGAAGCACGGCGACGGAGGAGAGGTCGAGGTGGTCCGGGACTGGCGTGACGGGCTCAGGTTGGTCGTCACCAACCAGGTCGGGGACCAGGTGGAGCCGTCGCCGGACGGCATCGGCCTGGCCAGCATGCGGCAGCGTGTGGCAGCGGCGCACGGCTGCCTCGAGGTACGACGCGACGCGGGTCGCTTCACGGCTGAGGCGTGGCTCCCGCTGCAGCGGGAGAGGCACGCATGAGCGATCCCGTACGCGTGCTGCTGGTCGACGACCAGCACCTGTTCCGCGCCGGCGTGCGCGTCGTCCTCGACAACTGTCCCGACCTCGAGGTCGTCGGCGAGGCGGACGACGGCTTCGCCGCCGTCGAGGCGGTCGACCGTCTGCACCCCGACGTGGTGCTGATGGATGTGCGGATGCCGGAGATGGACGGCGCCGAGGCGACCCGGCAGATCTTCAGCGAGGCGCGTGCGAGCCGGCGTGCACGACCCGTGCGCGTGGTGGTGCTCACCACGTTCGCCCTCGACGACCGGGCGGCGTCAGCGATCCGCTGGGGCGCCAGCGGCTTCCTGCTCAAGACGGCGACGCCACCACAGCTGCAGGATGCGGTCCGCACCGTCCACGCGGGCAACGCGGTCCTGGGCCCCGACGACCTCCTCGGCCTGCTCAACACCCAGTTCCGGGCGCGCCCCGCCGAGCCGGAGGTCCTGCAGCGGCTCACCGAACGTGAGCGCGACGTCTTCGACGGCATCGCGCGTGGACTGTCGAACTCGGAGATCGCGCGCGAGCTCATCGCGAGCGAGTCCACGATCAAGACGCACGTCGGCTCGGTCCTGCGCAAGCTCGGTCTGCGCGACCGGGTCCAGGTCGTCGTGTTCTCGTACGAGCACGGGCTGCGGCGCTGACAGCCCTCTCGGCCATCGCGCGGAGATGACTCGAGGCCCGGTCTTGCGACCGGGCCTCGTCTGCTGTGTACCCCCGACCGGATTCGAACCGGCGCTACCGCCTTGAAACGGCGGCGGCTGGGACGACATGCTGCCCAGCGTCAGCGCGCGGGCTGGTTGTGGCAAACCCGGTCGAAGTAACGCATCATGCCGATCTCCATTGACGCGTCGTGGTCTCCGCCGGTGGCCCTGTGAGTGCCTCCGCGGGCGTCCTGCCACGTGAGGGTGAACGGCTGAGCGCTTGGTGTCCATTCGGAGGCAAGCCCGCAATCGCGCGCAGTGATCTCCAGGCGGATTCGCTCGAAGGAATGGTTCACGGAGAGTCTGACCGGTAGCTCGGAAACTCGGATTGCCAAGCTTGCGCTGGATCGATGGATCCTCGTGATCGTCGCGGTGCCCGGACCCCGGCTGTGGAGCAGTATGCCGTCGATCAGGAGGGGATCGTTCTCGCCAGTCCCGTTCCGACGGATCGGTTGCGGGGACGCCACCACCTCGCTCAGGACGAGCCGCACTTCGGCACCGGCCACAGCAGGCGGGGAAGGCACTCCCGCGTCCCTCGGGAACCAACCCTGCGACCACCAGACCGCACCACCACCGCCGATGGCACCCAGCACAAGGGCAAGGACGACGATGCCGCCGCGTCGCCATGTCGGCGGGAGCCGGTCGAGCAGCGGCGCTCGAGTGGGACCACTCTGCAGCATCTCTCGCTCCGGCTCGGGGAGCTGATCGGAGAGATCCACTCGAGAAACGGTACGCGCCACGCTTCCTTCGGCGCGGTCCCGCGTGTGCCCATGTCGACGTGGTCTCGAACAGCTCCTCACGACCGGGCCGGGCAGCCGATCACCGCTAGGCCCGCGCCGCTCCCTTGCTCGGCTGGGACCCCCAACCGCGTCCTCGACCGCCGGTGGAGGTCGCCAGCTCGCGGTCGATCCAGCGCCCGATCACCTCGACCACATAGGCCAGCTCATCGCGGTCGAGCCGATGTCCCTTGGCGATGCCGTGCCACGTCTCCAGGCAGCTGCGGCAGCACGTCGCGGTGGCGTGCTGGGCCACGAAGACCGGGTCGTTGCGGTACGGCGTCTGCCGGCCGTCGTTGCGCGGCTCGGCCGGCGCCAGCCGCTCCGAGATGATCTCCGCGGCGTGGGCCCGCATCGTCCGCGGGCCACGCAGCTCAGCCGTGGCCCGCTCCCGCCCCCGCAGGTGGAACCGCCGCCCGAACGGTCGCGCTGTCGCGCGGTCGATCCGCTGGTCGATCTCGGCAGGGTCGGACACTCCCCCAGCGTAGGCACGGCATGGTGGCCCGCCCGGGGCAAGGGCCGTACGCCGCGCTTCCGGCTACGCAGGCAGGTCGAGCTGGACGACGCGCGGCGCGTCGACCACGACGACGACTGTCGATCCACCTTCAGGGCGGGCCGCCTCGACGGGAGCCGGGACCCGTCGCGCCTCCCTCGCGTCAACGGGTCGGCAATGGGTACTGCTGTGTGATGGAGACCGTGCGCGTAGGACTCGTCGCCGACCCGGCCAAGCCGACGGATGTGGCCCGGCGCAACCAGGACCTCGTGTCGGAGAACGGTCGTCCGGACTGGGACATCGAGGTGGTCAGCGAGCCGTTCACCGCGGCCTCCGAGGAGCCGGAGGCGGCACTGGGCCGCCTCGACGAGCTGGCCCACGAGCACAGCTGGGACGTCGTCGTCGGGCTGACGGAGCTTCCGCTCCACGACGATGACGAGCGCTACCTGCTGGTTGACGCCGACCCCCGGCGCCGCACCGCTGTCCTGTCCCTTCCCGCGTTCGGTGGTCTCGACATGCACCGGCGCAGCCGGAGTGCCCTGCGCACCCTGATCTCCGAGATGACGGACCGCCCCGCCGGGACCGACCACCGGGTGTCGCTGTCGAGGCGCTGGGGTCGCCTGCGCGTCCTGCTCGGCATGGTGCTGGCGAACCGACCTTGGCTGCTTGTGCCTGGTCTGAAGTCGGCCATGGTCGCCGCGCTCACCACGGGGGCCATCGCCACCATCAACTCGACCGTGTGGTTGCTGGCCGGGTCGCTGTCGACCTGGCGCCTGGTGATCGCGATGGTCGTGTCCATCGCGCTGGTCGTCGGTTGGCTCACCATCGACGGCGAGCTGTGGGACCGCCCTGAGGACGACTCGCAGCAGGCCCGGTCGAGGTCCCGCCTCTACAACGCCTCGACCCTGCTGACCCTGACCGTCGGTGGCGTCATCTGCTACGCCGCGCTCTACCTCATGAACCTGGCGTGGGCGTTGTTCGTCCTCGATCCGGCAGTGATGGGCGGCTACCTCCAGATGTCGTTCGACTACCCCGACTTGTTCGTGCTGAGCTGGTTCGTCGCATCCGCCGCAACGGTCGGTGGGGCGCTCGGCAGTGGGCTCGAGTCGGACGAGGCCATCCGCGCCGCCGCGTACTCCAAGCGCGAGGAGGAGCGGCGCACGCGGCTCGCACGGCGCGGTAGGCGTCGAGGTCACTGACCCAGGTTGGTCACCAGGTTGGTCGCCAGGTTGATGGCCACCGCCAGGACGCCGGTGCCGAACGCGTAGGACAGGAGCGCGTGCCCGAGTGCGACCCGCCTGATGTGCGTCGCGGTGGGTTCGGACTCGGAGACGGCGTACGACATGCCGACGGTGAAGGCCATGTAGGCGAAGTCGCTGTAGGTGGGTGGGTGGTCCTGCTTGAAGTCGATGCCGCCCAAGGCGTCGGGCTCGGGTGCGTCCTCAGCCACGCCCGCCGCGTGCCCGGTCGCGCTCCCGCTGATCCGACTTCTCACCTGAACCGCGCCCGCAGCCAGCTGTTCGTCCCGCGCCTCAGCCCCTTGGCCTTGGGCAGATCGGCCACGGGGGCAACGGTGAGCGCGACTCCTTCGGGAAGGGACCACTTCAGCGCGTGGTAGACCGCCGACAGCGTCTCCTCGGAGTCCACGAATGCCAGTTCGTCCGCGGCGACCACGACCTCGCGCCACGGCCCGGCCAGGTCCGTAGGAAGATCGAGCTGGTGCAGGTCGGCCGACGTCCAAGCAACGTACACGGTCATCTCGCAGTGGTTCCCGCGCCCGCGAACCGCATGCGCAGAACCCGTGCGAGGGGGCCTGCGGGCTCAGGCACCATGGATGTCCACACGACGTGCTTGGGCGTGGACACCTGGTCCTCGGTCGTCCCGAGCACCTCGCGGCCCGAAATGAAGAAACGGCCCCTCCCAGCGTTTCCGCTGGTCAGGGCCATCTCTCGATGCCGTACCCCCGACCGGATTCGAACCGGCGCTACCGCCTTGAGAGGGCGGCGTGCTAGGCCGCTACACAACGGGGGCTTGCAGGTGCTGCTCTTGCGAGCAACGGAGCGAAACTCTAGCGGTGCCGGAGTTCTCGCTCCAAATCCTCGGCCGAGGGCCTCGGATCCGCTGGGGTACTAGGACTCGAACCTAGAACAACTGAACCAGAATCAGCCGTGTTGCCAATTACACCATACCCCATGGGGGTATCGGATCTGCTCCGAACACCCACGCGGTCCCGTCAGGCGAACCTTCCGGAACCGACCCCGAACGTTACACGCGAGGCGGTGGCACGGCCAATTCGGGGTGGCCGCCCGCGGGCGGCAGGACTCCCCCGACCGGCGGTCCGATGCTGACCAGCCCCATGGACCGTGCCACCCACGACGCGAGGCCGAGGTAGACCAGCGACTGGGTCAGCGTGCTGAGGATCATCCACCAGCTGCTGCCGCCCGTCGCGTTGAGCGCGGAGGTCAGGTCGCCGAACGCGAGCGCCAGCCCGAAGGCGAGGAAGTTGTTGAGCACGTGCATCGCGATGCCGGCCTCGAGGCCGCCGGTGCGGATCACCAGGATGCCCGCCACGACGCCGAAGGCGAACCGGTCGAAGAAGACCGGTGCGTCCTGGGAGAGGCCGTGGAAGAGCGCGAAGATCAGCGCCGGCCCCAGCACGGCGAGCGCCTGGGAGACCCGGCGCGACCACACCAGCGAGCCGAAGGCCTGGGTGAGGTAGCCGCGGAAGAGGTACTCCTCCCCCGCCGCCTGCAGCGGCGTCAGCAGCAGGATCACCAGGAGGAAGTCACGGGTCCGGGTGGTGAACTCGTTGACCCCGCCGACCGGTGCCTCGCCCGGCGCCAGCGGGAGCAGCAGGCCGACGCCGAGCGAGGCAAGCAGCGCCACCACCGAGACGCCGAGGCAGGCGAAGAGGTAGCGCCAGCGGATCCGGGGCGCGACCGACGAGACCCAGCGCGGCTTGAGGCGGTGCAGCCACCAGGTGACCGCCCACGTCAGGGGGATCGCCGAGGCGATCACCACGTTGAGCAGCGCCAGGCCCGTCGGCGTCGCCTCGGCCGTCACGTCGAGCGTCGCAGTGGCCTCTGCCGTCGTACGTCCGGCGGCGAGCAGCAGCACGAACGCCACCAGGCCCGCGACGAGCGGGACCAGCGCGAAGACCAGCAGCAGGAGCAGGAGCGCACCGACGAGCGAGCGCCAGATGCCGGGGCGCCCGACACGGTGCAGCTCGTGGTACTGCGGACGGAAGTCGGGGGTGAGCGGTGGTGCCACGGTCGATCCGACCGGCTCAGTCGGACATGGCGTCGTGGAGGCGGGTCAGCGAACGCTCGCGGCCGAGCAGCTCCATCGACTCGAAGAGCGGGGGGCTGACCTTGCGGCCGCTGATCGCGATGCGGACCGGGCCGAAGGCGACGCGCGGCTTGAGCCCGAGGCCCTCGATCAGTGACGCGCGCAGCGCCTCGTCGATGGCAGCGGTGCTCCAGGTGTCGAGGCCCGCCAGCGCGTCGTGGGCCGCCTTGACGACGTCCTTCGCCGCGTCGTCGAGCTCCTCCTCACGGGCGAAGTCGGCCTCGTCGACGAAGAGGAAGCCGAGCATGGGGGCGGCCTCGGTGAGCTTGTTGATGCGCTCGCCGACGAGCGGCATCGCCAGCTCGAGCAGCTGGGCGTCGGCGTCGCTGACCGGGTCGCCGACCACACCGGCGGCCTTGAGGAACGGCAGCGCCCGGTGCGTGATCTCGTCGAGCGGCAGCAGGCGCAGCTGGGAGGTGTTGATGGCCTCGGCCTTCTTGAGGTCGAAGCGCGCCGGGTTGGGGTTGACGTCCTTGATGTCGAACGCCTCGATCATCTCGGCCATGGAGAACACGTCGCGGTCGGGCGCGATCGACCAGCCCAGGAGGGCGAGGTAGTTGAGGAGTCCCTCGGGCACGAATCCCTGCTCGCGGTAGGCCAGCGCGTGCGCCTCGGGGTCGCGCTTGGAGAGCTTCTTGTTGCCCTGGCCCATCACGTAGGGCAGGTGGCCGTAGGCGGGCACTGCCGTGGCGATGCCGAGGTCGACGAGCGCGTCGAAGAGGGCGAGCTGGCGCGGCGTGCTGGAGAGCAGGTCCTCGCCCCGCAGGACGTGGGTCACCTCCATCAGCGCGTCGTCGACCGGGTTGACCAGCGTGTAGAGCGGGTCGCCGTTGGCGCGGGAGAGGGCGAAGTCGGGGACGTTCACCGTGTCGAAGGTGATGTCGCCGCGCACCAGGTCGTCCCAGGTGATCGAGCCGTCGGGCATCCGAAAGCGCACCACGGGCTTGCGGTCCTCGGCCTCGAAGGCCGCCCGCTGCTCCTCGGAGAGCTCGCGGCAGAAGCCGTCGTACCCCTGCATCTTCGAGCCCGACGCCTTGCGACGCGCGTCGACCTCCTCGGTCGTGCAGTAGCAGTCATAGGTGTACGACGACTCGTGCAGGCGGTCGAGCACGTCGCGGTAGATGTCACCGCGCTCGCTCTGGAGGTAGGGGCCGTGCGGTCCACCGACCTCGATGCCCTCGTCCCAGTCGAGGCCCAGCCAGCGCCACAGCTCCAGGATCGCGTCGTAGGACTCCCGGGTGCTGCGCTCCTTGTCGGTGTCCTCCATCCGGAAGACGATCTGGCCGCCGTGGTGGCGCGCGAACGCCCAGTTGAACAGGGCCGTGCGGACCAGGCCCACGTGCGGGGAGCCGGTCGGCGAGGGGCAGAAGCGGACGCGGACTGGGGTGCTCATCTGGGATCAGGCTCTCTGGGTCAGCTGCGGGTGGCTACGGGGTTGGTGAGGGCGCCGATGCCGGCGATCGAGATCTCGACCTCGTCACCGACCTCCATCGGACCGACGCCCTCGGGGGTGCCGGTGAGGATGACGTCGCCCGGCAGCAGCGTCATCACGGAGGAGACGTGCGCGACCAGCGTCGGCACGTCGAAGATCATGTCGGCGGTCGAGCCGTCCTGGACGAGGTCGCCGTTGAGGTGGGTCTGGACCTGCCGCCCCTCGATGAACGCCTGCGGGTCGAGGTCGGTCTCGATCCACGGCCCCAGCGGGCAGAAGGAGTCGAAGCCCTTGGCGCGGGTGAACTGCACGTCGGAGCGCTGCAGGTCGCGGGCGGTGACGTCGTTGCCGATCGTGTAGCCGAAGATCACGTCGGTGGCCTGCTCGGCGGGGACGTCGCGGCAGATGCGCCCGATCACGACCGCGAGCTCGCCCTCGTAGTGCAGGTTGCTGGTCTGCGGCGGGTAGAAGATCGGGTCGCCCGGACCGACGACGGTCGTGTTGGGCTTGAGGAACATCAGCGGCTCGGCCGGGACCTCCCCGCCCATCTCGGCAGCGTGGGCGGCGTAGTTCTTGCCGATGCCGACGACCTTGCTGCGCGGGATGATCGGCGCGAGGAGACGTACGTCGCCGAGCCGGTGCTCCTCCTCGAGGAGCTTGATCCCGACGTAGAGGGGGTCGCCGGCGAGCGCCACCACGACCGAGTCCTCGGCGGGCTGGCCGAACTCGTCGACCTCGCCCGTGACCACGCCGAAGCGCGGCTCCTCACCCGTGCTGAACCTGCAGATGCGCATGCACCGACCCTATCGAGCGGCCGCACGCCGCAGCGCATCGAGACTGGCGTCCACGTCGGCGGCCGTCGTGGACCAGTTGCTCACGCTGACGCGCAGCACGGCCCGGCCGCGCCACCGCGAGCCCGTCGTCCACGCCGTGCCGTCGTCGAGCATCGCGTCGACGACACCACGGGTCGCCTCGTCGTCGCCGAAGGACGCGCACACCTGCGTGAAGACGACGTCGTTGAGCACCTCGGCGCCCTCGATCGCGGCGATGCCGTCGGCGAAGGCGCGGGCGTGCCGGCAGTAGCCGTCGACCAGGGCTGCCACCCCGTCGCGGCCCAGCGACCTCAGCACCGCCCAGACCGGGAGGGCCCTGCCGCGGCGGCTGATCTCGGGGACCTTGTCCATCGGCTCCCCCGCCGCGTCGAAGATCAGGTAGTCGCCGTGCATGCCCATCGCCGCGCGGAGGGCGGCGCGGTCGCGGACGATCGCGAGGCCGCAGTCGTAGGGGACGTTGAGGGTCTTGTGCGCGTCCGTCGCCCACGAGTCCGCGGCCTCCACGCCCTCGACCAGGTGGCGCCGCGCGGGCGAGGCCGCGGCGAAGAGCCCGAACGCCCCGTCGACGTGCACCCAGGCGCCGGCGTCGTGCGCGGCCGCGATGGTCTCGACGAACGGGTCGAACGCCCCGGAGTGCACGTTGCCGGCCTGGAGGCACACGATCGTCGGTCGCC
>NZ_JAUZVE010000092.1:0-16023 GCF_031844425.1 Microbacterium sp. ARD31
CGTGGCGCCAGCCATGACGTCATCAAGGTGTTGACATGACATCATCGTGATGTCACGATGGTGCGCATGGACATCACCCCGTACGTCGACACCCTCCGCCGCGACCTCGTCGCTGCGGCCGAGGCCGGCAGCGACGACCTCAAGCAGGCGGCCGAGCGCCTGGCGTACGCCCTGGACCCCAGCGCCCGACTGGCGCTGATGGAGGCCATCTCCCACGCCGCCGCCGAGATCACGGCCGAGCTGCCCGAGGGCAGCGTCGACGTGCGCCTGGTCGGCCGCGAGCTGGACTTCGTCGTCGAGGTGGCTCCCCCGAGCGCGATGCCGTCACCGCCTCCGCCCCCGGCGCCGCCGGCGGCCCCCGAGGAGGACGACGGCGACCTGGCCCGTATCACGCTCCGGATCCCGGAGGCCATCAAGGCGCGGGCCGAGGAGAAGGCGGCCGCGGCCGGCCAGAGCCTCAACACCTGGATGGTCGGCTTGGTCCGCAGCGCCACCAACGAGCACGCGATCAACGTCGACATCGACCTGAGCAGCGTCCCCTTCGTCGGCTACGACCCGTTCGCCGCCAACCGCAAGCAGGGCAACCGCCGGATGACCGGCTGGCTCTGACACCCCGGCCCTGACCGGGCCGCCCACCAGTCCCGCCCGACCGGACCGGCACCCGCCGGCCCGTGGGCCGAGCACACCCACGACCAGACCGGAGACACCGATGAGCAACCAGCTGGACCTCTCCTTCGACACCCCGGAGCCGATCGACCTCTACGTCGAGAACGGCCGCGGCAGCGTCGACGTGACCGCCACCGACACCACCGAGACGACCGTCCGCATCACCGGCGAGCGCGCCGAGGAGTACGACGTCCGCGACCTGGCCGGAGAGAGAGGGGACCGTCGGATCGCCATCATCGCGCCGCAGCGCAGCGGCTTCTTCGGCAAGGACGCCCGGGCCGAGATCGTGGTCGAGGTGCCCGTCGCGAGCGGGCTGAACGCCAAGGTCGGCAGCAGCGACCTCGCGGCCCACGGCCGCTTCGACGACACGCGCGTCGACAGCGGGTCGGGCGACGTCTCGCTCGACGTCGTCGACGGCGAGACGGTCGTCCAGACCGGCTCAGGCGACGTCGTGGTCGAGCACCTGGCCGGCGACGCCCGGATCAAGTCCGGCTCCGGCGACATCGTGGTCCGCCGCGCCGACTCGCGCCTGCTGGTGACCACCGGCAGCGGGGACGTCCGCGTCGAGGCCGCCGGCAGCGACCTGGCGCTGAAGACCGGCTCGGGCGACGCCCTCGTGGGCACCCTCGACGGCGAGGCGGTCTTCACCACCGGCTCGGGCGACCTGGTCGTCCGGCAGGTCGGTCCCGGGCGGGTGACCGCCAAGACCGCCAGCGGCGACGTGCGGGTCGGCGTCGTGCCGGGGACCCCCGTGTGGACTGACATCCGCACCGCCAGCGGGCGCCTCGCCTCCGACCTGCCGGCCACCGGCGAGCCCGGCCCCGACCAGCCCTACCTCGAGGTGCGCGCCACGACCGCCTCGGGCGACGTCACCCTCCACCAGTCCTGAACCCCGCCCGCAGCCACCCGGAAAGGAGCACGGCCATGTTCAACTCACTCACCGAGATCGAGATCGTCGCCCGGCACCGCATCGCCGAGCGCGTGCAGTACTCCCCCCGCGCCCCCAAGCGCCGCTGACGCAGCACCACGCGCGGCGTCGTACGACGTGAGGTGATCGGTCCGGTCAGGACTTCATCGCCACACCGCGACGCCAGTAGCCCATGAAGGCCACCCGGCTGCGGTCGAAGCCGAGCTCGTTGACCAGGTGCCGGCGCAGACCGGTGACGACCTTCGACTCCCCGGCGATCCACGCGTAGGTCCCGCCCACGCCGTCCAGGTCGCCGGGGACCTCCTCGCCGGAGGAGGAGTAGAACGGCGTCTCCCACAGGTCGGGGTCCACCTCCTCCGCGGCGACCTCGACCGTGGCCCCCGGGATCCCGAGGTGGGCCACGACGGCGTCGTGCAGGCCGGTGCCGAGCTCCTCGCCCTCGCGGGCCAGCCACACCACCTCCACCCCGGCCGGACGGCGTACGTCCTGGACGTCCGCGGCCAGCGGCACCTCCAGGAAGGCCGTGCCGCGGGCGTCGTCGGGCAGCTGCTCGAGGATCGAGCAGATCGCCGGCACGGCCGTCTCGTCCCCGACGAGCAGCAGGTCGGCCCCCGGCGGTGGGGTGAACTCGATGCCGCCGTAGGGGTAGCCCCGACGGGGCGCGAGGACCACGAGGCGGTCGCCGGGCGCGGCCGTGGCAGCCCACGTCGAGCCCGGACCCACGAGGTCGCCCTCGAGGTGCAGCACCATGTCGACGACGAAGGTGGTCTGCTCGCCGGAGCCGCGCACGTCGCGGATCGTGTAGGTCCGCATGTGGCCGCGCTCGCTGGCCGGCTGCTCGAGCCAGGTCGCGAACCACGACTCGTCCGCGCCCTCGGTCGACGTCCGGCGGCCCGTCACCGGGTCGGGGAAGATCAGCTTGATCCGCTGGTCGTAGCGCGGGCCGTCGACGCCGAAGTCGGCCAGCTCCGGGCCACCGAGCTCGACGCGGACGTAGGTCGGGCTGAGCCGCTCGACGGAGACGACCTCGAGGTCGGCGAAGAGCATGGGCAGGGTCGAGGCGGTCACGGTCATCGGTTCTCCTGGCGCGGGGGCTCGGTCGGGTTCGGGTGCTGGGCGGTGACGTGGTGGGGGCGGTGGCGACCCACCGGGACCACCAGTGGGGTGTGCGAGACCGGGTCCTCGACGACCCGGTTGTCGAGGCCGAAGACGGTGCGCACGACCTCCTCGGTGACCACCTCGCGTGGCGTCCCCTCCGCGGCGACCTCGCCCGCGTGCAGGGCGACGAGGTGGTCGGCGTAGCGCGCGGACAGGTTCAGGTCGTGCAGGACCATCACGATCGTGGTGCCGCGACGGGCGTTGAGCTCGGCCAGCAGGTCGAGCATCTCGACCTGGTGGGCGACGTCGAGGTACGTCGTCGGCTCGTCGAGCAGCAGGAGGTCGGTGCCCTGGGCGAGCGCCATCGCGATCCAGACCCGCTGGCGCTGGCCGCCCGACAGCTCGTCGACGGCGCGGTCGGCGAGGTCGTAGGTGTCGGTGAGCACCATCGCCTCCTGGACGGCCTTGCGGTCCTCGGCCGTCCAGCGGGTGAAGACACCCTGGTGCGGGTGGCGCCCGCGACCGACCAGGTCGGCGACGGCGACGCCGTCGGGGGCGATCGGGTTCTGGGGCAGCAGCCCCAGCATCTGGGCGACCTCCTTGGTCGGGCGCCGGTGGATCTCCTGGCCGTCGAGCAGCACGGACCCGCCCTGGGGACGGACCAGCCTGGCCAGGCCCTTCAGCAGCGTGGACTTGCCGCACGCGTTCGGACCGACGACGACGGTCACCTTGCCGTCGGGGATCGCGACGCTGACCTCGCGCACGACGGTGCGGTCGCCGTACCCGAGGGTCACGCGATCGGTGAGCAGCCTGGTGGTGGTGGGGGTGGTCATCCGGTCCTTCCCGTCGCGGCGCCGCGCGCCAGCAGCCAGAGCAGGAACGGTCCGCCGACCGCCCCGGTCACGATCCCGACGGGCAGCACCACGTCGGGGATGAGGTACGCCGCCACGTAGTCGGCTAGCAGCATGAGGGTCGCGCCGACCAGGGCGCCGCCGAGGAGGGTGTGCCGTCCGCCCATGAGGGCGCGCGCGATCGGCCCGGACATGAAGGCCACGAACGCCACCGGGCCCGCGGCCGCGACAGCCACGGCGGTCAGCAGCACGCCGACGAGCAGCAGCAGGTCCGTCCGGTGCCGGCCGATGCCCAGCCCCGCGGCGGCGTCGTCGCCGAGCTCGAGGGCGGGGAGGGCGCGGGCGAGCACGGCCAGGGTCGGCAGCAGGACGGCGAGGGCCGCGGCGAGCAGGCCGATCGTGCTCCACGGGACGTTGTTGACGCTGCCCACCAGCCAGCGGAGCGCGAGCTGGACGTCCCAGGTGTTGGAGCGGGCGAGGAGGTACTGCACGACCGAGGTCATCGCCGCGGCCACGCCGACACCGACCAGGACCAGCCGGTAGCCGCCGGTGGTGCCGGCCACCCACCGCACCAGGGCGGCGATTGCGACCGCACCCACCACGGCGAACAGCGACACGGCGCCGTCACGCAGGCCGAGCGTCAGCAGGGCGAAGATGCCGGCCGCGCTCGCGCCCAGGCTCACCCCGACGATGTCCGGGCTGGCGAGCGGGTTGCGCAGCACCATCTGGAACAGCGAGCCGGCCGCGCCGAGCGCCACCCCGACCAGCAGGGCGAGCACCGCGCGGGGGAGCTTGGACTCCATCAGGATGAAGGTGGAGACCGGCATCTGCTCGCCGAACAGGATGCGGAAGAAGTCCGGGACGGTGAACGTGTAGTCGCCGAGCAGCACCCGCACCGCGAAGGCGGCGAACAGGGCGAGGCCCAGGCCGCCGAGCGCCAGCCGGCGGCGGCGCCGCGGCCGTCGGGTGAGGGTGCGCAGGTCGGGCAGCTCCTCGGGCTGCCGCGTGGCGCTGGGGGTCACCGGCATGGTCGGAGCACTCATATGCCCATCCGCCCGCGGCGTACGAGCAGGAGGAAGAACGGCACGCCCACGACCGCGGTCATGATCCCGACCTGCACCTCCGAGGGAGGCAGGACGATCCGGCCGGCGGTGTCGGCGAGCAGCACCAGCACGGCGCCGAAGCCTGCGCTCAGCGGCAGCAGGTGGCGGTGGTCCGATCCGGTGCGGGTGCGGACGAGGTGCGGGACGATCAGCCCGACGAAGGCGATCGGTCCCGCGGCCGCGGTGGCCGTGCCGGCGAGCAGGACGATCGCCGCACCGACCAGGAGGCGGTCCCGGGTGGTGTGGCGCCCGAGCCCGGTCGCCATCTCCTCGCCGAGCGCGAGGGCGTTGAGGGTCCGGCTGAGCGCCAGCGCCAGCACCGCGCCGGCCAGGAAGACCGGCGCGAGCGACACGACGACGTCCCACGGCCGGCCGCCGATGGAGCCGACCTGCCACCGGCGCATGATGTCGAGGGCGGTCTGGTCGACGAGCTGGACGGCGATGGTCCAGCTGCTGGCCGCCGCGGCGAACGCGGCGCCGGCGACGGTGAGCTTGGCGGGCGTCGCCCCGTCGCGGCCGACCGCCGCGATGGCGTGGACGGCCACCGACGCGACGCCCGCACCGACCAGGCCGAGGACGACGAAGGCCCAGATGCCGCCGACGCCGAGGAACGAGATGCCGAGCACGATCGCGAGGGCCGCGCCGGAGTTGACGCCGAGGATGCCGGGGTCGGCGAGCGGGTTGCGGGTGAGGCCCTGCATGCAGGCCCCGGCCAGTCCGAGCGCGACCCCGACGAGGAGGCCGAGGACCGTGCGCACGGCCCGCACCTCGATGACCGTGCGGTCCGGACCGGCCTCGAGGACCGCGGTCGGGGAGATCGACCGCGACCCGAGGAAGACCGAGGCGACGACGGCCACCACGAGCAGCCCGAGCAGCACGGCGTACGCCGTCCCCGGACCGGCCGCGGAGGTGCTCCGCGGCCGGTCCAGCAGCCCCGTGGTGGCCGTCATCCCAGGTCTCGTCTTCCGTGCCGGTCGATCAGGGGGTGGAGCCGTCGCCGTCGACCGCCGCGGCGACCTTGGGGATGAACATCTCCATGGCGACCGGGATCGAGAGCGGCGAGGGAGCCGACAGGCCGATCGACTCGATCGGGTCGACCTGGGCGTACCAGCGGTTGTCCGCGACCGCCGGGATCTGCTTGACCAGCGGGTTCTCCGCGAGCTCCTTCACGTTGGCCTCCGAGGTGGCGTAGGTGAGGAACACGTCGGCGTCGAGCTGCGCGGTGCGCTCGGAGGAGATGTTGAACAGGAACTGCCCGGGCTCGCTGCGCTCCTCGACCAGCGGGGAGTTCTTCATGCCGAGCTCGACGAGCAGGCGGGGACGGTTGTCCATCACGGTGTAGACGTAGAACGACGACGGGTCGGCGTTGGGGCCGGCATAGGTGAAGGTCTTGCCCTCGAGCTGCGGGAACTCGGCGGCCGTGTCGGCGATGACCTGCTCGGTCTCGGCCTTGACCTCCTCGGCCAGCTCGGTGCGACCGAGCGCGCGCCCGACCATCTCCAGCGACTCCTGCCAGGTGGTGTTGTACGGCGCCTCGGGGTAGGCGACGACCGGGATCCCGGCCTCGCTCAGCTGGTCGTACTCCTCCTGGGTCATGCCTGACTGGGTCGCGGTCACCAGGTCGGGCTGGAGCCTGACGATCTGGTCGACCGGCACGCCGTCGGCGGTGCTGAACCGCTTCGGCTGCTCGGCGCCCTCGATCTCGGCGAGCGCCTCGTCGAACCAGTCGGAGGAGGCGTTCTCGTTGCCGGCGTACTCGATCTTGTCGGCACCGACCGGCACCACGCCCAGGGAGAGCGGGTAGTCGGCCTCGGCGTAGCCCACCGCGACGACGCGGGTCGGCTCGGACTCGATCGTGGTCTCGCCGAGGGCGTGCTCGATGGTGACCGGGAACGCGTCCGCGTCCGCGCTGGTGGTGGCCGTCGGCTCGCTCTCGTTGGCGGTCGAGTCGGTGGAGCCGGTGCTGCAGCCGGCGAGGGCGGCGACCAGGAGGGTGGCCGCGGCCACCGTGCGGGCCGCGGTTGCGGCGGACGTTCGCTTCATCATGTCTCCGGAACAAGGGTGAGTGAGGCTGACCTAACTTAGGACAGCCTAACCGCACCTGTTCCGAATATGACTACACGGGTGTGCCCGAATCCACGATGCGGACCCGGCGGACGGGGCCGCGCCCTCAGATCGGGGTGCGGTGGAAGCTCTGGAACGAGCGGCTGGGGGTGGGACCGCGCTGGCCCTGGTAGCGCGAGCCGTACTTCTCGGAGCCGTACGGGTGCTCGCTCGGGGAGGAGAGCCGGAAGAAGCAGAACTGACCGATCTTCATGCCGGGGTAGAGCTTGATGGGCAGCGTCGCCACGTTGGCCAGCTCGAGGGTCACGTGGCCGGAGAAGCCGGGGTCGACGAAGCCGGCAGTGGCGTGCGTGAGCAGCCCGAGGCGGCCCAGCGAGGACTTGCCCTCGACGCGCGCCGCGATGTCGTCGGGGAGGCTCACGACCTCGTACGTCGAGCCCAGCACGAACTCCCCGGGGTGCAGGATGAACGGCTCGTCCCCCTCCGGCTCGACCTCGCGGGTCAGGTCGGACTGGTCGGCCATCGGGTCGATGTCGGGATAGCGGTGGTTCTCGAAGACGCGGAAGAACCGGTCGAGGCGTACGTCGATGCTGGAGGGCTGCATCATCGCCGGATCCCAGGGATCGAGGGCGATCCGGCCGGCGTCGATCTCAGCGGTGATGTCGCGGTCAGAGAGCAGCACGCCGCCAACCTAGCCGCAGACATCACTCCGAGCAGCCCGCCGGTTGAGGTGCGACTTCCTCTCGGTGGTCGAGGTGCGAGCGGAGCGAGCCTCGAAACCACGCAGCCCGCCGGTCGAGCAGGGCGCCCTGGCGCCCGTGTCGAAACCAGGGGCGCGACAATGATCCGGTGACCTTCCACCGCTACGTCGCCCTCGGCGACTCGTTCACCGAGGGCGTCGGCGACCCCGACCCCTCCCGCCCCAACGGGCTGCGCGGCTGGGCCGACCGCGTGGCCGAGGTGCTCGCCGCGCAGACCGACGACTTCGGCTACGCCAACCTCGCGATCCGCGGCCGCAAGCTCGGGCCCATCGTGGCCGAGCAGGTCGACGCCGCTGTCGCGCTGGAGCCCGACCTCATCACCATCCACGGTGGCGGCAACGACGTGCTCCGCCCGCGGGTCGACCTCGACGCGCTCGCGGTGACGTACGACGGTGCGATCGCCCGGCTCGCGGCCACCGGCGCACGGGTCGTCATGTTCACGATCTTCGACCCGGGCGCCGGCGGGATCTACGGACCGGTGCGCGGCCGGATGGCGATCTTCAACGAGTGGGTCCGCGAGATCGCCGACCGGCACGGCGCCACCATCGTCGACATGTGGCGCATGCGTGACATCGAGATCGCCGGCGTGATGGACACCGACCGGATGCACCTCAACTCCTCGGGCCACACGCACATGGCCCACGCGGTCCTCGAGGCGATCGGCGTCGAGCACGGCCTCGAGCCCGTCTCGGTGGGCCCTTTGCCCGTCCTCGACCGACGCCAGCAGTGGCGCGCCAACGCCCAGTGGACGCGCGAGTTCCTCGTGCCGTGGGTGCACCGCCGGCTCACCGGACGCTCGTCCGGCGACACCGTCTCGCCCAAGCACCCGAGCCTGTCGAGCGTGCGGTAGCACCGGTCCGGTAGCATCTGGCCCGCTGTCCCTGGACGGCACTGCGGATGTAGCTCAGTTGGTAGAGCGCGACCTTCCCAAGGTCGATGTCGCGAGTTCGAGTCTCGTCATCCGCTCCACATCTCTCACCGCCGGTCGAGGTGTCACCGCCGGTTGATATGTCATCGCCGGTTGAGGCGTGAGGAGCGCCAGCGACGAGCCTCGAAACCGCTCTCTCACCGCCGGTTGAGGCGTGAGGAGCGCCAGCGACGAGCCTCGAAACCGCTCGCCCCCGCACCTGGGGGGTTTCGAGGCTCGCTGCGCTCACACCTACACCACCGAGGCGGATGGGGCCGGAGGGGGACTTGCGTCGGATGGGGCCAGAGAGGACAGTGAGGCGTCCGTTTCATCTCGGATCGAGGTTCCTTCCCCATGCCCCTCCCCCGTTTCCTCGCCCACCAGATCGCCGACGGCGACCAGCCACGGCCGCTCTGGCGGCACCCCGTCACGATCGCCGCGGCGGCGCTCGCGCTGACCCTGGGCGCGGTCCCGTTCCTCCCCGACGGCGACGACGGCGACCAGGACGGTGAGGCGATCACCCCGGCGGCCGAGACGACGGCGGCCCCCGGGACGAGCGGGACGACCGGCCTCGGGCGGGTGACCCGTGCGATGCAGGCCGAGATCGACCGGGTCGTCGCCGAGGGAGCGGCACTCGACCGCACCCAGGGACGTACGGCGCTCGCGCGGGCGTCCGTGCGCTGCGCCACCTTCGACGGCCAGCGCTACTGCCTCGGCTTCGGCTGGACGAACCAGACGCGCGAAGCCCTGGCCGCCCGGCTGCTCGACCGCCCGTCGTTCGGGCGCGAGAGCACCGGCGACCTCGACGCCGAGGGGGTCATCACCCGCGCGAGCGGGCGCAGCGCGAGCGCCCGCACCGAGGCCGAGCGCGCCGAGCTGACCCAGGCCGCGCAGTCGGTCGGCAAGGTCTGGATGCTGCGCCACGAGATCCAGGGCATCGAGCTCCCCGACGACTTCGCGGCGCGGCACCCCGAGGTCGCCGCCCCCGGCACCGAGTCGCGCGGCGGCTTCGGCGAGTCGTACCCGAAGCGGTCGAAGATCCTCACCAGCAGGGTCGCGCAGCCGCAGAACCAGACCTACTGGTGCGGGCCGGCCACGATGCAGGCGATCGGTTGGGGCTCGAGCAAGGAGCGCAAGAACCAGTCCTACTGGGCCCGCCGCCTCGGCACCACGACCGACGGCACCGCGATCACCGACATGGTGCGGGTCATCAACAACCAGACCGACTACGACGCCCGCGACAAGGCGGGCCCCTACGTCGTCCTCGACATCAGCGACTTCACGTTCAAGCAGTGGTACCGCCTGATGATGCGCCACGTGCACGACTACCGCGCACCGGTCGTGCTCCACCCGGTCCTGCTCAAGCGGTACTACCCCTATCTCGACGACGACGCGAGCGGGCACTTCCAGGTCGGCCGCGGGTTCGACCAGAACCCGGGCGGCAACCCGCAGATCGGCTACTTCGAGCCGTGGGACCAGTCGCGGTTCGACCCCAGCGAGCCCGCGATCGGCCGCGTGCAGTGGCGCAACGCCTACCGCTCCTACCGCGCCAACCTCGATCACTTCCAGCACAACGTCGGGGTCTGACGTGCGCGCCCGTACGACGACCGCGCTGGCGCTGCTGCTCGCCCTCACCGGCTGCGGCGCCACCGACGACCCCGCCACCGACGCACCGTCGGGGACCCCGTCGAGCACGAGTCCCCCGCCGGGCTCCGAGCCTGCCGCCACAGGAGGCACCAGCGAGGACCCCGAGGTGGCCGAGCCCGTCGAGCGGCTGCTCGACTGGCGCGACGCCGGCGTCCCGGGCGGGGCCCGCTACGTCAGGGGTCCGGAGTGGGAGGCCCGCGGCGAGGAGGGCAGCTCCGCCGTGGACCTCTCCCGGGACGGCGACGCGCTCACCATCGAGGCCGGGCCCGGGCGCATCGTCTCCGAGGTGCTGATGAGCACCGACTGGGCTGTCGTCGTCCGGCAGGACAAGACCGAGACGGACCCCAGCGAGGTGGACGTCGTCGACCTCGCGACCGGCGAGCAGGCGCCGCTCGCGGGGCCGCCGCCTGCCAGCGGGGGCTCGTGGGCGCTGGTCGGAGGCGACCTCTACTACCCGACGTACGGCGACGACCGGGCGTACTGCCTGGCCACCAGCGCCCTCGCCGACAGCAACGGCGAGGACGGTTGGTGCGCGCCGGCCCGGACCGGCTGGTCCGGCCTCACGGCCAGCGAGCACGGCGTCGGCATGATGACCTTCGACGACGCGCGGCCGGTGGCGTGCCGCACCCTCAACCTGCTCGACGGCAGCGGGGTGCCGCAGCCGGTCGACGGACCGACCGAGTGCCTCGGCTGGGACGTGGCCGCGACCGCCGACGGCGTGGTCTGGTCGGAGGTGCCGAAGCCGCGACGTCAGGAGGAGGCGACGTTCCACGCCACCGTCGGCGACGCCCACCTCGACCTCGGGGCCGGCACCACTGGCTCCCTCGTGCCCTGCGGCGACTCGGTCTTCTTCGTGCGCGACCCGCAGACCCCTGACGAGCCCGCCCGGCTGATGCGCTGGACGCCCGACCACACCCTCGAGGTCGCCTACGAGACCACGTCCGTCGGCAACGCCTTCATCGCCGAGCCGGTGTGCGGAGGCGGGGTGCTGTCGATCTCCGCCATGGGCGAGCAGGGGGACGAGCAGGTGTGGGCGGACGTCACCTAACCTTCGACGGGTGAGCTTCACCGGATTCCCCGTCACTGCGCTCGACTTCTACGACGACCTCGAGGTCGACAACACCAAGTCGTTCTGGGAGAGCCACAAGCACGTCTACAAGGAGTCCGTCGAGGCGCCGATGAAGGCGCTGATGGCCGAGCTCGAGCCGGAGTTCGGCACTGCGAAGGTGTTCCGCCCCTACCGCGACGTCCGGTTCGCCAAGGACAAGACGCCCTACAAGACGCACCAGGGGGCGTTCGTCTCCGCGGGCCCGGCGACCGGGTGGTACTTCGAGATCTCCCCGCGCGGCACGCGCGTGGGCGCCGGGTTCTACGACGCCGAGGGGCGCAGGCTCGCCGCGATCCGCGAGGCGATGGCCGAGGAGAAGACCGGCAAGGCCCTCGAGCGACTGCTGCGCAAGCTCGAGAAGGACGGCTTCGACATCGGGGGCGACCAGCTCAAGACCTCGCCCCGCGGGTACGACGCCGACCACCCGCGCATCCACCTGCTGCGCCACAAGCAGCTCTTCGTCGGCCGGTCGTACGGATTCGAGGCCGACGCCATCGACGCCGGGCTCGTCGACCGGGTGCGCGCCGACTGGAAGGCGCTGCGCCCGCTGGTCACCTGGCTCACCGCCGTCGAGGTCGGGGCCGACTGAGCCGTCGTCCGCACACGACGCTCGCTCCTCGTGCTGGCGGGCGAAGAGTTCTCACCGGCGACGACGCTCGTTCACGTCGGCGCCACCCGCCGAGGTCAGGCTCGCGCCATGGCCAAGCGACTGTTCCTGCTCCACGTCGGCCCCCAGTCCGTGCACGTCTCCGCGATGACCGAGACGCTCCGGCTCGGCGGGATCGCGGTGCCCGACGCACCCGACGCGGTGTTCGCGCACGCCGCGACCGAGATCCTGCGGACCCACAAGCAGCACGGTCTCAAGCGCAAGCAGGTGGAGGGCTCGTGGGCGACCGTGTGCCGCCGGGCGCGGAAGGCCAAGGCGGACTGCTTCGTCAGCATGCCCGCCTTCTTCGACGCCTCACCCGAGCAGGCCGCCCTCGCCCTCGACGGGCTCGCCGACTTCACGGTGGTGCTGGTCGTGACGAGCGGCTTCGACGTCGAGCCACCGGACGCCTGGCTGCGACTGGCCAAGGACGGTCGGACCCACGTCCTGCCCGCCCACCTCACCGACGAGCAGCTCGCCGCCCAGGTCGCGCGGATCGCCCTCATCGAGGAGGAGGCACGGCTGGAGAAGCGGCTGGCCATGATCTCCAAGCGGCGTCGGCAGGTGAACCGCACGCTCGCCGCCTGACGCGGCACCGTCAGTGCGGCTGCCAGGCGTCGTCGTCCTCGGTCAGGGCAGCGACCCCGGCGGGCAGCTCGGCGTCGGCCAGGTCCTGGATGCTGACCTGCTCGAAGACGGCACGCAACGAGCTGCGGGCGGCGATCCAGACGTGCTGCAGCACCTGGGCCGAGTCGTCGTACTCGACCGCCTCGGGGCGCAGGCCGTAGACCGACACCAGCGGGCCGTCGACGGCGCGGATCACGTCGGCGACGGTCACCGAGGACGGCTGCCGCGCGAAGCGCCAGCCACCGGACTGCCCACGCTGCGACACCACGATGTCGGCACGGCGGAGGTCGGCCAGGATCGCCTGGAGGAAGCCGTGGGGGATCCCCTGCGCCTTGCCGAGCTGCTCGGCGCTGACGGCCGCCCCGTCGGCGCGCACCGCGATCTCGATCAGGGCCCGGAGGGCGTAGTCGGCTTTGGCGGAGACGCGCATAAGCCCAGTTTGTCAGATATGTCGGCCGAGTCAGTCATGCTTGGCCCTTCCCGACGCAGCCGGGACAGGACGGCGTACGCCGCCACCCCTGGCGCAGCAGCGGTGGCGGCGTACGGCGAGCGGTCAGGCGGGCGTGCCCTCCAGCTCGGGCTCGGCCAGGACCGCCGCCCTCGCGAGGCGCTCCTGCTTGACCGCCCACACGATGGCGGAGATCCAGAGGACGAAGACGACGGCGGCCACGGCGGCGACGCCGACGCCGGGGACGCCCACGGCCTCGAGCAGCGTCTTGGAGTTGGTCAGGATGATCAGGCCGCCGGCCGCGGTGCCCAGGACCCGGGCCGCGAGGTGCTTGACCAGCCAGGCCGCGATCGGGGCGGCGACCACGCCGCCAGCGAGCAGCGCACCGGCGTACCCCCAGTTGATGCCCTGGGCGCCGAGGCCGATCAGGAAGCCGAGCGAACCGCCGACGGCGACCACGAACTCCGAGGTGTCGATCGAGCCGACCACCTTGCGCGGCTCGAGGCGGCCGCTGGAGAGCAGCGAGGTGGTGCCGACCGGGCCCCAGCCGCCACCGCCGACGGCGTCGAGGGTGCCGGCGACCAGACCCATGGGAGCCAGGAACATCGCGGAGGGGTGACCCTTGAAGGTCGGGCGGGCGCCGCCGAGGCGCAGGAACCGGTAGACGACGTAGAAGCCCAGGCTGAGCAGGATCACCGCGACCACCGGCTTGGCGACCGCCGCGTCGAGGTTCGACAGGAGCGTCGCGCCGAGGAAGGCACCCACGAAGCCCGGCACGGCCAGGATCGAGACGGTGCGCCAGTCCACGTTGCCGAGCTTGTGGTGGGAGGCGCCGGACACCAGCGAGGTGCCGATCTCGGAGAAGTGGACGGCGGCTGAGGCGGCCGCGGGGGCGACGCCGGCGGCCAGCAGCAGGGTCGAGGAGGTCACCCCGTAGGCCATGCCCAGGGAGCCGTCGATGAGCTGGGCGATCAGGCCCACCACACCGAGCACGATGAGCTTGCGCATCCGCAGGCTCCTTTCGGTCGTCAATCAGGTCTAGGTCAGGTGACCGTGGTTTGTCACGTGACAGACTAGACATAGGTGGGGTGATAGACAAAACCGACCGGCCGCACGGCGAGTCCGCGCACGCTGCACCCACCTGTGACCCGCGACATTGGACGTTCGTGTTGCGTCCCGCCCGGCGGCGAGGCATGATTTTGTTACCCGCGAGTAGCCCATGCCCTCGCGCCCCCGCCCGCGACACGGAACAGGTGGAAGCTGTGAGCCACTACAAGACCAACCTCCGCGACATCGAGTTCAACCTCTTCGAGGTGCTCGGCCGGGACGAGGTGCTCGGCACCGGTCCCTTCGGCGAGATCGACGCAGAGAGCGCGCGGGAGATCCTGCGCGAGGTCGAGCGCCTCTCCCGCGAGGACCTCGCCGCCTCCTACGAGGACAGCGACCGCAACCCGCCGGTCTTCGACCCGGCCACCCACACCGCCCCCGTGCCGGAGTCCTTCAAGGCCAGCTACCAGGCCTGGATGGACTCCGAGTTCTGGCGCCTGCAGGTCTTCGAGGAGATGGGCGGCACCCCGGCCCCGTCGTCGCTCATCTGGGCCCTCGGCGAGATGGTGCTCGGCGCCAACGCCCCGGTCTGGATGTACGCCGCCGGGCCGGCGTTCGCGAACGTGGTCCACCGCAACGGCAACGAGCGCGACAAGCGGGTCGCCCAGTACATGGTCGACCGCCAGTGGGGATGCACGATGGTGCTCACCGAGCCCGACGCCGGCTCCGACGTCGGCGCCGGCCGCGCCAAGGCCGTCCCGAACGAGGACGGCTCGTGGAACATCACCGGCGTCAAGCGCTTCATCACCAGCGCCACCCACGACATGAGCGAGAACATCATGCACCTCGTCCTCGCGCGCCCCGAGGGCGTCGAGGGCGCCGGCGGCCCGGGCACCAAGGGCCTCTCGCTGTTCTGGATGCCCGAGCACCACTTCGACCTCGAGACCGGCGAGCTCACCGGTGAGCGCAACGGCGTCTACGTCACCAACGTCGAGCACAAGATGGGCATCAAGGTCTCCAACACCTGCGAGGTCACCTTCGGCGACCCGCAGGTCGGCGGCGGCGAGCCCGCCAAGGGCTGGCTGCTCGGCGAGGTGCACGACGGCATCGCGCAGATGTTCCAGGTCATCGAGAACGCCCGCATGATGGTCGGCACCAAGGCCATCGCGACCCTCTCGACCGGCTACCTCAACGCCCTCCACTACGCCAAGGAGCGCGTCCAGGGCGCCGACCTGACCCAGGCCGCCGACAAGACCGCGCCCCGCGTCACGATCACCCACCACCCCGACGTGCGCCGTTCGCTGATGACGCAGAAGTCGTTCGCCGAGGCGATGCGCGCGCTGGTGCTCTACACCGCCACCTGGCAGGACCAGGTCATGCTGGCCGAGCACGCCGGCACCGCCGACTCCGACGAGGCCAGCCTCGCCGCCGCGGTCAACGACCTGCTGCTCCCGATCGTCAAGGGCTACGGCTCCGAGCGCTCGTGGGTCCTGCTGGGCACCGAGTCCCTGCAGACCTTCGGCGGTTCCGGCTTCCTGCAGGAGTACCCGATCGAGCAGTACGTCCGCGACGCCAAGATCGACACCCTCTACGAGGGCACCACCGCGATCCAGGGCCAGGACTTCTTCTTCCGCAAGATCGTCAAGGACCAGGGCCGCGCGCTCGGTCACCTGGCCAAGGAGATCGAGGGCTTCATCGCGTCCGAGGCGGGCAACGGCCGCCTCAAGAACGAGCGCGCGCTGCTCGCCACCGCGCTCGAGGACGCCAACGCGATCGTCGGCCACATGATCAACGACCTGATGTCGTCGCAGGAGGAGCTGCGCAACATCTACAAGGTCGGCCTCAACACCTCGCGCCTGCTGATGGTGCTCGGCGACGTCGTCTGCGCGTGGCTGCTGCTGCGCCAGGCCGACGTGGCCCTGCAGAAGCTGGCCGGCGAGGTGTCGGAGAAGGACAAGGCCTTCTACGAGGGCAAGGTCGCCGCGGCCCAGTTCTTCGCCCAGACCAACCTGCCGAAGATCACCGCCGAGCGCGCCATCGCCGAGGGCACCACCCTCGACCTGATGGACCTCGACGAGTCCGCCTTCTGACACCAGCCCGCCGACCGGGCCCTTCCGCGCGC
>NZ_JAUZVE010000093.1:0-15418 GCF_031844425.1 Microbacterium sp. ARD31
GAAGGACACGATCCTCACCAAGGAGGACGCGCTCCGCGACATCTACCGCAAGCTCCGTCCGGGCGAGCAGGTCGCCGCCGAGGCCGCCCGCGCGCTGCTGGACAACTTCTACTTCAACCCGAAGCGCTACGACCTCGCCAAGGTCGGTCGGTACAAGATCAACCAGAAGCTCGGCATCGACAAGCCGCTCAGCGACTCGGTCCTGACCGTCGAGGACATCGTCGCGACGATCAAGTACCTCGTCCGCCTGCACCGCGGTGACGTCAGCTACGACGGCGTCCGCGCCGGCAAGCCCGCCGAGATCCGCCTCGACGTCGACGACATCGACAACTTCGGCAACCGTCGCATCCGCGCCGTCGGCGAGCTCATCCAGAACCAGGTCCGCACCGGTCTGTCCCGCATGGAGCGCGTCGTCCGCGAGCGCATGACCACGCAGGACATCGAGGCGATCACGCCGCAGACCCTGATCAACGTCCGTCCCGTCGTGGCCGCGATCAAGGAGTTCTTCGGAACCTCGCAGCTGTCGCAGTTCATGGACCAGAACAACCCGCTCGCGGGTCTGACCCACAAGCGTCGCCTCTCGGCGCTTGGCCCCGGTGGTCTCTCGCGTGAGCGTGCCGGCGTCGAGGTCCGTGACGTCCACCCCTCGCACTACGGCCGCATGTGCCCGATCGAGACCCCGGAAGGCCCGAACATCGGCCTCATCGGTTCGCTCGCATCGTTCGCGCGCATCAACGCGTTCGGCTTCATCGAGACGCCGTACCGCCGTGTCGTGGGCAACAAGGTCACCGACCAGATCGACTACCTGACGGCCGCCGAAGAAGCGGACTACGTCGTCGCGCAGGCCGGTGTCGAGCTCAACGCCGACGGTACGTTCGTCAACGACCGCATCCTCGCCCGTCGCGGTCAGGGTGGCGAGGTCGACCTGTTCCCGGTCGATGAGATCGGCTACATGGATGTCTCGCCGCGCCAGATGGTGTCGGTCGCGACCTCCCTCATCCCCTTCCTCGAGCACGACGACGCGAACCGCGCCCTCATGGGTGCGAACATGCAGCGTCAGGCCGTCCCGCTGCTGCGCAGCGAGTCGCCGATCGTCGGTACGGGTATGGAGGGCTACGCGGCCATCGACGCCGGTGACGTCCTCACCGCCGAGAAGGCCGGTGTCGTCTCCGAGGTCTCGGCCGACGTCGTCACCGTCCAGCTCGACGAGGGCGGCACGCAGGACTACTTCCTGCGCAAGTTCGACCGCTCCAACCAGGGCACCTCGTACAACCAGCGCGTCGTGGTCTCGGCCGGCGACCGCGTCGAGGTCGGCGAGGTCATCGCCGACGGCCCCGCCACGGAGAACGGCGAGCTCGCCCTCGGCAAGAACCTCCTCGTCGCCTTCATGACGTGGGAGGGTCACAACTTCGAGGACGCCATCATCCTCAGCCAGGAGCTCGTGAAGAACGACACGCTCTCCTCGATCCACATCGAGGAGTACGAGGTCGACGCTCGCGACACCAAGCTCGGCAAGGAGGAGATCACCCGTGACCTCCCCAACGTCAGCCCCGACCTGCTGAAGGACCTCGACGAGCGCGGCATCATCCGCATCGGCGCCGAGGTTCGCCCCGGCGACATCCTCGTCGGCAAGGTCACGCCCAAGGGTGAGACCGAGCTGTCGGCCGAGGAGCGCCTGCTCCGCGCGATCTTCAACGAGAAGAGCCGCGAAGTCCGTGACACCTCGCTGAAGGTGCCCCACGGCGAGCAGGGCACGATCATCGCCGTCAAGGAGTTCAACGCCGAGGACGGCGACGACGAGCTCGGCTCGGGCGTCAACCGCCGCGTCGTGGTCTACATCGCCCAGAAGCGCAAGATCACCGCCGGTGACAAGCTCGCCGGCCGCCACGGCAACAAGGGTGTCATCGCGAAGATCCTGCCCGTCGAGGACATGCCCTTCCTCGCGGACGGCACCCCGGTCGACGTCGTGCTGAACCCGCTCGGCATCCCCGGTCGAATGAACTTCGGTCAGGTCCTCGAGACCCACCTCGGCTGGGTCGCCAAGCAGGGCTGGAAGGTCGACGGTTCGCCCGAGTGGGCTGCGAAGCTGCCCGAGCAGGCCCGCGAGGCCGCGCCCGGCACGAAGGTCGCGACCCCGGTGTTCGACGGTGCGTTCGAGGAGGAGATCGCGGGTCTGCTCGACTCGACGAACCCCACCCGCGACGGCGAGCGTCTCATCGACAGCTCGGGCAAGGCGAAGCTGTTCGACGGTCGCTCCGGCGAGCCGTTCCCGGCTCCGATCTCGGTCGGCTACATGTACATCCTGAAGCTGCACCACCTCGTCGACGACAAGATCCACGCACGCTCGACGGGCCCCTACTCGATGATCACCCAGCAGCCGCTCGGCGGTAAGGCCCAGTTCGGTGGCCAGCGCTTCGGTGAGATGGAGGTCTGGGCGCTCGAGGCTTACGGTGCCGCATACGCACTGCAGGAGCTGCTGACGATCAAGTCCGACGACATCGTGGGACGCGTCAAGGTCTACGAAGCCATCGTCAAGGGCGAGAACATCCAGGAGCCCGGCATCCCGGAGTCGTTCAAGGTCCTCATGAAGGAGATGCAGTCCCTCTGCCTGAACGTCGAGGTCCTCTCGGCCGACGGCACCGAGGTCAACCTGCGCGACAGTGACGACGAGGCCTTCCGCGCAGCGGAGGAGCTCGGCATCAACATCTCCACCCGGTTCGAGTCGACGTCGATCGACGAGATCTGACCCGCACCGGCAACGAACAGAATTCCGACACAGGAGAATCAGTGCTCGAGTCACACACCTTCGATCAGCTTCGTATCGGTCTCGCCACCGCCGACGACATCCGTCGTTGGTCCTTCGGCGAGGTCAAGAAGCCCGAGACCATCAACTACCGCACGCTGAAGCCCGAGAAGGACGGCCTCTTCGGAGAGCAGATCTTCGGACCGTCCCGCGACTGGGAGTGCGCCTGCGGCAAGTACAAGCGCGTCCGCTTCAAGGGCATCGTCTGCGAGCGCTGCGGCGTGGAGGTCACCAAGTCCTCCGTCCGTCGTGAGCGCATGGGCCACATCGAGCTCGCCGCCCCCGTCACCCACATCTGGTACTTCAAGGGCGTCCCCTCGCGCCTGGGCTACCTGCTGGACATGGCGCCGAAGGACCTCGAGAAGGTCATCTACTTCGCCGCCTACATGGTGATCTCGGTCGACGAGGACGCACGCCACCGCGACCTGCCGACCCACGAGGCGAACCTCCGCCTCGAGATCAAGAACATCGCCGACCGTCGCGACGCCCGCGTCGCCGACCGCCTGCAGAAGCTGGAAGACGAGCTCGCCGCCCTCGAGGCGGAGGGCGCCAAGGCCGACCAGAAGAAGAAGGCCAAGGACGCCGCCGAGAAGGAGATGGCCACCATCCGCAAGCGCGGCGACGAGCAGGTCGCCAAGCTCGAGCGGATGTGGGACGAGTTCCGCAATCTCGAGGTCGGTCAGCTCAAGCAGGAAGACGACATCTTCCAGGAGCTGCAGGACCGCTTCGGTCAGTACTTCGAGGCCTACATGGGCGCCGAGTCGATCAAGCGTCGCCTCGAGGCGTTCGACCTGGCCGCCGAGGCCGAGTCGCTGCACCTGCAGATCTCCGAGGGCAAGGGCCAGCGCAAGATCCGTGCGATCAAGCGCCTCAAGGTCGTCAACTCGTTCCTGTCGACCGGCATGAGCCCGGCCTCGATGGTGCTCGACGTCGTCCCGGTGATCCCGCCGGAGCTGCGTCCCATGGTCCAGCTCGACGGTGGCCGTTTCGCCACCAGCGACCTGAACGACCTGTACCGTCGCGTGATCAACCGCAACAACCGTCTCCGTCGCCTGATCGACCTCGGTGCCCCCGAGATCATCGTCAACAACGAGAAGCGGATGCTGCAGGAGGCCGTCGACGCCCTGTTCGACAACGGCCGCCGCGGTCGTCCCGTCACGGGTACCGGCAACCGCGCCCTCAAGTCCCTCAGCGACATGCTGAAGGGTAAGCAGGGTCGCTTCCGCCAGAACCTGCTCGGCAAGCGCGTCGACTACTCGGGCCGTTCGGTCATCATCGTCGGCCCGCAGCTGAAGCTGCACCAGTGCGGTCTGCCCAAGCAGATGGCGCTCGAGCTCTTCAAGCCGTTCGTGATCAAGCGCCTCATCGACCTCGGTCACTCGCAGAACATCAAGGCCGCCAAGCGTGCCGTCGAGCGCACCCGTCCCGAGGTCTGGGATGTGCTCGAGGAGATCATCCGCGAGCGTCCCGTGCTGCTGAACCGTGCGCCCACGCTGCACCGTCTCGGCATCCAGGCGTTCGAGCCGCAGCTCGTCGAGGGCAAGGCCATCCAGCTCCACCCGCTCGTCTGCGCCGCCTTCAACGCGGACTTCGACGGTGACCAGATGGCCGTGCACCTGCCGCTGTCGGTCGAGGCTCAGGCCGAGGCCCGCGTGCTGATGCTCGCCTCGAACAACATCCTCAAGCCGTCGGACGGCCGCCCGGTGACCCTGCCCTCGCAGGACATGATCATCGGTCTGCACCACCTGACGACCATCAAGGAGGGTGCTGCCGGTGAGGGTCGTGTGTTCGGCTCCGTCGGCGAGGCGATCCTGGCCAAGGACGAGGGCACCCTCGACCTGCAGGCCAAGGTCCGCATCCGCGTCCCGGGTCTGACGTTCCTCGAGGGCGAAGCGCCCGAGGGCTACGAGCGCCACGGTCTGGTGGATGCCTCGCTGGGTCAGGCGATCTTCAACGACACGCTCCCCAAGGGCTACCCGTTCGTCCGCGAGCAGGCCGACAAGGGCAAGCTGTCGCAGATCGTCAACAAGCTGGCCGAGGAGTACCCGAAGACCGAGGTCGCGGCATCCCTCGACCGGATCAAGGACGCCGGCTTCTACTGGGCCACCCGTTCGGGTGTGACCGTCGCCCTCAGCGACGTCCTCACGCCGCCGAACAAGAAGGAGATCGTCGCCGCCTACGAGAAGCAGGCCGCGAAGGTCCAGGGCCAGTTCGAGAAGGGTCTCACCACCGACGCCGAGCGTCGTCAGGAGCTCATCAAGATCTGGACCGAGGCGACCGACGAGGTCCAGAAGGCGATGCGGGACAACTTCCCGGCCGACAACACCATCAACCGCATGGTGAGCTCGGGTGCCCGTGGTAACTGGCTGCAGATCCGCAACATCGCGGGTATGCGAGGCCTGGTGAACAACCCCAAGGGTGAGATCATCCCCCGTCCGATCATCTCCTCGTACCGCGAGGGTCTGTCGGTGGCGGAGTACTTCATCGCGACGCACGGTGCCCGTAAGGGTCTGGCCGACACGGCCCTCCGTACCGCCGACTCGGGGTACCTCACGCGTCGTCTCGTCGACGTCTCGCAGGATGTCATCATCCGCGAGGAGGACTGCGGCACGACCAAGGGTCTCGAGTTCACGATCGCCGCTCCCGGCACCGACGGCACGCTCGTGCGTGACGCCAACGTCGAGAACTCGGTGTTCGCCCGTACCCTCGCCGCCGACGTCGTCGACGCGCAGGGCACCGTCCTGGCCGAGGCCGGCGACGACGTGGGTGACGTCCTCATCGACAAGCTGGTCGCCGGTGGCATCGAGAGCATCAAGGTGCGCTCGGTCCTCACCTGTGACTCCGCCGTCGGTGTGTGCGCCAAGTGCTACGGCCGTTCGCTGGCCAGCGGCAAGCTCGTCGACATCGGTGAGGCCGTCGGCATCATCGCCGCCCAGTCGATCGGTGAGCCCGGTACCCAGCTGACGATGCGTACGTTCCACACCGGTGGTTCGGCATCGGCGGACGACATCACCCAGGGTCTGCCCCGTGTCCAGGAGCTGTTCGAGGCTCGTACCCCCAAGGGTGCGTCCCCGATCGCCGAGGCCGACGGTGTCATCAAGATCGATGAGACCGAGAAGGCCAAGAAGGTCATCCTGACCCCGGACAACGGCGACGAGCCGCACGTCTACCCGGTCCTCAAGCGCGCCACCCTCCTCGTCGAGGACGGCCAGCGCGTGGTGGTCGGTCAGCCGCTGCAGGTCGGAACGCTCGACCCCAAGGAGGTCATGCGCGTGCAGGGTGCCCGCGAGGTGCAGAAGTACCTCGTCGGCGGCGTGCAGGGCGTGTACCGCTCGCAGGGTGTGCCGATCCACGACAAGCACATCGAGGTCATCGTGCGCCAGATGCTGCGCAAGGTCACGGTCGTCGACCACGGCGAGACGGACCTGCTGCCCGGTGAGCTGGTGGACTTCAAGCGCTACCAGCAGATGAACCGCGAGGCTGTCGCGGCGGGCAAGCGTCCCGCCTCGGGTCGCCCCGAGCTGATGGGTATCACGAAGGCGTCGCTCGCGACGGAGTCGTGGCTGTCGGCCGCGTCGTTCCAGGAGACCACCCGCGTCCTCACGCAGGCGGCCATGGAGGGCAAGAGCGACCCGCTCGTCGGCCTCAAGGAGAACGTCATCATCGGAAAGCTCATCCCCGCCGGCACCGGCCTTGCGAAGTACCGCAACGTCGTGGTCGAGGCGACGGAGGAGGCCAAGAGCGAGCGGTACCCCAACCGCATCTTCGCCTCGGACGGCGCGTACAGCGACGCCGACCTGAGCTACGTCGACTTCGACAGCTTCTCGACCGACGACTTCACCCCCGGCAGCTACAACTGATTGAGGTGAGAGACGAGCGAGCTTGCTCGCTCGGCCGAGCCGATTGAAGTTGTCGAGCGACGAAGTCGCGAGAACAACTGATCGAGGTGTGATCGTCTGACCGAAGGCCCCCGGGATCTCCCGGGGGCCTTCGGCGTCGTATCCGCGGGGCAGGGAGCCGGAGGCCGCTACCCTGGGACGCATGGCACGGGTGGGAGGGCGCAACGCCGGCTTCGCGTGGTTCGTCGGCGTGGTGAGCGCGGCGATCGTCGTGACGCTGCTGGTCCTCGCCGTGCCGATGTTCCCGGCTGCGTCGCGGTGGATCGCCGAGGCGGCCGGTGTGCCGCAACCCACGGCATCCGCTGCTCCGACTTCGGCACCTCTCGGCTGTCGCGACCTCTACAACGAAGCGGCGTGGGCGGGTCTGCGCTGGACGGAGGGCGCCGAGATGGTCGCCTCGACGGATGCGCCGGTGTCGACGGCCTCGGACGTCGTCGCCGCCCTCGAGCCGCAGGTGATCGTCACCTGCACCTGGACCTCTGGGCGAGGAGAGATCTCCACGACGGTCGCGACGGTGCCTCCGGATGCCGGGGCCATCGCGACGGCTGCGCTCCCGCCGCTCGGGTTCGAGTGCGGTCCCGAGGGTGACCGGGTCCGCTGCTCCCGCACCGACGGCGACCTTCTCGAGACGATCGAGGCCGGCGGCGGCCGGTGGGTCTCGACGTCGCAGCAGGCGTGGCACCCGACCCGTTACGCGGACGGCGTCGCCGCCGCCGTCTGGTCCCGCGCAGGCTGAGCGCTCAGCCCCAGATCGACCGGACGATCGCTGCCGTGTACCCCTGGGGTGCGAGGTTGGAGTACTGCGTGTCGATCGCCACCCCGTCGCGCCAGTAGACGGTGCGCCCGACGGGGAGCCCGAGCTCGTCGGTGCCGCTCTTCTCGCACCGCAGTCCCTCGTCCGGCTCGTAGCAGGTGTAGCCCTCGTCGACACCGAGCAGGTAGAGCGCATCGCGCGCCTCGCGTTCGGGGGAGTAGCCGACGACGGTGACGAGGCTCGTGCGACTCGCGCCGGGGTCGGCCCACACGCACACGCGGCTGCTGTCGGGTCGGATGCCGCCGCCCATGCCCGGCGCGTTGAGCGGGATGCCCTGCAGGGTGTCCAGGATGCCCGGGGTCAGGATGCTCTCGCAGTCCTTCGGCAGCGGCGTGGTCGAGGTCGACGGGCCGAACGGGAACTCCGCGATGGCGACGGGCGTGACGGTCGGGCTGGGGGTTCCGGATGCCGCATCCGTCGGCGCGGGCGGCACCGCGTCGGGCTCGGGGGCACAGGCCGTCACGGCGCCTGCGAGGGTGAGGGCGGCGAGGGCGCCGACGAGCGCACGGCGGATGCGGGGGCGTCGGCTCGACATGGGGTCCACGATACGTCTCGACCCGGACGCGGCGTCGAGACACGTCGGGGCGCCTCCGCGGCGGGTCCGGGCGCCGACGATACGCTCGCAGCAGCGGTGGCGCACGCCTCCGCGTGAGGAGTGACACCGCCATGAGCGACCCCCAGTTCGGCGAGCGGAATGAACCGACGCGCGAGCCTGCCTACGGCGAGCCCGTCGAGGAGCCCACGTCCACCGGCGAGCCCCGCGACGTCGACCACGTCGTCGGCAGCGCCAACGACAGCCTCGCCGAGGCCGAGGCCGCCTCGCGCACCACCGAGGACCGCCGTCGCGGTGACGCGGACTTCACCGCGACCGACCGCGGTTCGGACCTGTCGATCGACTACGGCAAGTACAGCGAGCCCGACGCGCCCGTGACGGCCTCTGCCGTCGAGAGCGAGCCGCTGTACCGTCCGGCGGCGACGGAGACGGACTCCGAGGCATCCACCGCCCACACCGACGTCGTCGACGCGCCCGCGCGCCACGATGACGCCCCGGAGCCCGCCACGACCGCGGCTCCCGCCGCTGCTGCGGCGGCCCCGGCCGTCGCCACCGCGGCCTACTCGCACGCCGACCAGACCCCGACGACGGTGACCTCGAGCGAGCCCGCCGCCACAGGCGCGCCCACAGCGGTCTACTCGCAGCAGCCGATCTTCGTGCAGGCCCCCGAGGCACCGCGCGCACGCGGCAACCGCGGTGCCGCCGGCGCCATCGGTCTGGTCGCCGCGCTGGTGTTCGCGCTCCTCTACCTGGCCGCCACGCTCGGTCTTGCAGCGCTCGACGAGCCGATCGCGCTCGCGGACCTCGGCAGCCGCACCCTCGAGATCCTCACCACCTGGGCGTTCTGGGTGCCGGTGGCGGTCTTCTTCCTGGGCTTCTGGATCCTCGGCGCCTTCATCAACCGCGGTCGTTGGGGTCTGTGGGTGGTCTTCGGGCTGCTCGTGGGCGCCGCAGCCTACGGCGGTCACCTGCTCGGCCAGCTGTTCCAGGCACCGTTCTGGTCGATCGCGCCGTCTCAGGCTGCCCAGCTCATGGGGGAGCAGCTCCTCGCCCCGCTCGCCGTCATCGCGTTCGTCCTCGGTCGCGAGATCACGGTGTGGTTCGGTGCCTGGGTCGCGCGTCGCGGTCGTCGGGTGACCGAGCTCAACGACGAGGCCCAGCGCGAGTACGAGCGCACGCTCGAGGCCGGACCGCAGCTCCAGCAGTACTGACAGGCGGCCGCGGCAGGTGTCGCCGTCCCCCGGTGTCGCGCCGCCGATCGCCGCGTTCTTCGCGACGATCGGATTCGCGGCGCTCGCGATCTTCGGCTTCGGCTTCACGAGCCTGCTGACCGACACCGACGTCCTCGCCGAGCCGGCGCTCGGCCAGGGCGCCGGGATCACGGCGATGCTCCTCGCGGCACTCGTCTTCGCGGCCACCGGATACGGAGCGATCCGCCGCGGCCGCTACGTCGGGGCGCTCTGGGTGGCGGCCGCGACGCTGGCCGCCTATCTCGTCGGGATCGCGGCCGGCGGCATCCTGACGGGGGCGGATCCCGCGGTGGCGGTCGGTGCCGTCGGCGACTTCGCGGTGTCGTGGTACCTCCTCGTCCTGGCGGTGACCGCGGCCGTCGCGGCGTGGGCCGGGATCGCGCTCGGGCGCACGCGGGCGAGCAGACCGCAGTGGCCGTGGGAGCGCGCCGACGACGAGGAGTGACGGGCGACGGCATCCGGCACGGCGCAAATGCCCCGATCGACGCGGATCTCCGCGACAATGGAGCCGTGGAGCGCTCGCTCGAGACGCAGGTGGACCAGGCCGTCGAGGCCTGGCTGCGCTGGTTGCCGCGCTGGGAGCCGGCCACGCACCGCGGCCGGGTCGCTCCCTGCCGGCGGTGCCTCGGGTCTCCCGTCCTCTCGGCGGCGGGTCTCGGGTCCGACGTGCCGCACGGGGTGCAGCACGGTCTGTCGACCCGGATCAAGACGATCGTCGACAACGCCGTCGCGCACTACACCGCACGCAACCTCCCGATGCTGCAGGCCGAGCTCGACCAGCAGGCCGACCGCAACCGGTCCCGCACCTACCGGCCCGCCGAGGGGCTCGAGCCGGAATTCGACGGCCTGCCGATGGACCCGGATCCCGTCCCCGGCGCCCCCTTCCTGTTCACGATCGCGGGTCTGGCGGATGAAGCGGATGCCGCGGTGCCCGCGCTCCCTCCGCTCACCGAGGACGCGAAGGCGGCGCTCCGTCAGGAGGTCCGCCTCGCCGACGAGTACGCGAGCATGGTGGGGCGCGAGGTATGCACGATCCTGCTGCGGCATCGCCTCCGGATCCAGACGGCCGTGGCCCAGTACGTCGAGCCCCAGATCGCGGCACTGCTCGACGAGTTGACCCGGTCGCTCGACGCCCCGTTCGATTCGGGCGACGGTCTTCCCGGGGTCTGACGCGGCTCCGCTCCCTTCCGCGGGGGCCGATCCTGCTCACTTAGGGTGGGGGGATGATCACGGGTGTCGACAGCGGTGCGGGTGTCGTCCTGGGACTGCTCGCCTTCGTCCTCGGTGCGGCAGTGTACGTGTGGGTCGCCCTGGCGCTCTCGGCCGCCTTCCGGAAGATGGGCGAGGAGCCCTGGCGCGCATGGGTGCCCCTCCTCAACATCGGCGTGCTGCTGCGCTGGGGCGGATTCTCGATGTGGCTCACCCTCCTCGTCCTCGTGCCGGGTGTCGGCCCGATCGCCGTCTGGATCCTCCTGATCCTGACCGTGCACCGGCTGAACCCCGGGTTCGGTTACGGCGGCGGGATGACCGTCGTCGGGGCGCTCCTGTTCCCGGTCTGGGCGACGATCGTGGGGTTCGGTCCTGCCGAGTGGCGCGGCGCGCGCCCCGCCCATCTGCATCCCGATCCGGCGGCGCGGCCCGCGTCGCCTCCCTACGCGCCGTTCGGATCCCTCGGGACGGACTTCGGCGCGCCGGTGCCGCCGCCACCCTTCCCGGCGCCCGCCCCTGCGCCGGGTGACGATGCGCGGCCGGGTCCTGCGGCCGCCCCGGCGTCACCGGTCGCGCCCCAGCCCTGGGCGCCGCAGACCTCCGCGGCAGCGGCTCCCGCTGATGCGTCGACGCTCGGCGCCGAGCCGGGGGCGACGGGGGAGCAGCCCGACCCCACCGCTCCGACGCCGACGATGCGTTCCGGCAGCGCGCTGCCGGCAGTCGCCGACACGTCCACGACTCCGCCGCAGGCGCCGTTCCCGCCGCAGGCCGCGCCTCACGCGCCCCGCGACGCGAGCCCTCCCGTCGCCGCCGCGCCGGGCATCATCTCGTCGGTGCCGGGGCGCGACGAAGCGCCCGTCACGCGTCTCCGTCCGCCGGCGTTCGGCGCCGACCGAGACGAACGCGACGTCTTCCCCGAGCTGACCGGTGAGGTGTCCGCCATCCCGGGCTCGCCGGCCGCGGGCGCTCCCGTGTCGGCGAGCTCCTCGGTCTCGGCGCAGGAGCGCGAGCAGCAGGAATCGGCCCCCGCGCCGTGGGGCGAAGACCTCGAGCGCACCGTCGTCGTGCGTCGCGGGCACGCGCGGTGGGGACTCGTGCTCCCCGACGGCTCCACCGCCGACCTGTCGGGCGACGTCGTCATCCTGGGGCGCAACCCCGTCGCCGACCCCGCGCATCCGCGTGCCCAGCTCCTTGCGATCGCCGACCCGACGCGGACCGTGTCGAAGACCCATGCCCGTCTCGAGCGGCGCGGCGAGGTGTGGCGCATCGTCGATCTGGGGTCGACCAACGGCATCCTGCTGCCCAGTCCCCTCGGCACGGACGTCGAGGTCGAGCCGGGCGGGGCGGCGGAGGTCGCCGATCGGTTCCTCCTCGGCGATGCGGCGCTCCGACTGCAGCGGACGGATGCCGGTTCCTGACCGACGGCGATCCGCACCTGAGCACTCGCGGTGAAGTCCGCCCTCGTTTGACCCGACTTCGTCATCCCGCGTATCATTGATCGGGTGTGCGCACACGCGCGCCATGCGACGTGCCCCGGCACGGGACAGGCGAGGCGAGCGCACCAGGGACAGGGCCTGCGAACAGGCCACCCCCACGGCATATCCATCACTCCCGTTCGTCGCGCTCGCGGCGTGCAGATGGATCTGTGGTGAAACCACGAACGCTGTCACCGTGCAGCACCTGTGCCCGGCGCGAGCCGCGCGCAGATCGACAAGGAGAGAACGTGCCAACCATTCAGCAGTTGGTTCGCAAGGGTCGCTCGCCCAAGGTCTCGAAGACCAAGGCGCCCGCCCTGAAGGCGAACCCGCAGCAGGCGGGTGTCTGCACCCGCGTGTACACGACCACGCCCAAGAAGCCGAACTCGGCGATGCGCAAGGTCGCCCGTGTGAAGCTCCGCAACGGGACCGAGGTCACCGCCTACATCCCCGGTGAGGGCCACAACCTGCAGGAGCACTCGCTCGTGCTCGTCCGCGGTGGTCGTGTGAAGGACCTCCCCGGTGTGCGTTACAAGATCGTCCGCGGCGCCCTGGACACCCAGGCTGTCAAGAACCGTAAGCAGGCTCGCAGCCGCTACGGCGCCAAGAAGGGTTGAGCTAGATGCCTCGTAAGGGACCCGCACCCCGCCGCGTCGTCGTCAACGACCCGGTCTACGGTGCTCCGATCGTCACCCAGCTGGTGAACAAGATCCTCGTCGACGGCAAGAAGTCCATCGCCGAGGCCATCGTCTACAACGCCCTCAAGGGTGTCGAGGCGAAGAACGGCCAGGACGCCGTCGCGACGCTCAAGAAGGCGCTCGACAACGTCCGCCCCACCCTCGAGGTCAAGAGCCGCCGCGTCGGTGGCTCGACCTACCAGGTTCCCGTCGAGGTCAAGCCGCACCGCGCGAACACGCTCGCGCTGCGCTGGCTCGTCTCGTACGCGAAGGGTCGCCGTGAGAAGACCATGACCGAGCGCCTCCAGAACGAGATCCTGGATGCCTCGAACGGCCTCGGTGCCGCGGTGAAGCGCCGCGAGGACACCCACAAGATGGCCGAGTCGAACCGCGCCTTCGCGCACTACCGCTGGTAATCAGCACCTCGGCGACCGGCCGGGTCACCCCCGGCCGGTCGCCCCGCGACATCCGTCACTACACGTAAGGACACCCCGTGGCACAAGAAGTGCTCACCGACCTCAACAAGGTCCGCAACATCGGCATCATGGCGCACATCGATGCCGGCAAGACGACGACGACCGAGCGCATCCTCTTCTACACGGGTGTCAACCACAAGCTGGGCGAAACCCACGACGGCGCCTCGACCACCGACTGGATGGAGCAGGAGAAGGAGCGCGGCATCACGATCACGTCGGCCGCCGTCACCTGCTTCTGGAACAAGAACCAGATCAACATCATCGACACCCCGGGTCACGTCGACTTCACGGTCGAGGTGGAGCGCTCGCTCCGCGTCCTCGACGGTGCCGTCGCCGTCTTCGACGGCAAGGAGGGCGTCGAGCCCCAGTCCGAGACCGTGTGGCGTCAGGCCGACAAGTACGACGTCCCCCGTATCTGCTTCGTCAACAAGATGGACAAGCTGGGCGCGGACTTCTACTTCACCGTCGACACGATCGTGAAGCGCCTCGGCGCCAAGCCGCTCGTGCTGCAGCTGCCCATCGGTGCCGAGAACGACTTCGTCGGCGTCATCGACCTCGTCGAGATGCGCGCACTGGTGTGGCCCGGCGACGCCAAGGGTGACGTGACCATGGGCGCCAAGTACGAGGTTCAGGAGATCCCCGCCGACCTCAAGGACCGCGCTGAGGAGTACCGCCAGCAGCTGCTGGAGACCGTCGCCGAGAGCGACGAGGAGCTCCTCGAGAAGTTCTTCGGTGGTGAGGAGCTCACGATCGCCGAGATCAAGGGCGCCATCCGCAAGATGACGGTCGCCGGCGAGCTCTACCCCGTGCTCTGCGGCTCCGCGTTCAAGAACCGCGGTGTCCAGCCGATGCTCGACGCGGTCGTCGACTACCTGCCGTCGCCCCTCGACGTGCCCGCCATCGAGGCGCACGACCCGAAGGACGAGGAGAAGGTCATCGAGCGTCACCCCGACGCCAACGACCCGTTCGCCGCGCTGGCCTTCAAGGTCGCCGTGCACCCGTTCTTCGGTCGCCTGACCTACATCCGCGTCTACTCGGGTCAGCTCGACTCGGGCGCGCAGGTCATCAACTCGACCAAGGGCAAGAAGGAGCGCATCGGGAAGATCTTCCAGATGCACGCCAACAAGGAGAACCCGGTCGACGCGGTTACCGCGGGCAACATCTATGCGGTCATCGGCCTGAAGGACACCACCACCGGTGACACCCTCGCCGACCCGAACGAGCCCGTCGTCCTCGAGTCGATGACGTTCCCCGAGCCCGTCATCGAGGTCGCGATCGAGCCGAAGACCAAGGCCGACCAGGAGAAGCTGGGTGTCGCCATCCAGAAGCTCGCCGAAGAGGACCCGACCTTCCGCACCGAGCTCAACCCCGAGACCGGTCAGACGGTCATCAAGGGCATGGGCGAGCTGCACCTCGACATCCTCGTCGACCGCATGAAGCGCGAGTTCCGCGTCGAGGCGAACGTCGGCAAGCCGCAGGTCGCGTACCGCGAGACGATCAAGAAGACCGTCGAGCGTTACGACTACACGCACAAGAAGCAGACCGGTGGGTCGGGCCAGTTCGCGAAGATCCAGTTCGCGCTCGAGCCCCTCGAGGTCACGGCCGACAAGACGTACGAGTTCGAGAACAAGGTCACCGGTGGCCGCATCCCGCGCGAGTACATCGAGCCGACCAACCAGGGCTTCCAGGACGCCATGCAGGTCGGTGTGCTCGCCGGCTTCCCCATGGTGGGCGTGAAGGCGATCCTCATGGACGGCGCGTCGCACGACGTCGACTCGTCCGAGATGGCGTTCAAGATCGCGGGTTCGATGGGCTTCAAGGAGGCTGTCCGCAAGGCCAGCCCCGTGCTGCTCGAGCCGCTGATGGCCGTCGAGGTCCGTACTCCCGAGGAGTACATGGGCGACGTCATCGGCGACCTGAACTCGCGTCGTGGCCAGATCCAGTCGATGGAGGACGGAGCGGGCATCAAGATCGTCCGCGCCCTCGTCCCCCTGTCGGAGATGTTCGGCTACATCGGCGACCTGCGCTCGAAGACTTCGGGCCGCGCGGTCTACGCGATGGAGTTCGACAGCTACTCCGAGGTCCCGCGCGCGGTGGCCGACGAGATCGTCCAGAAGACCAAGGGCGAGTAACACTCGTTCTTCGGATGCCGGGGGCCCGGCCCCCGGCATCCGCCCAAACTGAATATCGTCACGTCAACTACACTGACAACATCCCCGTAGAAACCCGGTCGCAATCCAGCGCCCGGATGACTACACGACA
>NZ_JAUZVE010000094.1:0-13899 GCF_031844425.1 Microbacterium sp. ARD31
CCACGGGAACACGCAGGTGCGGTCGCGGAGCATCACCTGCTCCCGGATGCGGTTCGGGATCTCATAGCCCGACGCAGCGAGCTCGGTGTTGAGGTCGATGACCGGCTTGATGGTGACCTTGGTCCGGGTGTCGGCGCACCAGGCCTTGACCTGGTCGAGTAGGACGAGGCGCTGGCCCTCCTCGATCCGGCCGGTCGGACCGAACACCGTGGCCTCGCCCACCGACGCGGCGGCGAAGTGGGCGTGGACCACGACCTCACGCGCCGGCGGCAGGTCGGCGGTGTCCCGTTCGGTGTCGGTGGCCGTGTCGGTGGCCGTGTCGGGTTCCGTGGCGGTGTCGGCTGAGAGGTCCAGGGCGGTCTGGGTGCGGGCCAGGCCACCGAGCGCCTTGGCCCGGCGCACGTCGAGCGACTCGGTCGAACCGAGGGCCTTCAGCGCCGCAGCACCCCGCGACACGGCATGACCCAGGTCGAGAGCATCCGCGATGTCGACCTCGGCCTCGACCCGCATCGTGCCGGCGAAGTGCACGTCCTCGTCGTTGATCGTCACGTGCCGAGGGTCCACGTGCAGGTGGCCGTCCTCCGGATCCTTGGCCGGGTCGTCGGTGGCGAGGTCGTACCGCTTGATCGCCTCCGCGACCAGCCGGTCCAGCTGCGCCGGACCCACCCGCCCGGCCACGGCGGCGACCTGGGCGTCCACGAACCCCGCCGCCTCGACCGTCAGCGCGGGGACAGTGTGGATGGTGGTCTCCGCGACCATCCTGGCCTGCCAGGCCGGCACCAGCCCGGACTGGACCTGCGCCCACACGCGGGGCAGGCGGTGCCGCAACTCCAGGGCGTGGCCGATGAGCTTCTTCGCCGCCGTCGACGAGATGCCGAGCACCGCGCCGAGCTCGGGGATGCAGAACTCCGCCACCAGCGGGGCACCCACACCTGCGATGGGTTCCTCGTGCTCACACCCCGGAGTCGCGAACGTGGCCGCGTGGTGGATCGACTCCGGAGGGTGCAGGTCCGCCCAGCGGGCCGCGAGGTCGAGCTGGCGCGCCGCTTCGGCGTGCTCGATCTGCCGCGAGGTCCGGATCGAAGCGAGCAGGCCAGACGCCGAGAGGTCGTCTGCGACCCTCCCGGCCTCCCGCTCCAGCGCTTCGATCATGTGTTCGACACTAGAGCAAGCCACCGACACTCGACCCCGGCCCGAAACCGGTCTGTGGAGGGGGTCTCGTGCCGGGACTCCGTCCCTCATCGACCGGCAGCAGACGGCAACGCCTCGGCCCCGGCAGTCGCGGGACTGCCGGGGCCGAGGCGAACGAGACCGGGATCAGCGCTTGATGTTGACGAGCTCCTCGAGCACCTGGTCCGAGGTGGTGATGACGCGGGAGCTGGCCTGGAACCCGCGCTGGGCGAGGATCAGGTTGGTGAACTCGGCGGACAGGTCGACGTTCGACATCTCGAGCGTGCCGGCCATCAGGTCGCCACGGCTGCCCTGGCCGGCGACGCCGAGCTCGGCGGCACCGGAGTTGGCGCTGGCGCGGAAGGCGGTCTCACCGACGCGCTCGAGGCCGGCGACGTTGGTGAAGTTGGCGACCGCGACGGTGGCGATCTCGCGCTGCACGTCGTCGGAGAAGGTGCCGCGCACGATCCCGTCGCTGCCGATGGAGTACGACGTCATCTCCACGCCGGCGGGCAGGGTGCCCTCCAGCGCCTTGAGGTTCACGTCGATCAGGGTGCCGCCGGCGTCACCGGGGGCGTAGCCCTGCACCTTCTTGCCGCTGGGGGCGACCAGGTTGCCCTGCGTGTCCCAGCTGAAGGCGCCGGCGCGGGTGTAGACGCGCTCGTCGCCCGAGCCGAGGACGAACATCCCGTCGCCCTGGATCATCAGGTCCGTGGTGCCGCCCGTCGCCTGGGCCGAGCCCTGGTTGAAGTTGCCGCGAGTGGCCGCGACCTGGACGCCCAGGCCGACCTGGACCGGGTTGGTCCCGCCGGTGGCGGCGTCACCGGCCGTGGCGCCGCGCATGACCTGGCTGAGGGTGTCCTGGAAGACGGTGGTGTTGGCCTTGAAGCCGACGGTGTTGGCGTTGGCGATGTTGTTGCCGGTCACGTCGAGCATGGTCTGGTTGGCGCGGAGGCCGCTGATGCCGGAGAAGAGCGAGCGGAGCATGGTGGGTTCCTTTCGGGGACGGCCTCAGGCCGTGGTGGAGTCGGTGGAGTCGGGGGTCGGGTCGGTGGTCGGGGTGTCGGTGCCCGACGCCGGGGGCGTCGTGGTGCCGACGGAGAGGAGCTGCGCGAGGGGGACCTGCGTGCCGTCGATGTCGAAGACCGGTCCCTCGGCGCCGAAGGTGACGCCGGCGATCGTGCCGCTGTGCGTGGTCACGCCGTCGGCGTCGACCCACGACACCTGCTGGCCGACCATCGCGCCGGCGCCGAACGCCATCTGCGAGCCCAGCAGCGCACCGACGCGGTCGGAGACGTCCTGCATCTTCTCCAGCGCGGTGAACTGCGCCGACTGGGCGAGGAACTCGCCGGAGTCGGCCGGGTTGAGCGGGTCCTGGTAGCGGAGCTGGGCAACCATCAGCTCCAGGAACATCTGCTTGTCCTCCGAGGTCGCCGACGCGGTCGCCGCCCCCATCGGGAACGCGGTGGTCGCGCTGGTCACCGCCTCGTTCGCGGAGATCGTCACGATCCCTCCTCACATGGTCAGGTCGATGCCCTGGGGGGCAGCGGTGACCGGGTCTGGACGGAGCACGGTCGCTCCGTCGGTGAGGCCGTCCGTGGCTCCTGCTCCACCACGCGTCCGTGCGTGCTGGTCCTGCTGTCCTGCGTGCCCGCCGGTCGCGGGTGCGTCGCCGCCGGCGCCGCCCTGGGCGCCGTACGACGTGTCCTGGCCGTGGTGCGCCCCCGCCTGGGGCCCGGTCTGGGTCCCGGCCTGCGAGGGGGTCGGTGCGGTGGCCTGCTGCCCGGCGAGGTCGCGCACGACCACACGCGCCTCACCGGCTCCGGCGAGCTCGAGCACACGCCGCAGCTCCGGCGCACCCTCCGCGAGGGCGCGGGCCGCGTCGTCGCCACCCGTGAGCTGCACCTGCACCGCTCCGTCACGGACGGTCAGCGTCACCCGCACCTCGCCCAGTGCCTCGGGCTGGAGCTTCATGGTCAGGCGGTGCACGCCGTTGCCGCGCGAGACCAGCCTGCTCACCTCCGGGACGACCTGCGCCACCGGCGAGGCCGGGCTGGCCGCAGCGGGTGCGTCGGCCGGCACCGCGGGCGCCGTCGGGACGGTCGCGGCCGTGACGGCCACCGTGGGCGGTGCCGGAGCGGACGGCGGGGTGGACGGCGCGGCCTGCGCGGACGAGGCGGACGGGGCTGACGCCTGCGGGCCGGACCCCTGGGCGCCTGCCTCGGGGCTCGTCGCCGGTGTGGTCGTCGCCGTGGTCGAGCCGCCCGAGCCGGTGGCTGCGGCGGCCCCGGTCTCGCTGCGCTCGACGCCTGCGGGAGCCGGCGCCTGCGCCGGGTCCGACGCCGGCGCCACTGCCGGGTCGGTCCCGGTGCTGGTCGTGCCGGTCGCCGGGACCGTGGTGGTCGCCGGGAACGTGGCGGTCGTGGTGCTCGCGGTGGCCGTGGCGGCCGCCGGGGCGACGCCCGCGACCGGGTCGGCGGGCCGGGGGCCGACAGCGGGGGCCTCGCCGACGGGGGTCGGCGCGACGGGTGGCTGCCACCCGAGCGGGAGGCTGGGCAGGACGTCGGCCTTGAGGCTCAGGCCGGGATCGTCGTCGCCCTCGGGCGCCACCATGGAGTGCTCGCCGCTCGGCTTGTCGCCGACCTGCGGCTCGGCGACCTCCTCCACCGACCCGTCCGCGGCCGCGTCGGGGGCGCCGGCGGGAGCACCCGACGCGGCGCCACCGCCGGTCGCGGGAACAGCGGGTGGTGCGGCGGCGGGCGCCGGGGCACCGGCCAGCAGGCCGGCCACCAGCGCCGCGAAGCCGCCGGAGGCCGGACCGCCCTCGCCGGACGCGGCGTCCGCGAACGGGGTCGGGAGGGCCGGGGCGATCGGAGTGATGCTCATGCGGACTCCAGGTGCGACATGATCGAGGTGACGTAGTTCTGCGTCTCGGGGTAGGGCGGCACGCCGTCGTAGCGCAGGACCGCACCGGGGCCGGCGTTGTAGGCCGCCAGCGCCAGCTCGGTCGAGCCGAAGCGGCCGAGCAGGCTGTCGAGCAGCTGGGCTGCGCCGCCGATGGCCTGGGCGGGGTCGAACGGGTTGGCGACGCCGAGGCCCTGCGCCGTGCCGGGCATCAGCTGCATCAGGCCCTGGGCACCGGCCGGGCTGACCGCCTGCGGGTCGAAGCCCGACTCCTGGCGGGCGACCGCGACCAGCAGGGCCGGGTCGAGCCCGTAGGAGCTCGCCGCCTGCTGGAACAGGTCGGCGTACGGCGTCCCGGCGGGGACCGTCCGCGCCGAGGTCGGCGCGGTGGCCGACACCGTGGTGGTGGTGCTCGCGTCGGGCAGCACCCGGCGGATGTAGTCGGGCGGGGTGGTCACCGGGACCAGCTGCACCTTGCCGCCGGGGCGGGGCGCCTCGATCATCTGGCCGTTGCCGACGTAGATGGCGATGTGGTCGGCGCCGTTGTTGCGGCTCGAGTTGTCCCACGCGATGAGGTCGCCGGGGCGTACGTCGTTCATGCTGGCGACCGGACGGCCCGAACGGGCCTGGTCGGCCGAGAGGCGCGGCAGCTCGATGCCGAACGACTTGTAGACCGACTGCACCAGGCCGGAGCAGTCGACACCGCGCTCCGGGTCGGTGCCACCCCACACGTAGGGCAGGCCGAGCATCTCCTTGGCCTTCGAGACGACGTCGTCGCCGGTCACGGCGCCGGTGCCGCCGGTGGTCGTGGTGCCGGCCGTCGCGCTGGTGCGCGACAGGACGGTGTCGAAACCGGTGGCGGCCACGCTCGACGAGTACGTCGGGGACGTACCGGGCAGCAGGGCGAGCTGGGCCTGGATCTGGGAGATCCGGGCGGTGACGTCGCTGATGCTCATCGAGCACCTTCCTCGGGCGTGCGCCGGGCGCGCAGCCAGCGGGCGGAGACGAGGTCGTCGACCTCGACGCGCTCGCGGCGCAGGCGCTCGGCGCGGCGGTCCTCGGCGCGGCGCTCGAGCAGCAGCTCGACGGCGGCGAGGCGGGTGTGGTCGCGCTGCCAGTGCTCGCGCGCCACCGTGGTGACGGTGGTGGCCGTCGCGAGCGCACGCTGGGAGGCGATCAGGTCGACGGCGATGCCGGCCGCGGCCAGACGGCCGATGGCGAAGCCGGCCGGGTCGACGGCGGCGGGGTCGGTCGCGGTGGCGAGCCGGTCGGCCACCGCGTCGAGGCGGCGGCCGGCCTCACGCTGGTCGGCGGCGGCGCGGGTCAGGCCGAGGCGGCTGTCCTGCTCGCGGACGCCGCGCACGCGCGCGACGGCACGCATGCCGGCGTCGGGGTCGTGGTCGGGTGTGCGGGCCATCAGGCCACCAGCTCCTTGAGTGCCTGCCAGGTGTCGGTCAGGGACGTGCTGTCGTCCATGTCCTGGCGGAGGAAGGCGTCGATCGCGGGCATGCGGGCGAGCGCGACGTCGGCGTCGGGGTCCGCCCCGGCGACGTACGCGCCGATCTCGACCAGCTCGCGGACGGACCGGTGGGCCGCGAGCAGGCGGCGCAGCCGGGTGGCGTCGGCACGCTGGTCGGGGTCGGTGACGGCGCGGGTGACGCGGGAGATCGACTCCAGCACGTCGATGCTGGGGAAGTGACCCGCGGTGGCGAGCCGGCGGGAGAGCACGACGTGCCCGTCGAGGATCGACCGTGCGGTGTCGCCGATCGGGTCCTGCATGTCGTCGCCCTCGACGAGCACCGTGTAGAGGCCGGTGATGCTGCCCGTGGCGGAGGTGCCGGCGCGCTCGAGGAGCTGCGGCATGAGGGTGAAGACGCTCGGCGGGTAGCCGCGCGTGGCCGGCGGCTCCCCGGCGGAGAGGCCGATCTCGCGCTGCGCCATCGCGACGCGGGTGAGGCTGTCCATCATCAGCACGACGTGGCGCCCGCTGTCGCGGAAGAACTCCGCGATCCGGGTGGCGACGCCGGCGGCGCGGAGGCGCTCGACGGGCGGTGCGTCGGAGGTGGCCACGACGACGACCGAACGCGCCAGGCCCTCGGGACCGAGGTCGTTCTCGATGAACTCGCGGACCTCGCGACCACGCTCGCCCACGAGCGCGATGACCGAGACCTCGGCGTCGGTGCCGCGCGCGACCATGGAGAGCAGGCTCGACTTGCCGACGCCGGAGCCGGCCATGATGCCGATGCGCTGGCCGCGGCCGCACGGGGTGAGGCTGTCCAGCGCCCGGACGCCGAGGCCGAGCTGGTGGTCGATGCGGGGTCGGCTCAAGGCGGCGGGGGCGGTGTGGTTGACCCCGACAAGAGGCAGGTGGTCCAGGGGCGGTCCACCGTCGACGGGGCGGCCGAGGCCGTCCAGCACGCGACCGCGCAGGGCCTCGCCGACGGGGATGCGCAGCGGCCCGCCCGTGTGTCGTACGACGTCGCCGACCCGCAGGCCGGTCGTGTCGCCGAGCGGGAGGCAGGTGAGGCCGGCGGGACCGCTGGCGGCCACCTCGGCGAGCACCCGGGTCTCGCCCTCGACGGCGACCAGGTCGCCCACGGCGGCCGCGAGGCCGCTGACGCGGACCTGCAGGCCGAGCAGCTCGGCGACCTGGCCGAGGCGGAGGGGCGAGACGGCCTCGAGGGCGCGGGCACGCACGTCGGCGGTCAGGGTGCTCATGCGAGCACCTCCGCGAGCCGGGCGAGCGCCTCGTCGACGCGGAGGTCGACGACGTGGTCGTCGGCCTGCGCGACGGCGTCGGCGCGGCCCAGGGAGGGGTCGGCGACGACGAGGACGCCGAGGTCGGCGAGGTCGCCGGCGACGGCTGCGACCTCCGGGTGGAGCCGCACCGAGCCGACGGCGTGGGCCGGCATCAGGCCGCGGACGCGCTCGAGGACGTGCGCGACGTCGGGGTCGAGGGCGCCCAGGAGGGTCCGGGTGAGCTCGAGCGCGAGGGCGCCCGCCTGCTCGTCGACCCGCTCGCAGGCGGCGACGAGCAGCTCGTGCGCCGCGACAGTGGCGGTCCGCAGCGCGGTCGCGGCTGCGGCCTGCTCGGCCCGGCACTGCTCCTCGCGGAGGGCAGCGGTGCGGGCCAGCTCGTCGACCTCGGCGCGCACGGCGGCCTCGGCCTCCCGCCGTCCCTGCGCCCAGCCGACGGCGTACCCCTGGGCGCGCGCGGTCTCGCGGGTGGTCTCGACGGCACGCAGCTCCGGCAGCCGGACCGCCGCGAGCGGACGCAGCTCAGTCGACGAACTCATCTTCGCCTCCCCTGCGCACGACGATCTCGCCACGCTCCTCGAGCCCGCGGATGGTGCGGATGACGGCCTGCTGGGCCTCCTCGACCTGGGTGAGGCGGACGGGGCCGAGGATCTCGACCTCCTCCAGCACGTTCTCCGCGGCACGCTCGGAGAGGTTGCCCGTGATCTTGTCGCGCACCTGCTCCGAGACGCCCTTGAGGGCGAGCGCGAGCTCGGCGGTGTCGACCTGGCGCAGCACCTGCTGCACGTCGCGGTCGGACAGCCCGACGATGTCCTCGAACATGAACATCCGGCTGCGCACCTCCTCGGCGAGCCCGGAGTCGAGCGACTCGAGGCCCTCGACGATCTGCCGCTCGGTCGAGCGGTCGGCGCGGTTGATGATGTTGACGAGGGGTCCCACGCCACCGACGCGCGAGGAGTCGGCGGGCTGCAGCACGGAGGACAACCGGCGCTCCAGCACGCCCTCGACGATCCGCACCGTCTCGGGGTTGGCGCGACCCATCACCGCGATGCGGTGGGCGACGTCGGCCTGCAGCTCCGAGGACAGCCCGGAGAGCACCAGCGACGCCTTCTCGGCCGACATGTGGGCCAGCACGAGCGCGATCACCTGTGGGTGCTCCTCGTGGATGAACGAGCGCAGCTGGGTCGGGTCGGCACGCTGGAGGAACTGGAAGGGCAGCTGGATCGCCATGGCGGTCAGTCGCTGCATCGCCTCCTCGGCGCGGTCGTCGCCGAGCGTGCGCTGCAGCAGGTCGCGAGCGAGGTCCATGCCGCCCTGCAGCATGTGCTGGCGGGCGGTGAGCAGGCTGCCGAACTCGTTGATCACCTCGTTGGCCTCGCCGGCCTCGACGCCGTTGAGCGTGGCGACCTCGGCGGAGATCGCCTCGATCTCCTCGTCGGTCATGTGCTCGAGCACGGTCGCGGCGCGCTCCTTGCCGAGCCGCACCAGCACGATCGCGGCCTTGCGGGCTCCGAGCCCTGTCATCACGGCCATCAGGGACGCTCCACCAGCCAGCCGCGCAGCAGCGAGGCGACCTCATCAGGCTGGCGCTCCACGAGGGCCACCAGCTCGTCGTACATCTCGTCGGACTTGGTGTCGACCGGCTCGAGCGCCAGTGCCGTCGCGGCCTCGTCGGGGGCGTGCAGCGCGGTCCGCTCGGCCTGCTCCATGCGGAGCTGCTCCACGACGTACGACGTCGCGTCCTGGCGTGCCTTGGCGTGCTTGCGCGATCGCCGCCAGGCCAGGCCGACGAGCAGCAGCACGAGCCCGCCGAGGGCGCCGTTGCGGATCCACCGGTTGCGCGCCTCCGCGGCCTCGGCCGCCCGGGCCGCCTCGAGGGCGGCGGCGTCTGCCTCGGCGAGGGAGGTGTCGAAGGGGACCGAGGAGGTCTCGATGGTGTCGCCGCGGTCGGGGTTGAGGCCGATCGCGGAGGACACCAGGTCGTTGATCTCGGTGATGTCGACGGTCACCTCGGAGTTGGTGTCGACGACGACCGCGGCGTGGAGGGACTCCACCGAGCCCGGCGCGTTCTCCGACTGCTCGACCACCTTGTCGACGCCGTTCTCACGGACCGTCGCGGTGTTGCCGTAGCTGCCGTCGCCCCCGGTGCCGCCGTTCTCGAGCTGGGCGTCGGGGCCGACCACGCCACCGGGCGTCGCGCCGCCGGCACCGCCGGCGTAGGACTCGCTCTGCTTCGACTCGGCGAGGACCGGGGCCTTGCGCTTGCCGTAGGTGGTGGTCTCGCGCACGACCTTGTCGAAGTCGAGCACGGCGGTGACCTGCACCGAGGACTTGCCGGGGCCGTAGATGCGGTCGAGCATCGACTGCGCCTTGGTGCTGAGCTGGTCCTGGTAGTCCTCGACCTGGCGGTTGCGGCTGCTGCTCATGCCGGTGCCGGACTCGTCGTTCTCGGAGAGCACGCGGCCGGTGGAGTCGGCGACGGTCACCTTCGCGGGGTCGAGGCCGTCGATGCTGGAGGCGACGAGGTTGACCACGGCCATGACCTGGTCGGGGTCCAGCGTCGCGCCGCGGGTGTCCACGAGGACCGACGCCGTGGCGGGGTCCTGCTCCTCGGCGAAGACCTGCTTGGGCGGCAGGGCGAGGTGGACCACGGCGGTCTCGACGCCGTCGATGGCCTCGATGGTCGCGGCGAGCTCGCCCTCCATCGCGCGCTTGAAGTCGGTCTGCTCCTTGAACTGCGAGGTGGAGATGTCCTGGCCGTCGAGCAGCGCGTAGCCGCCGTCGCTGCTGCCGGACGGGATGCCCTCGCCGCTGAGGGCGATGCGCGTGGAGTAGACCTGGTCGCGCGGCACCGAGATGGTGCCGCCACCACCGCCGATCTCGTAGGGGACGCCGTCGGCGTCGAGCTGCTCGACCACGGCGGAGGCGTCCTCGGCCGACAGGTTCGAGTAGAGCGGCGAGTACGACGGCGCCGAGGCCCAGCGGAACACCATGAAGGCGGCCAGCAGGAGGGCGCCGGTGCCGACGACCGCGACGACCTTCTGGCCGGGGCTGAAGAGGGCGAAGGAGCGGCGGTAGCGCTCCAGGACCTGCGTGATCCCGGTCCTCATCCGACCTGCATCCGCATGATCTCGCTGAACGCCTCGATGGCCTTGTTGCGCACGGCGACGGTCAACTTGGTGGCCGTCTCGGCCTCGGCCGCGGCCAGCGTGTAGTCGTGGATGTTGGGCAGGGTGCCGGTGGCCGCGCGGACGGCGAGCCCGTCAGCGGAGTCCTGCAGGCCCTCGAGGCGCTCGATGCCGTCGAGCACCAGGCTGCCGAAGTCGGCGCCCTGGACCGCGGGGGCCGCGGGCGCCGGCGCCTGCACCACGGGTGCCGCGAGGGGGGTGAAGCCGGCGATGGCCTCGATGCCGTTGATGCTCATCAGCCCTGTCCGATCTGGAGTGCCGCGTTGTAGGAGTCCTGCGCCGTCTTGGTGACCTGGACCGAGGCCTGGAAGCCGCGCTGCGCCTGGACGAGGGAGGTCATCTGGACCGACATGTCCATGGCCGGCGTGCGCACCATGCCGTCGGCGTCCGCGAGCGGGTGGTCGGGGGCGTACTGGAGGACGCCCTCGGCGTCGCCGAGCTCGATGGCAGCGACGTCGACGCCGCCCTCGGGACGGGCGCTCGCCACGACCATCTGCTGCTGGAAGGCGTCCTCGGTGGTCGCCCGGACGGTGTTGGCGTTCGCGATGTTGTGCGCGAGCGCGTCGAGCCAGGTCTGGTGCATGCCGAGGCTGCTGTTGGCGATGCGCAGCATGTCGAAGGCGCCCATCAGAACGCACCTGCCGCGGTCGCGACGAGGGCGTGGCGCTCGGAGACGGCGCGCGTCATCATCTGGTACTGGAACTGCGTCTGCACGGCCGACAGCGACTCCTGGCGCAGGTCGACGTTGTTGCCGTCCTCGCCGACGGGCGCGTTGCTCGGCCGCTCGGTGGGGGCGACGCCGTTGACCGACATGGCACCGCGCTGGAGCGCGGCGGCGAGCGAGGACTCGAAGTCGACGCTGGTGGCGCGGAAGCCGGGGGTGTCGACGTTGGCGATGTTGTCGGCGATGACGGTCTGCCGGGTCGCCAGGCCGTCGAGGGCCGTGGCGAGCACGGACGAGACGGCGTCGGGCATGCCGAGGGACACGAAGTCACTCCTGGAGGGGAAAACGAGTGCCGGTCCGTCGGCGGAGGGGGTGAGCGTTCCGTGCTCACTGGGTCGGATCGGCGCTGTTGCCGTCCTGTTGAGGAATTGATGAGTGGATCTTGACGAGCGCGCCACGTTCGGGACCGTGGTCCCGGGGCGGCACCACCCGAACGGGCCATGCCCGGACCACCCGGTCCGTGCGCGGGCCTGGCCCGGGCCGCGCCTCAGGCCGAGACGTCGACGTACGCCGCCCGGCGCGGGCGGGCCGCGGAGGTGGTGCGCTCGAGTCCGGCGAGGTCGGCGCGGTTCTCGCGGACGGCACGGTCGAGCTCGGCACGGACGGCGGCCTGGAGCTGCAGCAGCTCGCGCACCCGGTCCACGAGGACGTCGGGCACCGGGCCTCCGGGGGTCGGCGGGGTCCACGCGGTCAGCGCGGGGCCGTCGTGGGCCGGGTCCGTGGCCAGCGCAGCCGCCTCGCGGGCGTTGCGCTCGAGGACGTCGAGGGCCTCCTCCCACGCGGCGACGAGACCGTCGCCGGGCGTCGGGGAGGCCGGGCCGGCCGGGCCGGCCGGGGAGGTGCTCACGCCGACCGGACGGCGTCGGCGGGGCGGGCAGCCTCGGCGGCCGCCTCTCGCCATGCCTCGGCCAGGCCGACCACCAGGTCGAGGCAGTGCGAGGTGATGGTGACGTCGCGCTGCACGTTGGCCTGGATGAGCTGCACCGTCAGGTGCGAGTAGATGCTGTTCAGGCCCTCGCTGCCGTCCCAGACGCCCGGGCGGAGCGACGACTGCAGCTCCACCACGATGTCCTGCGCGTGCAGCAGGTTGTGGTGGGCGACCGCGTGGTCACCGGCCTCCTGGGCCGCCACCGCGCGGCGGCAGTCGAGCACCAGGCGCTCGTAGAGCATGACGAGCAACTTGCTGGGGCTGGCGGTCTCGACCGACGACTGCAGGTAGGCGAGGGGCGTGCCCGACGTCGTCGCGGAGGACGCGGCGTAGGGGCTGGAGAAGGGCGTGGTGTAGGCCATGAGGGTGCTGTCCTTAGCTTCCCGAGGTCGGTAATGAGGAGAGTTGGCCGGCCAGCCAGGAGGACTGGCTGTTCATCTGGCTGAGGGCCGTCTCGAGGGCGGTGAACTGCCGGGTGAGCGCGGTCCGTCGCAGCTCCAGCCGGAGGTCCCAGGCCTCGATGTTGTCGTCGAGGCGCTCGATCGCGGCGTTGGTGCCGGTGATCGCCGTGGTGAGGGTGCCGGTCTCGCGGTTGGTCGCCGAGTCGGCGGCCGCCTTGATCCGGGCGACGAAGCCGGTGTCCGCGGCGCCGAGCCGGCCCTGGACCGCCGTCGGGTCAGCCGCGTACGCCTTCTTGAAGGCGGCCTCGTCGAGGACGACCTTGCCGTAGCGGTCGGTCTGGATGCCCAGGTCGGCCAGGCTGGTCCCGTTCGTCGGGAAGACGCTCGCGAGGATCGAGTCCCGGATGCTCCGGACCCCGGCGTCGCCCGCCAGGACTCCCCGCGCGGTCGAGCTCGTCTTGGTCTGCGTGTCGATGTCGGCGAGCAGCGAGTTCACGGCGTCCACGAGCCCCTTGACCGCCGACGTCGTGGCGGCCGGGTCACGGGCCAGCACCACCTCGGAGGTGGTGCCGGGTGCGGTGCCGGGTGCGAGGGTGAGCGTCACCCCCGGCACGAGGTCGGCGAAGGTGTTGGACGACGAGGTCGCCACGATCGAGTCACCGACCGTCACCTGCGCGTCCCGCCCCTGGCGCACGGTCGCGCCCCCGAGGAGGGCAGAACCGTCGGCAGCGTTCGTGAGCGTGAAGTCGCCCGCCGCGCCCGTGCTCGCGGACTCGACGACCAGCCGGAACTGGTCGGTGCCCACCCGGACCGCGGTGGCCCGCAGACCGGTGGCGTTGGCGGGGTCGTTGATGGCGGTCACCAGGCCACCGAGGGTGCCGTCCGTCGTGAGGTCGACCGGGCCGGTCCCGTCGAGGCGGTCCAGGCGGACCAGGGTCGGCACGGTGCCGGCCGTGGCGGTGCCGGTGGCCGTGGCGAGCTCGATGCGGTGGGTGACGGCCGTCTGGTCGACGCGGACCGAGAAGGAGCCCGGGGCCGCCGTGGTGGTGGCGCTGACCGCGACCTTGGTCTCGGAGCTGGTGGCGGTGACCGCGTTGAAGGCGCCCGGCTTCAGGAGGTCGCCCGCGCGGGTGGCGAGGGCGGCGACCTTCGTGTTGAGCGACTGCAGGGCCGAGAGCACGGACCGCTCCGTGGTCTGGCGCGACCGCAGGCGGTTCTGGGACGCCGCCTCGAGCTGCATGAACTGCTCGATGATGGAAGCGGTGTCGAGCCCGCTCCCGAGCCCGCTGATGCTGGCCGTGGCCATCGCTTCCTCCCTCCTGGGTCGCCCCTACCGGGGGCTGCTCGTCGTGGACGGGGTCCGGATGGGTCGCGGTGACCGCGACCCACCCGGCGTCCGGTGGGTGTGAGGTTCCTCAGCCGCGATCAGCGGAGGAGGGACAGGACACCCTGCGAGGCCTGGTTGGCCTGCGCCAGCATCGCGGTGCCGGCCTGGGACAGGATCTGCGAGCGGGTGAAGCTCATCATCTCCTGCGCCATGTCGGTGTCACGGATCCGCGACTCCGACGCCGACAGGTTCTCGACCGCGACGTTGATGTTGTTGATGGTGTGCTCGAACCGGTTCTGCGTCGCACCGAGCTCCGCACGCTGCGTCGACACCGCGGTGATCTGGGCCTGGACCTTGTTGCTGGCGCCCGTGCCGGGAGTGGTGTACGCCTCGGTGATGTCCAACGCGTCGATCCCGGGGGTGAAGTCCTTCAGCGCCGACGCTCCGGCCACCGTGATCGTGTCGCTGCTGGAGTAGCCGACCTGGAAGGTCTTGCCCGT
>NZ_JAUZVE010000095.1:0-13708 GCF_031844425.1 Microbacterium sp. ARD31
CCGGGCACTTCCTCGCGATGGCACTGCCCGTCTGGCCACACGTGCGGCGGTTGTTGCCCCTCGCGGGTCCGTTCCCGGGGCCACAACCGCCACACGTGTCCGGGAAGAGGCCCCGACGACCGCCGCCGCAGGGCCACGTGCCGGACACGTGTACGTCAAGCCTCCCGGGCGGCCAGCGCGAGGAAGTGCCCGCTCGGCGTGGTCCAGCGCGAGGAAGTGCCCGCTCGGCGCCCTGACTACGCCGTGACGCGGTAGGCGTCGAAGACGCCGGGGACGGCGCGGACGGCGCGGAGCACGCCGTCGAGGTGGGCGGCGTCGGCCATCTCGAAGGAGAACCGGCTCTTGGCGACCCGGTCGCGGGTGGTGGAGAGGGTGGCACTGAGGATGTTCACGTGGGCGTCCGAGAGCGCCATGGTGATGTCGGACAGCAGGCGGGCGCGGTCGAGCGCCTCGACCTGGATGTTGACCAGGAAGGTCGACTGCGAGGTCGGCGCCCACTCCACCTCGAGCACGCGCTCGGGCTGGCCGAGGAGGCTGGCGGCGTTCGTGCAGTCCTTGCGGTGGACCGAGACTCCCCCGCCCTTGGTCACGAAGCCCAGGATCGGGTCGGGTGGCACGGGCGTGCAGCACTTCGCGAGCTTCACCCAGAGGTCGTCGACGCCGGGCACGATGACACCGGAGTCGGTCGGACCCCGCTTGGCGGCGGCGCGCGAGCGGCCCGTGATGGTGACGCCCTCGGACATGTCCTCCTGGGCGCCGTCGTCACCGCCATGGAGGTCGATGACGCGCCGTACGACGGCCTGGGCGCTGAGGTTGCCCTCGCCGACTGCGGCGTAGAGGGCGGAGACGTCGGCGTGGTGGAAGTGCTCGGCCACGAGCGAGAGCACGTCGTGGGTCATCAGGCGGGTGAGGGGCAGGCCCTCCTTGCGCATGAGCTTGGCGATCTGGTCCTTGCCGTGCTCGATCGCCTCCTCGCGGCGCTCCTTGGTGAACCACTGCCGGATCTTGGAGCGGGCGCGCGGGGACTGGACGAAGTTGAGCCAGTCGCGCGAGGGGCCGGACGTCGGCGACTTGGAGGTGAAGACCTCCACCACGTCGCCGTTGTCGAGCGTGGACTCCAGCGGCACCAGCCGCCCGTTGACCCGCGAGCCGATGGTGTGGTGGCCGACCTCGGTGTGGACGGCGTACGCGAAGTCGACGGGCGTGGATCCCATCGGCAGCGAGATCACGTCGCCGCGCGGGGTGAAGACGTAGACCTGCTGCTGGTTCATCTCGAAGCGCAGCGACTCGAGGAACTCGCCCGGGTCCTCGACCTCGCTCTGCCAGTCGAGCAGCTGGCGCAGCCAGGTCATGTCGTCCTTGTCGCCGAGCTTGTCGGTGTCGACGCCGGCCTTGGTGTTCTCCTTGTACTTCCAGTGCGCGGCGACGCCGTACTCGGCGCGACGGTGCTGGGCGAAGGTGCGGATCTGCACCTCGACGGGCTTGCCCTGCGGGCCGATCACCGTCGTGTGGAGCGACTGGTACATGTTGAACTTCGGCATCGCGACGTAGTCCTTGAACCGGCCCAGGACCGGGTTCCAGCGCGAGTGGATGACACCGAGCGCGCTGTAGCAGTCACGGTCCTCGTCGACGAGGATGCGGATGCCGACCAGGTCGTAGATGTCGGAGAAGTCGCGGCCGCCGACGATCATCTTCTGGTAGATCGAGTAGTAGTGCTTGGGCCGCCCGGTGACCTTGGCGTGGATGCGCGCCGCCTTGAGGTCGTGCTCGATCTCGGCGACGACCTCGGCGAGGAACTGGTCGCGCGAGGGTGCGCGCTCGGCCACCATCCGCACGATCTCGTCGTAGATCTTGGGGTGCAGCGTCGCGAAGGCGAGGTCCTCGAGCTCCCACTTGAGGGTGTTCATGCCGAGGCGGTGGGCCAGCGGCGCGTAGATGTCGAGGGTCTCGCGCGACGACCGCTCCTGCGAGGCGGCCGGGACGTAGCGCAGCGTGCGCATGTTGTGCAGCCGGTCCGCCAGCTTGATGACCAGCACGCGGATGTCGCGGGACATCGCCACGATCATCTTGCGGATCGTCTCGGCCTGCGCCGAGTCGCCGTACTGCACCTTGTCGAGCTTGGTCACGCCGTCGACGAGCAGGGCCACCTCGTCGCCGAAGTCGGCGCGGAGCTCGTCGAGGGTGTACGGCGTGTCCTCGACCGTGTCGTGCAGCAGCGCGGCGACGAGCGTGGGCTCCGTCATGCCGATGTCGGCCAGGATCGTGGTGACCGCGAGGGGGTGGGTGATGTAGGGGTCGCCGCTCTTGCGCATCTGGCCGGTGTGCCACTTGTCGGCGACGGCGTAGGCGCGCTCGAGGAGGGCGAGGTCGGCCTTGGGGTGGTTGGCCCGGACGGCGCGGAACAACGGCTCGAGCACCGGGTTGGACGACGGCGGCCGGGTGCCGACCCGCGCCAGGCGTGCGCGCATGCCGCGCGCGGTCAGGGGCGCCACCTTGGGCTCCTGCGCGGGCACCGTCTCCTCAGCCATTGACCCAGTCTAGTGAGCGGTCGGTCGGGTCAGACCGTCAGGAGCGAGCTGATCGGCAGGTCGCCGGTGACGGAGCGCGGGTCGAGGAAGCTCAGCTCCATCAGCACCGACGCCGCGACGGCGGTCCCGCCGCACGACTCGATGAGCTTCCGGGTGGCCTCGACGGTGCCGCCGGTGGCCAGCACGTCGTCCACCATCAGGACCCGCTCCCCCGGCGCGATGCCGTCGCGGTGCACCTCGAGGGTGGCCTCGCCGTACTCCAGGGCGTAGGAGACGGCGTGCGTCTCGCGGGGCAGCTTGCCGGCCTTGCGGACCGGCACGAAGCCGATGCCGAGGGCGAGCGCCACCGGGGCGGCGAGGATGAAGCCGCGGGCCTCCATGCCGACGACCTTGTCGACCACGACGTTGCCGTGGTCGTCGCGGCCGGCCGCGGCGAGCGCGGTGATGATCGCGGAGAAGGCGTGGTGGTCGGCGAGGACGGGCGTGATGTCCTTGAAGGTGACGCCGTCCTCGGGCCAGTCCGCGACGTCGACCGTGAGGCGCTTCAGCGCCTCCTGGGCGGTACGCCGGTCAGGCATCGCCGGGCTCCCGGCCGGGCTCCTCGCCGAGGTGCTGGGTCGGGGACTCGACCTTGGCGATCGCTGCCCGGGCGATCTCGATCTCGGTGCCGGGGGCGATCTGGAGCCGCGCCTTGTCGTCGGTCACCGAGGTGACGGTGCCGAAGATGCCGGAGGACATCATCACCCGCTGGCCCACCTCGATGCTGTTCTGCAGCGCCGTGACCTCCCGCTGGCGGCGCTGCTGGGGCCGGATCACCATGAACCAGAACAAGGCCAGGATGGCCACCAGGGGCAGGAGTGCGGCGAGGTCGTTCACGGTCGGGGATCTCCTCGGATCGTGGCGGGGGTGGAGCGCTGGAGTCTACGCGGCGGCGCCGCGGGCTCACACCTCGTCGAAGAGCGTCGAGTCGACGGTCGGGACCGGCGGGGGCGTGAGCCCGAGGTGGTGCCACGCGGCGGGCGTGGCGACGCGACCGCGGGGCGTGCGGGCGAGCATGCCGGTGCGGACCAGGAACGGCTCGGCGACCTCCTCCACCGTCTCCCGCTCCTCCCCCACGGCCACGGCGAGGGTGGAGATGCCCACCGGCCCGCCACCGAAGCGCCGGCACAGCACGTCGAGGACCGCGCGGTCGAGGCGGTCGAGGCCGGACTCGTCGACCTCGAACAGCTCCAGAGCGGACTGCGCGACCGGGAGGGTGAGCACGCCGTCGGCGCGGACCTGCGCGTAGTCACGGACCCGGCGCAGGAGCCGGTTGGCGATGCGCGGGGTGCCGCGCGAGCGTGAGGCGATCTCGCTGGACCCCTCGGCCGTGAGGTGCACGCCGAGCAGCCCGGCGGAGCGGTGCACGATCCGGTCGAGCTCCTCGGGCTCGTAGAACTCCAGGTGCGCGGTGAAGCCGAAGCGGTCGCGCAGCGGCCCCGGCAGCAGGCCCGCACGCGTCGTGGCGCCGACGAGCGTGAACGGGGGGATCTCCAGCGGGATGGCCGTGGCCCCCGGGCCCTTGCCGATCACCACGTCGACCCGGAAGTCCTCCATGGCCATGTAGAGCATCTCCTCGGCCGGTCGCGACATCCGGTGGATCTCGTCGACGAAGAGGACGTCACCCTCGTTGAGCCCCGAGAGGATCGCGGCGAGGTCGCCGGCGTGGGTGATCGCGGGGCCGCTGGTCAGCCGCAGCGGGGTGCCCATCTCGGCGGCGATGATCATGGCGAGGGTCGTCTTGCCGAGCCCGGGGGGACCGGACAGCAGCACGTGGTCGGGGGCCCGGCCGCGGCGCCGCGCGGCCTCGAGGACCAGCCCGAGCTGGTCGCGCACGCGTGCCTGGCCCACCACCTCGTCGAGGGTCTTGGGCCGCAGCGCCGCCTCGACGGCGCGCTCGTCGCCGTCGGCGTCGGCGTCGGTGAGCCGCTGGAGGTGGCTGAGCTCGGCATCGGTGAGGTCGACCTCGTCGACGTCGGTGTCGTCGTCCCAGTTCATCTCAGGCCTTGCTCAGCGTGCGGAGGGCGGCGCGGAGCAGCGCGCCGACATCGGGGGCGTCACCCGCGTCGGGGGCCACGGCCTCGACCGCCTTGTCGGCCTCCTTCGCCGACCACCCGAGGCCGACCAGGCCCTGCTGCACCTGGTCGCGCCAGGGAGCGCCGGGCGCCTCCGCGGCGGCGGGGTGGTGCGCGCCGACGGGCGGGCCGATGCGGTCCTTGAGCTCGAGGATGATCCGCTGCGCGCCCTTCTGGCCGATGCCCGGCACCCGGGTGAGCGCCTTGACGTCCTCGGTCGTGATCGCCCGGCGCACGTCGTCGGGGCTCATCACCGCGACGATCGCCTGGGCGACCTTCGGACCGACACCGGAGGCGGTCTGCACGATCTCGAAGATCGACTTCTCGTCGTCGTCGAGGAAGCCGAAGATCGTCAGGCTGTCCTCGCGCACGACCATGCTGGTGGGCAGCGTCGCCGGCCGGCCCACGCGGAGGGTGGCGAGCGTGCCCGGCGTGCACATCAGCTCGAGCCCCACCCCGCCCACCTCGAGCACGGCGCTGGACAGGGTGACGGCGGCGACCTCGCCGCGGACGAAGGCGATCATCGGGTCCTCACGGTCTTCCTCTGGGTGGCCCTCGCCTGCGCGACCGCGGCCTCGAGCCGGTGGCTCGCGGACCCGCGCCAGACGTGGGTGATGGCCAGCGCCAGCGCGTCGGCGGCGTCGGCGGGCTTCGGCAGCTCGGCCAGGCGAAGGATGCGCACGACCATCGCGCCGACCTGCGCCTTGTCGGCGCGGCCGTTGCCGGACACGGCGGCCTTCACCTCGCTGGGGGTGTGCATCGCGATCGGCAGCCCCCGGCGGGCGGCGACCACGAGGGCGATCCCGCTGGCCTGGGCGGTGCCCATGATCGTGCTGGAGTCGGAGCGCGCGAAGACGCGCTCCACCGCGACCGCGTCGGGGCGGTGCTCCTCGATCCAGGCGTCGAGGCCCTTCTCGATCGTGACCAGCCGCTCGGCGACGGGGAGCGCCGAGCTGGTGCGGACCACGCCGACGTCGACCATCGACAGCGGCCGGCCGACACTGCCGTCGACGACGCCCACACCGCACCGGGTCAGCCCGGGGTCGATGCCCAGCACGCGCACGACCTCACCCCTCTCCCGCCCGGTCCGTCCGAACACATGTTCGTGCGGCCACGCTAACCCGGCGCGGGTACGGGACGTCGTACGACACGCGGGCCCGGCGGGCCTTGGCAGGGCGGTGTGGGGGGCGCAGCTGCGCGGCCCGGCTGTAACGCCGGGTTAGCTGCTGTACCCACCCTGATGCATGGGGGTGGGTAGTTGCACCAACCCGGCGTTACAGGCGATCCGCGGACGGGTACGAAAGGCGCGGTACGGCACCAGCTCGCTGATGTCGGTGCCGAACCGCGCGCAGGTGTCGGCGTACTCGCGAGCTGCACGGGCGAGTGCGGGCCGGCGACCGGCGAAGAGGTCGACGTAGGTGAGGCGCGAGGAACCGAGCTTGAAACCGGTCAAGAAGTCATGACGCCGCTTCTCCTCGGCGCGGACGACATCGGGATCCTTGCCGCTCGGGTTGCCGCTCGGGTACTTCAGCAGGCCGTCGGCCTCGAAGAAGTGACGCCCCACCCGGATGTCGACGAACGCGGTCGTGTGACCGTCGGTCAGCCCGAACTGGCACTCCGGGGCGCCGATCCCCAGCTCGAGGACGAAGTCCCTGACCAGCGACTCGAGATAGCTCTCCGCCAGCGGGTCGGCATGCTCGATGCACCAGCGCATGCAGCGGCTGTGCGGCCATGCATGCATCCGCGCGAGCTGCGCTGCGAGCTCGGCACGCGACACTCCCTGGCGAAGTGCTGCGTCGCACGCGGCCAGCCCGGGTGCGCGGCCGTGCTCACGGACCATGTCGAGTGCGGTGCGCGAGGTGACGAGCAGACGCAGTCCGTCCTCCTCCACCACGTCCTGCGGCTGAAACGGAGCGAGATGGTGCTTCACGCCGCTCCGGACCGCGTCGCCGTGCACCTTCGGCCGGCTGAGGTGCACCAGGCTCTGCCGCGGATCGGGGGCGCCCAGCCCGAGCGGGATCGCCGCGGAGTCGTGGCTGAAGGCGTGGTCGCGCGAGCGCAGGACCATCTGGGCGGCCCGCACCCTCAGCACGGGTTGCTGGCGGAACGGGTCCAGGGCGTCCCAGACCTCGCGATCGGCGTACACGCCGTGTCGGAGGCGGGTCAGCCGACCGTGGCTCACGAGTCGGCGTACGTCGTTGGCATCCAGCCCGGAGGCCGAGAGCTGGCGGCTCGTCACGAGCCCGTGCTGGCGCTGCATCAGCGCGATCAGGGGTAGGTACATGCCACACGAGCGTCTGGACGGCCACCGACGAATCGGCCGCTCCTCCGTGACCGGCTGTGGAGACGCGCCGCGACGAGAGTGCTGGGGGCAGTTCGTGGCCGCGACGACCGTGCCCCTGAAGACGCTGTAACGCCGGGTTAGCTGCTGTTCCCACCCCGATGCATGGGGGTGGGTAGTTGCACTAACCCGGCGTTACAGGACGAAGAGGGGGTTGCTCAGACGTCGGCGGACTCGAGCTCGGCCATCACGTCGGCGGGGATGTCGACGTTGGTGAAGACGTCCTGGACGTCGTCGAGGTCCTCGAGCGCGTCGACGAGGCGCATCACCTTGCCGGCGCCCTCGGCGTCGACGGGGATCTCGAGGCTGGGGACGAACTCCACGTCGGCGGAGTCGTAGTCGATGCCGGCGTCCTGGAGGGCGGTGCGCACGGCGACCACGTCGGTCGCCTCGCTCTGCACCTGGAAGGCGTCGTCGAGGTCGCTGACCTCCTCGGCACCCGCGTCGAGGGTCGCCTCGAGCACGTCGTCCTCGGTGACCTCGCGGTCCTCCTGCGACTTCGGGACCACGACGATGCCCTTGCGGGTGAACAGCCGCGAGACCGAGCCCGGGTCGGCCATCGTGCCGCCATTGCGGGTGACCGCGGTGCGGACCTCCATGGCGGCGCGGTTCTTGTTGTCGGTGAGGCACTCGACCAGGAAGGCGACGCCCTGCGGGCCGTAGACCTCGTAGGAGATGCCCTGGTAGTCGACGCCACCGGACTCGGCACCGGAGCCGCGCTTGACTGCGGAGTCGATGTTCTTGTTGGGGACCGAGCTCTTCTTGGCCTTCTGGATGGCGTCGTAGAGGGTCGGGTTGCCGGCCGGGTCGCCGCCGCCCTGCTTCGCCGCGACCTCGATGTTCTTGATCAGCTTGGCGAAGAGCTTGCCGCGCTTGGCGTCGATCGCGGCCTTCTTGTGCTTGGTCGTTGCCCACTTGGAGTGGCCTGACATGGGTTCCTCTATCTCCTCGACGATCCGTGCTGGGGTGGTCAGGCCGAGCGCACCACGTCCACGAACATCCCGTGGACCCGGTGGTCGCTGCCGACCTCGGGGTGGAACGAGGTCGCCATCAGGGGGCCCTGGCGCACCGCGACGATCCTACCCGCGGCAGGTCCGTCCTCGACCCGCGCCAGCACCTCGACGTCGGCGTCGACCGACTCCACCCACGGCGCGCGGATGAAGACCGCCCGGACCGGGTCCACCAGCCCGTCGAGGTGCAGGTCCTCCTCGAAGGAGTCGACCTGCCGGCCGAAGGCGTTGCGGCGCACCGTGATGTGGAGGCCCCCGATGGTCTCCTGTCCGGCTGCGCCGTCCTCGATGCGGTCGGCCAGCATGATCATGCCGGCGCACGTCCCGAAGGCGGGCAGCCCGTCGCGCACCGCCGCACGCAGCGGCTCGAGCAGGTCGAAGATCCGGGCGAGCTTGACCATCGTCGTGGACTCCCCGCCCGGGATGACCAGGCCGTCGCACGCGGCGAGCTCGGCCGGTCGTCGTACGGAGATGGGGTCGGCGCCGAGCGACCCCAGCGCGGCGAGGTGCTCGCGGACGTCGCCCTGGAGGGCGAGGACGCCGATCGTCGGATTCACGAACGCCGATCCTAGGGGCGGCACCGCGCCGTACGCTCAGTGCCCATGAGGCTTCCCCGACCGGCCGCCCTCGTCGCGGCCCTGCTCGCCCTGGCGCTCATCGCGGGAGGTGCCACCACCGCGACGTCGGCGTCCCCGACCGCGCCGCGCACGATCGACGGCTGGCCGGTGCGTACGCCGTCGAGCCTGGGGCTGCGGGCCGGGGTCCTGGAGGCCGGGGCGAAGGAGGCGCGGCGGCTGGACTCCACCTGCTTCGCGGTCGTGCGCAACGGCAGGCTCGCGCGCGACTGGAACTGGCGGATGGGCCGCGACGTGCCGCGCGAGGTCTTCTCGATCACCAAGTCGGTCACCAGCACCCTCGTCGGCATCGCGGTCCGCGACGGCGACCTGCGCCTCGACGACCGGGTCTCGACCTACGTCCCTCAGTGGCGCGGCACCCCGTCGGAGACGGTCACCGTGCGCAACCTGCTCTCCAACGACAGCGGTCGCTTCTGGTCGATGCAGTCCGACTACGCCGACCTGCTGGCCGCGCGGAGCCGCACGAGGTACGCCATCGGGCTCCCGCAGCAGTACGCCCCCGGCAGCGCGTGGGCCTACAACAATGCCGCGATCCAGGTGCTGGAGCCGGTGCTGGAGGAGGCCACCGGGATGCCCGTCGCGACCTTCGCCCGCACGCGCCTGTTCGAGCCGCTCGGGATGAGCCACACGGAGATGATCACCGACCGCTCCGACAACGCCGCGATGGTGTTCTACGGACTGCGCACGACCTGCCTGGACCTCGCCCGGTTCGGCTCGCTCTTCCTCGGCAGGGGCAAGGCCGGCGGCACCCGGCTGCTCGACAAGGGCTACGTGAAGCAGGCCGTCGGCCGGTCGTCCACCGTGCACAACGCGGCCTACGGCTACCTCTGGTGGCTCAACCGCCCCGGCCGGGTCCGTGGTGCGACCGACGCGGTGGACGCGCAGGGGCAGCCGCTGCGCCCGGTGACGGGCCAGCTGGCGCCGTACGCCCCCGAGAACGTGTACGCCGCCCTCGGCTTCGGCGGGCAGGTGCTGCTGGTCGACCCGAACAGCCGGACCATGGTGGTCCGGCTCGGCCTCCCCGCCCCGGCAGGCGAGGAGGGCTACGGCTTCGGCACGGCCGCGCGGGTGCTGACGCGGGCGCTGGGGTAGCGCCCGCGACCCGTCACGACCGGGACGTCACCAGCCGCGCTCGGCCAGGCGGTGCGGCTGCGGGATCTCGTCGACGTTGATGCCGACCATCGCCTCGCCCAGCCCGCGGCTGACCTTGGCGACCACGTCGGGGTCGTCGTAGAAGGTCGTCGCCTTCACGATCGCCTCGGCGCGCTGGGCGGGGTTGCCGGACTTGAAGATGCCGGAACCCACGAAGACGCCCTCGGCGCCGAGCTGCATCATCATCGCGGCGTCGGCCGGGGTGGCGATGCCACCGGCGGTGAAGAGGACGACCGGCAGCTTGCCCGCGGCGGCGACCTCCTTGACGAGCTCGTAGGGGGCCTGCAGCTCCTTCGCGGCGACGTAGAGCTCGTCCTCGGCCATGCCGTGGAGGCGGTTCAGCTCCGCGCGGATGGTGCGCATGTGGGTGACCGCGTTGGACACGTCACCGGTGCCGGCCTCGCCCTTGGAGCGGATCATCGCCGCACCCTCGGTGATGCGGCGCAGCGCCTCGCCCAGGTTGGTCGCACCGCAGACGAAGGGGACCGTGAAGGCCCACTTGTCGATGTGGTTGGTGTAGTCGGCCGGGGTCAGCACCTCGGACTCGTCGATGTAGTCGACGCCGAGGGACTGCAGGACCTGCGCCTCGGCGAAGTGGCCGATGCGGGCCTTGGCCATCACCGGGATCGAGACGGCCTCGATGATGCCGTCGATCATGTCGGGGTCGCTCATCCGGGACACGCCGCCCTGGGCGCGGATGTCGGCCGGGACCCGCTCGAGCGCCATGACGGCGACGGCGCCGGCGTCCTCGGCGATCTTGGCCTGGTCGGGGGTGACGACGTCCATGATGACGCCGCCCTTGAGCATCTCGGCCATGCCGCGCTTGACGCGGCTGGTTCCGTGCTCGATCGGGGTCTGCTCAGCCATGCCTCGATCGTAGTGCGGCCTCATCCCAAAGGATGCATCGGGACGACGAATGGTTGAGCGCTTGATCAGGCGCCCGTCGCGGCCCGCTCCAGGGCCTGGCGGCGGACCACCCAGATGCGCTGCGCGACGGTCAGCGAGCTGAGCGCGCCGAGCAGCGCGAGCCCCCAGATGAGCACCAGCGGCTCGTCCGTGAGCTGTGCTGCGATGGCGGAGATGCCGAGGAGCACGAGCCGGTCGGCGCGTTCCATGATGCCCACGCGCGCGGTGAAGCCGAGCGACTCGGCCTTGGCCCGGGCGTACGACGTCGACACGCCGGTGACCAGGCACCACAGGGCCGTCGCGGCGCCGAACATGGAGTCGCCCGGACCGGCGAAGTAAAGGATCACGGCACCGAAGACCACGGCGTCCGCGATCCGGTCGAGCGTGGAGTCGAGGAACGCCCCGAACATGCTGACCCGTCCGCTCATCCGCGCCATCGTCCCGTCGAGGAGGTCGAAGAGGGCGAAGAGCGTGACGCTCAGGGCTGCGACGACCAGGTCGCCGCGCGGGGCGAACCACAGCGCCGCGGAGCAGGTGGCCACCGTGCCCACCAGGGTGACGGCGTCCGGGCTCACGCCCAGGCGCAGCAGCAGCCGGGCGACCGGCGAGATGATCGTGGTGACGAGGCCGCGGATGTGTTCGAGCATGGTGGCGGCAGGCTATCGGTCCGGCACGGCGCGGACGTGGCCGACGCGTCCGGTTGGATAGCCTCACCGGCGCAGGCTGCGCTGGACCAACGGGAGGATGCCCTGTGAACGAGCTGACCGACGACTGCGTGGCGTGCGGCGCCGACGGGCGTGACGCGCCTCGCTTCGAGGCCCGTGAGGTGCAGGACATGACCGGCGAGACCTTCACCTACCGGCTCTGCCAGGGGTGCGGGTCGCTGCAGATCACTGAGGTGCCCGACGACCTCGGCCGCTACTACGACGCCTCGAGCTACAGCAGCTTCAACGTCAAGACCTCGCTGGTCGACCGCCCGCTGGTGCAGAACCCCCTCTCCCGCGCGGCCCTGCGCGCGGTCGGGGCCGTGCACCGCCGCACAGGCCGCGGGATCGGCCTGCGCTTCGTCCGCGACGCGGGCATCTCCCCCGACGAGTCGGTGATCGACATCGGGTCGGGGATCGGGGAGAACCTCGTGCACATGCGCCTGCTGGGGCACCGCGAGCTGGTCGGGTCCGACCCGTTCCTGCCCGCCGACATCGACCGCAACGGCGTGAAGGTGCTCCGGCGCCACCACACCGAGCTCACCGGCTCCTACGACTGGGTGGTCATGAACCACTCCTTCGAGCACGTCCCCGACCCGCACGCGATGCTCGCCTCCGCGACGCGGATCCTCGCGCCCGGCGGGCGGGTGCTCGTGCGGATGCCGATCATGGGCTCGGTGGCCTGGGAGCGCTACGGCATGGACTGGTCGCAGATCGACGCACCGCGGCACCTCGTGCTCTACACGCCGCAGGCGATGGACGCGATGGCAGCCGCCGCCGGCCTCAAGGTCGACCGGCTCTTCCACGACTCGTGGTCGTTCCAGTTCTGGGGCAGCGAGCTGATCCGCCGGGACCTCCCCCACAAGGGCGCCTCGCTCGCGCAGGCCCGTGCCCACTTCAGCAAGCAGCAGATCGCCGCGTGGGAGAAGGAGAGTCGCGAGCTCAACGCGCGCGGTGAGGGCGACGCCGGCGGCTACGTCCTCACGCGGGCCTGAGCAGCGCCGCACGGACGTCGGCGACGGCGGCCGGCGAGCCGGTGACCGTCCACTCCACGCCGGCAGCCGGTACGACGACGGACTCGCCGCCCCCACCCCGCAGGATCGCCGCGCCGGGCAGCCGGTCCCAGTCGGCCACGGAGTGCTGGAAGAGGACGTCCCACTGCCCGAGCGCGACGGCCATGCAGTCCATCGTGCCGGAGCCGAGCATCCGCAGCGTGCCGACCTCGCCCAGTGCCCGGGCGAACGCCTCCCCCACCTCGCCGGCGTAGAACGGCGGGTGGAGGTAGGTGACCGCGCACCGTGCCTCGCGGGGCGTCTCGGGCAGGGGCGCGAGCGGCGTACCGTCGCAGGTGCTGGGCAGGTCGGGCCCGCCCACCCAGGTGCGCAGCGACGCGGCGTGGTGCACCGCGCCGAGCAGCACGTCGTCCTCGTCGTGGAGCGCGATCGCGCTGCACCACCAGTCGCTGCCGCGGGCGAAGTTGTAGGTGCCGTCGACCGGGTCGATGACCCAGGTGCGGCCGGAGGTGCCGGGCCGCGAGGTGCCCTCCTCCCCCACGATCGCGTCGTCGGGCCGCTCCGCGGTCAGCTGCTGCACGATGAGCCGCTCGGCCGCGGTGTCGGCCTGGGTGACGATGTCGGACCCGCTGGTCTTGCGCTCGATGTCGAGTCCCTCGGCCCGGATCCGGGCGGCCAGCAGGGCCGCCTCGCGGACCAGGTCGCCCGCGAGCGCGGCGTCGGCGGCGAGGTGGGTGTCGTCCATGGCGGCCACGTTAGCCACGAGGCGTAGGGTGGTGGCACGGAGCCATCCAGGCTTCCTATCGAGGAGCCCCGATGAGCGACAAGTCGCCACGGCAAGCCATGTCCAAGAAGTCCGGCAAGTCCATCAAGGAGAAGCGGGCCGAGAAGCACGCGAAGACGGCTGCCAAGGGCGACGCCGCCGAGCCCCTCGTGCCGAAGAAGAAGTGAGCGCCCTCGGTCTCGGCGTCATCGGGACCTCGGCCAAGGAGAACGAGCACCGGCTTCCCCTGCACCCCGAGCACCTCTCGCGGCTCGCCCCCGGCGTCGCCGCCCGGACGACGCTCGAGCACGGCTACGCCGGACGCTTCGGCCTCAGCGACGCCGACCTGGCCCCGCTCGTGGCTGGCTTCGCGTCGCGCGCGCAGATCCTCGCGGAGTCCGACGTCGTCGTGCTGCCCAAGCCGCAGCTCGAGGACGTGGCGGCCATGCACGCCGGACAGGTCCTGTGGGGGTGGCCGCACTGCGTGCAGGACCCGGAGCTCACCCAGCTCGCGATCGACCGCGAGCTCACCCTCATCGCCT
>NZ_JAUZVE010000096.1:0-12993 GCF_031844425.1 Microbacterium sp. ARD31
CCTGGATGGAAGGTTGCGCGGACGGTTGGAACGCTCCCGGCGCGACGGGCGAGGTGGCCACCGCGGCCTCGCCCGGCGTGTAGCCGTCCAGCTGCGCCGTGACCTGGGCGGTCAGCGTCTTGCCCTTGACGTCGGGGGTCGGCACGTAGCCCGCACCGGTGGCACCGGGGATGGCCGCACCGTCGGCCAGCCACTGCACGGTGACGCTCGACGGGGTCGGCGTCCAGGCACCGACGGCGACCTCGAGGGGCGCGCCGACCTTGGGCTCGCCGGAGACCGTCGGGGGCGCCGTCGGCTCGACGACGCGGTCGTTGAAGTGGATGAAGCCGCTCGGCCACCCGCCGCCCGACTTGGTGATGTGGCGCCAGTAGAAGTCGCCGCCCCAGTAGTCCTCGGAGACGATGATCTCGGTGTCGGAGATGACCCGCTCGACGTAGGCGACGTGCCCGGACGAGCCGGCCGGCGTGACGTGGGGCTTGTACCAGGCGATGGAGCCGACTTGCGGAGTCTGGTCGGTGATGGAGGCCATCGCCACGCCCCAGTTCGAGGCGTTGCCGCTGCCGCTCCACGGCCGGGTGTTCGGCATGCCGTTCTGGATCAGCCGGTAGGCGACGTAGTTGGTGCAGTTGTGCCCGGCGTACATCCGCCAGTACATCGTGGAGGACGCCTGCCGGTAGCCCGCGTCGCTGTATCCCGCGGCGGCGCACCCCTGGTAGCCCGAGCAGAGGTACGTCGACGACGCCAGGCTGAGCCGCCCCGCGGTGCTCGGCATGACGAGCATGACCAGCAGGAGCGCACCAGCCAGCAGCTGCGTCGTACGCACGGCATGGCCGACGACGGCGCGCAGAGCGGTCGTCCGGGCCGCGTGGGGCGGGTGTGACGGATGGGACTTGTGGGGCACGATGAGCGAGCGTATGAGGGAAATGTCAAGGCCGCCACGCCTACGAGAGAAGATCAATCGTGTAATTCGTTCCGGCCACGCCCCACCGTGAGCGAGGTCACCCGGCGTGAACGCCCCGCAATTGGTGGATGACGGGGCCGGGGCGCGCTCCTAGCGTGGGTCCATGACGCTCACGGGGGACGTGGACGCGCGGGCACGGGGCACCTACCGCTACGTCCAGATCATCATGGTGGTGCCCGCGGTGTGGCTCCTGGCCAGCATCGCCGTCGTGTGGATCTGGCGGGGCGAGCTGCTGGACTCGATCAGCGACTACTACGGCGGACCGATGCGGGACGTCTTCGTCGGCGGGCTGATGGCCTGCGGCATCTGCATGGTCGCCTACAAGGGACGCTCGAACCTCGAGGACTACGCGCTCAACTTCGCGGGCCTCAACGCGTTCTTCGTCGCGCTGGTGCCGAACTCCTTCCCGAAGCTGCTGGCCGACGCCCGCAAGGCGGAGCGCGAGGGCGTGGACCTCCCCGTGAGCAGCGCCCAGCTCCAGGAGAACCTCCAGATCGCCGTCGGGGTCTTCCTGGCCGTCGTGCTGCTCTTCGTCGTCGTCGACGCCTTGTTGCTCTGGAAGCGGTTCGACTGGCGCGCCCAGAGCACGCTGGCCAACGCGGCCATCGTCGTCTCGTGCGCGGCCGAGGTGGTGCTCCTCGGCTTCGTGGTCGCCATGGTCGTCGGGGTGGAGGAGGTCAACGGAGGCACGATCTACACGATCGCCCACTTCGTCGCCGCGGCGCTGCTGATCCTGAACCTGTCGTTCGTCGCCGCCACCAACGCCTTCGGCAGGCTGCACAAGGATGCGGTCGTGCCGTCCGACGTGGGTGCGCCACCTGCCCTCTTCAGGACCGTGACCGTGCTGATGTGGGCCGGCATCGCGGTCGGCGGGCTGGCGATCTGGCGGGGCGTCGACTACGCGGTCATCGTGACCGAGATCTGGGAGATCGTGCTCTTCCTCGTGTTCTGGGTCGCCGCCACCCGCCACGAGTGGACGCGCTCGGCCGCGCAGGCGGCTGCTCCGCGGGCCCAGCCGGCGGTCGGGGCCGTGCCTCAGAACTCGTAGCCGAACTCGCGGATCGTCCGGGCGAACCGCTCGGCGACGATCTCGGCGTCCCCCGGGCCGTAGAGCTCGCGGTAGTGGGGACCGCTCCCCTGCTTGGCGTGCGGGAGGTCGAGAGCGATGCCCAGCCGGTCGGAGACGTCGGCGACCGCCGCCGGGAGGTCTTCGTAGCGGTAGACACGGTCGACCACGACCCGGCCCCCGAGACGGTAGAGCCGCTCGTTGAGGGCGAGCCGGTCGAGCCGGCGCGGGGTCCGGACGAACTCGGCGAAGGTCTTGGTGAACGTCGGCTTGCGGGCGCTGTAGCGGTACGACGACGCCACCACGTCGAAGGGGTTCCGCTCGACGGCGAAGGTGAAGTAGGCGTCCCAGGTCTCGCGGCCGATCACCTGGATCACCCGGCGCGCGCCCATGTGGGCGTACGAGCTGGGGTCGGTGTCGTCGTTCTGCGGCCCCACTCCCCCGGCAGCCGCCCGCAGCTGCTCGTCCTCGGGACTGATCCGGGTGACGATGTCGTCGGGGCCGCAGTGCCGGGAGAGCGCGATCTCGAGGCTGGTGCCGGCGGTCTTGCGGGTCTTGATGAAGACGAACCGGTGGGCGTGCGACGCGATCACGTCAGTCGTCGTCCTCGGCGAGGTCCTCGCCGTGCGTGCCCGGGCGCGGCGCCCACGGCAGCTCCTTGGCGGGGCGGATGACGATGAGCCGGTCGCCGCGCGCGAGCAGCGACACGATCGGGTCGAAGTAGCGGTAGACCTTCTCGTCGCGCACGACGGCGATCACCTGGTCCGGCAGCGACTGCGGCTGCTTGCCGACCTCGCTGACCAGGAGGTCGCGCTCGGCGACCTCGAGGCCCTCGCCGTAGGTCATCAGGTCCTCCATCACCGAGCCGAGCTCCGGTGACATCGAGGAGAGCCCGAGCAGGCGCCCGACGGCGTCGGAGGAGGTGATGACCGAGTTGGCGCCGGACTGCCGCATGAGCGGCACGTTCTCGTGCTCGCGCACCGCGGCCACGATCCACGCGTCGGGGTTGAGCTGGCGCACCGTGAGGGTCACGAGCACGTTGGAGTCGTCGCGGTCGGTGGTGATGATGACGTGGGTCGCCTTCTCGACACCGGCCTGGCGCAGCACCCCGCGGCGCGTGGCGTCGCCGGCGATGACCACGAGCTGGTCGCGGTTGCCGTCGGCGACCGCCACCGGGCTGGGGTCGACGACGACGATCGCGTCACGGACGTACCCGTTGTTGAGGAGGGTCTCGATCGCGCTGCGGCCCTTGGTGCCGTAGCCGACGACGACGACGTGCTGGTTCATCTTCTTCCTCCACCGGGAGACCCGGAACATCTCGCGTCCCTGGGAGGCGAGGACCTCCAGGGTGGTGCCGATCAGCAGCACCAGGAACGCGATGCGGGCCGGTGTGATGACCAGGGCGTTGACCAGGCGGGCCTGAGGCGACACCGGGGCGATGTCGCCGTAGCCGGTCGTGCTGAGCGTGACGGTCGTGTAGTAGAACGCGTCGAGCAGGCTGATCTCGTTGTTCGGGTCGTTGCCGTCGCGGTAACCCTCGCGGTCGAAGTAGACGAGCAGGACGGTGCCCACGAGGATCGCCAGGGCCAGCAGGACACGACGGCCCAGCTCCCACCAAGGAGACCTGATCTGCTCGGGCAGCGACACCCGGCCCACGGTGGGCTGGTGGCTCGACGTCGACACGGTCAGGAGTCTCGCACGGTGATCCGGTCGCGCAGGCGCTGCACCAGCTCCAACCGCGCGCGCGTCGTGTTCTTCTGCGGGAAGACGGTGTCGAAGGCGGCGTTGACCGCAGCCCCGATGAGCACCGCGAGGGCGAGCAGGTAGAGCCACAGGAGCACGGCGATGGGGGCGGCGAGGGGCCCGTAGATCGACCGGGACTCGGCGGCCGTCACCGTCAGCACCCACCGCAGGACGTACGACCCCGCGATCCAGCAGAACAGCGCGAACGCCGCCCCGGGCAGGTTGAAGCTCCAGTTCGTCCGGACCGGGACCGACACGTGGTAGAGCGTGGCGAGGAAGCAGATGCAGATCGCCAGCACCACCGGCCAGTAGAGGTTGTTGAGCAGGTCGAGCCGTTCGGGGAGCACCCGGTCCACCAGGGTCGGTCCGGCCACCACGAGCGGCAGGCTCACGGCGCCGGTGACCATCGCCAGGACGTAGAGCACGAAGGACAGCGCCCGCGTCTGCACGATCCCCCGGTGCCCGCCGAGGCCGTGCATGATCGTGATCGTGTCCACGAAGACATTCAGGGCTCTCGAGCCGGACCAGAGCGCCAGGATGAAGCCGATCGAGATCACGTCGTAGCGCCCACCGTTGAGCACCTCGTTGATGGTCGGCTCGATGATCCGGTTGACCGCCCGGTCGGTCAGCGCCTGCCGCGAGACCTCGAGCACCGCGTTGCTGATGTCCTCGATCTGGGTGGCGGTGAACCGCTCGCTCACGAAGCCGATCGCGCCCGCGAGCGCGAAGACCAGGGGCGGCACCGACAGCACCGCGAAGAACGCGGCCTCGGCGGCGAGGCCGGTCACCCGGTGCCGCAGGCACGACCCGACCGTGGTCACGATGATGCGCCACAGGTGGCCGCGCCAGCGGCGCGCGAGAGCCTCGACCCGGCGCCGGGCAGGGTGTGCCTCACGCGCCTCGACCATGATCGCCACGCTAGCGACTGACGAGCCGGTCGACGCGAATCCCCGCCGGGGGTTTCCCGCGCACCTGCGTGGGTAGCGTCACTCCATGCGCCGACCCTCCCGTACACCCGTCCTGGCCGCCGTCGCGATGCTCGCCGCGAGCACCGTGACCGTCTCGCTGCTCGCCGCCCCGGCCGAGGCCGGCGGGCGCAAGACGAAGGTCTCGGCGACGCTGAGCACCACGGCCGCCAACCCGGGCGGGATCGTGACCCTGTCGGGGTGGGTGAAGGACAAGGGCAAGCAGAAGCGGCGCGTCGTCCTCGAGCAGAAGATCGCGTCCGGGTGGCGCACGGTCGACAAGGGCCGCTCCGCCAAGGACGGCGCCTACGCGTTCACCGTGCCGACGACCTGGTTCTACTCCACCAAGCTCCGCACCCGGGTGAAGCCGACCCGCAAGCACCGCGGCAGCACCTCGCGGGCCCACCGGCTCAGCGTCGTGCCGGCCTACACCCCGCTGGGCTCCCCGGACTCGTGGGAGACGCTCGGCCGCTCGCGCGACCGCTGGAACCCGTGCCGCACCCTGACCTACGGCATCAACACCTCCCGTGCCACGCCCGACGCTGGCACCGTGTCGACCGGCATCCACAACACGATGGCGCTCGTCTCGCAGGCGACCGGGGTGCGCTTCAGGTTCAAGGGCGAGACCGCCTCGAACCCGCTCGACCGGCGGTGGAAGCGCAGCGACCCCGACATCATCTTCGGCTGGACCACCGACGCCGAGACCAAGCTCGACCTCGGCCCCACCACGGCGGCCCGCGGCGGCTACGACCGCACCCGCCGCGCCCGCGACGCGCGCGGCAAGGCGATCTGGGAGGCGCTGGACGGCGGCGTGATCTACGACCTCACCGACACCGCGACGATGAACGCCACCGAGTTCCAGCAGCTCACCCTCCACGAGATGGGGCACGTGATGGGACTGGGCCACGTCTCGGCTCCCGACCAGTACATGACGCCCGGCGTCGAGCTCTACTCGCTGCCCCTCGTCTACCAGGCCGGTGACCTCGAGGGCTTCAGCAAGCTCGGCCTGCAGGCGGGGTGCACCCGGCCGGTGCGCTTCCGCGGCAGGACGAGCCTCGAGCGGGTCGTGCCGTTCGCCACGACGCTCGACTGACGGACCCGGCGGGGTCCGACCCCCTACGGTGGCGCCATGGACGACCAGCACGACCTCCGCTGCACCACCAACCAGGCGCCGCCCCTCGTGGGGCACAACGTGGTCACCTCCGACCTCGCCCTCACCGAGGCGCTGGCCCGGCACGGGTCGCCCGACCTCGTCGACGACCTCGTCCCGCTGGGCGCCGAAGCCGGCACCGCGGAGGCCCGCGAGCACGGTCGGCTCGCCAACCGCCACCACCCCGAGCTGACGACGTACGACCGCTGGGGCAACCGGATCGACGAGGTCGAGTTCCACCCGTCGTGGCACTGGTTGATGGAGCGCGCGGTCGGCCACGGCCTCCAGGCAGCGCCGTGGGAGTCGGACCGTGCCGACGCCCACCTGCGCCGCGCGGCCGGCTTCTTCGCCTGGTCGCAGACCGAGCCGGGACACGGCTGCCCCATCTCGATGACGTACGCCGCCGTCCCCGCGCTGCGGGCAGACGACGCCATCGCCAAGGAGTGGACCCCTCTGCTGGCGGCGCGCTCCTACGACCCGGGCGTCCGGCCGCGGTCGGAGAAGACCGGCGCCCTCGCCGGCATGGGCATGACCGAGAAGCAGGGCGGCTCGGACGTCCGCGCCAACCGGACGCGCGCCGTCGCCACGGCGGAGCACGGCTGGTACACCCTGAACGGCCACAAGTGGTTCACCTCCGCGCCCATGAACGACGTCTTCCTCGTGCTCGGGCAGACCGAGGGCGGCGTCACCTGCTTCGTGGTGCCGCGCGTGCTCCCCGACAGCACCCGCAACCGCATCGACGTGGTGCGGCTCAAGGACAAGCTCGGCAACCGGTCCAACGCCTCCAGCGAGCTCGAGCTCGACGGCACCCTCGCCCAGCGGCTCGGCGACGAGGGGCGAGGGGTGCGCACCATCATCGAGATGGTCGCCGCGACCCGGCTCGACTGCGTGCTCGGCTCGGCCGCGCTCATGCGGCACGCTCTCGCCGAGGCGTCCTGGCACATCGCGCACCGCTCGGCCTTCGGCGGCCTGCTCGTCGACAAGCCGCTCATGCAGAACGTCGTCGCCGACCTCGCCGTGGAGTCCGAGGCGGCGACCGCGCTGGCGATGCGGCTGGCCGCCGCCGTCGACCGGGCCGGCGACCCGCACGAGGCCGCGCTGCGGCGCATCGCGCTGCCCCTGGCCAAGTTCTGGGTGTGCAAGCGCACCCCGGCGATGGTGGCCGAGGCACTGGAGTGCCTGGGCGGCAACGGCTACGTCGAGGACTCCGGGCTGCCGCTCATGTTCCGCGAGTCGCCCCTCAACTCCATCTGGGAGGGGTCGGGCAACGTCAACGCCCTCGACGTGCTGCGGGCGCTGGGCCGCGAGCCGGAGGTGCTCCAGGCGTGGATAACCGAGGTGGGCGCGGCCCGCGGCGGTGACGCCCGCCTCGACCGGGCCGTCGACGACACCCTCGCGCTGCTGGGCGACTCCTCCGGCCTCGAGGCGGGGGCCCGGCGGCTGGCCGGGCAGATGGCGGCGTGCCTGCAGGGCTCCCTCCTGGTGCGCTTCGCGCCCGCCGAGGTCGCCGACGCCTTCTGCGGCAGCCGGTTCGGGACGTCGTACGGCGGCACCTTCGGGATGCTGACCAGCGGCGGGCTGCGGTCGGTGGTCGACCGCGCGACGCCGACCGCCTGAGGCGGCACCCGCGGCCCATGGCCCGGATGGGCCATGTCCGGGCGCCGATCAGTCAGGGAATCCCGAACGGGCCACGGAGCGCCCTCCGCGAGACGTATGGTCTGGACCAGCTCTACGAGGAGGGCCCATGGCTCAGGGAAGCACGCTGTTCACGGTCGGCACGCTGCTGCGCCATGCCCAGGACGCGGCCGCCCCGGTGCGCGTGCTCGTGTCGGGCACGTGGCTCGACGGCGTCATCGTCGGCGCCGACGGACTCGGCGTGATCCTCGACGACGGCAACGGCCACCAGGTGCTGGTGCGACTCGACTCGATCGTCGCCGTCAGCTTCTCCCGTGCCGCGATCGACGGCGAGGACGCCGCGCCCCAGGAGCAGGACGGCGAGGCCCGCGCCCACTGGGGCGCCGCCCGGCAGCCCATCGAGGCCGGCCCCGTCGGGGGCTGACTCCCTCGGGGCGGCTCAGCCCAGCGCGCTGCCGACGACCTCGCGCGCCTCGGCCTGCACCTCCGCGAGGTGGTCGGGGCCGCGGAAGGACTCGGCGTAGATCTTGTAGACGTCCTCGGTGCCGCTGGGGCGCGCCGCGAACCACGCCGACTCGGTGGTGACCTTGAGCCCGCCGATCCTGGCGCCGTTGCCGGGCGCCTCCGTGAGCTTGCCGGTGATCGGCTCCCCCGCCAGCGACGTCGCCTGCACGTCGTCGGGCGACAGGGCGGCGAGCTTGGCCTTCTGCTCGCGATCCGCCGGGGCGTCGATGCGTGCGTAGGCCGGGTCGCCGTGCTGCGCCACCAGCTCGGCGTAGTGCTCGCTCGGGGTCTTGCCCGTCGCGCCGAGGATCTCGCTGGCGAGCAGGGCGAGCAGGAGGCCGTCCTTGTCGGTGGTCCACGTCGAGCCGTCGCGACGCAGGAACGAGGCGCCCGCGGACTCCTCGCCGCCGAACCCGAACGAGCCGTCCATCAGCCCCGGGACGAACCACTTGAAGCCGACGGGCACCTCGACCAGCGGCTTGCCGATCGACGCGGCGACCCGGTCGATCATCGAGCTCGAGACCAGGGTCTTGCCGATCCGGGTGCCGTCGGACCAGCCGGGGCGGGTGCCGCCGAACAGGTGGGCGATGGCGACGGCGAGGAAGTGGTTGGGGTTCATCAGGCCGGCGTCGGGCGTGACGATGCCGTGCCGGTCGGCGTCGGCGTCGTTGCCGGTGGCGATGGCGTACTCGTCCTTGCGGCCCACGAGGGAGGCCATCGCGTAGGGCGAGGAGCAGTCCATCCGGATCTTGCCGTCCCAGTCGAGCGTCATGAAGCGCCAGGTCGGGTCGACGAGCGGGTTGACGACCGACAGGTCCAGGCGGTGGCGCTCGGCGATCTCGCCCCAGTAGGCCACGCTCGCGCCCCCGAGAGGATCGGCACCGATGCGGACGCCGGCGTCGCGGATGGCGTCGAGGTCGAGCACCTGCGGCAGGTCGTCGACGTAGGTGCCCAGGAAGTCGTAGCTGCCGACCGCGGCGCGGGCCTTGGCGAACGACACCCGCCGGACCCCCGCGATGTTGCCGCGGATCAGCTCGTTGGCACGCGCGGCGATGACGGAGGTCGCGTCGGAGTCGGCCGGTCCGCCGTGGGGCGGGTTGTACTTGAAGCCGCCGTCCTGGGGCGGGTTGTGCGACGGGGTGACCACGATGCCGTCGGCGAGGCCGGCGCCCGTCGTACGTCCCTGGTTGGCGCGGAGGATCGCGTGGCTGACCGCCGGGGTGGGCGTGAAGCCGTCACGGTCGTCGACCAGCACGGTGACGTCGTTGGCGACGAGCACCTCCAGCGCCGTCGCCCACGCGGGCTCGGACAGCGCGTGCGTGTCACGGCCGATGAACAGCGGTCCGTCGTAGCCCTGCTCCTTGCGGTAGTCGCAGATCGCCTGCGTCGTGGCGGCGATGTGCACCTCGTTGAACGACGTCGTCAGCGAGGTGCCGCGGTGGCCGCTGGTGCCGAACGCGACCTGCTGCGAGACGTCGTCGGGGTCGGGCTCGAGGTCGAAGTAGGCCGTGACGAGGTGGGACACGTCGACGAGGTCCTCGGTGCGGGCGGGCTGTCCTGCTCTCTCGTGGTTGGCCATGGCCCCATCTTGGTGCCCGGAGCCCCCTCCGTCGAGAAAGGCACACCCTGCCTGTCGATCCGGTGCGGGTGCGTCCGTCAGAGTGGTGAGGCCGCAGCCCCGCGGCCCGCGACACGAAGGAGCCCACCTCGCGATGAGCCGTTACCTGATCCTGCTGCCCGCCCCCGAGGCGGAGTGGGCCGACCTGCCACCGGAGGAGCACGAGAAGGGGCACCGGTCCCACGTGCAGTTCCAGCAGGACCTCGCCACCGAGGGCCACACCCTCGTCACGGTCAGCCCGCTCGAGCCGTCCGCGCAGGCGACGTCCATGCGCCCCGACGGCAACGGTGGGGCGCTCGTGACGGACGGGCCGTTCACCGAGTCCGCCGAGCAGGTCGTCGGCTTCTACCTCGTCGAGACCGAGGACGGTGAGGCGCTGCGGTCCGCCTGCGAGCGGTTCGCGAGCCGCGGTGAGCACATCGAGCTCCGTCGCCTGGCCGAGTGAAAGGAACCGAGATGACCGAGTACGTCGTGCTGCTGATGGGTGACGCGGAACGGTGGTGGGACCTGTCGGAGGACGAGCGCCGCGCCGGGTACGCCGCCCACGAGCAGTTCTCCGCCCGGCTCGCCGAGGGCGGCCACCGCGTCACGGGGGGCGCCGAGCTGCACCGGGCGTCGGGGGCGCGCACGATCGCCCCGAACGCCACCACGGTCACGGAGGGGCCGTGGGCCGAGACGAGCGAGCAGGTCGGCGGGTTCTACGTCGTGGAGTCCGACGACCTCGACGACCTGCTGGACTGCTGCCTGGTCCTGTCCGCGACCGGCGACGCCGTCGAGGTGCGCCGGTGCGTCGAGCCCGAGGAGCGTCCGTCGTGAAGTACCTCGTCCTGCTGGTCGGCGACGGCGCCGAGAAGCCCTGGCCCGAGCAGACGGAGGCCGAGCAGGCGGCCGCGATGGCGAAGTTCGGTGAGTTCGACGCCGCCTGCCGCGAGCGTGAGGGCGTCGAGCTCCTGGCCGGAGAGGCACTCGCCGGTCCGGGCGACGCCACCGTCATGCGGACGACGGGCGGCACGGTGACCCTGAGCGACGGGCCCTACGCCGAGGTGATCGAGGGCATGGGCGGGTTCTACCTGCTCGAGGCTCCCGATCTGGACGTCGTCGTCGAGCTGCTGCGGCTGCTGCCGCCGTACGACATCCAGATCCACCCGACGATCGACGTGTCGCCCTGAGGACCCACGTGCAGCAGCTCGAGGACGTGGTGCGGGAGGAGTGGGGCCGCCTGGTGGCCCTGCTCCTGTCGCAGTTCCGCCGCCTCGACCTCGTCGAGGACGCCCTCGGCGACGCGGTCGAGGCGGCCAGCCGCACCTGGCCGGTCGACGGCGCACCCGACAAGCCGGCGGCGTGGCTGCTCACCGCTGCGCGCCGGCGCGTGGTCGACCGGCTCCGCACCGAGGCGGTGGCGCGCCGCAAGGAGCCGCTGCTGCGCACCGACGCCGAGCACCACCAGGAGGGAGCGCGCACCATGGCCGACGCCGGCAGCCTGGTCGAGGACGACGTCCTGCGGCTGGTGCTGATGTGCGCGCACCCCGCGCTCGCACCCGAGTCGGCGAGCGCGCTCTCCCTCCGGCTGGTGCTCGGCGTGCCGACCGCCGACATCGCGCGGCTGTTCCTCGTGCCGGAGCCGACGATGGCCGCCCGCCTCACCCGGGCCAAGAAACGCATCGTCGGCGCCGGCATCCCGTTCGCCGTGCCCGACGCCGAGGTCCTGCCCGAGCGCCTCGACGTCGTCGCGCAGACCGCCTACCTGGCCTTCACCGCGGGCTACTCCCCCGGCACCGGCCCCGACCTGCTCCGGGCCGGCACGTCGGGCGAGGCGATCCGCCTGGTCCGCGTCGTGCTCGGCCTGCGCCCCGACGAGCCCAGCCTGGTCGCGCTGCTCGCCCTGATGCTGCTGCAGCACTCCCGCCGCGACGCGCGGGCCCGGGACGGCCGGCTCGTCCTGCTCGCCGACCAGGACCGGGCCCGGTGGCACCACGACGAGGTGGCCGAGGCGGTGCGGCTGCTCGCCCGGCCGAGCCTCGCCGGCCCCCTCTCGCCCCTCGCGGCGTCGTACGTCGTCCAGGCGCGGATCGCGGCCGAGCACGCCACCGCGCCGACGGCCGCCGACACCCGCTGGGACCGCATCGTCGGGCTGTACGACGTCCTGCTGCAGGTGGCGCCGTCGCCGTCAGCGCGGCTGGCGCGTGCCGTCGCGGTCGCCGAGCACCACGGCACGGCCGCCGGGCTGGCGGCCCTGGAGGGCATCGACATCCCGGCCAGCCACCGCCCGGCCGCGGTGCGCGCCGAGCTGCTCTCGCGCGCCGGCGACCTCGACGCCGCGCGGGCGGCGTACGACCAGGCGATCGCCGCGTGCCGCAACGACGTCGAGCGGGACTTCCTCGAGCGCCAGCGAGAGGAGCTCGGCTGAGCCTCGTCGGGCAGCGCGGGGCGCTGGACGCGCGCTCGGTCGGCTAGGCCTCGGGGACCGGCTGCTGCTTGGCCAGCACGGTGAGGCCGTCGTCCACGACGAAGCCGCGCGCGAGGTCGGCCTCCTGGTCGACCCCGATCTGGACGCCCGGGGGGATGACCACGCCCTTGTCGATGATCGCGTTGCGCACCACCGCGCCCTCGCCGACCCGCACGCCGTCCATCAGCACCGAGTCCGAGACCTCCGCGCCGTCCTTGACCCAGACGGCCGGCGACAGCACCGACTTGTTGACGGTGCCACCGCTGACCACCACGCCCGGGGAGAGGATCGAGTTGAAGGTGGCCACCCCAGCCCCGCTGGCGCCCTCGACGAGCTTGGCCGGCGGGTGCGGGCCGTAGCTGGTGTAGATCGGCCAGGCGGTGTTGTAGAGGTTGAACACCGGCAGCGGCGAGACGAGGTCCATGTGGGCGTCGTAGAACGAGCGCATGGTCCCGACGTCGCGCCAGTAGCCGCGGTCGCGGTCGGTCGCGCCGGGGACCTCGTTGTCCTTGTAGTCGTAGACCGCCGACTCCGACTTGTCGACGAACCACGGCACGATGTCGCCGCCCATGTCGTGCTTGGACTGCTCGCGCTCGGCGTCGCGGGTGACGGCGTCGCGCAGCGCGTCGGCGTCGAAGACGTAGTTGCCCATGCTCGCGAGGACCTCGTCAGGCGAGTCGGGCAGGCCGACCGGGTCCTTCGGCTTCTCCAGGAAGGCCCGGATCCGCTGCGGGGCGGCCGGGTCGACGTCGATCACGCCGAACTGGTCGGCGAGCCCGATCGGCTGGCGGATCGCGGCGACCGTGCAGCCCGCCCCGGACTCGACGTGGTCGCGGACCATCTGGGCGAAGTCCATCCGGTAGACGTGGTCGGCGCCGACCACGACGACGATGTCGGGCTTCTCG
>NZ_JAUZVE010000097.1:0-12794 GCF_031844425.1 Microbacterium sp. ARD31
CGATCGCGTCGTCGCCGGGCGCCTCGATCGGCGTCGGGGGCAGGCCGGCGTTGATGCGGGTGTTGTACGGCGTGTCCTCGGCCAGCTGCTCGGGCGTGAGCTCGGTCGAGCCGGGCGAGAGGCCGAGGCCGTAGGCGATGGACGCGTCGATGCCGAGCGTGCCGTTGGTGCCGCCCTTGTCGCCCGGGCCGTCGAGACGGTTGTAGATGACCCGCGCGATCTTCGGCATGTCGTCGCCGCGACCCTCGGCCTCGACCAGCGAGGCGATGATCATCAGCTCGGCCGGGGTGTGGCCGAGCTCGGCGGCCTTCTCCTCGAGGCCCGCCTCGTCGGCGGCCTGCTGCCAGCGGGCGACCATCATCTTCAGGATCGCGACGGGCTTCATGCCCGGCTTGATCTCGTAGGTCGCGGGGAACAGGTAGCCCTCGGCGTTGCCCTCGGCGTAGTCGGGCAGGCCGAGCTTCTCGGGCTGGTCGAGCGCCCTGTTCCAGGCCTGCTCGGGGAACTTGGTGTTCTGCGCGAGCGTGGAGACGATCTCGGTCAGGCGCAGCCCCTCGGGGATGGTGACGGTCGGGAAGCCGATCAGGTTGCCCGGGTCGACCAGCACCTCCTTGACGTCGGACGCCTTCATCTCCTTCTTGAGCTCGTAGGCGCCGACCTGGATGCCGCTGCACTCGTCCTGGCAGGCGTCGATGAACGCCTGCACGGACGCCGTCACGCCCTCCTCCTTGAGGTTGCGGCCGATCTGGGCCACGACGTCACCCTCGTTGACGGTGAACTCGACCGAGCCGGTGCCGGGGCCGGGGAAGTCCTCGGGGCCCTGGAACTGGTCGGAGACCCAGCTGACGCCCTTGGTCAGCGCGACGTAGAAGCCGCCGACCAGCACGACCAGCGCGACGAGCACGGCCAGGCAGCCCTTGAGGCCGCGGCCCTTGCGCCGCTTGCCCCCGGGGACGTACTCGTAGGCCTCCTCCTGCCGGACGTCGTCCTCGGGCCCGGCCTGGGCTGCGGCCTCGTGCTCACTCATCTGCTACCTCGACGATCTCTCCGGGTGCCTGTCCGCTCGACCGCTCCGTGTCGAGGGCAGTCTGCAGGATCAGCACGGCGGCTGCCTGGTCGACCACGGCACGTCGCTTGGCCCCGCGCCGGCCCTGGTCGCGCAGGATCGACTCGGCCGAGACCGTGGTCAGTCGTTCATCACACAGTCTGACGGGTACGGGCGCAACTCGGCGCGCCAACCGCGCCGCGAACTCGCGCACCTTCGCCGCGGCCGGACCCTCGGCGCCGCTGAGCGAGCGCGGCAGGCCGACCACGACCTCGACCGCCTCGAGCTCCTCGACGAGCTGGCCGAGGCGGCGTACGTCGCCCTTGCCGCGCCGCACGGTCTCCACGGGCGTCGCGAGGAAGCCGGACGGGTCGCTGCTCGCGACGCCGATCCGGGCATCACCCGGGTCGACGCCGAGGCGCACTCCGAACCGCACCGCGGACCCGGTCAGCCCTGGACCGCGTGCTTGGCGACCTCGTGCCCGACCAGCGCGAGCGCCTCGTCGATCCGCGAGGCGTCGGTACCGCCGCCCTGGGCCACGTCGTCCTTGCCGCCGCCCTTGCCGCCGAGCAGCGGGCCGACGGCGCGCACCAGCTCGCCGGCGGACAGGCCTCGCGCGCGGGCCTCGTCGTTGGTGGCGGCCACGACCGACACCTTGCCGCCGGCATGGCCGATGATGACCACGACGCCCGGCTCGCCCTGCGGGAGGCGGCCGCGCACGTCCATCGCCAGGTTCCGTACGTCGCCGCCGCCGGCGCCCTCGGCGCGGTGGGCCACGACCTTGACCGGTCCGACCTGCGTCGCACCGGCCGCCAGCTCTGCGCTGGCGCCGAGCAGCTGCGCCAGCCGGGCCTTCTCGAGCTCCTTCTCCGCGACCCGGAGCCGCTCGGTCAGGCCTTGCACCCGGCTCACCAGGTCGTCGGGCTGGGTCTTCAGCAGGCCGGTGAGCTGGGCGACCACGTCGCGCTCCCGGGCGAGGTAGCCGAAGCCCTCGACGCCGGTGAGCGCCTCGATGCGGCGGTTGCCCGACCCGACGCTCGTCTCCCCCGTCACGACCACCGTGCCGATCTGGGACGAGTGGTCGACGTGGGTGCCGCCGCACAGCTCGCGCGACCAGGGGCCGCCGATCTCCACGACCCGCACCTTCGTGTTGTCGTAGGTCTCGCCGAACAGCGCGATCGCGCCCCACTCCTTGGCCTGCTCGAGCGTCATGTAGTCCCAGGAGACCGGGAGGTCGGCGCGCAGTGCCTGCTGCGAGACCAGCTCGATGTCACGGACCTGCTCGGGGCTGAGCGCCTGCGTCCAGCCGAAGTCGAGGCGGAGGTAGCCGGGCCGGTTGTAGGAGCCGGACTGCAGCGCCGTGGGGCCGAGCACCTCGCGCAGCGCCGCGTGCACCACGTGGGTGCCGGAGTGCGCCTGGCGGGCGCCGGTGCGCCACTCGGGGTCCACGCGGGCGTGCACCAGCCGGGACGGGTCGAGCTCACCCTCGGTGACCCGGACCTGGTGCACGACGAGGCCCTTGATCGGGCGCTGGACGTCGATCACCTCCAGCCGACCACCGTCGAAGACGATGGTGCCGGCGTCGGCCACCTGGCCTCCGGACTCGGCGTAGAACGGCGTGCGGTCGAGGACCAGCTCGCCGATCTCGCCCTCCGCGAGCCGCGACACCGGTGCGCCGCCGCTGAGGAGCGCGAGCGGCTTGGACTCCGTCTCCAGCGTCTCGTAGGCCAGCCACTCGGTGGGGCCGAACTCGTCGAAGATCCCGCGGTAGGCGGCGGTGTCGCCGTGCGCGCCCTTCTTGGCCCGCGCGTCGGCCTTCGCCCGCTCGCGCTGCTCGGCCATCAGGGCGCGGAACCCCTGCTCGTCGACCTGCAGGCCCTGCTCGGCCGCCATCTCCAGCGTCAGGTCGATCGGGAAGCCGTAGGTGTCGTGGAGCGCGAAGGCGCGCTCGCCGGACAGCGTCGAGCCGCCGGTGCCCTTCACCTCGGTCGCGGCCTGGTCGAAGATCTGGGTGCCGGCCTGGAGGGTCTTGCGGAACGCGTCCTCCTCGGCGTAGGCCACCTGCGAGATGCGCGCCCAGTCGGTGATGAGGTTGTCGTAGGTCTCCCCCATCTTGTCGCGGGAGATCGGCATCAGCTCGGGCAGCACCCGGTCCTCGCACCCGAGCAGCCGCATGGAGCGCACCGCGCGGCGCAGCAGCCGGCGCAGGACGTACCCGCGGCCGTCGTTGCCGGGCGTCACCCCGTCGCCGATCAGCATCATCGACGAGCGCACGTGGTCGGCGATGACGCGGAAGCGGACGTCGTCGTCGTGGTCGGCGCCGTAGGTCTTGCCGGTGAGCTCCTCGGCCCGGGCGATGACGGGGTAGACGACGTCGATCTCGTACATGTTCTGCTTGCCCTGCAGCAGCAGCGCGACGCGGTCCAGGCCCATGCCGGTGTCGATGTTCTTCTTCGGCAGCGAGCCGGCGATGTCGAAGTCCGACTTGGAGCGGACGGCGCTGAGGTCGTCCTGCATGAAGACGAGGTTCCAGATCTCCAGGAGCCGGTCCTCGAGCTCGACCGGCATGTCGGGGCCGAGCGTGGTGGGGTCGAAGTCGGGCCCGAAGTCGGGGCCGCGGTCGTAGAGGATCTCCGAGCACGGGCCCCCGGGACCAGGCACGCCCATGGACCAGTAGTTCTCCTTGTTGCCGAGCTCGACGATGCGCTCGCGCGGCAGGCCGGTCACCTTCATCCAGTAGCCGATCGCCTCCTCGTCGCCGACGAGGACGGACGGGTAGAGGCGGTCCACCTCGAGGCCGAAGCCACCGTCGTCGACGGGCTTCGTGATCAGGCTCCACGCCAGCTCGATGGCGCGCTCCTTGAAGTAGTCGCCGAACGAGAAGTTGCCGCACATCTCGAAGAACGTGCCGTGGCGGGTGGTCTTGCCGACGTCCTCGATGTCCGGGGTCCGGATGCACTTCTGGACGCTGGTGGCGCGGTCGAACGGCGGGGTCTCCTGGCCGAGGAAGTACGGCTTGAACGGCACCATGCCGGCATTGACGAACAGCAGGTTCGGGTCGTCGGCGAGCAGCGAGGCGGAGGGCACCACGGCGTGTCCGGCGGCCTCGAAGTGCGCGAGGAAGCGGCGGCGGATCTCGGCGGTGTCCATCAGGTGTCCTTCTTCGTCAGTGCGTCGGTGGTTGAGGTGCGAGCGGAGCGAGCCTCGGAAGCGCTCTCCAGCTCGGGTGTCCCATGGGGCCTGAGGCCCAGCTGCTCGCGCAACTCGGTTTCCCGCTCGGCGCGGCCCTGGTGGACCTCCTCGGCGAACAGGCGGGCTCCCGCCTGCCAGCCGCGCAGGCGGTCGCGCAGGCCGTCGGCCGTGAGGGCCTCGGCGGCGCGGCGGGCGCGGGCAGCGGCGTACACACCGACCCCCGCCCCGGCGACGAACCAGAGTGGGCGACCCATCAGGCGACGTCCTCCCCGAGGTCGCCGCCGACGCCGGCGCGCTCGCGGGCGCGGAACTCGCGCAGCGCCTGCTTCATCTCCGAGCGGCGCTCGCGGCCGGCGCGCCGGGTCTCCTGACGGACCGTGAAGCGGATCCGGTTGCGGCTCTCGGCGGACAGCGCGCGGCGCAGGCCCGCGGTCCAGGACGCGGCCTTGACCACGGTCTCGCGCGCCACGATGTCGGCGAAGAGGCGGCCGTCGATGTCCTGCGCGAGCGGCAGGGCGTCGTGGACGCCCGGCGAGCCCACGTGGGTGATGACGAACGCGGCCTCGTCGGCGGCGGGCGACGGCACCTCGGCCGGCGACGACTCGAGCGCGTGCAGCCGGGCCGCCAGGGACGCGGCGAGCTCCTCGGCACGCGCGGCGCGACGGCGGGCGCGCAGCGCGAGCAGCAGCGCCGCGAGCGCCACGGCGAGGGCGGCCGCGCCCACGCCGGTCAGCCATGCCTGGTCCGTCGTCACGGCGCCGAGCCTACAAGCCTCACGGCACCGCGAGGTCACCCGCGGGGCGCAGCCGCAGCCAGCGGAACCCGTAGCCGTCCAACGGCAGGTCGACCGTGCTGTCCCCGGCGATGACCTCCTCGGACATCAGGTCCGTCGCCTCGAGCCCACGACCCTTCGGGTCGACGGGCACGCGGACGGTCACCGGCTCCGACCCGAGGTTGTGCGCGGTGAGCACGGCGGACCCGTCCAGGTCGACCCGGTGCACCAGGACCTGCCGGTCGGGCTGCTCGACCACGCTCCACGTCCCCCAGCCGAGCTCCGGACAGGTCCGACGGATGGAGATGAGCTTGCGGACGAAGCTCCACAGCGACTCCGGGTCGTGCACCTGCGAGGCCACGTTGACGTGCTCGGGGCCGTAGGCGCCGGTCACGACGCGCTGCACGAGCCGTCCCGGCGACGCCGTGGAGAAGCCCCCGTTGCGCCCGGCGCTCCACTGCATCGGGGTGCGGACCGCCATGCGTCCGGGTGCCTCGAGGTCCTCGCCCATCCCGATCTCCTCGCCGTAGTAGAGGGTGGGCGTCCCGGGGAGGGAGAACATCAGGCTGTACGCCATCCGCACGCGCCGCGGGTCGCCGTCGACCATCGGCGGCAACCGTCGCTTGAGCCCGCGTCCGAAGACCTGCATCTCGGGCTCCGGCCCGAAGGCGTCGAACACCTCCTGCCGCTCGGCGTCGGTGAGCTTGTCGAGGGTCAGCTCGTCGTGGTTGCGCAGGAACGTGGCCCACTGGCAGGTCCGGTCGATGGAGGGCCGGCGTCGGAGGGCCTTCACCAAGGGGCGGGCGTCAGCCCGGGCGAGGGAGAGGTACGTCGCCTGCATGCCGATGAAGTCGAACTGCATCTGAAGCTCGTTGGCCGCAGCACCGCCGAAGAACCGGCGTTGCTCGGCGTGCGGGAGGTTCACCTCCCCGAGCATGGTGGCGCGTCCGGTGCGCCGGTTGACGAACCCGCGGAGCGTCCGCATCAGCTCGTGCGGGTCGACGGCCAGCGCGGGGTCCTCGGCGTTCTGCGCGTTCTGCTCGAGGAACGGGATGCCGTCCACGCGGAAGCCGTCGAACCCGAGCTGCAGCCAGAAGCCGATGATCCTCAGCACCTCGTCCACGACGGCCGGGTTCGCGAGGTTGAGGTCGGGCTGGTGCTTGTAGAAGTTGTGGAGGTACCACTCCCCCGTGCGGCTGTCGTGCTCCCAGATGGAGTCCTCCTGGTCCGGGAAGACGACCAGCTTCGAGGTGTCCGGCGGCTCGGTGTCGCGCCAGACGTAGAAGTCGCGGAAGCGGTTCGTCGTGCTGCGGCGCGACGCCTGGAACCACGGGTGCTTGTCGGACGTGTGGTTGACCACGAGGTCGGCGATGACGTTCATGCCCCGGTCGTGGGCGGTGCGGATCACCTCGACCAGCTCCCCCAGGCTGCCCAGCCGGCGGTCCACGCCGTAGAAGTCGGTGATGTCGTAGCCGTCGTCACGGTCCGGGCTGGGGTAGAACGGCATCAGCCACAGGCAGGTGACCCCGAGCTCGGCGAGGTAGTCGATGCGCTGGGCGAGACCCGCCAGGTCGCCGATGCCGTCTCCGTCGGCGTCGTAGAACGTCTCGACGTCGAGGCAGTAGACGACCGCGCTCTTCCACCACAGGTCACTCGTGTCCGTCACTCGCATGCGTCCCACACAAGCCGAGGCGGGTCGCGGTGACAACTGCCCCCGGGGGTGAGGACCGCTCAGCCGCGCAGGGCCGGCAGCACGTGCTCGCCGAAGGCATCGATGAACGGGCGCTGGTCCTGGCCGACGTGGTGCAGGTAGACGTCGTCGAAGCCCACGGCGGCGAGCTCGGCGATCCGGTCCCGGTGCCACGCGAGGTCGGCGGAGACCTCCACCGCGCCCCGTACGGCGTCGATGCCGACGTGCTGGGCCATCACGTCGAACCCCTCGACGGTCTCGGTGTCCCAGTTGACCGGCTCCGGGAAGACGTTCGTGCGCCACTGGTCGAGCGCGACCGCCTCGGCCTCCGCCTCGGTGGGCGCCCAGGAGAGGTGCACCTGGAGCGCACAGGGGCCGCGCCCGCCGGCGTCGCGGTAGGCGGCGACGACGTCGCGCAGCGTGTCGACGGGCTGGTTGATGGTGACCAGCCCGTCGCTCCAGGCCGCGACCCGGGCGGCGGAGGCCACGGACACCGCCGGACCGACGAGCCGGGGCCGGGTCTCGGGCAGGTCCCAGAGGCGCGCCCGGTCGACCGTCACCAGTCCGTCGTGGCTCACCTCCTCCCCGTCGAGCAGGCGCGAGATGACGTCGACGCACTCCTCGAGCCGGCGCGTGCGCACCTCCTTCGGCGGCCACCGGTCCCCGGTGATGTGCTCGTTGCTGGCCTCGCCGCTGCCCAGCGCGGTCCAGAACCGGCCGGGGAACATCTGCGCCAGCGTGGCGATCTTCTGCGCCACCACGGCGGGGTGGTAGCGCTGGCCGGGCGCGCAGACGCACCCCAGCTCGAGGTCGGTGGAGGCGAGCGCCGCCCCCAGCCACGCCCACGCGTACCCGGAGTGGCCCTGGCGGCTCCCCCAGGGCGAGATGTGGTCGGAGCACATCGCCATGTCGAAACCGGCCCGCTCCGCGTGCTGGACGTCGTCCAGCAGGCGCGCGGGGTCGATCTGCTCGTGGGACGCGTGGAAGCCGAGGCGCATGGCACCCACCGTAGCCACGCCCGCGGTCAGGAGCCCCGCACGATGCGGCGGATCCGCTCCCACCGCTCCTTGACCGACGCCTCGGCGCCGAGCGCGGTCGGCCGGTAGTACTCCGCGTCCAGGAGCTGGTCGGGGGCGTACTGCTGCTCGGCCACGCCGTAGGGCTCGTCGTGGGGGTAGGCGTAGCCCTTGCCGTGGCCGAGGTCCTTCGCCCCGCCGTAGTGGGCGTCGCGCAGGTGCGGCGGCACCTGGCCGATCCTGCCCGCCCGGACGTCGGCGATCGCTGCGTCGATCGCGGTGATCACCGCGTTGGACTTCGGGGCGACCGCGAGGTGGATGGTTGCCTGGGCGAGGTTGATCCGCGCCTCGGGCATGCCGATGAGCTGGACCGCCTGCGCCGCCGCGACCGCGGCCTGGAGCGCCGTCGGGTCGGCGAGGCCGATGTCCTCGCTGGCGTGGACCACGAGCCGTCGCGCGATGAACCGCGGGTCCTCGCCGGCCTCGATCATCCGGGCGAGGTAGTGCAGCGCCGCGTCGGCGTCGGACCCACGGATCGACTTGATGAAGGCGCTGATCACGTCGTAGTGCTGGTCGCCCTGCCGGTCGTAGCGGACGGCCGCCTGGTCGACCGCGGTCTCCGCGGTGGCGAGGTCGATGGTGTCCAGCCCGTTGCTCGCCGCGGCGCCGGCGGCCGCCTCGAGGTAGGTGAGCGCGCGCCGCGCGTCTCCCCCGGCCAGGCGTACGAGGTGGGCCCTGGCGTCGTCGTCGAGCCCGGTCTCCCCCGCCAGCCCGCGCTCGTCGGCGAGCGCGAGGTCGATCACCTCGGCGACGTCGTCGTCGGTGAGCGACTGCAGCCGCAGCAGCAGGCTGCGCGAGAGCAGCGGGCTGATCACCGAGAAGAAGGGGTTCTCGGTGGTGGCCGCGATGAGGGTCACCCAGCGGTTCTCCACGCCCGGCAGCAGGGCGTCCTGCTGTGCCTTGGTGAAGCGGTGCACCTCGTCGACGAACAGCACCGTCTCCTGGCCGCCGCGGGCGAGCTCGGCGCGCGCCCCGTCGATGGCGGCGCGGACCTCCTTCACGCCCGCCGCGACCGCGGACACCTCGACGAACCGGCGCCGGGTCTGCTGGCTCACGATCGCGGCGATCGTCGTCTTGCCGGTGCCGGGCGGCCCCCACAGCAGCAGCGACATGGACTGGTCGCCCTCGATCAGGCGGCGCAGCGGCGAGCCGGCGGCGCGCAGCTGCTGCTGGCCGACCAGCTCGTCGATGGTGCGGGGCCGCATGCGGACGGCGAGCGGCGCCGAGGCGTGCGTGTTGGCGCCGAGCGACCCGCCCCCGGGTACGACACCGGGCGCGGGTTGCCCCGCGCCCGGAATCTCGAACAAGCCGTCCACTGAGTCGGTCAGGCTCCGGCGTTCTGCTTGGTCTTGAGGTCGTACCAGGTCTTCTCGTAGCCCGGGATGGTGAGCTGCGTGTTGGTCGGCGTCGCGCCGGGGACCGGGGTGCCCTGGTCGTCGACGCCGAGCAGCTCGGTGGTCACCGGGGTCGCCGGGTGGGACCCCAGCTCGCCCGCGAAGTGGCAGGCAACCTTGTGGCGGGCACCGATCTGGAGCAGCGGCGGCTCGACTTTGGCGCAGATCTCCTGGGCGAACTGGCAGCGCGTGCGGAACCGGCAGCCCGACGGCGGGTTGATCGGGCTCGGCACGTCACCCTCGAGGCGGATGCGCTCGCGGCGCCCGCCCACGGCGGCCTGCTTCACGTCAGGCACCGCGGAGAGCAGCGCCTGGGTGTAGGGGTGGTGCGGGCGGCCGTAGATCGTCTCGCGGTCACCGATCTCCACGATCTTGCCGAGGTACATCACCGCGACCTCGGGGCAGAAGTGGCGGACGATGGCGAGGTCGTGGGCGATGAACAGGAACGCCACGTCGAACTCGGACTGGATGTCCTGGAGCAGGTTGACCACCTGCGCCTGGATCGACACGTCGAGGGCCGAGACGGGCTCGTCCGCGACCAGCACCTTGGGGTTCAGCGTCAGCGCGCGGGCGATGCCGATGCGCTGGCGCTGTCCGCCGGAGAACTCGTTCGGGTAGCGGTTGTAGTGCTCGGGGTTGAGGCCCACCACCTCGAGCAGCTCCTGGACCCGCTTGAGGACCTGGTTCTTCGGGACGATGTTGTGCACCTCGAGGGGCGCCCCGACGATCGTGCCCACGGTGTGACGCGGGTTGAGCGAGGTGTAGGGGTCCTGGAAGATCATCTGCACGTCGCGGCGCAGCGGCTTCATCTCGCGGTTGGACAGCTTGGCGAGGTCGTGCCCGTCGAACATCATCGAGCCGGCCGTCGGCTTGTAGAGCCGGGTGATCAGGCGACCGGTCGTCGACTTGCCGCACCCGGACTCGCCGACGAGGCCGAGCGAGCCGCCCTTGGGCACCTCGAACGAGATGCCGTCGACGGCCTGCACGTGGCCGATGGTGCGGCGCACGACGCCTGCCGACTTCACCGGGAAGTACATCTTCAGGTTGTCGACCGTCAGCACCGGAGGGGCGTCGGGGTCGAGCTCGGTCGCGGCGTGACCCATCCCCGCGACGGTGGCGAAGTCGAGCCCCTCGTGGAGGACCTCGTGGTCGGCCGTCACGTCGTGGTCGTCGTGGAGGACGCGCTCGCCGGTCTCGGCAGCGTTCGCCCCGACCTCGGTCGGTTCGACCTCGGAGCGGGCGTTGGGGTCCTGGGTCATCGGTTCTCCTCGACGAGGTCGGGGGCGATCTCAGGCAGCACCTCGGACTCGTAGACCGCGACGGGGTCGGCGAGGTGGCAGCGCTTGAGGTGCGCCGTGCCCGAGCTGGCCGGCAACAGCTCGGGGAGCTCGGTGATGCACAGGTCGCCGGGGACCTTGTCGGAGTGCACGCACCGGGGGTGGAAGGAACAGCCCGACGGCGGCCGCAGCAGGCTGGGCGGGTTGCCGGGGATCGGGATCAGGCGCGCGTCGGTGGACGCGCTCACGTCGGGGATGCTCGAGAGCAGGCCCCAGGTGTACGGCATCTCCGGCGTGGTGAGGATCTGCTTCGCCGTGCCGTACTCCACGCAGCGACCGGCGTACATCACGAGGACGTCGTCGGCCATCTCGGCGATCACGCCGAGGTCGTGGGTGATGATGATGACCGCCGAGTTGAACTCGCGCTGGAGGTCCTGCAGCAGGTCGAGGATCTGGGCCTGCACGGTCACGTCGAGCGCCGTGGTGGGCTCGTCGGCGATGAGCAGCGACGGGTCGTTGATGAGGCCCATCGCGATCATCGCGCGCTGGCGCATGCCGCCGGAGAACTGGTGCGGGAAGTCGTCCACGCGGCGGTCGGGCTGCGGGATGCCGACGCGGTCGAGCATCTCGATGGCCTTGCGACGGGCGTCCCGCTTCGAGGCGCTCGAGTGGTGGACCTGGTAGGCCTCCGCCAGCTGCGACCCGACCTTGTAGAAGGGGTGCAGCGCGGCGAGCGCGTCCTGGAAGATCATCGCCATCGCGTTGCCGCGCAGCCCGCGCATGCGCGACTCGGACAGCCCGACGACCTCGGTGCCACCGACGCGGATGGACCCCGAGATCTTCGCGGACTTGGTGTCGTGCAGGCCCATCACGGCCATGCTCGACACCGACTTCCCCGAGCCGGACTCGCCGACGATGCCGAGGGTCTTGCCCTTCTCCACCGAGTACGTCAGTCCCTGCACCGCGGTGACGGGACCGTCCTGGGTCGGGAAGGTCACCTTCAGGTCCTCCACCTGGAGGAAGGGCCCGTCGCTCGCGTCGCGCTCGGCGGCAGAGGACTGGGTCATGGGAACGCTGGTCACGAAAGCCTCACCCTCGGGTCGAGGACGCTGTAGATCACGTCCACGAGCAGGTTGGAGATGATCAGGGCCACGGCGCCGAACAGTGCCGTCGCCTGGACGACGGGCAGGTCCTTGCCGGTCACCGCCTCCAGCGCCCACCACCCGATGCCCTTGATCTCGAAGATCCGCTCGGTGAAGATCGTGCCGGCCAGCAGGGTGCCGAAGTCGATGCCGAAGATGGTCACGACCGGCACGAGCGCCGCTCGGAGGCCGTGGCGGTAGATGATGGTCCGCGCCGGCAGGCCCTTGGCCTTGGCCGTGCGGATGTAGTCCTCGCTCAGCGACTCGACCATGGCGCCGCGCGTGTAGCGGGTGTACTGGGTGCAGCCGAAGATGCCCAGCGCGATCCAGGCGAGGAACATCCCGGAGAACCACTTCCAGGGTCCGTCGCTCACGGGCGAGAAGTAGCCGGTGTCGGAGAACAGCGGGACCTCGAAGGTCACCGTGAGGTACAGCCAGGTCAGCAGGGCGAAGAGGTAGTAGGGGATCGAGCTCAGGAACAGGAAGCTCGACACCAACGCCTTGTCGGCCACGCTGCCGCGGCGTCTGGCCGCGGCTATGCCGATGGGGACGCCGAAGAGCAGGTAGAGGAACGCACCGCCGATGGCGATCGAGAAGGTCGCCGGCATGCGGGAGACCAGCTCCTCCTTGACCGGAGCCTTGGTGCGGAAGCTGATACCGAGGCACGGGGCCGCGCACTCGTACTCGTTGGAGGCGATGGTGAGGGTACGTCCGACGAAGACGCCCTTGACGAACTTGCCGTACTCCTCGTAGACGGGGTTGTCGTAACCGAGGGTCTTCTCGTACGTCGCGAGCCGCTCCGGGGTGCAGCGGTTGCCGCTCTCACGGTCACAGATCGGCTGGGCCGGGCTCGAGGGGCCGTACCAGAACAGCAGGAAGATCGCCATCGAGATCAATGTCACGACGAGGACTCCCGAGATCAGCCTCTTGACGACATACGCGAACATCGCAGGTCTCTCTCCGGGGGTGGTGGATGAGTCGGACCGAGGCACGACAGCCTACGTGGTCCGGGCTGGCGAGTGGGGGCTCCCGGTCCGGGAGCCCCCACCCGTCAGAGTTACTACTGGGGAACTACATGATGCTCAGCAGAGCACCAGGATCACTGCATGACGTACAGGTCCTTGTAGTTCGGGGCGCCGATGGAGCCGTCGCCCGTCGGGTTGCCGATCTTCTCGCCGAAGACGAAGAGGTCGTTGCGGAACGCGG
>NZ_JAUZVE010000098.1:0-12437 GCF_031844425.1 Microbacterium sp. ARD31
CGCCTCCCAGGCGGCCTAACCGAAACTGTCACCGGTCCGTGCAGCAGACCCGTTCGATCGAGACTCACCCGATCGGTCAGTCGGCGAGTCACTCGGAGATCGGTACGTTCCCACGCATGAGCAAGCCCGAGGGGTCCATGCAGGTGGAGCAGGTCGACGAGAGGGACAGCGCCTGGGAGGACTCACGGCCCCGGTTCCGGGTCTACCTGCACGGCAGCGGTGAGGGGTCGACCCACGGGTGGACCGACACCTACGACATCACCGGGGCCGACGTGCTCCAGGCGATCGACTGGGCCCAACGGCAAGCGGGGGATCGCCTGACGTACGCGGTCGCACTGGTGCGCGACGACGCGGAACGCGAACGGTGCAACCCGGGGTGTGGTCGTGGGCTGGTGTGGCTGGTCGGGATGGACGGCAACGACACCACCGAGGAGAGCTCCCCGGATCGCGACGTGCAGCGCCGTATGCTCCTCCGCCGGGACGCTCCGGTGCGTCTCGGGGCGACGGACCGGGCCCCGTTGGACGCTCCCCAGCCGTACTCCCATGGCACGCCGGACGCCTGACCGCCCCGAACGACCCCGGAGACACCGTGACCTCACACCGCTCGAGCACCGCGCACGAGCCGCGCCGTACCGGTCGTCGCGTGGGCCGAGGGCTGACGATGCCCCTGCTCGTGGCAGTTCTTGCGGGTTGCACGTCAGGATCCCCGGAGGAAGCCGTCTCGACGAGCACGATCGCGGACCCGGCGGGTGACGTGGTGGTGAGCGGGCTCGGCAGGGACCGGGAGACCGTCGCGTCGGCTCCTCAGAGCACCCAGGCCGACATCCTCACCACCACCGTCGAGCACCGCGCCGACGAGATCGGCTTCGTCGTCGCGCTGAGGGACCTGCTCCCGGGCCAGTACCTGGACCTCACCGCCAACGTGACGACGGACAGCACCGGATCCCGTCTGCCGACCCAGGTGACGTCCCTGACGTACGACGGCGAGAGCACCATCGACGTCTACCGCACCGACGGCTCGTCGCGGTGCCCGGCTGCCGACGTCGCCGTCGACCACGACGCCGACACGGTGACCATGACGGTGCCTCGCACCTGCCTGGGGGACCCTCGCTGGATCGAGGCGACCGTGGTCGCCGCCACCATGCAGTACGACGCGACGCCCGCTGGCCCGCGCGGAGACGCCGTGTGGGAGGACGACGCGTACCGGACCGGCCAGGCCGAGCCGGCGGCGAGCGGGACCAGCGGCAGGCTCCACCGTCCGTAGCCCTGCTGGCACGGGTGGTCGTCCACGCCCACCTAGGATCGCCACCATGGCCGACCCGTTGCTCGAGATCGCCGACGAGCTCTACGCCCTGCCGCTGGCCGACTTCACGCCGGCGCGCGACGCGCTCGTCAAGGAGCACAAGGCCGACAAGGCCCTGGCCGGGTCGATCAAGGGCCTGCGCAAGTCCTCGCTGGCGGCGTGGGTGGTCAACCTGCTCGTGCGCCGCGACCCCGACCAGGTCGACCAGGTGCTCGCGGTCGGAGCCGCGCTGCGTGAGGCGCAGGACAACCTCGACGCCGCTCAGCTGCGCGAGTTCACCAAGCAGCGCCGCCAGCTGACGGCGTCGGTCACCACGGCCGCGCGCCGGATGGCGCGCGAGGAGGGTGTCAAGGTCACCCAGTCGGTCGCCGACCAGGTCGAGGCGACGCTGACCGCGGCGATGCTCGAGCCCGACGCCGCCAAGGCAGTGCGCAGCGGGCTGCTGGTGACCGCGCTGGAGGCGACCGGGCTCGGCGACCTCGACCTCAGCGGGGCGGTGGCGCTGCCGACGGCCCTCGGCTTCAGCGCGAAGGCGCGGCCGGCATCCGAGCCCACGCCCGCGCAGGGTCGCCCCCAGCTGCACGTCGTACCCGACCCGGACGCCGAGGCCAAGGCACGCGCGGCCGCCGACGAGCGGCTCGCGGACGCGCGTGCCGTGCTGTCCGACGCCGAGAAGGAGCACCGCGCGGCCCGCAGGTCGGTGGAGAAGCTGCAGGCGAAGACCCTGCAGATCCAGTCCGAGATCGACGAGCTGCGCAGCCGGATCGCCGGCCTGGAGGCCGACCTCGAGGAGGTCGACGACGAGCTCGGCGAGGCCGAGTCCGCGCAGGCCGAGGCCGAGGAGGCCGTCGACGAGGCGCGGGCCGAGGTGGACGAGGCGAGGGCCGCCCGGGACCGCCTCTAGCGGGTCTGGGCCCAGCCCTTGGCGCGCTCGACCGCGTCGCTCCACCGGGCGTACGACACGTCCAGTGCGGCCCGGTCGCCGCCGGGCTCGAAGCGTCGGTCCAGCGCCCAGGTGTCGCGCAGCTCGTCGGTGGACGACCACACGCCGGTGCCGAGGCCGGCGAGGAACGCCGCTCCGAGGGCGGTCGTCTCGACGATCTCGGGCCGCTCCACCGCACGGCCGACCTGGTCGGCCTGGAACTGGCACAGCAGGTCGTTGGCCGCGGCCCCGCCGTCGACGCGGAGGGTCCTGAGCTCCGGCAGCGTCTCCAGCACGTCGCGCACCTCGAAGGCGATCGCCTCCAGCGTCGCCCGCACCAGGTGGGCGCGGGTGGTGCCGCGCGTGATGCCGATGATCATCCCGCGCGCGTGCGGGTCCCAGTGGGGGGCGCCGAGCCCGGTGAGGGCGGGCACGAACACCACCCCGTCGGTGTCGTCGACGGTCGAGGCGATGGCGGCGGTCTCGGCCGCGCTGCCGACGATCTGGAGCCCGTCACGCAACCACTGCACCGCGGACCCGGTCACGAAGATGGCGCCCTCGAGGGCGTACGTCATCGCGCCGTCGGGGGAGCGCCACGCTGCCGTCGACAGCAGGCCGGCGTCGCTGCGCACCACGGACGAGCCGGTGTTGGTGAGGATGAACGAGCCGGTGCCGTAGGTGCACTTGGACTCGCCCTCCTCGAAGCAGGTCTGCCCGAACAGGGCGGACTGCTGGTCACCGGCGATCCCGGCGATCGGGAGCGAGAGGCCGAGGAACGACTGCGGGTCGGTCGGCGCCACCTCGCCCCAGTTCGGCACCAGCTCGGGCAGGGCGTCGCGGGGCACGCCGAACAGCTCGCAGAGCTCGTCGGACCAGTCCCCGGACTCCAGGTCGAACAGCAGCGTGCGGCAGGCGTTGGACACGTCGGTGACGTGCCAGGTGCCGCGCGTCATCCGGGCGATCAGGTACGAGTCGACCGTGCCGACGGCGTACCTGCCGGACTCGACCAGCGCCCACGTGTGGGGCTCCTGCTCGGCGAGCCACGTGAGCTTGGTGCCCGAGAAGTAGGGGTCGAGCCGCAGCCCGGTGAGCTCGGTGACCCGGTCCTCGTGCCCCTCGTCGCGCAGCCGGTCGCAGATGTCGGCCGTACGACGGTCCTGCCACACGATCGCGCGACGCGGCGAGCCGAGCGTCTCGCGGTCCCAGAGCACGATCGTCTCGCGCTGGTTGGTGATCCCGATCGCCGTGAGCGCGGACTGGTCGACCTTGCCGAGCACCTCACGGGTCGCCTCGAGCGTGGCCTGCCAGATCTCCTCCGGGGAGTGCTCCACCCAGCCCGGCTGGGGGAAGTGCTGCCGGAACTCCTGGTAGCCCTTGGCCTCGATCCGCCCGTCGGGGGTGACCACGACGGCTGTCACGCCGGTCGTGCCGGCGTCGATCGCCAGGACACTCACGACTGCTGCTCCTCGCCGCCGCGGATGATCGCGAGGATCCGCCGGTCGATCCACGCCGGCCGGGCGCCGGAGTCGACGCGCATCTCGTAGTTCTCCGAGCCCACCCACATGTGGAAGCTGTCCTTGCCCTCGGCCTTGGCGAGCGCCTCGAGCTCCATCATCAGCGCGTCGTCGATCGGCACCTGCTCCTCGGGTGTCGAGGCGGTCAGGTAGAGCTCGTTGAGGTCCACCAGCCGGGCCAGCTCGGTCAGCGGGTCGGCGTGGTCGTCGACGCGCAGGTCGACCGCCACGTCGTCGTGCCCGCCGTAGCCCGCCCCGTCCCGTACGACGAGCAGGGCGGCGGACTGCCGACCGCGGCTGTCGCCGCCCGCGTCGTCGCCTGCCGCGAGAGCGGCGAGCAGCCGCCGCTCGAAGGGCTGCTCGCCGGACGCCTGCCAGGCCCGCTCCATCGCCTCGACGACCTCGGGGCCGGTGAGGATGTTGCCCTGGATGGCGTAGCCGCCGCGCTCGCCGCTGCGGCCGGTCACCCCGCCCGCCCAGGCGAAGCACTTGGCGCCGGTCCAGGTGGCGGCGTTGCCGTCGGAGTCCACGATCCCGGCCTGCCGGTGCTCGCGGCCCTCGTCCTCCTCGATGAGCCGGTCGAGCGCGACCTGGGCGGTCGCCCCGTCGTCGAGGTGGGCCAGGCCGAGGTACTTGAAGGCGAGGTTGGCGTCGGCCTGGGTGGCGATGGCGCCGACGCCGGCCGCGGCGGCGGGGACGGCCGACCCCACGGCCAGGAACTTGGAGGCGACGGCCACGCCCCAGGACTCGCCGTCGTCGGACCGGGCCACGATGGAGAACGTCATGTGCCGAAACATAGCCGGGTCCGCGGCGGTCCTAGGGTGAGCACGTGCTGAATCGTCTCGGATTCCCCCACGTGGGCGAGCACCGCCGCTTCGTGACCGCGATCGTCGCCGACACCGTCGGCAGCGGCCTCTTCATGCCCATCACGCTCCTCTACTTCCTCGCGATGACCGACCTGTCGCTCGTCCAGATCGGCTCGGCGCTGTCGTTGTCGGCGCTGCTGACGATGCCCGGTGCGTTCGTCATCGGCAGCCTGGTCGACCGCTTCGGCCCACGCCGGATGATGCTCGCCGGCAACCTGGTGCAGGCCGTCGGCATGCTGGCCTACCTGTGGGCCGACTCGCTGGTCGCGGTCGCGATGTGGACGACGCTCCTCAACATCGGGCGCCAGTCCTTCTGGGGCTCCTTCGGCAACGTCGTCACCGCGATCTCCGCACCCGGCGAGCGCGAGCTGTGGTTCGGCTTCCTCCAGGCGGTGCGCAACCTCGGCTACTCCGTCGGCGGCGTGCTCGCCGGCATCGCCCTCCAGGTCGGCACGGACGTCGCCTACCAGGCCGTGGTCGTCATCAACGCGGTCACCTTCGTGCTCGCGTTCTTCCTGCTCATCGACGTGCCCGACCACCGGGTGGCGCGGCCCGACGACGCACCGCTGGAGGGCTGGGGTGTCGTGCTCCGCGACGGGCCCTACCTGCGGCTGGTGCTCGGCCAGCTCGGCTTCGTGGCCGGGATGATGGTCCTCAACTTCGCGCTGCCGGTCTACGTCGCGGAGACCATCGACCTCCCGGGCTGGGTGGTCGGCGCGATCTTCACCGTCAACACCGCCCTCGTCGGCCTCGGCCAGGGACTCGTCGTACGACGCATGACCGGGCAGCTCCGCGCCCGGATGATGGGGCTGGCGCAGCTGGTCTTCGTCAGCAGCTACCTGATGTTCGTGGTCGCGGGCTGGCTGCCGCTGTGGCTCGCGGTCGCGGTGATGCTCGTCGGCGCGGCCGTCTACACCGGTGGCGAGCTCGTCGGCGGACCGGTCTTCAGCGCCACCGCCGCCGAGGCGGCACCCGACCACCTGCGGGGGCGCTACCTCGGGCTGTTCCAGCTGAGCTGGGGCGTCGGGGGCGCGGTCACGCCGGTGGCCTTCACGTGGCTGCTCGCCCACGGCGCGACCACCGTGTGGTGGGTGCTCGCCGCGATCGCCCTCGCCAGTGCGGCGTACCTCCAGACGCTGCCGCGCCTGCTCCCCGCCGCCGGCCTGCGGGTGACCCACCGGGCGGAGCCGCAGGAGGCCACCTGACCCGGTCAGGCCTGCCCGATGGTCCCCAGGAGCTCGGTGAACCAGTCCTGCGTCGGGTCGAACGGCTTGTGGCCGGCGATCCGCTCGAACTCGATCGCGCGCAGCTCGTCGCCGCGGTCCTCGTCGTGGCCGATGACGCCGGGCGTGCCCTCGAGCGCGCACGTGACGGCGAGCTCGGCCATCTCCCGGATGAGGGCCCGGTCGGTCTCGTTGGCGGGCGCCGAGCGGGAGAAGTAGCCGGACTTCTGGACCATCTTCTTCTCCGCGCCGATCGCCTCGGCGAAGCGGTTCGCGAAGTAGCGGCCCGGGTTGATGGTGTCGATCTTGACGTGGCCGAACGGGTCGCGACCCACGGTCTCGCCCGCGGCCTCGAGGTCGGCGACGATGTCGTCGATGCCGGCCCCCTCGGCCAGGAAGATGTTGACGCAGCCGATCTCGTCCATCACCGCGCGCAGCCGGTCGGCCTCGGCGGCGAGGTCGACGCCCAGCTCGGGGACGTACACCGCGTGGATCGCCCAGCGGCGGGGGTCGAGGCCGATGCCGGGCAGCCACTCCTGCTCGGCGTGCCAGGCCATGTAGTCGCGTGCGGACGCCGCGGTCAGCCAGCCGCTCGCCCGGCCCATCACCTCGTGCACGATCAGCATCCGCGGGTTGGAGCCGTGCTCGGCGAGCACGTTCTGGGCGAAGCGCGAGGCCTGCTCGGCCGCGGTCTGCGCCCCGAGGCTCTGCCGGATGGGCACGATGTCGTTGTCGATGGTCTTCGGCAGGCCGACCACGGTGAGCTCGGAGCCCTGCGTGCGGAGGTACGCCGCCAGGTCGGCGGCCGCGGTGTTCGTGTCGTCGCCGCCGATGGTGTGCAGGACGTCGACCCCGTCGGCCTGCAGGCGTGCGGCCGCGACCTCCAGCGCGGTCTGGCCCTCGCCGATCAGGCCCCGGCGACGGCAGTCGTCGTCGTTGGTGAGCTTGACGCGGCTGTTGCCGATCGGGCTGCCGCCGTACCGGTGCAGGAGGCTGGCGCCCGCCCGCTCCTCGGGCCCGATGACGAGGCTGTTGCCGGTGAGCAGGCCGTGGTAGCCGTGCTTGTAGGCGATCAGCTCGATCGAGGGGTCGGTGGCGTCGTAGGACTCGATGAGGGCACCCACGGCGGAGGACAGGCAGGGGGCGTACCCACCGGCCGTCAGGAGCGCGACACGCTTCGGCATGGGCAGCAGGGTAGTTAGAACGATCAAAGTCGGGAAGGCCGACGTGCCGTCGCGCGGCACCTGTCGTCCGCGACACGGCACGCCGCCCCCGTACGGTGGTTGCCTCGCGCGGCACGCACGCGTCATGGTGAGGGAACACCGTGCTCGGGCACGGACCGACGAAGGGATCCCGATGAGCGCGACCGAAGCCACGCAGCCCGACGTCAACGGTCCCGAGGAGTCCGACCTCAAGCGGGTGCTCGGGCCGAGGCTGCTCCTGCTCTTCATCGTCGGCGACATCCTCGGCGCGGGCGTGTACGCCGTCACCGGCAAGCTCGCCGGCCAGGTCGGTGGCATCGCGTGGCTCCCGTTCCTCGTCGCCTTCGCCATCGCCACGATCACCGCGTTCTCCTACCTCGAGCTGGTCACCAAGTACCCCCAGGCCGCCGGCGCCGCGCTCTACACGCACAAGGCGTTCGGCATCCACTTCGTCACCTTCCTGGTGGCCTTCACGGTGGTCTGCTCGGGCATCACGAGCGCCTCGACGTCGTCCAACCTGCTGGCCGCCAACCTGCTCATCGGCTTCGGCAACGACGACCCGAGCACGACGGCGACGCTCCTCACGGCCCTGGTGTTCATGCTGGTCCTCGCTGCGATCAACCTGCGCGGCGTCGGTGAGAGCGTGAAGTTCAACGTCCTCCTCACGCTGGTGGAGATGACCGCGCTCGCCATCGTGATCGCCATCGGCATCTGGGTGATCGGCCGCGGCGACGGCGACCTCGGCCGCATCACCGTCTTCGAGAGCCCGGACGACAAGGGGCTGTTCATGGCCGTCACGATCGCCACGGCCATCGCCTTCTTCTCGATGGTGGGCTTCGAGGACTCGGTCAACATGGTCGAGGAGACCCAGGACCCGATGCGGATCTTCCCGCGCACGATGCTCACCGGCCTCGGCATCGCGGTCGTGATCTACATGCTCGTGGCGATCTCGGTGGTCGCGGTGATCCCCGCGGGTCAGATCGCCGAGCCCACCAACGCCGAGGCCGGCATCCTGCTCGACGTCGTCAAGATCGGCGCGCCCGACCTGCCGATCGACACGATCTTCCCGTTCCTCACGGTCTTCGCCGTCGCCAACACCGCGCTCATCAACATGCTGATGGCCAGCCGGCTGGTCTACGGCATGGCCCAGCAGGACGTGCTGCCGCGCTCGCTCGGCAAGGTGCTCCCGGGCCGGCGCTCGCCGTGGACCGCGATCGTCTTCACCACCCTCCTCGCCCTCGGCCTGATCAGCGTCGTGACGCTGGACTCGGAGTCCTCGGTGGTGGCGGCGCTGTCCGGCACCACCGCGCTGCTGCTGCTGGCGGTGTTCACCATCGTCAACATCGCCTGTCTGGTGCTGCGCCGCGACCCGACACCTGAGCGTGCCTTCCGCGCGCCGACTGCGCTGCCGGTGATCGGCGCGATCTGCTGTGCCTACCTGCTCGGGCCGTGGGCGCGCCTCGAGGCCGACATGATCCAGTACAAGATCGCAGCCGGGCTGCTCGGCGTCGGCGTCGTCCTGTGGGCGCTGACCTGGCTGACCAACCGTGGCGTGCGCGCCAAGAAGACCGGGTTCCGCGACATCGAGCACCTCGAGCACGACTGACACGCGCGGCGCAGCAGGCTGCGGCGGCGACACGGCGGGTTCCGCCGCGGACGGCTGGGGTGCCCGTCTACGGTGTCCCGGTGACACGACGACCTCTCGGGCCGCTGACGGCTGTGCTGATCGCCTCCGCCCTCGGTTGCTCGTCGGTCACCCCCGCCTCGCCGTCGGCGAGCGCCACCCCGGACGACTACCCGCCGGCGTCGGTCGCGACCGACGGCCCGCTCGAGCGAGGCGGCCCGCGCGAGCGGCCGCCGGTGCCGCGGGCACCCGAGCTGCCGGACGCCTACCGGTTCATCTCGACCCCCGACTTCCTCAACCAGGACGTCGCGGACCTGACGGCCGACGGCCGGCGCGAGTACGTCGACCGCCGCACCGGTGAGGTCGCCAACTCCACCAACGCCGAGTACGACGCCGCGCTCGACCACGTCATCGGGGAGATGGCCTCGCGCGACACCGACGACGTGCTCGTCGCGGGCGACCTCGTCGAGGGCCGGTGGGGCCGCGACGACGCCCGCACCGGCGTCTTCGGGCCGGTGCGGACCCAGGCGCAGCGGCTGCGGGCGTACCGCCGCGCGGCCGGGGTCTACTACCCGGCGTGGCGCGAGCGCTTCGCGGACCACGGCCTGAGGACCTACACGGCGCTGGGCGACCACGAGATCGGCGACGACCCGTGGCGCGCGCGGCGTGACGCGTGGATCGACTTCAAGCGCCGTCACGTGCCCGAGTTCAAGCGGATCTACGCCGCGGAGATGCTCTCCGGAGCCGACGGCAGGCCGCGCTTCAGCGACCGCCCGAGGGGGCAGGCGCGCGACACCGCCTACGCCGTCCGCCTCGACGACCACGTGCTGCTCGTCACCATCGACGTCTTCGAGCGCCGCGGGGGAGACGTGCACATGTCCGTCGACCCGGCGCAGCTGCGGTGGCTGGAGCAAGTGCTGCGGCAGGCGCGCCGCGACGACGTCCCGTGGGTCATGGTGCAGGGCCACGTCCCGATGACCGGGAAGGTCCGCACCCGCAACTCCAGCCACCTCGTCTACGAGCGCGGCTACCGCTCCGACCTGTGGCGCGCGATGGTGCGCGGCGGCGTCGACGTCTACCTCAGCGGCGAGGTGCACGACCAGACCGTGCGCGAGCGCGACGGCGTCCTCCAGGTCTCGCACGGCTCGCTGCTCTACCGGGGCGAGGCGTCGTACGTCGTCGGGCAGGCCACCGCCGACCAGCTCGTCCTCGAGAACCGGCAGTTCCGCGGCACGATCGGGTTCGAGGACCGGCTGTGGACGACCTCGCGCCAGGGTGCGCCCGGCCACATCAGCTACCCCGGTGCCTCCATCGTGACGGGCACGCTCGAGGCGCACCGCACGTCCGCGGGCGGCATCGAGGTCGACGACGCCGACGGCGTCCTCGAGCCGCGCGGCTGAGCCACCGGCTCCCGCTGCGTCCGCGGCCGGCGTTCAGGGGACGGTCACGGTTCGGGCGGACCGCGCCCCGCGCCGTACCCTTGTCCGGTGAGCTCCATCCCCTCCCTCGAGCAGTTGCACGCACTCGGGCCGAAGCAGCAGCCGACCTATCCCGACGCCGGGGCGGTCGACGCGGCGGTGGCCCGCCTGCGCACCGCACCGCCGCTCGTCTTCGCCGGTGAGTGCGACGACCTCACCGAGAAGATCGCCGCGGTCACCCGCGGCGAGGCGTTCCTGCTCCAGGGCGGCGACTGCGCCGAGACCTTCGCCGGCGTGACCGCCGACAACGTCCGCAACAAGCTGCGCGTGCTGCTGCAGATGGCCGTCGTGCTGACCTACGCCGCGTCGGTGCCGGTCGTGAAGCTCGGCCGGCTCGCCGGCCAGTACGCCAAGCCGCGCAGCTCCGACGAGGAGACCCGCGACGGCGTGACGCTGCCCGCTTACCGGGGCGACGCCGTCAACGGCTACGACTTCACCCCCGAGGCCCGCATCCCCGACCCGCAGCGGCTCGTCGAGGTCTACAACTCGTCCGCCGCCACGCTCAACCTGGTGCGGGCGTTCGTCACCGGCGGGTACGCCGACCTGCGCCAGGTGCACACCTGGAACACCGACTTCGTGCAGACCTCCCCGTTCGGCCAGCGCTACGAGGCGATGGCCGACGAGATCGAGCGCGCGCTCACCTTCATGAAGGCGATCGGAGCCGACCCCGACGAGTTCCACCGCGTCGACTTCCACTCCAGCCACGAGGCACTGCTGCTGGAGTACGAGCAGGCCCTGACCCGCATCGACTCGCGCACCGACCTGCCCTACAACGTCTCGGCGCACTTCGTGTGGATCGGCGAGCGCACCCGCCAGCTCGACGGCGCGCACGTCGAGCTGCTCTCGCGGATCAAGAACCCGATCGGCATCAAGCTCGGCCCGACGACGAGCCCCGACGACGCGCTCGCCTACGCCGCGCGCCTCAACCCGGAGAACACCCCGGGCCGGCTCACGTTCATCACCCGCTTCGGTGCCGGCAAGATCCGCGACGGCCTGCCGGCGCTGGTCGAGAAGGTCACCGCCGAGGGGCTCAACGTGGCGTGGGTCTGCGACCCGATGCACGGCAACACCTTCGAGGCGTCCTCGGGCTACAAGACCCGCCGCTTCGACGACGTGATCGACGAGGTCCAGGGCTTCTTCGACGTCCACCGCGCCCTCGGCACCTGGCCGGGCGGCGTCCACGTCGAGCTCACCGGTGACGACGTCACGGAGTGCGTCGGCGGTGGCGAGGAGATCGACGAGGTCGGCCTGGCCCACCGCTACGAGTCGGTCTGCGACCCCCGCCTCAACCGGGTCCAGTCCCTCGAGCTGGCCTTCCTCGTCGCGGAGATGCTGCGCAAGGCCTGAGCTCCATGGATCCAGTCCTTCGGGAGTCGGTCGAGCCGGTCATGCGCGACCTTTTTCGCGCGCAGGTCGACGCGCCGGCCTTCGACGACAACGACTGGATCGGTGACCGCGAGTACGCGTCGTGCATGATGTGGGGCGCAGACGGCGGCGGGTCGGGACTGTCGGTGCGACGGGCAGCATCCCTCGAGGAACGCGTGGCGCAGGCTGCCGACCAGGTGCAGGAGTGGGCCATCGAGGACCAGCTCTGGGGCTCCGCTCCCACCAACTGGCCTCCGTGTCCCCACCATCCTGCGACCCACCCGTTGCAGGCGAGCGTTGCCGGGTCGAGGGCGGTGTGGGTGTGCCCAGCCGACCATTCCGTGGTGGCGCCCATCGGCGAAGCCCAGGAAGGCCCATAGAGGCAGCGGCATGCCCGGAGGCACGGGTTCGGCAGATCCGGGCGAGCGCGTCAGGTGGGCGGGGTTCCCAATGGCCTGAACAACCCCTGCCTGACCCAGTCCTGGAGGGCTGCGGCGCTCGGAGCTCGGACGGCGTCGCGCTCAGGTCCTCCTGGTGCGGCGTCGGGCCACAGCTCCGAGAACCAGTCAGCCCGGTCGATGGCGTCCCAGTGCTTGCGCACGAAGGCAACCAGATCGGACCTGCGGGTCCGATCAGACACATGGCGGGCTAGGTACGCCAACGCGTGTTCGACGACCTGCGAGCCATCGCGCTTGCGCCGAAGGACCGAGCGCAGGTGCTCAAGCACCTGCTCGAACGCACGCTCGTCGCCAACGCCGGCGAGACCGATGACGGCGTAGTCCTTCACGACTGCATCGCGTCCCGTCAATCCCTCGATCAGGTCCGGCATGGCAGAGGCACCCAGGCGCTTCGCCAACGCGAGGAGTGACGCGCAGCGAACATCCCGGCTGCCAGGCCCCGACACCCGAGCGGCCCGCCTCAGAGCGGCATCTCCTTGGCT
>NZ_JAUZVE010000099.1:0-11918 GCF_031844425.1 Microbacterium sp. ARD31
TCGTGGTACCTCATGCCCGAGGTCTTCGACCACTTCTTCGAGCTCCTCGGCACGTCCGCGGAGGCCGAGCTCGACCTGATCGAGCTCGACCCCAGCTACCGCGTGTTCTTCCAGGACGACCCCGACCCGGTCGACGTACGCCCCGACCGGGCGCACAACCGCGCCCTCTTCGAGTCCCTCGAGCCCGGCGCGGGCCGTCGCTTCGACGACTACCTCGCGTCGGCCGGGGAGACCTACGACGTGGCGCTGCGCCGGTTCCTCTACAGCAACTTCGACTCCCCGTCCGCGTTCCTGCACCCCGACGTCGTACGCCGCACGCCGACGCTCGGCCGGCTGCTGACCCGCTCGCTGGAGAGCCACGTCGCCGCGCGGTTCAGCGACCCGCGGATCCGGCAGGTCCTGGGCTACCCGGCGGTGTTCCTCGGCTCGTCCCCGAGCCGGGCGCCGAGCATGTACCACCTGATGAGCCACCTCGACCTCGGCGACCGCGTGCTCTACCCGATGGGCGGCTTCACGCGCCTCATCGAGGTCATCGCCACGCTCGCCGAGAAGCACGGCGCCCGCCTGCACACGGGCACGGAGGTCACCCGCATCCTCACCCGGCGCGGACCGCGCGGGCGCGCCGAGGTGCAGGGCATCGCATACGCCGGTCCCGGAGGCCGCGACGGCACGATCCTCGCCGACACGGTCGTCGGCGCCGCGGACCTGCACCACCTCGAGACGGCGCTGCTGGAGCCGGACCTGCAGACCCACCCCGAGCGCACCTGGCGCGACCGCTCCCCCGGTCCCGGCGCCGTCCTGGCGATGCTCGGGGTGGAGGGCCGGCTCCCGCAGCTGCCCCACCACTCGCTGTTCTTCACCCGCGACTGGGGTGCGAACTTCGGTGACATCTTCGGCGCCGAGGCGCGGGTGCCCGACCCGGCGTCGATCTACGTCTGCAAGCCGTCCGAGACCGACCCCAGCGTCGCACCGGAGGGCTGCGAGAACCTCTTCGTCCTGGTTCCGGTGCCTGCCGACGTGTCGATAGGGCGGGGCGGCGACGACGGCCAGGGCTCGGAGGCGGTCGAGCGCGCGGCGGACGCGGCGATCGACCAAGTCGCCGGGTGGGCCGGCATCCCCGACCTGCGCGAGCGGATCCTGGTCCGGCACACGCTCGGGCCCGAGGACTTCGCCGCCCGCTACCACTCGTGGCGCGGCGGCGCCCTGGGCCTCGAGCACACCCTGCGGCAGAGCGCGTTCTTCCGGCCCGGCAACACCTCGGGCAAGGTCGACGGGCTGCTCTACGCCGGCGCCAGCACGGTCCCCGGCGTCGGCCTGCCGATGTGCCTGATCAGCGCCGAGCTCGTCCTCAAGCGACTCACGGGCGACCGCTCGGTCCTCCCGGTGAGCGGGTGAGACACACCGAATGAGCCTTCCGCACTGGGCCTACCTCGCGATGCTGGCGTTCTGCCTGGCCGGGACCCTGCCTCTGGTCCCGGCCTTCCGGCTGTCGGTGCTGCGCCAGCCCCGGCGGCTCGCGCTGGCCGTCGTGCTGGCCGGGACGCCGTTCCTGGTCTGGGACCTCTACGCCACGCACGCCGGCCACTGGTGGTTCGACGCCGACCAGACGCTGCCACCCCGGGTCGCCGGACTGCCGCTCGAGGAGATCGCGTTCTTCGTGGTCATCCCGATCGTGTCGGTGCTGACCTTCGAGGCCGTCAAGGTCGCGCGACGGAGGGTGGCCGAGCGATGAGCTACACCCTCCTCGCCGTGCTCTGCGTGCCGATCGCGGTCGTGATCGACCGGTGGGTCGCGCGCACCCGGATCACCGGCACCCGCGACTGGTGGTCGGCCTACGCGATCATCGTGTTCTTCCAGCTGCTCACCAACGGGTGGCTCACCGGTCGGCGCATCGTGCAGTACGACCCCCGCACCATCCTCGGCAACGAGCGCGTCGTGCTCCTCGGCGAGTGGCGCATCCTCTTCGCCCCCGTCGAGGACCTGCTCTTCGGCTTCGGGCTGGTCCTGACGTCGTGTGTCGCGTGGACCTGGCTGGGTCGCTCCCGGCGGGAGGAGGCGCGATGACCGTCGCCACCCGCCTGCAGTCCATGCAGCCCACCGACATCGGTGTCCCCGGACCCACACCCGGCGACATGGCGCGCGCCTTCCGGTCGGTGCGCCGCGACCCGCTGACGTTCCTCGAGCAGGTCACCGCGCACTACGGCGACCGCGTGTCCTTCCCCGTGCCCGGCGCCCCCGCCCTCCTCGTGAACGACCCCGACGAGGTGCGGCACGTCCTGCAGGTCTCCGCCCGCAACTGGAACAAGAAGACCGTCCAGTACGGCGCCCTGGCCCGCGTCACCGGCCAGGGCCTGCTGGCCTCGGCCGAGCCGAGCTGGATCGAGCACCGGCGCACCGCCGCACCCGCCTTCCACCACCAGCGGCTCGAGGCGGTCAGCGACGAGGTGCGCGCCGCCGCCGACACCGCGCTGGCGGCCGGCCTGGCGGGCCTCGTCCCGGGGACCGGCCGCGTGGTCGACGTCGCCGCGCTCACCCACCGCGTCGGCCTCGACGCCGTGGGGCGCGCGCTGTTCTCCGCCGACCTGACCGGGCACGCCCAGCAGCTGCTCGACGCGACGAGCGACGCCGCGGAGCTGGTGGTCAGGCTCGGTCGCTCGGTCATGCCGACCGCCAGGTGGGCGCCCTCCCCCACCAACGTCCGGCTGCGGCTGACCCGGCGACGCCTCGACGCCATCACCGCCCAGCTGGTGGCCGAACGACGATCCCACGGCCGCGCCGGCAGCGGGGCGGCGTACGGCGACGACCTGCTCGGCCTGCTCCTCGACAGCGGGCTGACCGACGTCGAGGTGCGCGACGAGCTCGTCACCATGGTCATCGCCGGCCACGAGACGGTCGCCGCCGCGCTGACCTGGACCCTGATGCTGCTGGCCGAGCACCCCGACGCCCAGGAGCGCGCCCGCGCCGAGCTCGCGGGGCTGCCCGCACCGGTGTCGATGCTCGACCACCGCGACCGGCTCCCGTGGACGCGGGCGGTCATCGACGAGGCGCTGCGCCTCTACCCGCCGGCGTGGGCGATCTCGCGCCGCTCGATCGGCCCGGACTCCCTCGGCGGCACCGACGTCCCGGAGGGCACCCTCGCGATCATCAGCCCGTGGGTCGTCCACCGGCGGGCGGACCTCTGGCCCGACCCGCTGGCGTTCCGACCCGAGCGGTTCCTCGACCCCGGCGCGGGCCGCTCGGGCTACCTGCCGTTCGGCCTCGGGCCGCGGCTGTGCATCGGCCGCGAGTTCGCGATCGGCGAGATGGCGGTCGTGCTCGACCGGCTGCTCACCACCCACCGGGTCGCCGTCCCCGACGGCTGGCGCCGACCGCGGCCGCAGGCGCAGGTGGCCGTGCACCCCGAGGGCGGGATGCCGCTGCTCCTCACCCGGCTCCGGGCGGAGCGCCGTGACTGACTTGGTGCTGCTGGTCCTCCTCCTGGCGGCCGCGGCGGTCCCGCTGCTGCTGCTCCGCGACCTGCGGGCAGTGCCGACGTCGCGGTCCGGGGCGACCGGACGTCCGACCGTTTCGGTGGTGGTGCCGGCACGCGACGAGGAGCAGACCCTGCCCGCCCTCCTGGCCGCGCTGCGCGGCTCGACGGTGCCGGTCGTGGAGGTCGTGGTCGTGGACGACGGCTCCACCGACCGCACGGCGGAGGTGGCGCGCGACGGCGGCGCACGGGTGCTCGCTGCGGGCGCCCCGCCCGTGGGCTGGACCGGCAAGGCGTGGGCCTGCCACGTCGGCGCCGGTGGCACGACCGGCGACCTGCTGCTCTTCCTCGACGCCGACACCGTCCTCGCCCCCGACGCGCTCGCCGGCCTGCTCGAGCTGCACGCCCGCCACGGCGGACTGGTGTCGGTGCAGCCCCACCACCGCGTCGAGCAGCCCTACGAGCAGCTGTCGGCCTACTTCAACGTCGTCGCGCTGATGTCGAGCGACGCGTTCAGCGCCGGGCCGTCGCGCCGGCCGATGGCGTTCGGCCCGTGCCTGCTCACCTCCCGCGACGACTACCTCGCGGTCGGGGGCCACGCGGCCGTCCGCGGCGAGATCCTCGACGACGTACGCCTCGCCCACGAGTACGACGCCTCCGGCCTGCCCGTGACGTGCGCCGTGGGCGGCCCGGCAGTGACGATGCGCAGCTATCCCGGCGGCCTGCGCCAGCTGGTGTCCGGCTGGACCAAGAACATCGCCTCCGGGGCCGCGGCGGCGGCTCCGCGCGCGTCGCTGGGGACCGTGCTCTGGATCTGCGCCCACCACGCGGTGGCGGCCGGCGCCCTGCTCTCCCTGGCCGGGGCCGCGGTCGGCCGCGACCTGGCCGCCGGCAGCCCGCTCGTCTGGACGCTCGGCTGGCTCCTCACGGCCGGGCAGCTGCGGGCACTGCTGCGCCGGGCCGGCTCGTTCCGCTGGTGGACGTGGGCGCTGTTCCCCCTGCCGCTGCTCGCCTTCGACCTCGTCTTCGCCCGCTCCGCTCTGCTCACCGTCGTCCGCCGCTCGGTGCGGTGGCGCGGGCGCGTCGTCGACCTGCGCGACGACCGCCCCGCGCGCGAGGTGGGCTGATGCTGCGCTACGTCATGCCGGTCTGGGCCACGATCGCGGTCGACGTCGTCGCCTGGGGCGTCTTCCACGCCGGCACCGGCTACGCCGCGCACCGCCTCACCGACCAGCGCCTGGCGCGCGACGGCTGGTGGCTGCGCCCGCGCCGCTTCGAGGACGGCGGACGGTTCTACCGCCGCGTCCTGCGCATCCACCGCTGGAAGGACCGGCTCCCCGAGGCCGGCGCGCTCTTCGACGGCGGCATCAGCAAGCGCGAGCTCCCGGGCCGCGACGTCGCAGGGCTGGCCCTCTTCGTCCGCGAGACCCGTCGAGCCGAGCTCGCCCACTGGTGGGCGATGGCGTGCTCGCCGCTCTTCCTGCTCTGGAACCCGCCGCTGCCGTCGGCGCTCCTCGTGGCCTACGGCGTGCTGGTCAACCTGCCGTTCATCCTCATCCAGCGCTACAACCGCTTCCGCCTCCAGCCGCTGCTGGGCCGCCTCGAGCGCCGAGGGGGGCTGCGATGAGCACCGAGGCACGACCCCGGACCGCCCCTGCAAAGCCGGTTGACCCCTCACTGGGGGAGCAGACGCGGCACGGGCCCGTCGCCCAGCTGCTGATCGCCTGGTCGCCCCTCAGCACGATCCTGGTGGCCTACTGGGTCGCGCAGTGGATCACCGCCCCGCTCGGCACCGGTGACGGCGCCTCGACCAACCGGCTCGGGGCCCCGCTCCACGTCCTCGGCCCGGCGCGCGCCGACGAGACGCTCCTGGGCACGGTCCCGACCGTCTGGCTCCAGGCCCGGTTGGTCGACGGCACCCCGCACTGGTACGACGCGGTGGCCGCGCTCGTCTACGTCACGCACTTCGTCACGATCCCGCTGCTCACGGCCGTGGCGTGGTTCCGGCTGCGCGACCGGTTCCGCGAGTGGGTGGCGGCGGTGCTCGCGATGACGCTGGTCGGGATCGCCGGCTACGTCGCCTACCCCGCAGCCCCGCCGTGGCTCGCCGCCGAGCAGGACCGCATCGGCGACGTCGCACGCGTCTCCGGCCTCGGCTGGGAGTGGCTGCACCTCGACGTCGTCGCGCGGCTGACCGAGCTGGGCCAGTCCGCCAGCAACCCGGTGGCGGCCATGCCGTCGCTCCACGCCGCAGCGGCGCTGCTCGTCGCGCTCTTCCTGTGGTCGTCCGCTGGCCGTCTCGCGCGCCTGCTCCTCGCGGCCTACGCCCTCGCCATGGCGGCCACGCTCGTCTACACCGGGGAGCACTACGTCGTCGACGTCCTCGCCGGCTGGCTCGTCGCGGTCGTCGGCACGCTCGCCGGCCGGGCCGTGACCGCCCTCCGCCAGGACCACCCACCGATCGAGGAGTCCGCATGACCACCACGCCCACGAGCAGCAGCGCCGTCGCCACCCCCACCGAGACGGTCGTCCTGCTCGACGAGGACGGCCGGGCCGTCGGCACCCAGGACAAGGCGTCGGTGCACCACGCCGACACCCCGCTGCACCTCGCGTTCTCCTGCTACCTCGTCGACGACCAGGGCCGCGTGCTCGTCACCCGGCGGGCGCTCCACAAGCGCACCTTCCCCGGCGTGTGGACCAACGCCTGCTGCGGCCACCCTGCACCCGGCGAGGGGCTCGCCGACGCCGTACGCCGCCGCGTCCGCCAGGAGCTCGGCGTCGAGGTGGACGACCTCCGCCTCGTGCTCCCGGCCTTCCGCTACCGCGCCGAGCAGGACGGGGTCGTCGAGAACGAGATGTGCCCGGTGTTCACCGCCCGGCTGGCCGACCCGGACGCGCTCCGGCTCGACCCCGACGAGGTCGCCGACGCGACGTGGGAGCCGTGGGCGTCGTTCCGCGACGACGTGCTGGCGGGCACGCGCGAGGTGTCCCACTGGTGCCGCGAGCAGGTGCTCCAGCTGCCCGAGGACCTGACCGGCGCCGCCGCGGCACCGGAGGCGGACCTGCCGCCCGCTGCCCGCCCCTGAGGGGCGTCGCCGACTGGCTTTGCGCACGGACCTTGCCTAGGGTCCGAGGCATGGAGACGCAGGTGGAGCTCGGTGCGGCGCTGACGGCCGACCGCAGCCACCTGCCCTCCCACGTGCCGTCCGGGGCCGTCCTGCTCGCGATCGAGCTGAGCGAGGAAGCCCGCGGCATCAGCGGTCTCGACGTGCTGCGCCGCAGCGTCGACCGCGCCCCGCCCGCCCGGTGAGCTGACCTGCTCCCGGGTGCGACGCGTCGCGGCACCCGTCCCCCTCGCGCACCCCGGACCGGGGTCGCGCGGCGCTGCCCGAAGGACGGCACCATGCCCCTGCCCACCACCTCACCCCTGCCCTCGCACCGCACGCCCGTCCCCGACGTCCGGCGGCGTCCGGACAGGGACGTCGGCCCGGCGGCCCGGTTGGTCGCCCTGCCCCAGCTCGAGGACGGCCTGCCACCGACCCTCGCCGACGTGGACGACCACCTCGCGCGCATCGAGCGCGCCCGCCGGGCCCAGTTCGACGCGCTGCCCCAGAGCCCCGACAACGTGGTCGCCGCCGCGCACCGCCGCATCGTCGCCCGCTACGTCGAGCAGGTCCGGGAGGCCCGGTCCCGCGTCCGCGCCGGCACCTACGGAGCCTGCGCCCGCTGCGCGTCCCCGCTCCCACCGAAGGCGCTCGAGCGCGAGCCCTGGCAGACGGTCTGCACCGCCTGCGACCCCGGCCTCCGCTGACCGCCTCCCACGTCGGCCCAACAACCCCAGGAAGTTGATCCCGTGTCACAGCGCGTCGCCGTCGTCGGAGCCGGCATGGTCGGCCTCTCGACCGCCTGGTTCCTCCAGGAGCACGGCTTCCACGTCACCGTCTACGAGCGCGACCACGTCGCCGCCGGCTCCTCGTGGGGCAACGCCGGCTGGCTGACCCCCGCCCTGACCGCACCCCTCCCGGAGCCTGCCGTGCTGCGCTACGGCGTCCGCGCGGTCGGCCGACCGTCGTCGCCGGTCTACCTGCCCCTGCGACCCGACCCCCGCCTGCTCCGGTTCCTCGCCGGCTTCGCCCGGCACAGCACCGCCCGCCGGTGGGGTCTCGGGATGCGTGCCTACGAGCCCATGAACCGCCAGGCCCTGGCGGCCTTCGACGAGCTCACCGCGGGCGGTGTCGCCTCCGCGATCCACGAGGCCCACCCCTTCGTCGCCGGCTTCGCCCGCCTCGAGGACCAGGACCCGTTCGTCCACGAGCTCGAGCAGATCCGCGACGCCGGACAGGACGTGAAGTACGACGTCCTCTCCGGACCGGAGGCGCGCGTGGTGGAGCCGTCGCTGTCGCCGTCGGTCGCCTCCGCGGTGCTGCTGCACGACCAGCGCTACCTCGACCCGCCCCAGTTCCTCGCGGCCCTCGCGGCGTCCTTCGTGGACCGCGGCGGGCTGCTCCTGGAGGGCGCCACCGTCGACCGCGTGAGCGAGACTGCGCGGGGGGCCTACGTCACCACCCGGGAGCAGCACCGCGAGGGTGGCTACGACCACGTGGTCCTCGCCAGCGGCGCGTGGGTGGGGCACCTCGCCCGCCAGCTCGGCGTACGACAGCCGTTGCAGGCGGGACGCGGCTACTCCTTCAGCGTCAGGGGGGAGCGGCTGCCGCAGACTCCCGTCTACTTCCCCGCCCAGCGGGTGGCGTGCACGCCCCTCGCGGGTGCCGACGGGCCGCGCCTGCGGGTCGCCGGGATGATGGAGTTCCGCGCACCTGACGCCGCCCTCGACCAGCGGCGCATCGAGGCGATCGTGGAGGCCGCCCGTCCGCTGCTCGACGGCGTCGACCTCGACGATCGGCGCGACGAGTGGGTCGGCTCCCGGCCCTGCACGGCCGACGGGCTGCCCCTGATCGGCCGGACGCGGGCACGGGCGGTGTTCGTCGCCGGCGGGCACGGCATGTGGGGCATCGCCCTGGGCCCGTTGACCGGCAAGCTCCTCGCCCGGCGGATCGCCTCGGGATCCACGCCACCCGAGCTGGTGGCGTTCGACCCCCTGCGCTGAGACGACGCAGCGGGTCCCGGGCTCGTCGTCCGGGACCCGCTCCGGCGCTGGGGAGTCGATACCCTCCGCCCATGACCGCGCCTGACGACGTCGTCCGCTCCCGCCCCTTCAGCTGCGCCTGGATCAGCGAGTCGCTCTACCGGAAGGTGACCGGACCCGACCCGTGGCTCGGCGACCTGGCCGAGCTCGCCGACGTACTGGGCGGGACCCGGGTCGAGGTCGACGGCTGGGACGAGGCCCTGTCGCGAGCCTGGGCAGAGGTGGTCGACTCAGACCCCGCTGTCGCCGAGTGGGTCGGCGCCTACCGCGACGCCCGGGGGTCGACGGACCTGGTGGTCAGCTTCACCGACGCGACCCGGGTGGTCGGGCGCAAGGCCAGCGGGTACTTCGGCGTGACCTACCCCGCGCACCTGCTCCTCGAGCACGAGGACCGGGTGACTGGGATGCGCCGAGCGATCGTGACCGTCCTCGACCGGCACGTGCGCGGCGCCGAGCTCGACGTGGCCCCGCTCAGTGAGGTCTACACAGCCCGCTGACCGGTCAGGCGCCGCCGACGCGGTCGGCCGGCACGCCGCGGACGCCGGAGTCGGTGAGCTCGGCCTCGCGGACCGCGGCCGCCTCCAGCTCCTGGCGACGGGTCTCCTCCAGCATCGCCCGGGTGGCGTCGTAGATGCCGGGGTCGGACACCAGGTCGGCGGCCCCGCGCCGCAGCCGCGCCAGGGCCGCGCGGGCGAAGATCTGCTGCTCGGTCGTGGTGCGCTCGGAGCGGTTGTTGCTGACGAAGGTGATCGCCCAGCGCATCAGCGCGGACACCTGGTTCTTGAAGCCGGTGAGGTAGACGAGGTGCACGCCCAGCCACATCAGCCAGGCGACGACGCCGGTGAGCCGCAGCTTGCCGACCATCGCGACCGCCCGGAAGCGGCTGATGATCGCCATCGACCCCTTGTCGAAGTACTTGAACGGCTCCTGGGGCTGCTTGCCCTCCACCCGGTTGCGGATCTCCTTGGCGGCGTACTTCGCGCCCTGGATGGCGACCTGCGCGACACCCGGGAGGTTGTCGAGGGCGATCATGTCGCCGACCACGAAGACCTCCGGGTGGCCGGGCAGGGTGAGGTCGGGGTTGACCGCGATCCGGCCGGCCCGGTCGAGCGGGGCGCCCGTCTGCTCCGAGAGCGTCTTGCCGAGGGGGTTGGCCTGCACCCCGGCAGCCCAGATCTTGGCCACGGAGTTGATCCGCTCGACGCGGCCGTCCTTGAACTTCACCTCGAGGCCCCGCTCGTCGACCTCGGTGACCATGCCGCCGAGCATCACCTCGACGCCGAGCTTCTCCAGCTCGCGCTTGGCCTTCTCGCCGAGCTTGGCGCCGAACGGGGGCAGCACCTGCGGGGCGGCGTCGACGAGGACGACGCGAGCCTGGCGGGTGTTGATCGCGCGGAAGTCCTTGCGCAGGGTGTTGTGGGCGAGCTCGGCGATCTGGCCGGCCATCTCCACGCCGGTCGGACCGGCACCCACCACCACGAAGGTGAGCAGGTGGTCCACGTCGTCGCCGCGGGTGGCGCCGAGCTCGGCCATCTCGAAGGCGCCGAAGATGCGGCCGCGCAGCTCGAGGGCGTCGTCGATGCTCTTCATCCCGGGGGCGAACTCGGCGAAGTGGTCGTTGCCGAAGTAGGACTGGCTGGCGCCGGCCGCGACGATGAGCGAGTCGTAGGACGTGACCGTGTCGCGGCCGAGCACCTGCGAGGTGACCGTGCGGGCCTCGAGGTCGATGGCGGTGACCTCACCGAGGATGACCTTGGCGTTGTCCTGGCCGCTGAGCACCTCGCGGGTCGGCGGCGCGATCTCGCCCTCGCTCAGGATGCCGGTCGCGACCTGGTAGAGCAGCGGCTGGAAGAGGTGGTGGGTCGTCTTGGCGATGACCGTGACGTCCACGTCGGCCCGGCGCAGCGCCTTGGTGCCGAACAGGCCGCCGAAGCCCGAACCGATCACGACCACCTTGTGGCGGGTCGCCTGCGTCGTGGCCATGGAAGCTCCTAGGGTCGTAGGTCCATCTCCTGTGTACCCATTGTCCTCTTGTGCATCATCGGACGCGAAACGCCGTACGCGTCTGGTTGCTCACACGGCTCACCGGGACCTCCGAGAAGTTAGAGTCACGACAAGGTTTGGCCAAGGCTGGACCGGGTAGTGATGCCCCGCTGGACTATCCACATCCTCGAAAAGGCTCTCAGTGCCGCTGACTTCCGAGCTGACCCTGGCACCGTCGCCGCGCGCCGCGGCCGACGCCAGGCGCTGGGTGGGCGACATCTGCCAGCGGCTCGAGCGCGCGGACCTGGTCGAGTGCGCGGAGCTGGGCGTCTCGGAGCTCGTGGCCAACGCGATCATCCACGCCAACGCGCCCTTCAAGGTGCGCGTCCGGGGCACTGCCAGCCACCCGCGCATCGAGGTGGCCGACGGGTCGACCAGCCCTCCGGTGCCACCCACCCCGATGCCCGGCGACGACGACCTCGACCTGCTGCTCACCTTCGGGCGGGGCCTGTCCATGGTGGCGCAGTGCGCCGTCGCGTGGGGCGCCACGATCGAGAACGACGGCAAGATCGTCTGGTTCGAGCCGGCGACCCACATGCGCGACCAGGACGCCGCCGAGTGGGTCATCGACCACCACGACGTCACCGACACCGAGCCGACCAGCGAGGCGGCCGTGGCCGTGCGCCTCCTGGGGGTCGACATGCCGCTCTACACCTCGCTCCACCGGCAGTACAACGAGCTGCGCCGCGAGCTGCGGCTGCTCTCCCTCTCCCACCAGTCCGACTACCCGCTCGCCGGCGACCTCACGGCGATGTTCAGCAGCTTCGAGCGCCAGTTCCCCGACACCTACCGCGAGCAGATGCGGGCCGCGGAGAAGGCCGGTCGCCCGCGGGTCGACCTGTCCTTCGCGATGGTCCGCGAGGCGGCGCCCATCTTCGTCACCATGACCGAGATGTTCGACGTGGCCGACGCCTTCTGCCGCGCCGAGCGCCTGCTCTCCATGGCCCGCACCCCGCGCCAGCGCGAGCTGCAGAACTGGCTGCTGGGCGAGCTGGTGCACCAGCTCGACGGCGCCGAGGCCACGCCCTGGACGGGCCGCGGCGACGACTCGCCGTCCGCAAGCCAGGTCGGGTGAGCGCCCCCCGGCTGACCGGCACCGACCTGCTCCTGGTCGCCGCCGGAGGTGCCGCCGGTGCACTGCTGCGCCATGCCGTCGACACCTCGACGTCGCCCGGCCTGCTCCCCTGGCCGACGCTGGTGATCAACGTGGTCGGCGCGTTCGTCCTCGGCGTGCTGCCGGCGCTCGGCGTCGTACGTCGT
>NZ_JAUZVE010000100.1:0-11122 GCF_031844425.1 Microbacterium sp. ARD31
TGGGCTCGCGGTTGCCGCGGCTCTGGCCGCGGAAGGGCTGCGGCCGCAGCACGAGTTCGTGGTGATCGACGCCGCCAGCACGGGGCAGCGTTCCTGGTCCTCACGGTGGCATTCGATGGAGCTTCTCAGCGACGCACGGCATAGCGCGCTGTCTCCGCGGCGGCTGCTGGGTGACCAGCGCCGGCATCCGCGAGTGGACGAGATGGCCGACTACCTCACCTTCGTGGAAGCCGGGCTGGGCGTGGAGACGGTCTGGGGCATCCAGGCGACCGGGGTGGAGCATCGCGGGAACGGCTCGACTCTGCTGCTGTCGACGACGGCGGGGGAGGTGCAGACCCGCAACCTGATCTGCGCGACGGGCGCGGCCGCGCACCCGCGGATTCCGGAGTGGGCGTCTCTGCTGACGGTGCCCGGGGTGGTGCTGCACAGCAGCGAGTACCTGTACCCGAAGCAGATCCCGACCGGGGACGTGCTCGTCGTGGGCGGCGGGAACAGCGGTGTGCAGCTGGCCCGCGAACTGTCCGCGTCGCACACCGTGACGTTGTCCGTGCGAACCCGGCGGCAGCATCGCCCCGCGATGAGCTATCCCGCCGCGGCGGGGGAGAGGGTGCCGCTGTTCTCGCGGGAGCGTCGCCCCGAGCCGGTCTTCGGCGACAGCTATGAGCAGCTGCGCCGCGTCGGGGTCACGATCGCAGCTGCGGTGCAGGACGCGGCCGGCGCCGGGGTGACCTTCGCCGATGGCACGCAGGCTTCCCCCCGGTCGGTGATCCTCGCCACCGGCTACACCCCTGGCGACGACTGGCTCCCGGAACCGGCCCGCGTCGACCGGCCGCGGCGCACCCTGACCGGCCTGCCCGGGCTGTTCGTGGCGGGGATGCCGCAGTACGGCGGCCGCGGCTCCGACACCCTCGCCGGGGTGTGGAAAGACGCGACGACGATCGCCCAGCACATCATCAACCGGCCCTGAAAGGACCACCGCCTTGACCACCGTCACCGACCACGAACACCCGCACCGATCCGGCTCGCGGAGACGCGTCCTCCTCCTGTCCACTCTGACGACGCTGCTGCTGGCCGTCGGGCTCCTGTTCGCCACCGCGGCGCCCGCAGCCGCGCACGATGAGATCGTCTCCTCCTCCCCGGAAGCCGGATCCACGGTCAGCGTGGCCCCGGAGGAGATTTCGCTGACGTTCAGCGGCGAGATCCTCACCGATTTCAGCGCCGTGATCATTGAGGTGGTCGCCCCGGACGGGCAGAACATCGCATCGGGGGATCCGGTCATCGACGGGACCACGGTCACCCAGGCGGTGACGCCTGGTCAGGCGGGCGTGTACACGGTGCGGTGGCGGGTCGTGTCCAGCGACGGGCACCCGATCAGCAACGAGTACCAGTACACCGTCGAAGCGGTCACCGTCCCCACCAGCGCCCCTACCCCCGAAGCGACCGAGGAGCAGACACCCGACCCGTCTCCCACATCTGCCGCCAATACGTCCGGAGAGGTTCACAACGGGCCATCCGGAGGTGGGGAACTCCTCCCCGTCCTTGCGGTCCTGAGTGGCGTGATCGTGCTGGGCGGCGCGCTGGTGGTCGTGCTCATGGTGGCCAGAGAGCGTCGTCGCCGCGACCGAGCAGCCGCGGCCGCGGCCGCCGCGGATGGTGGAACCGCCGACGACCAGCAACAGAAGGAGAACCCCTCATGAAATGTCCGGTCGACGGGACCGCCCTGCTGATCACGGAACGCTCCGGGGTCGAGATCGACTACTGCCCGCAGTGCCGGGGTGTCTGGCTGGACCGTGGCGAGCTCGACAAGATCATCGACCGTGCCGCCGACCTTGCCGGCGGCGGCCGGCAAACCAGCACCGCCCCCTATCCGCGCGAGGGCGACCACCGTTCTGACCGCGACAGGGATCATCACGGTCGCTCCGGGCGTCGGCGGAAGGAAGGGTTCCTCGGTGACCTCTTCGACTTCTGACACCAAAAACCTCTTCCTGATAGCCGGTCTGATGACCGGGTTATCAGCGGCCCTCGCGAACGCAGGAGGAGCCGCTGATGGTTCGTGAGCAGACCCGGCGGTTCGCGGTCGCGTGCCTGGCCGCCGCTGTGGTGGTCCTGGTCGACCAGGCGACGAAGGCGGCCGCACTGGGAGGGTTGAGTCAGGAGGAGCGGATCCCGCTGCTGGGGGATCTGCTTGGGCTGCAGCTCGCGTTCAACCCCGGCGCGATCCTCTCCCTCGGAGCCGGGGTCACCGGGCTGCTCACTCTCCTCGGGGTCGGTGCCGTGGTGCTGCTGGTCGTCGCCGCCGCGCGGGCGCGGACCGGATGGTGGGCGATGGGGATCGGCCTGATCCTCGGGGGCGCGATCGGGAACCTGATCGACCGGCTGTTCTCCCCCCCTGGGTTCGGGGTCGGGCACGTCACCGACTTCCTCGCCTACGGGAACCTGTTCATCGGCAACCTCGCCGACGTCGCCCTCGGTGCCGGCGTCATCGTCCTCGGCCTGAGCCTGTGGACCCGACGCCGCCGCTCCCGCGTCAGCGCGGACAGCGCGGCGCCTGCGACGGGCTCCGTGGTGAGCGGGTCATGATGGCGAAGCAGCGGACCTCGTCCGTATACCAGCGCAACGCGTTCGCGCCGGGGCTGCTCGCGGCGGCGGTGTTGTTCCTCGCGCCGGTACTGATGGGCGGGGACTGGTTCACCGTTGTGCTGTTCGTCGCCGCGATCTTCGCGGTCATCGTGGGGTGGTTCGCGATCCAGGCGCGGCAGTGGTGGTGGTTGCCTGTGTTCGTCGTGATCGCCGTGATTTGGAACCCGGTGTTCCCGTTCCCGTTCACCGGCCCGGTGTGGACTGCGGCGCAGCCGGTCGCCGCGGTCGTGTTCCTGGTCGCCGGCGCCCTGATCAAGGTCAAGCGCGCATGATCCGCCGCCGCGTCCTTGCCGCCATGACGCTGGTCGCGGCGCTGCTGCTGGCCGGGTGCACGTCCAGCGACTCGCTTGCGCAGCAGTACCGGGACGGAAGCGAGAAGGGCTACATCGCCGGTGACTTCCAGATCGTCGAGATCCCGGATGCCGACCGCGGGGAGCCGGTGGTGTTCGAGGGCGTCACCGAGACCGGGGAGACGGTGTCCAGTGACGACTACCGCGGCGGGGTGCTGGTGGTGAACTTCTGGTACGCCGCGTGCGGGCCGTGCATCGTCGAAGCCCCGATGCTCGAGGAGGTCTGGCAGGAGTATCAGGACCAGGGCGTCGCGTTCCTCGGGGTAAACACCTACGACCAGCCAGCCACCGCACTGTCGTTCGCCCGTGACAACAACGTCACCTACCCGAGCGTGATCGACGTGAACGACGGACGGGTCAAGCTCGCGTTCGCGCAGGTCACTCCGATCCAGGCCACCCCCACCACCTTGGTCATCGACCAGGAGGGGCGGGTCGCGGCGCGGATCATCGGGCAGTTGGCCAGCGCGTCGATCCTGTCCACCCTGGTCGCTGACACCCTCGCCGAGGACACCTCATGAATCCGGGAGCGGTGATCGTCGACGGCGCCCTGTGGGTCGCGATCCCGGTCGCGATCCTCGCCGGGCTGGTGTCGTTCGTGTCCCCGTGCGTGCTGCCGCTGGTGCCTGGCTACCTCGGCTACCTCGGCAGCACCACCACGACGACCGCGGCCCCCACGGTGGACGGGGGGCGCACGGTGACGGCGGAGCGCGCGCGGCTGCTGCTGGGCGTGACATTGTTCATCGCCGGGTTCACCGTGGTGTTCGTCGCCGTCACGATCCTCGGCGGCACCTTCGGGTACCTGCTGCTGCAATACGCCAATGTGCTCACTCGCGTCTTCGGGGTCGTCATCATCGCCCTCGGCCTGGTGTTCCTCGGCTTCTTCGGCATTGCCCAGCGCACCCTCCGCCCCCGCGCCCAGGGCAGGGCCGGGCTGATCGGGGCGCCGCTTCTGGGGTTCGCGCTCGGCGTCGGCTGGACCCCCTGCATCGGCCCTACGCTCGCAGCGATCATCTCCATGTCGTGGAACCTCGGCGACCCCGCCCGCGCCGGCCTGCTCGGGCTGGCGTACTCGCTGGGCCTGGGCATCCCGTTCCTGATCCTCGCGGCCGGGTGGGGCTGGGCGTCCCGATCGGTCACGTTCCTGCGCCGCCACATCCGGGCCCTGAACATCATCGGCGGGGCCATGCTCATCGCCCTCGGCCTGCTGATGGTAACGGGACTGTGGACGGCGCTGATGTCGCAGCTGCAACAGGTGGTGATCAATGTCCCCCTCCCGATCTGACACCGGCACCGACGCCACGGCCGACCCGCTACGCCCCGGCGACCACGCCGACAGCGAATCCGCGACTGAGATCACCCAGCCGGCGCTGGGCATTACCGGGTGGTCGCGGTGGGCGTGGCGGCAGCTGACCAGCATGCGCACCGCGCTCGTGCTGCTGCTGTTCCTCGCGATCGCCGCCGTGCCCGGGTCGCTGTTCCCCCAACGCAGCGCCGACCCCAACGGGGTCATCCAGTGGGAGCGAAACAACCCCGACGTGTTCCCGCTGGCTGACGCGGTCGGGCTGTTCGACGTGTATCTGTCGCCGTGGTTTTCCGCGATCTATCTGCTGCTCTTTACCTCTCTGATCGGTTGTGTGATCCCGCGCGCCAAGCATCACTACAAGGCGCTGCGTTCTCGCCCGCCGCGCACCCCGGCGCGGATGTCGCGGCTCTCGGAGTACCGGGAGGTCACCATCCCGGTAGGGAACGCGCAGCCCGACATGGCCGCGCACGCGGTTGCCGTCGCGGCAGAGCATCTGCGTAAGGCCGGATACCGGGTGGAGCGTTACGACGCCCGCGGTACCACGTCGGTGTCTGCCGAGCGCGGCTACCTGCGGGAGACCGGCAACCTGATCTTCCACGTCGCCCTCGTCGGAGTGCTGGTCTCGGTGGGAATCGGCGGGTCGTTCGCGTACACGGGCCAACGAGTCGTGGTGGAGGGGACCACCTTTGTGAACGCGCTTAGCGACTACTCCTCGTTCAACCCCGGCCGTCTCGTCGACGGCACAGGACTTGCCCCCTACTCGCTCACCCTCGATGACTTCCAGGTCTCCTACCGTCTTCCCGGCACCCCCGGCGCAGGCCAGGCCGGCGAGTTCTCCGCCGACGTCACCATCCGCCAGCCCGGCCAGGACGACCGGGCGCAGAGCGTGATCGTGAATTACCCGATCACCGTCGAGGGTGACCGGATCTATCTGCTCGGCAACGGCTACGCCCCCACGCTCACGATCCGCGACGCCGCAGGCGAGGTCGTGTATAACGAGTCGCAGCCGTTCCTGCCGCAGGACGGCAACATGACCTCGCTGGGGATCATCAAGATCCCGGATGGGCTGCCCGAACAGGTCGGGTTGGTCGGGTTCTTCTACCCCACCCAGGGGGTGCTGCCCTCCGGCGCATTTACCTCGATCTACCCCGACGTCATCAACCCCGTGATGACGCTCAATGTGTTCAGCGGTGATTTGGGCATCGACGACGGCACCCCGAGGTCGGTGTACACGCTCGAGGTCGACGGCCTCACCCAGCACACCGGCGGCGACACCGCCGCCGACTCCCTTGAGCTCACCCCCGGCGCCACCGTCGACCTGCCGAACGGGTGGGGCACGATCACGTGGGAGGAGGTCACGGCGGAGGAACCGGTGAAGCGGTTCGCGTCGCTGCAGATCCAACGCGACCCCAGCAGCGGCTGGGTGCTCACGTTCTCCGGGCTCGCCACCCTCGGCCTGTTCGCCGGCCTGTTCGTGCCCCGCCGCCGGCTATGGGTGAAAGCCCGCAGCACCCCGGATGGTGTGCACGTCGAGTACGCGGGACTGGCCCGAGGCGAAGACCCCGCTTTGGCGCGCGCCCTCGACGAGTTCGCGGCCCGCCACGCCCAAACCCTCGGCGTCGAGCCACCGGCGAAGGACACGCCGTGACGATCGTGTGGATTCCGGACGCCCCGCCGACCCTCGGCGGGTTCCTCGCCCCGGCCCCACTTCCGGCTCCGGTGCTGCCGATCCTCGCGGGACTGCTCGCGGTCGCCTACCTGGCCGGCGCGATCCGAATGTGGGTTCGCGGCCGCGGCTGGCCGGTGTCGCGGACGGTCAGCTTCCTGCTCGGCTGCGTCGCCCTCGCCGCGGTCACCGGGCTGGCGGTGGAGAACTACGGGTACGCGCTGTTCTCGGTGTTCATGTTCCAGCAGCTCACCCTGATGATGGCGATCCCGCCGCTGCTGGTCCTCGGCTCTCCGGGTACCCTGCTGCTTCGCGCTACCCCGCACCGCGGCCCCGGCCTCCTGGTGCTCCGCGCCGCGCATGCAGGCCTGCGCAGTCGCACCACGCGGTGGCTTCTCAGCCCCTGGCTGGCGGTGCCGATTTACCTGGCCGCGTTCTACGGTCTGTACCTGGCGAACTTCGCCGATCCGATCTTGTCCACCGTCACCGGGCACACTCTCCTCGAGGTCGGGTTCCTGATCGCGGGAATGCTGTTCACCATCCCGATCCTGTCGTCCGACCCGCTGCCGGTGCGGATGAGCCACGGCGGCCGCGCCCTGGACGTGTTCGCCGAAGCCGCCCTGCATGCTTTCTTCGGCGTCTTCCTGATGATGGCCACCACCACCCTTATCGACGGGTTCACCGGCCCGACGACCGCCCTGGGCATCGACCCGATCGAAGACCAGGGCCTCGCCGGCGGGCTGGCCTGGTCCTACGGCGAGGCCCCCACCTTGCTGATGCTCATCTACGTCATGCACCGCTGGTTCCGTGACGACACCGCCCAGGCCGCAGCCGCCGACCGCCGCGCCGACGCGCACGGAGACCCTGAGCTCGACGCGTACAACGACTACCTCACCCGACTCCACCAGAAGGACACCTGACCGATGCGCATGCCCCCGCCGACACCCGCCCCGGCCGCCGCGCCGGAGCAGGAGACGCCGCGCCGCATCGTTGCGGCGTTGTCGCTGCCGGTGTGGGCGGCGGTGCTGGCATCCGCGGCAGCCGGCCTGCTGCTGGACTTCGCCTCCGCACCGGTGGGGTGGTGGCCATTGACGTTCGTGAGTGTCACGGTCGCCCTGGTGGCCTTGATCGGCCGCAGCATCGGCGGGGCGTTGCTGGCCGGCACTGTTTTCGGCGCCGTATTCTACACGACGCATCTGGTGTGGGTGGGGGAGTTCCTCGGCCCGGTGCCGTGGCTTGCCCTCGCCGGGCTGGAAGCGGTCCTGTTCGGCGCCGGCGCGGTGCCGATCACCCTCGCTTACCGGTGGACCGCCCGCTATCCGTCCCGCGGCCTCGTGCAGCTGCTCGTGGTACCGCCGCTGATCGCGGTTTTTTGGACGGCCCGTGAGCTGGTGATGGGTGCGTGGCCGTACTCCGGGTTCCCGTGGGCGCGCCTCGGAACGACCCAGGTGGGTGGGCCGCTCGCGGAGGTCGCGTCGTGGACGAGTGTGACCGGCCTGTCCCTGCTGATTGTCGTGGTGTGCGCCTCTGTGGTGCAGTGGATCCGCGCCGGCGGCATCCGGTTCATGCTCGGGTTGCACCCTGCCGTGAGCGTCGCTGTTCTCCTGGTCCTGACACCGCAGTTCCCTACCGCGCCGGCCGGGGAGTTTCGCGTGGGATGGGTGCAGGGCAACGGCCCCACCGGGTACTTCGACGATAAGGCGCCCGGGGACGTCCTTGCCGCACAGACCGCCGCCACTGTGCCGCTGTACGGGCAGCCGATGGATCTGCTGGCCTGGCCGGAGGGCGGCGTCGACGCCGACCCGCTCAGTGATCCCGCCGCCGCCGAGGCGTTGGACCGGGTTGTGCGCTCGGCCGGGGCGCCGTTGCTGATGAACGCCGCCACGACCCGTGGCGACGATGTTTTCAACACGTCTCTGCTGTGGACTGCGGATCCTGCGGACCGGCAGTGGCATGACAAGGTCAACCCGGTTCCGTTCGGGGAGTACGTGCCCGACCGGTGGTTCTACGAGCTGATCGTCCCCGACTTGGTGGGACTGATCCAGCGGGAGTACACCCCAGGCACCAATTCGCCGACTGTGCGGGTCGGCGATGTCGGGGTGGGGTTGGCGATCTGCTTCGACGTGATCTACGACGCTGTGATCTGGGAGGGCGTCCGCGCCGGCGCAGAGGTGTTCGTGTTCCAGACCAACAACGCCGACTTCCGTGGCACCGACGAGAACCTGCAGCAGCTCGCGTTCGCCCGGATGCGCGCCATCGAAACCGGCCGCGCGGTCGTCAATGTCTCCACGGTAGGCACCAGCCAGGTCATCACCCCAAACGGCACCACCCTCGACGGCATCGGTGTCGACACCGCAGGCGCGTCGATCAGCGCCGTCCCCTTGCGCACCGGCCTCACCCCCGCGGTGATCCTCGGTCCTTGGCTCACCGCTCTCATCGTCCTCGCCGCCGCCGGCGCCCTCACCGCGGCAGGGATCTGTCACCGCGCCCGCACGCGCGCGGACGGCGCTAATCGTGCGACTGACCCGGGGAGGCACCCATGAACACGCCAAGAGGGAGGCCTGCCAGAGGTCGACTTGCTGGGTCACTGCGAACGCTGGCGACGGGCAGTGATCTCACCCTTCCTGGTGACTCGACGGCGAAGGAGTGCGGAGGCGGACCGTTGCCCGCGGAGAGCCGTGGATTCCAAGCTGGTGTGAGCCGGCGCACGCTGCTGATCGCGGGAACATTGAGCGCGGTCGCCGTCCTGGTCGGCGGCCCGCTGCTGCCGGCAGCGTTCGCGGCGACCTATCCGTCCTGGGAGGACGTGCAGGCAGCGAAAGCGGACGAGGCGACCAAGGCGGCTGAGGTGCAGCGCATCCAGGGCCTGATCCGAAGCTTGACCGGCGAGGTGGCGCGCACCCGCACCGCCGCCGAGCAGGCCGCTGGTGCCTTCTACACCGCCCAGCAGGAGTACTTTGACGCCTCCTTCCGGGCCGACACGTTGCAGTCCCAAGCCGACATGGAAGCGCAAAACGCGGCCGATGCGGCGAACAAGGCCGGCCGCATCGCCGCGCAGCTATACCGCGATGGGGGCGACACAGCCTCCCTTGAACTGTTCTTTTCCGGGTCGGCAGCGACCGCGGACGATCTCCTGTCCCGGCTGGGCGTGATGGACAAGCTGCTGGAACGCAACCAGGGAGCGTATGCGGCCGCGATCACCGCCCGCGATGCTGCGCAGAGCCTGACCGATCAGGCCGTGGTCGCCCGAAACGAACGGGACCGGCTGCAGCAGGTCGCCGAGCAGAAGATGCTCGAGTCGCAGCAGGCCGCTGATGCCGCACAGGCCGCGGTGGACGCGCAGACTCTCCATCTCGGCGAGTTGCAAGCCCAGCTCGCCGCCCTCGAGGACACCGCCGCGAAGACCATCGCCGATTATCAGGCTGGAATCGAGGCTGCCCGCATCGCCGAGGAGCAGCGGCGAGCGGCGGAGCGGGCCGAGGCCGAGCGGCTCGCCGCCTCAGGCGGCGGCGGTGTGGTCAGCTCCGGGTGGGCACGGCCAACATCCGGTAACCGCACTTCGGGATTCGGGCCGCGCAGCTCACAGTGCGGCAACGGGTACTGCTCAACCAGCTACCACTACGGCGTCGATCTGAGCGGCGGCTGCGGCGCGGGGATCTATGCTGTCGCGGCGGGCACTGTCGTCTACGCCGGGTACAACGGTGGCTACGGCAACTACATCAAGATCGACCACGGCGAGGGGATCGGCACCGGGTACGCCCATATCCGCAACGGCGGCTTCTACGTCGGCTACGGCCAACGCGTGAATGCTGGCGACCTCATCGCCCGTGAGGGAGAGACCGGCAACGCGTTCGGCTGCAATCTCCACTTCGAAGTGTACGTGGGCGGCTCCCCGATCAACCCCGCCACTTTCCTCGCCGCTCGCGGCGTCTCGCTCTAACCCGAAACGAAGGAGGACATCATGGCTGAACGGACCATCCGAACCGGGGATTGTCCCCAGTCGGTCCCTACACGACGCAGTCTTCGAGGACTTGCGACACCGCCTCCCGCTTCGTGCGCATCTGTGACGTCGCGCGCGCCCAGTGCAGCAAGTGCTCTGCGTAGGCCGACGTCGTTGCGCCCGGCACGGACGCTGGTAGTCCTTGCGATGGTTGCTGGTCTCGTTGCCACTTTTGCTCTCCCGGCGTACGGGGCTTGGCAGCCCGCGGACTTGGAAACCCGCTCACTGCAGCAGGTCGCTTCGGAGGACGCGCAGTCATTGGTCGTCGCGTCCGATGCGGGCGCCGCGCAGCTCACCCGGGACAGCTACGCTGCCACCAGTCAGGAGGAGATTGATCAGAAAAAGGCGCGAGAAGCAGCGGCACAAGCAGCCGCCGAGCGTGCGCGGGCGTCCGCGCAGGTCGCGTCGGTACCGTTCGACTACGGCATGGTGCCCCCTGGCAGCGGAGCCGTGCGGTGGCCGGTCGGTGGCCCGTTCACTGTGACAGACAGGTTCGGAGCTCGCGGCGGCGCGCACATGGGGACCGACATGGTCGCTACCGGCGGCACCCCCGTCTACGCCTCCGTCGACGGTGTCGTGCGGATCTCACAGGACAGCTACGGCGCATACGGGGTGACCGTGGTGGTGGAGTCCGTGCTGAACGGGCAACAGGTGAGCACGGTGTACCCGCACATGCAGACCGGAAGCCGGCAGGTCGCCGCCGGGCAGACCGTCACGGCCGGGCAGCTGGTCGGACTCGTCGGCAGCACGGGACGCTCCACCGCGAACCATCTGCACTTCGAGGTCTACCTCGACGGAACCGCCGTGGACTCGCTGGCCTGGCTGGAAGCGAACGCGGGCTGACCCATGTGCCGCACCGATCTACCGCACCACCCCGCTCGCGGGCACCCCCTGACCGAAACGACGAAGAGGACGACCCTGCCATGACCGGAACCGACGCGCTCTCCCTCGACGGCATCTCACTGCTGCTGGTGTGGACGGCGATCGTCACCTACCTACTCGCGTTCATCGCGTACACCATCGACCTGGCCGGGCGCTCCGTCCCCGCCAGCGTCCCGCAGCGGGAGCCGGCCCTGGCCGGCGCTACCGCACGGGCTGGCCAGCAGACACAGAACGCTCAGAGTGGGTCGGTGGACAGTGTTCGCACGCCGCCCGCGCAGCGT
>NZ_JAUZVE010000101.1:0-11107 GCF_031844425.1 Microbacterium sp. ARD31
CGTCCTCGTCGGGGTGCGCCCCCACGCGCTCGAGGTCGGGCCGTGGGTCGCGCCGGGCATCGGGCCCTGTGCCCGCTGCGTGGCCGCCGCGGTCCTCGACGACGGCAGCCGTTCGCCGGCGCCCCGGCCCGGCCGCGCGCTGCTGGCGATCGCGGCCGGGGCGGTGGCGCGCGACCTCGGCGCCTGGGCCCGGGGCGAGACGCCGAGCACGTGGCTCACGTCGTGGCGCCACGACCACGACCCCGTGCCGCAGCAGCGGCGCTGGGAGCGCCACCCCTACTGCGGCTGCGCCTGGTTCGACACAGCGTGAGCCGCGGGACGGGCGCCCCCGTCACCACCACTCGCTGTCGAGCTTGCCCTCCATCGCGCGGAGGTTCTCGCGCGAGCAGGTGTCGCAGAACGCGCGGCGCCGGCCGTTCTCCACGGCGGTCGTCCAGGTCAGGGTCTCGGCCTCGGGAGCCTGGGTGCCGCAGAAGGCGCAGGTGACGAGCTCGGCCATCCCACGAGCCTAGCCCTTGCAGACGCGAACGAGCCGGTACGACGTCACGGTGACGTCGTACCGGCTCGTGGTGCTCACCCGCGATCAGGGCGAGAGCGTTTCCGAGGAAACTCCTTCGGTCAGATCGCGCGAGCGAGGGCGAGACGCGCCTGCTGCGCGGCCTGCTCGGCCTTGCGGCTCATACGACGGGCCAGGGCCAGGTGGTGGCCGCGCCGCAGTTCGTGCGCCTCTCCCAGGCGCGCGGACATTTGCGCGCGAGCGAGTTCTTCATGCATGAGATTCATGTCGTTGCTTCCGTTTCGGTAGGTCTTCATGTGAGGTGTATTTCCTGTGTTTCCTCGGAGGGATGAGTTCGCGGTGACGCCTGCTCGGCGACCCCGCCTGTGCTGTCCGACTACGCGACCTGGACGGTCTGCTCGGACTTGCGGGGCCGGCCTCGCGGCCGCTTGCGCGGGATCACCACGCCCTGGAGGAAGAGCTCGCCTCCCCAGACGCCCCACGGCTCACGCCGCTCGAGGGCTCCGTCGAGGCACAGCGCCTGCACGGGACAGTCGATGCAGAGGGCCTTGGCGTGCTCCACGTCCGCGGGGGACTCGGCAAACCACAGCTCTGCGTCGTTGACGCGGCAGGGCAGCAACTCCTCATCCACTCCGGACGCTGCGTCGTGCAGGGCTCCGAGAGGGGCCTGCGGCTCCAGCTCGGTCTTGTCGGCAGCTCGGTTGCGGTCGAGAACGCTGATGGTCATGTGTTCACCTCCTACTCGTTGACCTGATCGCGGGTTGGAAACTCGGTGGGACAAACAGAAAGGCCGCGGATCCCGGTGTGGGTTCCGCGGCCTGGAGGCTGCCGGTGCGAGGTGTAGACCTAGCTCGACGGACTCCAGGCGGGAGAACCCGGGAAATCGCCCTTGATGCGAACGATGGCGGCGTCGCCCTGGACAGCCACCACGGCAGCGCCGAAGGCGCGCGTGTGCGCGCAGGGGCGGCCGAGGAGGGACATGCCGAAGGACGGCGTCCACGCCGTCATCGTGTTGGTGTACTTCTCCATGGGGGCCACCTCCTTCGGGGCATCGGGCGCGGATCGTTGTCAGCGATCCCATGCGCGGGGTTGTTGTGGAGTGAACGCTAGACCCAGACCGACGTCAGGGGCAAACCATTTTATGGGTATTACCCGAAATTCTTTTCAGAACCGTCGCCGAGGGCCTCCGGGACGGCGGTTCCGGCGACCACGGCGAGCACCTCGTCGCCGTACTTGGTGAGCTTGCTGGGGCCAACGCCGCTGATCGCGCGCAGGCCGCGGTCGTCGCGCGGGACGTGCTCGGCGATGAGCTGGAGCGTGGCGTCGGTGAACACCACGAACGCCGGCACGCCGTCGGCCGAGGCACGGGCCAGGCGCCACTCGCGCAGCCTCTCGAACATCGCCTCGTCGTAGGAGGCGGGGCAGTCCGCGCAGCGGCCCGTCTTCTTCTCGCGCGCCGTCGACAGCGCCCGCCCGCACTCGCGACAGTGCATCGCCGCGCGGTTGCGCCGGCTGCGCTCGCGCCGCTGTGCCGACACCCCCGGCACGCCGTCGAGCAGGGGCGCGAGGAACGGCGAGCTCCCCCGCGTGGAACGACCGCCGGGCTCGCGGGCGGTCGCCCACGAGACGGCCAGCTCGTCGCGCGCTCGGGTCATCGCGACGTAGAGCAGGCGGCGCTCCTCCTCGACCTCGGCGGGCGTCTGGGCCTGCGCGATCGGCATCATCTTCTCGTGCATGCCGGCCACGAAGACGGCGTCCCACTCCAGCCCCTTCGCGGAGTGGATGGTCGCGACGGTGACCGCGTCGGCGACGGGAGCGTGCTGCTCGCCGGCACGACGGTCGAGGTCGTCGACGAAGGCGCCGAGGTCGGCGTCGGGGCGCTCGCGACCGAAGTCGACCGCGAGGTCCACCAAGGCCTGGAGCGACTCCCAGCGGTTGCGGACCTCTCCCCTTCCCTCCGGGGGCTGCGTCGAGTGCCCCATCTGGGACAGCACCGCCAGCACCGCGTCGGGCACCGGCCCGGAAGCGTCGCCGCTGCGCGCGGCGCCGCGGACGAGGGTGATCGCCTGGCGCACCTCGCCCCGGTCGAAGAAGCGGGCGGCACCGCGGATGACGTAGGGGATGCCGCGTGCGGCGAGCGCCTCCTCGAAGCGCTCCGACTGGGCGTTGATGCGCAGCAGCACGGCCATCCGGCTCGCGGGCGTGCCGGAGGCCCGGAGCTCGGCCACGCGCTCGGCCACGGCATCGGCCTCGGCGACCTCGTCGGGGGCCTCGCGGAAGGAGATCGCCGGCCCGCTCGCGCGCTGGGCGACGAGGTCGACCCCCTTGCTGGCGGTGCCGGCGAGCAGCGTGTTGGCACCGGCGACGACCTCGGGGGTGGAGCGGTAGTTGCGGACCAGCTCGACGCTCGTCGCGCCGGGGAACCGCTGGGTGAAGTCGCGGAGGTAGTGGGCGTCGGCGCCCGCGAAGGAGTAGATCGTCTGGGCCGGGTCACCGACCACGCAGAGCTCGTCACGACCGCCGAGCCAGAGGTCGAGAAGCGCGTGCTGGAGCGGCGAGACGTCCTGGAACTCGTCGACGACGAACCACTTGTACTGGCGGCGCACCTGGGCCGCGACGGCCTCGTTGTCGGCGAGCAGCCCCGCGGCGAAGAGGAGGACGTCCTCCATGTCCATCCGCCCCTGGCTGCGCTTGACCTCCTCGTAGGAGTCGAAGGCGCGCGCCACCACGGCCGGCTCCAGGCCCGAGACGGCACGACCGCGGCTGGCCGCGACGGCGGGGTAGGCGTCGGGGGCGACGTTGGAGACCTTGGCCCACTCGATCTCGCTCGCGAGGTCACGCAGGGTGGCCTGGTCGACGCCGAGGCGCTGGCGGCGGGCTGCCAGGGCGAGCATCGACAGCTTGGACTCGGTCAGCTCGGGGAGCTCGCGGTTGTGGACGCGGGGCCAGAAGAAGCGCAGCTGGCGCAGGGCCGCCGAGTGGAACGTGCGGGCCTGCACGCCCGGCGCCCCGAGCGAGCGCAGGCGCTCGCGCATCTCCCCCGCGGCCCGCGTGGTGAACGACAGGGCCAGCACCTCGGTCGGCGCGTAGAGGCCCGTGGCGACACCGTGGGCGATGCGGTGCGTGATCGCACGCGTCTTGCCCGTCCCGGCGCCGGCCAGGACGCGCACCGGGCCGCGCAGGGCCTCGGCGACCTGTCGCTGCTCGGGGTCGAGCGCTTCCAGCACGCTGGGCTCCTGCGGTGTCTTCGGGGGCGGGCCGGGACGGTCCCGCCCGGCGAGCGCCACCCTAGACGCCGGTCCCGACAACCGCGCCGGCGTGGTCGTCGTACCTGGGGAGGAGCGACTGACCGACGGTGTGACGTCGCCGACGCGGCCCGGTCGGCGGGAATGCCCCCGGGGCGGTGGTCGTTGTGCGGGACATGTCCGAGAGCCAGTTCACGATGTTCACCACGCCCTGGTGCGGTTACTGCCACCGCCTCAAGAGCCAGCTCGACCGCGAGGGCATCGCCTTCGACCTGGTCGACATCGAGCAGGTGCCGGACGCGGCGTTCACCGTGGAGCAGGCCAACGGTGGCAACCAGACCGTGCCGACCCTGCTGTTCTCCGACGGCAGCACGCTGACGAACCCGTCGGTCGCGCAGGTCAAGGACAAGCTCGCAGCCCTTTCCTGAGGCTGGCCCGGAGCCGATCACCGCACGGGGATAGCCTGACGTCGTGTCACTGCTGAACTCGATCGACCGAGACCACGTCCTGACCGCGATGGAGACGTGGGACGCAGCGGGCGGGGCCAACTACATGCTGGTCCGCGGTGGCGTCTCGACGCACGTCCTGCTCCACCACGGCAAGGAGTACGACGCCGCCGCGATCGCGGGCATCGCCCACGGCCTCGCGACCGGGCGCACGCTCGCCCCGCAGGACATCCCCGGGGGCGCGGCCGGCGCGAGCAAGGCGCTGACCCGCCTCGGCTTCGACATCCGCGACGACTCCCCGCCCACCGAGCGGGTCCCCGGCACCCGGGCGCGTGCGCCGCGTGCGCCCTCGTCGTCCCGCAGCACCGCCACCCCGCGCCCGAAGCGGGTCGCCGCGACCGACAAGCCGGTCGACCTGTGCCCCCGGTGCTTCCTGGCGCTCCCGGCCACGGGCATCTGCGACAACTGCGACTGAGGCAGCCGGCCCTCAGCCCCAGCCGGGCCCGTCCAGCGGGCGGCCGAACCACGTCTCGATGAGCGAGGACGAGATCGAGACCCCCCGCGGCACCACCAGCTCGCCTGACCGGCCGGCCTCCTCGAGCTCCGCCCGTGTCCACCAGCGGGCCTCCTCGATCTCGGCCCCGTCGACGTCGATGTCGGTGCTGAGCGCCCGGCCCGTGAAGCCCAGCATGAGGCTCGCGGGCAGCGGCCACGGCTGGCTGCCGAAGTAGGTCACCTCCCCGACCTGCACGCCCACCTCCTCGGCCACCTCGCGCCGCACGGCGTCCTCCAGGGTCTCCCCCGGCTCGCAGAACCCTGCGAGGGTCGACCACCGGCCGGCGGGCCAGGCGGAGTTGCGGCCCAGCAGGATCGCCTCGTCGTCGCCGTCACCGTGCGTGATGGCCATGATCACCGCCGGGTCGGTCCGAGGGAACTGCCGTCGGTCGCACTGCGCGCACTGCAGCTCGTGGCCGGCCGCGCGGCTCACCAGCGTGCCGCCGCAGCGCGGGCAGAAGCGGGTCGCGTGGTGCCACTCGGCCAGTCCGACCGCGTGCATCAGCAACGGAGCCTGCTCGGCTGCGTGCTCGGCCAGGAGGCCGAGGACCCCGCGCAGCGGCACCCACTCGTCCGGCTCGCCGGGCGCGTCCTCCGGCGCGACGATCACCGCGAGGTGCACGACGTCGTCGCGGGCGCCGAGCAGAACGAGCGTGCCGTCGGGCGCGTCCTCGGGGGCCGTCCAGCGGATCTCGCCGTCGACGGGCCGCAGCCGGTTGCCGGCCACGACCAGCACCCGGGTCGCCGGGTCCCGGCGTGCCTCGGCGAGCCACTCCTCGTCGGTCCGTCGCAGGCCCAGCCGGTTGTGGGCGTGCCGGGAGAGGGCGACGTGCGGCAGGGCGCGATCAGCGGTCACCCGGTCAGGCTAGCGCGGCGACTTTTGACAACGATTCTCATTTGTGTTGAGAATCGTTCTCATGTTGAGACGACGCGCCCATGTCCTGTCCACCACCCTCCTCGCCCTCGCGCTCGGCGCGACCGCGTGCGGCAGCGACCGCGCGCCGACGACCGACGGGCCCTCCGACGCAGCCGCGTCACGGTCCACCCAGCCGCTCGAGTCCCGCGAGCCCGCACCCCGCCTCGCCGTCACCCACGACGGCGGCGTGATGGTCGTCGACGCCACCACCGGCGAGGTGCTGCTCGAGGAGCCACGACCGGGCTACCTGCGGGTGGCGGAGGCCGGCGACGGGCGCCACGTGCTGGTCGCCGGGGCCGGCGGGTGGGAGGCCCTCGACCTCGGGTCGTGGGGCCACGACCACGGCGACCACGCGCACCACTACGTCGCCGAGCCCGCCCTGACCGGCGTCCGGATCGAGGCCGAGGAGCCCGGCCACGTCGTCACGCACGGCGGACACACGACGGTCTTCGACGACGGGACCGGCGTGGCGACGTCGTTCGACGCCCACGACCTAGAGGAGGGCGAGCTCGACGTGGAGACCTACGAGACGGGCGCGGCCCACCACGGCGTCGCCGTGCGCCTGCCCGACCGCAACCTGCTCCACACCGTCGGCACCGAGGAGTCGCGCTCAGGGGTGCGGCTGGTCAGCCCCGCCGGCCTCGAGCTGGCGGCCACCGACGCCTGCCCCGGCGTCCACGGCGAGGCCTTCACCGACGGCGCTGCCGTCCTCGGCTGCGAGGACGGCGCCGTCGTGGTGAGCGGTCGCGAGGTCCGCAAGGCGAGCAGCCCGGACGCCTACGGCCGGATCGGCAACCAGGCTGGCTCGGACGTCTCGCCGGTGCTGCTCGGCGACTACAAGACCGACGCCGACGCCGAGCTGGAGCGGCCGACCCGCGTCTCGCTCGTCGACACCCGCAACGCCCGGGTGCGGCTGGTCGACCTCGGCACCAGCTACAGCTTCCGGTCGCTCGGTCGCGGCCCGTCCGGCGAGGCCCTCGTCCTCGGCACCGACGGGGCACTGCACGAGATCGACCCGGCCTCCGGGCGCCGGCTGCGCACCATCGAGGTCGTCGCGCCCTGGCGCGAGCCGCTGGACTGGCAGCTCCCCCGTCCCACGCTCCACGTCGTGGGGGCGACGGCGTACGTCACCGAGCCGGCACGCGACGCGGTCCACGTCGTCGACCTCGGGACCGGACGCACGACCCGCACGATCGACCTCCCGCACACCCCGGACGAGATCGTCGCGAACGCCGGCTGAGGGTCCGCCGGGTCCTGTCCCGGTACACCTAGGCTGGGCGCCGTGAGCACCCACATCGGCGCCCAGCCGGGCGAGATCGCCCCCACCGTCCTGCTGCCCGGCGACCCGCTGCGCGCCCGCTGGATCGCGGAGACCTTCCTCGACGACGCCCGCTGCTACAGCGAGGTGCGCGGGATGTACGGCTACACCGGCACCTGGCACGGCCACCCGGTCTCGGTCCAGGGCTCCGGCATGGGCCAGCCGTCGATGTCCATCTACGTCAACGAGCTGTTCCGGGACTACGACGTGCAGTCGATCGTCCGGGTCGGATCGTGCGGCGCGGTGACCGAGGACGTCGCCGTCCGCGACGTCATCATCGCCTCGGGCGCCTGCACCGACTCCTCGATGAACCGGATCGCCTTCCACGGCATCGACTACGCCCCCGTCGCCGACTTCGGCCTGCTCCGCGGCGCGGTGGAGGCGGCCGAGGCGCGCCAGGACGGCTCGCCGTTCCACGTCGGCCTGATCTTCTCCAGCGACTCCTTCTACCCCGCCCGCCCCGAGCTGCTCGGCGAGATGGTGAAGTACGGCGTCCTCGCCGTCGAGATGGAGGCGAGCGCGCTCTACACGCTGGCCGCCAAGCACGGCCGGCGCGCGCTGGCGATCTGCACCGTCTCCGACCACATCGTCACCGGCGAGGAGACCACCTCGCAGGAGCGGGAGCAGACCTTCGGCGAGATGGTCGAGATCGCGCTCACCGCCGCGCTGCGCTGATCCCGCCGGGCCGTCAGAGCTCGAGCAGCTCCTCGAGGGCCTCGCGGTCGGGCAGGTCGGACGGCTCGACGGTGCGTCCTGACCGGACGTAGTGGAACACGGCGCGGACCTGCTCCAGCGGGACGCCGGTGAGCTCGGACCAGGCGAGGCGGTAGAGGGCGAGCTGGAGCGGGTCGGACGTCTCGTGGCGACCGGTCTTCCAGTCGACGACGAGGTAGCCGCCCCCCGACTCGGCGGGCTCGGCGTAGACCGCGTCGATGCGACCTCGGACCACCTGGCCGGCGAGCACCAGGGCGAACGGCGCCTCCACGGCGTGCGGGACACGATCGGCGAAGGGGCCGTCCTCGAAGCGCTTCACCACGTCGCCGAGGTCGGCCTCGTCGTCGATCCCGGCGTCGGCACGACCCGGCAGCTCGTCGGGCTCGATCAGCGCCTGCTGGCCGAAGCGCTCCTCGACCCAGGCGTGGAACGCGGTGCCGAAACGGGCGGCCGGGGCGGGTGGACGCGGCATCGGCCGGGCGAGGTCGCGGGCGAAGCCCTCGGGATCGTCGCGCAGCCGGGCGACCGACGTCGCGGACAGGCTGCTGGGCAGCGGCAGCTCCACCGTGGTCGCCCGCTCGGCACGGGCCTCGGCGAGCAGCTGGGCGAGGTCGTCGTCCCACTCCGCGACGCGGGCGGCCTCGACCATGTCGAGGCCCTCGTCGGGCGCGGTGGGATCGGCGCTGCGCACCAGCTCGGCCGCCGCCAGCCGGCGTCGGGCCTCCTCGCCGGGACCGGGCACGGGCCACGGACGCGACGGGTCGAGGTCGTCGTTCGGGTTGGGGGCCTTGCCCTCGGGCTTCTCCAGCCAGCGCTCGACGGGCCGGCCCCACTCGGCGAGCTGGTCGCGCACGACGCGTTGGTAGTCGGAGGGGCCGAACGGGGTGGAGCGCTGCCCCCAGACGTAGGAGGTCACGGCGAGGTGGTGGGCGGCGCGGGTGTAGGCGACGTAGCCGAGACGCAGCTCCTCCTCGGCGTCGTGGGCGCGGGTCGCGGTGCGGTAGGCCTCGAGCGCGGCCTTGTCGTGACCCGCCAGCTGCGGCTGGTCGACCCGGTCGCCGCGCAGGGGCGCCGGCAGGACGGCCGGCGAGGACGTCCAGAGGGTGCGGGAGCGGTTGCTGGGGAAGCGGGTCTCCCCCACCCCGACGCAGAAGACGGACGACCACTCGAGGCCCTTGGCGCGGTGGACCGTGAGCAGCTTGACGGAGTCGGCGGCGGTGGGGGTGGCGACGTCGAGGCCGTTGCCCTGGTCGTCCTCGGCCGTCAGGTAGGCGAGCAGCGCCGGCAGGGTGACGTCGCCGTCGACGCTCTGGAACTCCGCGACTGCCTTCACGAACAGGTCGAGGTTGTCGCGACGCGCGGCCGCGGCCGGCGAGGTGGCCGAGGCCAGCTCGACGTCGACGCCGGTCGTGTCGATGATGCGACGCACGAGGTCGAGGAGCGGGTCGCCGACGTGCGTGCGCAGCCGCCGGAGCTCGGTGGCGAGGAGCGCGAACCGGTCGAGCGCGTCCGCGGAGTACGCCGCCTCCCCCGGCGACTCCAGGGCATCGCTGAGCGCGGGCAGCTCCGAGGCGTCGATGCCGTCGGCGATCTGCAGCAGCTGGTCGGCAACCGTCGCAGCCTCGGCACGCGTGCGGACGCCGGCGACCTCCGCGGCACGCAGCGCCAGCAGCCGCAGGTCGCGCGGACCGATCGCCCACCGCGGACCGGTGAGGAGGGTCAGCATGGAGGAGTTCGCCGTCACGTCGTGGAGCAGCGTCAGCGTGGCCACCACCTCGGCCACCTCGGGCAACCGGACCAGGCCGGACAGGCCGACGATCTCCACGGGGACACCTGCGGCGGTCAGCGCGTCGTAGACCTCCTCGGCCTGCGCGTTGTCGCGGCTCAGCACGCCGATGTCGGACCACGCCGTGCCGGCGTCGTGGACCCGGGTGACCTCGTCGGCCAGCCACGACAGCTCGTCGACGGCCCGCTCGAAGACGTGGGCCTCGACGTGGCCGTCGGCCGCGATCTCCGCGGGGCGCAGCCGCGCCACCTTGTCGCCGTAGGCCTCGAGCAGCGGCTCGGCCAGCCGGTTGGCGACGTCGAGGATCCGGCGGTCCGAGCGGCGGTTGACCGTCAGGGGCAGCCGCCCGGGCTCGCCGTCGGCGGCGGGGAACGTGTCGGCGAAGTTGAGGATGTTGGAGACCGAGGCGCCCCGCCAGCCGTAGATGGCCTGGTTGGGGTCGCCCACCGCCATGACGGGGTGACCGAGGCCGTGCGCCGGGTCGGGGCCGGAGAAGAGCCGCGCGAGCATGGTGGCCTGGGCGACGGAGGTGTCCTGGTATTCGTCCAGGAGCACGACCTTGAACCGGGCCCGCTCGAGCGCGCCGACCTCGGGCTGGTCCTCGACGAGCCGGGCCGCGAGGGCGATCTGGTCGCCGAAGTCCATCAGGCCCAGCTCGGCCTTGAGGCGGCGGTAGCCGGAGACGAGCTGGAGCAGCTCGGCGCGGCGGTCGATCGCGTGGATCGCCTTCGCGGGCGGGTCGAGGTAGGTCTTGCGGGCCTTGCCGGCCTGCTCCTCCTCGATGGCCCGCAGGAAGCCGCGGCGCGCCTCCTCGTCGACCCGGCGCACGTCGTCCTCGTCGACGAGGTGCTCGCTCATCGCGCCGTCGAGCGCGAGGAGGTTCTGGATCGCCGTGGCGGGGTGATCGGTCAACAGCTCGATGTGGCCGGTGAAGCGGTCGATGACGCGGGCGCCGAGCTGGTAGCGGGAGGCGTCGGAGACGACCCGGGTGTCGGGCTCGTGACCGATCCGCAGGCCGTGGTCGGTCAGGAGGGTGGCGGCGTAGGCGTGGTAGGTGGCGACGGTCGGCTCGAGGACGTCCTCGCCCTCCGCGACCACGGACCGGTCGAGCAGTCCGGCGTTGCCCAGGGCGGCCGTCACCCGCTGCCGCAGCTCGGCGGCGGCCTTGGTGGTGAAGGTCAGGCCGAGCACCTCCTCGGGTCGCACACGGCCGGTCGCGACCAGCCACACCACCCGCTGGGCCATCAGCGTGGTCTTGCCGCTGCCCGCACCGGCGACGACGACGGTCGGGCGCAGCGGCGAGGTGATCGCGGCCCACTGCTCGTCGCTGGGGGCGTGCGCCGCGCCCATCAGGGCGCGCAGCTCCTCGGGGGTCTCGAGGCGGACCGGCTCGAACGGCCGCGACTGCTCGCTCACTGGACGGTCACGCTCCCCGCGCCCCGGGCCGGGCAGATGGCCACGAACGCACAGTCGCGGCAGTGCGAGCCGGCCGTCGCCGGGAACGTCTCTGAGCGCACCAGCTCCGCGGCACGCGCCAGCCCAGCGCGGAGCACGGCCCGCTCGGGGCCGTCGTCGCCGTGGACCGGCTGGGCCTGCACCTTGGCGGTCGC
>NZ_JAUZVE010000102.1:0-10746 GCF_031844425.1 Microbacterium sp. ARD31
CCGCTGCGCGGGCGGCGTGCGAACACTGTCCACCGACCCACTCTGGCCGTTGTCCGTCTGCTGGCCCGCACGTGCGGTAGCGCCGGCCAGGGCCGGCTCCCGCTGCGGGACGCTGGCGGGGACGGAGCGTTGAGCCAGGTCGATGGTGTACGCGATGAACGCGAGCAGGTAGGTGGCGATCGCCGTCCACACCAGCAGCAGTGAGATGCCGTCGAGGGAGAGCGCGTCGGTTCCGGTCATGGCAGGGTCGTCCTCTTCGTCGTTGCGGTCAGGGGGTGCCCGCGAGCGGGGTGGCGCGATAGATCCGTGCACATGGGTCAGCCCGCGTTCGCTTCCAGCCAGGCCAGCGAGTCAACGGCGGTTCCGTCGAGGTAGACCTCGAAGTGCAGATGGTTCGCGGTGGAACGTCCCGTGCTGCCGCCGAGTCCGACCAGCTGCCCGGCCGTGACGGTCTGCCCGGCGGCGACCTGCCGGCTTCCGGTCTGCATGTGCGGGTACACCGTGCTCACCTGTTGCCCGTTCAGCACGGACTCCACCACGACTGTCACCCCGTAGCCGCCTTAGCTGTCCTGCGAGATCCGCACGACGCCGTCGACAGATGCGTAGACGGGGGTTCCGCCGGCAGCGACCATGTCGGTTCCCATATGCGCGCCGCCTCGAGCACCGAAGCGGTCGGTCACGGTGAACGGGCCGCCCACCGGCCACCGCACGGCTCCGCTGCCTTGGGGCACGATGCTGTAGTCGAAGGGCACCGAGGCGACCTGTGCGGAGGCCCGCGCACGCTCTGCGGCTGCTTCTGCCGCCTTCTTCTGGTCGATCTCCGCCTGGGTGGTAGCCGAGTAGCTCTCCCGCGTGAGCTGCGTCCCAGTCGCGTCGGAGGCGACGATTAAGGATTGCGCGTCCTCGGACGCGACTTGCTGCAGTGTCGGGATCTCGAGGTCTACCGGCTGCCAGGCGGCATACGCGGGGAGGGCGAACGTCGCAATCAGGCCGGTGACCACCGTGAGGACCGCCAGGGACCGCGCTGGGCGCAGCGCGATTACCCGACCACGGGCAGTCGTCTCCGCGGGTGGGCGCCGTGGGGGGCGGGCTGTGGTGGTGATGCTGGTGGCTGGTGGCGTTGCGGAGCGGCGGAGGCTGCGGCGCGTGGGGGGCGTCTGGGGCTGGTCGCCGCCGCCGGGTGGGGTGGTCTGGTCAGTCATGATGTCCTGGTTCGTTTCGGGTCAGATGGATACGCCGCGGTCGGCGAGGAAGGTGATGGGGTTGACCGGGGATCCGTTCACGTAGGCCTCGAAGTGCAGGTTGCAGCCGAACGCGTTGCCGGTGTTGCCTTCGCTGCCGATCAGGTCGCCGGCGTTCACGCGTTGGCCGTATCCGACGTAGAAGCCGCCGGGGCGGATGTGGGCGTATCCGGTGCCGATCCCGCCGCCGTGGTCGATCTTGATGTAGTTGCCCTAGCCGCCGTTGTACCCGGCGTAGACGACGGTGCCGGCCGCGGCGGCGTAGATCCCGGCGCCGCACCCGCCGCTGAGGTCGACGCCGTAGTGGTAGCTGGTTGAGCAGTACCCGTTGCCGCACTGGGAGCTGCGCGGCCCGAACCCCGAGGTGCGGTGCCCGGATGTCGGCCGTGCCCACCCGGAGCTGACCACACCCCCACCGCCGCCGCCCGAGGCGGCGAGCCGTTCCGCTTCGGCGTGCTCTGCCGCTCGCCGCTGCTCCTCGGCGAGGCGGGCAGCCTCCACTCCGGCCTGATAGTCGGCGATGGTCTTCGCGGTGGTGTCCTCGAGGGCGGCGAGCTGGGCCTGCAGCTCGCCGAGGTGGAGGGTCTGCGCGTCCAGCGCGGCCTGCGCAGCATCGGCGGCCTGCTGCGACTCGAGCATCTTCTGCTCGGCGACCTGCTGCAGCCGGTCCCGTTCGTCCCGGGCCACCACCGCCTGATCGGTCAGGCTCTGCGCGGCATCGCGGGCGGTGAGCGCCGCAGCGTAGACGGCCTGGTTGCGTTCCAGCAGCTTGTCCATCACGCCCAGCCGGGACAGGAGATCGTCCGCGGTCGCGGCCGACCCGGAGAGGAACAGCTCGAGTGAGGTGGTGTCGCCCCCGTCGCGGTAAAGCTGCGCGGCGATGCGGCCGGCCTTGTTCGCCGCATCGGTCGCGTTCTGCGCCTCCGCGTCGGCTTGGGACTGCAACGTGTCGGCGCGGATGGATGCGTCGAAGTACTCCTGCTGGGCGGTGTAGAACGCACCAGCGGCCTGCTCGGCGGCGGTGCGGGTGCGCTCCACCTCGCCGGTCAGGCTTTGGATGAGGCCCTGGATCCGCTGCGCCTCGGCAGCCTTGGTGGCCTCGTTCGCTTTCGCGGCCTGCACGTCATCCCAGGACGGATAGGTCGCCGCGAACGCTGCCGGCAGCATCGGGCCGGCGACCAGGACGGCGGCCGCGCTCAATGTTCCTGCGGTCAGCAGAGTACGCCGGCTCACCCCGGCCCGGAATGCGCGGCTCTCCGCGGACGTGGGCGCGCACCCGCACTCCTCCGCTGTCAGGTCACTGAGAAGGGTGAGATCGCTGCCCGTCGCCAGCGTTCGCAGCGACCCGGCCAGTCGACCTCCGGCAGGCCTCGCCCGTGGCGTGTTCATGGGTGCCTCCCCGGGTCAGTCGAACGATCTGCGCCGTCCGCACGCGTGCGGGCACGGTGGGAGAATCCCGCCGTGGTGAGAGCGCCGGCGGCGGCGAGGACGATGAGAGCGGTGAGCCAGGGACCGAGGATCACCGCCGGGGTGAGTCCGGTGCGCAGCGGGACGGTGCTGATCGACGCGTCAGCGGCGTCGACGCCGATGCTGTCGACGGTGGTGCCGTTCGGGGTGATGACCTGGCTGGTGCCCACCGTGGAGACGTTGACGACGGCGCGGCCGGTTTCGATGGCGCGCATCCGGGCGAACGCGAGTTGCTGCAGGTTCTCGTCGGTGCCGCGGAAGTCGGCGTTGTTGGTCTGGAACACGAACACTTCTGCGCCGGCGCGGGCGCCGTCCCAGATCACGGTGTCGTAGATCACGTCGAAGCAGATCGCCAACCCCACCCCGACATCGCCGACCTGCACGATGGGCGGGTTGGTGCCCGGGGTGTACTCGCGTTGGATCAGTCCGACCAGGTCGGGGACGATCAGCTCGTAGAACCACCGGTCCGGCACGTACTCCCCGAACGGGACCGGGTTGACCTTGTCGTGCCACTGCCGGCCCGTGGGATCCGCAGTCCACAGTAGGGACGTGTTGAAGACGTCGGCGCCGCGGGTGGTGGCGGCGTTCATTAGCAACGGCGCCCCGGCCGCGCGCACGACCCGGTCCAACGCCTCGGCGGCGGCGGGATCACTGAGCGGGTCGGCGTCGACGCCGCCCTCCGGCCAGGCCAGCAGATCCATCGGCTGCCCATACAGCGGCACAGTGGCGGCGATCTGCGCGGCCAGGACGTCGCCGGGCGCCTTGTCGTCGAAGTACCCGGTGGGGCCGTTGCCCTGCACCCATCCCACGCGGAACTCCCCGGCCGGCGCGGTGGGGAACTGCGGTGTCACGACTAGGAGAACAGCGACGCTCACGGCAGGGTGCAGCCCGAGCATGAAGCGGATGCCGCCGGCGCGGATCCACTGCACCACAGAGGCGCACACCACGACGATCAGCAGCGACAGGCCGGTCACGCTCGTCCACGAGGCGACCTCGGCGAGCGGCCCACCCACCTGGGTCATCCCGAGGCGCGCCCACGGGAACCCGGAGTACGGCCACGCACCCATCACCACCTCACGGGCCGTCCACAGAACCGCGATCAGCGGAGGCACCGCGAGCAGCTGCACGAGGCCGCGGGCCGGATGACGGGCGGTCCACCGGTAGGCGAGCGTGATTGGCACCGCGCCGACGCCGAACAGGACCGCTTCCAGCCCGGCAAGGGCAAGCCACGGCACCGGGCCGAGGAACTCCCCCACCCACACCAGATGGGTCGTGTAGAACACGGCGCCGAACACAGTGCCGACCAGCAACGCCCCGCCGATGCTGCGGCCCATCAGGGCCACCAGGGCCACCGTGACACTCACGAAGGTCAACGGCCACCACCCCACCGGTGCGGAGGCGAGATCCAGCAGCAGGCCGGCGGCCGCGGATGCCAGCACCGCCGCCCACAACGGCAGCGACCATGCCGCAACGGTGCGGCGCGGCGGCGTCTCCTGCTCCGGCGCGGCGGCCGGGGCGGGTGTCGGCAGGGTCGTGCGCATCGGTCAGGTGCCTTTCTGGTGGAGTCGGGTGAGGTAGTCGTTGTACGCGTCGAGCTCAGGGTCGCCGTGTGCGTCGGCGCGGCGGTCGGCGGCGACCGCCTGGGCGGTGTCGTCACGGAACCAGCGGTGCATGACGTAGATGAGCATCAGCAGGGTGGGGGCCTCGCCGTAGGACCAGGCCAGCCCGCCGGCGAGGCGCTGGTCTTCGATCGGGTCAATGCCCAGCGCGCTCGTCGGGCCGGCGAACCCGTCGATGAGGGTGGTGGTGGCCATCAATAGGAAGACGCCGAAGAAGGCGTGCAGGGCGGCTTCGGCGAACACGTCCAGGGCGCGGCCGCCGTGGCTCATCCGCACCGGCAGCGGGTCCGAGGACAGGATCGGGATGGTGAACAGCATCCCGGCGACCAGGAACCCGACCTCGAGGAGGGTATGGCCGGTGACGGTGGACAGGATCGGGTCGGCGAAGTTCGCCAGGTACAGGCCGTAGAACGCGGCCAGGTATAGCGGCACCGCCAGCCACGGGCTGAGAAGCCACCGTGCGGTGCGACTGCGTAGCCCGGCATGCGCGGCGCGGAGCACGAGGAGACCTGGGCCGCGGTGCGGGGTGGCGCGTAGCAGCAGGGTGCCGGGAGAGCCGAGGACCAGCAGCGGCGGGATCGCCATCATCAGGGTGAGCTGCTGGAACATGAACACCGAGAACAGGGCGTACCCGTAGTTCTCCACCGCCAGGCCGGTGACCGCGGCGAGGGCGACGCAGCCGAGCAGGAAGCTGATCGTCCGCCACACCGGCCAGCCGCGGCCGCGGACCCACATCTGGATCGCGCCGGCCAGGTAGGCGACCGCGAGGAGTCCCGCGAGGAGCGGTAGCACTGGAGCCGGAAGTTGGGCCGGGGTGAGGAACCCGCCGAGGGCCGGCGGGGCGTCCGGGATCCACACGGTCGTCACGGCGTGTCCTTCTCCGGCTGGTCTACGCCGAGGGCGTGCGCGTGGCGGGTCGCGAACTCGTCGACGGCGCGCGCCAAAGCGGGGTCTTCGCCTCGGGCCAGTCCCGCGTATTCGACGTGCACACCATCCGGGGTGGTGCGGGCTTTCACCCAGAGCCGGCGGCGGGGCACGAACAGTCCGGCGAACAGGCCGAGGGTGGCGAGCACGGAGAACGCGAGCACCCAGCCGCTGCTGGGGTCGCGTTGGATCTGCAGCGACGCGAACCGCTTCACCGGCTCCTCCGCAGTGGCCTCCTCCCACGTAATCGTGCCCCACCCGTTCGGCAGGTCGACGGTGGCGCCGGGGGTGAGCTCAAGGGAGTCGGCGGCGGTGTCGCCGCCGGTGTGCTGGGTGAGCCCGTCGACCTCGAGCGTGTACACCGACCTCGGAGTGCCGTCATCGATGCCGAGATCCCCGCTGAACACGTTGAGAGTCAGCACCGGATTGACCACGTCCGGGTAGACGGAGGTGAACGCGCCGGAGGGCAGCACCCCCTGGGTGGGGTAGAAGAACCCGACCAGCCCGACCTGTTCGGGCAGCCCGTCCGGGATCTTGATGATCCCCAGCGAGGTCATGTTTGAGTCCTGCGGCAGGAACGGCTGCGACTCGCTGTACACCACCTCGCCGGCGGCGTCGCGGATCGTGAGGGTGGGGGCGTAGCCGTTGCCGAGCAGGTAGATCCGGTCGCCTTCGACGGTGATCGGGTAGTTCACGATCACGCTCTGCGCCCGGTCGTCCTGCCCGGGCTGGCGGATGGTGATGTCGGCGGAGAAGTCCCCGGCCTGGCCTGCGCCGGGTGTGCCGGGCAGCCGGTAGGAGACCTGGAAGTCGTCGAGGGTGAGCGAGTAGGGGGCGAGGCCGGCGCCGTCGATGAACCGGCCGGGGTTGAACGAGGAGTAGTCGCTGAGCGCGTTCACGAATGTGGTGCCCTCCACCACCACCCGCTGCCCGGTGTACGCGAACGACCCGCCGATCGCGACCGAGACGAGCACGCCGACGAGGGCGACGTGGAAGATCAGGTTGCCGGTCTCGCGCAGGTAGCCGCGCTCTGCCGACACCGACGCGGCTCCGCGGGCGTCGTATCGCTCCACCCGGTATCCGGCCTTGCGCAGCTGCTCTGCGGCAACGTCGATCGCGTGCGCGCCTGGGTCGGTCTGCCCTTCCTCTTTCGGCAAGCTCAGTTCCCGGTAGTCCGAGAGCCGCGACAGCCGGGCCGGGGTGCGCGGCGGGCGGGAGCGGAGCGCCTTGTAGTGGTGCTTGGCGCGCGGGATCACGCAGCCGATCAGGGAGGTGAACAGCAGCAGGTAGATCGCGGAGAACCACGGCGACAGGTACACGTCGAACAGGCCGACCGCCTCCGCCAGCGGGAACACGTCGGGGTTGTCCCGCTCCCACTGGATGACCCCGTTGGGGTCGGCGCTGCGCTGCGGGAACAGGGACCCGGGCACGGCGGCGATCGCGAGGAACAGCAGCAGCACCAGTGCGGTGCGCATGCTGGTTAGCTGCCGCCATGCCCACCGCAACCACCCCGTGATGCCCAGCGCCGGCTGGGTAATCTCGGTCGCGGATTCACTGTCGGCGTGGTCGCCGGGGCGCAGCGGGTCGGCGGTGACGTCGGTGCCGGTGTCAGAGCGGGAGGGGGACATTGATCACCACCTGTTGCAGCTGCGACATCAGCGCCGTCCACAGCCCGGTCACCATCAGCAGGCCGAGGGCGATGAGCATGGCCCCGCCGATGATGTTCAGGGCGCGGATGTGGCGGCGCAGGAACGCCACCGATCGGGACGCCCACCCCCATCCGGCCGCGAGGATCAGGAACGGGATGCCCAGGCCCAGCGAATAGGCGAGCCCGAGCAGGCCCGCGCGGGCGGGGTCGCCGAGGTTCCACGACATGGAGATGATCGCTGCGAGCGTCGGGCCGATGCAGGGAGTCCAGCCGACGCCGAGCGCGAACCCGAGAAGCGGCGCCCCGATCAGCCCGGCCCTGCCCTGGGCGCGGGGGCGGAGGGTGCGCTGGGCGATACCGAAGAACCCGAGGAACACCAGGCCCAGGGCGATGATGACGACCCCGAAGACGCGAGTGAGCACATTGGCGTACTGCAGCAGCAGGTACCCGAAGGTGCCGCCGAGGATCGTGACGGCGACGAACACCACGGTGAACCCCGCGATGAACAGTGTCACGCCCAGCAGCAGCCGAGCGCGCTCCGCCGTCACCGTGCGCCCCCCGTCCACCGTGGGGGTCGCGGTCGTCGTGGTGGTGCTGCCGAGGTAGCCGAGGTAGCCGGGCACCAGCGGCAGCACGCACGGGGACACGAACGAGACCAGCCCGGCGAGGATCGCTACCGGGATCGCGACCCACAGGGCACCGTCGACGATCACCGATCCCGGATTCATGAGGTGGCCTCGGCGAGGGTGTCGGCGACCAGGGTGGACAGGATCGACGCGCTGGCCAGCTGCCCGATGATCCGCGCCGCGACCCGCCCCTCCTGGTCGATGACCAGGGTGGTGGGGGTGGCCTGGATCGGGGTGACCTGCGCGAAGGCGAGCTTGACCCGTCCGTCGTTCACGTCGATCACGCTCGGGTAGGTGACGTTGTTGTCACGGGCGAACGACAGTGCGGTGGCGGGCTGGTCGTAGGTGTTCACCCCGAGGAACGCCACGTCCTGGTCCTGATACTCTTGCCAGACCTCCTCGAGCAGCGGGGCCTCGACGATGCACGGCCCGCACGCGGCGTACCAGAAGTTCACCACCAGCACTCCGCCGCGGTAGTCGTCACTGGACACCGTCTCGCCGGTCTCGGTGACGCCCTCGAACGCCACCGGCTCCCCGCGGTCGGGAACCGGGATCTCGACGATCTGGAAGTCACCGGCGATGTAGCCCTTCTCGTTCCCGTCCCGGTACTGCTGCGCGAGCGAATCGCTGGACGTGCACCCGGCCAGCAGCAGCGCCGCGACCAGCGTCATAGCGGCAAGGACGGGGCGGCGGATCATGCGCGCTTGACTTTGATCAGGGCCCCGGCGACCAGGAACACGACCGCGGCGACCGGCTGCGCCGCAGTCCACACCGGGCTGGAAAACGGGAACGGGAACACCGGGTTCCAAATCACGGCGATCACGACGAACACCGGCAACCACCACCACTGCCGCGCCTGGATCGCGAACCACCCCACGATGACCGCGAAGATCGCCGCGACGAACAGCACCACGGTGAACCAGTCCCCGCCCATCAGTACCGGCGCGAGGAACAACACCGCCGCCGCGAGCAGCCCCGGCGCGAACGCGTTGCGCTGGTACACGGACGGGGTCCGCTGCTTCGCCATCATGACCCGCTCACCACGGAGCCCGTCGCAGGCGCCGCGCTGTCCGCGCTGACGCGGGAGCGGCGGTGTCGGGTCCACAGGCTCAGGCCGAGGACGATGACGCCGGCACCGAGGGCGACGTCGGCGAGGTTGCCGATGAACAGGTTCCCGTAGGCGAGGAAGTCGGTGACGTGCCCGACCCCGAACCCAGGAGGGGAGAACAGCCGGTCGATCAGGTTCCCGATCGCGCCTCCCAGGATCAGCCCGATCCCCAGCGCCCACCATCCGCTCCGCGCCCGCGCGGCGGCCACGACCAGCAGCACCACGGCACCGACCCCGAGGAGAGTGAGCAGCCCGGTGACCCCGGCTCCGAGGGAGAGGATCGCGCCGGGGTTGAACGCGAGCTGCAGCCCGAGCAGATCCCCGAGCAGCGGGATCCGCTCCTCCTGACTCAACCCTCCCAGTGCGGCCGCCTTCGTCACCTGGTCGACCAGGACCACCACAGCGGCGGCCAGGCACGCGACCGCGAACCGCCGGGTCCGCTCACAAACCATCAGCGGCTCCTCGTGCGTTCGCGGGGGCCGCTGATACGCCGGCCATCAGACCGGCTATCAGGAAGAGACCCTTGGTGTCAGAAGTCGAAGAGGTCACCGAGGAACCCTTCCTTCCGCCGACGCCCGGAGCGACCGTGATGATCCCTGTCGCGGTCAGAACGGTGGTCGCCCTCCCGCGGATAGGGGGCGGTGCTGGTTTGCCGGCCGCCGCCGGCGAGGTCGGCGGCACGGTCGATGATCTTGTCGAGCTCGCCACGGTCCAGCCAGACGCCCCGGCACGGCGGGCAGTAGTCGATCTCGACCCCGGAGCGCTCCGTGATCAGCAGGGCGGTCCCGTCGACCGGACATTTCATGAGGGGTTCTCCTTCTGTTGCTGGTCGTCGGCGGGTCCACCATCCGCGGCGTCCGCGGCTGCGGCTGCTCGGTCGCGGCGACGACGCTCTCTGGCCACCATGAGCACGACCACCAGCGCGCCGCCCAGCACGATCACGCCGCTGGCGACGGCCAAGATAGGCAGAAGCTCCCCACCCCCGGAGGGCTCACCGTGACCGGGGTTCCCGGTGGTGTCGGTGGACGTCGGAGACGGGTCGGGTGTCTGCTCCTCGGTCGCTTCGGGGGTGGGTGCGCTGGTGGGGACGGTGATCGCTTCGACGGTGTACTGGTACTCGTTGCTGATCGGGTGGCCGTCGCTGGAGACGACCCGCCACCGCACCGTGTATGCGCCCGCCTGACCGGGCGTCACCGCCTGGGTGACCGTGGTCGCGTCGATGACCGGATCCCCCGATGCGATGTTCTGCCCGTCCGGGGCGACCACCTCGATGATCACGGCGCTGAAATCGGTGAGGATCTCGCCGCTGAACGTCAGCGAGATCTCCTCCGGATCCACGCTGACCGTGGATCCGGCTTCCGGGGAGGAGGAGACGATCTCATCGTGCGCGGCTGCGGGCGCCGCGGTGGCGAACAGCAGCCCGGCGGCCAGCAGCAGCGACATCACGCTGGGCAGGAGGAGGACGCGTCGACGGGAAGCGGATCGGTGCGGGTGTTCGTGATCGGTGACGGTGGTCAAGGCGGTGGTCCTTTCAGGGCCGGTTGATGATGTGCTGGGCGATCGTTGTCGCGTCTTTCCAAACCCCGGCGAGGGTGTCGGAGCCGCGGCCGCCGTACTGCGGCATCCCGGCGACGAACAGCCCGGGCAGCCCGGTCAGGGTGCGCCGCGGCCGGTCGACGCGGGCCGGCTCCGGGATCCAATCGTCGCCAGGGGTGTAGCCGGTGGCGAGGATCACCGAGCGGGGGGATGCCTGCGTGCCATCAGCGAAGGTCACCACGGCGCCGGCCACGCCCTGCACCGCAGGAACGATCGTCACCCCGGCGCGACGCAGCCGCTCATAGCTGTCGCCGAAGACCGGCTCGGGGCGACGCTCCCGCGAGAACAGCGGCACCCTCTCCCTGCCGCGGCGGGATAGCTCATCGCGGGGCGATGCTGCCGCCGGGTTCGCACGGACAGCGTCACGGTGTGCGACGCGGACAGTTCGCGGGCCAGCTGCACACCGCTGTTCCCGCCGCCCACGATGAGCACGTCGCCGACAGGGATCTGCTTCGGGTACAGGTACTCGCTGCTGTGCAGCCCTTCCGCGCTCAGAGCCGCGGCAACCGCGAGCCCG
>NZ_JAUZVE010000103.1:0-9923 GCF_031844425.1 Microbacterium sp. ARD31
CGGATCCGGTCGCCGAGGCGCAGCCGGTCGCCGAGCCGGAGCCGGCGCCCGCCCCGCCGGCGCCGCCGGTGCCGCCGGCCGCACCCGAGCTCGACCCGGTGCCGCCGGCGCAGCCGCTGACCTTCGGCGACCCCGGCGACGACCCGACCCCGACCGGCGAGACGCCCGCGGTGCAGGACGACTGGGCCGACCGCGACGGCCAGACGATGGCCGGCCACCAGGTGCCCGACTTCGACCGGCCGCCGATCCCCGGTCAGGAGGTCGCCCCCGAGGTGGTGTCGCGTCCCGTCGCGTCGCTGGTCTTCTCGACCGGTGACGTGGTGGCCGTCGACCGCACGGTCCTGGTCGGCCGCGCGCCCGAGGCCCGCCGCTTCGCCTCCCACGACCAGCCGCACGTGGTGACAGTGGCCAGCCCCCACCAGGAGATCTCCTCCACCCACCTCGAGATCCGTCCCGGCGCGGGCGCCGACCACGGATCGGCGATCGCCACCGACCTCGGCTCGACCAACGGCACGGTCCTCGCGCTGCCCGGCCTCGACCCCGAGGAACTCAAGCCGGGCATCGCGGTGAGCCTGGTGCCCGGGGCGGTCCTCGACCTCGGCGACGGCGTCACCATCCAGGTGACCAACCCCTGATCCTGACGCCACCGTGACCCAGCAGCCGCACCCCGTGACCTACCCGATCGCCCAGCTCGAGCGACGGTTCACCGCCTTCGCCGTCGACCGCCTCCTCGCGTGGGCGCTCCTCGCGCTCGTCGGCGTCCTCACGGTCGCCCTCGTCTCCGACGACGTGTGGACCGTGGTGGGCGTGGTCGCCGCGACGATGGTGCTGCTGTGGCTGGTCCTGGCCGTCCTGCTCGGCGTCAAGGGGACGTCACCGGGCAAGGCCGCGACCGGCCTCCGGGTGGTCCACCACGGCACGGGCACCCCGATCGGTGTGGGGCCGGCGCTCCTGCGCTCGCTCGTCCTCGGTGTCGCCGGCCTGCCCACCTTCGGCATCGGGGTCGCCACCTTGGCCTGGACCGCCGTCGAGGACCGTGGCCGGCAGCGTCGCGGCTGGCACGACCACCTCGCCCACACCGTCGTGGTCGACGTACGACCCGTCGTGGAGGTGGAGAGCGCGGCGGTCGACGAGGGGCCGCGCCACATCGTCAACCTCACCGCGATGCGCCTGATCCCGGCGCCGCCCGTCGAGGCGGTGCGGACCCCAGAGCGCTCCGAGCACTCGATGCGTCGCCAGCAGCTGCCCCCCGAGGTGGTCAGCCCACCCGCCGCCCAGCCGGCTCCGCAGCAGCCTCCGCAGCAGCAGCCCCAGTACCTCCCGCCCCAGCCGCCCCCCGCGCAGCCCCTGGCCCCGCCGCCGTCCGCGGCCCCGGGAGCCCCGCCGGCTCGCTGGCGGGTGCACTTCGACAACGGCGAGAGCTTCGTGATCGCCGGGATGGCGCTGGTCGGCCGACGCCCCGAGCCGCGCAGCGGCGAGCAGGTCGCCCACCTCATCCCGCTCGCCTCGGCCGACATGTCGGTGTCCAAGACCCACGCCCAGTTCGGGCCGGCACCCGACGGCACGATCGTGGTGATGGACCGCGGCTCGACCAACGGCACGATCCTGGTGCGCCAGGGCGTCTCGCGGCAGCTCGCCGCGGGCAAGCCCGCGGCGCTGGTCCACGGCGACAAGGTCGTCTACGGCGACCGCGAGATGACCATCACCCGCGAGGCCTGACCGGCGCAGGGTGCGCCCGCCGGGGCCGGCGGCCATGATGTGCGCGTGCCGTCCTTCCTCGACCTGCTCTACGACGAGGCGCCGCTGAGCGCCTTCGACCAGCGCCTCGCGCAGGCCGAGCAGGAGCTCGACGAGGAGGCGGCCGCGGTCGTCCGCTCGGACTACGACGTCGCGCTGCGGCTGCGCGACCTGATCGCCCGCATGCGCTCGCGGGAGGCGGAGCTCTCCGCGCTCTACGAGACCGCCTCCGACCTCACCGCGATCCGCGACGTCGACACCATCCTGGCCGCGATCGTGCGCCGCGCCCGGCAGCTCCTGCACTGCGACATGACCTACCTCTCGCTCAACGACGAGGCCGACGGCGCGTCCTACATGAAGGTCACCGACGGAGCCCTCACCCGCGAGTTCCAGAACCTGCGGCTCCCGCTGGGCACCGGCCTGCTCGGCCTGGTCGCCCAGACCGGAGCCGCCTACTTCACCGAGGACTACGCCACCGACGAGCGATTCGTGCACCAGGGCTACATCGACGAGGCGGTGGCGGGCGAGCAGATCCGCGCCATCCTCGGGGTGCCGCTGGTGCTCGACGGCGTCGTCATCGGCGCGCTGCTGGCCGTGCACAGGTCGGTGCGGCGCTTCCCGCAGTCGGAGGTCAGCCTGCTCACCTCCTTCGCCGCCCACGCCGTGGTGGCGCTGGAGAACGCCCGTCTCTTCGCCGAGCTCGACGAGGCCAACCGGTCGCTCACCCGCCACACCGAGGCGGTCGACGCCGCGGCCCTGGCCCACGACCGGCTCACCGACCTGTTGCTGAGCGGCGGGGGAGTGGCCGAGGTCGTCGACGTGCTGTCGACGGTGCTCGACGGTGCTGCGTCGGTGTGGACGCCGGCCGGCGACCTGCTGGCCGGCGAGGACCCGGGCCTGGCCTGGGCGGACGCGGTCCCGGCCGCGGTGTCGTCCGGCCGCTCGGTGGTGGTCGACGGCGGGCTCGTCGCGGCCGCCCTCGCGGGCACCGAGCACCTCGCCACACTCGTGCTGCGGCGCGACGAGCCGCTCGACCTCGCCGGGCGGCGTACCCTCGAGCGCGGAGCGCTGGTCACCGCGCTCGTGCTGCTCTTCGCGCGGTCGGTCACCGATGCGGAGGAGCGGCTCGGCGGGCAGCTCCTCGTCGACCTGCTCGAGGCCGGCGCGGCGTCCCGCGAGCGCCTCCGCGACCGCGTACGCCGCCACAGCGCGAGCCTCGACGGCCCGGTCGTGGTGGCCGCGGCGAGCATCGACGGCGTCGACCGCCACCGGGCCAGCCGGGCCGCCGTCGCCCTCGCCCGGCGGATGTCGGGGCTGGCGGGGGAGCACCGCGGCGCCGTCGTCCTCGTGGCACCGAGCCAGGACGCGCACCACGTCGGCGCCGAGCTGCAGTCCGTCGTGCACCATCTCGGCGGGACCGCGACGGTCGGGGTCGCCGCCACGACGGACGCGCTCCACGGGGACCGGCTCGTGACCGCCCACGACGAGGCGCGGCGCTGCCTCGACACGCTCGTGCGGCTCGGGCGTCGCGGCGAGGTCAGCGACCCGCCCGGCCTCGGGGTGGCGCGGCTCCTGCTCGGCGACAACGAGCCCGAGCACGTCACGGCGTTCATCGAGGCGATGCTCGGCCCGGTCCGGGCGTGGGACGCGCGCCGCGGCACCGGGCTGGTGGAGACGCTGGAGGCGTGGTTCGCCACCGGCGGGCACCTCAAGGACACCGCCGCTGCGCTGCACCTGCACCCCAACACGGTGACGCAGCGCCTGGACCGCGTCGGTGAGCTGCTCGGCAGCGGCTGGCGCGAGCCCGAGCGGGCGCTGGACCTGCAGCTGGCGCTCCGACTGGCCCGGCTCCAGGGCGGATGAGCCGCGCCCATGTGGCGCAACCACATGGGACGCCGGCAACTGTGGCGCTCGCGGCCATGTGCCGTGCGTCACTCCGCTTCCTACGGTGGGCCGCATGACCACCGACACCCCCGCCACCGCGCCCGCCCTGGGCGGCCGCCGGGCGCTCGTCACCGGAGCCGCCAGCGGCATCGGCGCCGCGGTCGCCGCACGCCTGGCGCAGAGCGGTGCGGAGGTGCACCTGCTCGACCGCGACGAGGAGGGCGTCGCCAAGGTCGCCGCCCAGGTGCACGGCACCCCGCACGTCGTCGACCTCACCGACGAGCACGCCATCGACGCGCTCGACCTCGACGTCGACGTCCTCGTCAACAACGCCGGCGTCCAGCACGTCGCCCCGATCGAGGAGCTCGACCCCGAGCGGTTCCGCGCCATCCACGCGCTGATGCTGCACGCGCCCTTCCTGCTCGCCCGACGGGTGCTGCCCGGGATGTACGCACGCGGCTGGGGCCGCCTGGTCCACGTGTCCAGCGTCCACGGACACCGCGCATCGGCGTACAAGGCGGCCTACGTCAGCGCCAAGCACGGCCTCGAGGGCCTGTCCAAGGTCATCGCCGTCGAGGGTGCCGACAAGGGCGTCACCAGCAACACCGTGTGTCCGGGCTACGTCCGCACCCCGCTCGTGGAGGGCCAGCTCGCCGACCAGGCCCGCACCCACGGCATCCCCGAGGACGAGGTCCTCGACTCCGTCCTGCTCGCCCGCACGCCGCTCAAGCGGCTCGTCGAGCCCGAGGAGGTCGCCGACGCGGTGGCCTTCCTGTGCAGTCCCGCCGCCGCCTCGATGACGGGCTCCGCGCTCGTCCTCGACGGCGGCTGGACCGCCGCCTGACCTCCCACCCCCGTCACCCGACGACCCCCGATGAAAGGCACGCCATGACCACCGACACCTCACCCCGGGCCGGCACCCCCGCCGCGCCCGCCGACCCCGGCAGGACCAGCATCGTCAAGGTCGTCTTCGCGTCCCTGATCGGGACGGCCGTCGAGTGGTACGACTTCTTCCTCTACGGCTCGGCCGCCGCGCTGGTCTTCGGCACGCTGTTCTTCCCCGAGAGCGAGCCCGCCACGGCCACGCTGCTCGCGTTCGGCACGTACGCCCTCGGCTTCGTCGCCCGCCCCCTCGGCGGCATCGTGTTCGGTCACTTCGGGGACCGGGTCGGGCGCAAGAAGATGCTCGTCTTCTCCCTCTTCCTCATGGGCCTGGCCACGTTCGCGATCGGCCTGCTGCCGACGTACGCCTCCATCGGGGTCGCGGCACCGCTGCTCCTCCTGGCCTGCCGCCTCGTCCAGGGCTTCGCCGTCGGTGGCGAGTGGGGCGGAGCCGTCCTGATGGCCGCCGAGCACGGCGACGACTCGCAGCGCGGCTTCTGGTCGTCGTGGCCGCAGGCCGGCGTGGCGCTGGGCAACCTCTTCGCCACGGGCGTGCTGTGGGTGCTCGCCGCCGTGCAGACCGAGGACGCCTTCAACGCCTGGGGCTGGCGCATCCCGTTCCTGCTGAGCGCGGTGCTCGTCGCGGTCGGCCTGTGGGTCCGCCTCTCGGTGGAGGAGTCGCCGGTCTTCACCGAGGCCCGCACCGAGCTGGAGACCAAGGAGACCGCGCACCTGCCGCTGCTCGAGGTCTTCCGCAAGTACCCCAAGGAGGTGTTCGTCGCCATGGGCATGCGGATGGCCGAGAACATCTCGTACTACCTCTTCACCGTCATCTCGATCTCGTTCCTCACGCTCTACGCCGGCACCGCCGACGACAAGTCGCTCATCCTCAAGGCCCTGCTCATCGGCTCGGTGGTGCACTTCGTGACCATCCCGGTCATCGGCGCGATCAGCGACCGCGTCGGGCGCCGGCCGCTCTACCTCGCCGGCGCCGTCGGTGTCGCCGCCTGGTCGTGGGTCTTCTTCGACCTCATCGCCTCGCGCTCGGAGGGCAAGATCATCCTCGCGATCGTCGTGGGCCTGGTCCTGCACGCACTGATGTACTCCCCGCAGGCGGCGTTCTTCTCCGAGCTGTTCGGCACCTCGGTCCGCTACACCGGCGCCTCGGTGGGCTACCAGCTCGCGTCGATCTTCGCCGGGGCGCTCGCCCCGATCATCGCGATCGAGCTGCTCGGCGACGCGTCCTCCGGTGTCGCCAACGTCCCCAAGGTGGCGATCTACATGACCGCCGCCTCGGTGATCACCGTCGTCGCGGTCCTGTTCGCCCGCGAGACCAAGGCGACCTCGCTGCGCCACGACCGCGTGCTCGGCGACTGACAGGTCCGGCCGGCCGGGCCGTCGTCCCTCCGGGGACGGCGGCCCGTCGTCGTGTCAGCGGGTGAGGGCCACCGGGACCCGGGTGACGCCACCACGGGCACCGAGCCAGACCAGCTGGCCGTCGTCGAGCCGGCCGGGGGTGCTCGGGCCGGAGACGGTGATCGTGAAGGCGGCCGACTCCCCGGGCGCGAGACGTACCGCGAGGGGCTGGACGCGGACGCGGTGCGAGGTGAAGCCGCGGGCGGTCACCGAGAAGTACTCCGGGCGGCTGCCGACGTTGGTCACCCGCCGGACCGCGGTCGTCCGGCCCGCAGGCAGCAGGACCGACGTCGCGTTGAGCTCGGCCAGGCGGTTGGTGCGCAGCGCCCGGCGCCAGGCGCCCGCCTCGACCTCGAGCGCCAGGTGCGCCCGCGGTGCGCGGCTCGGCAGCGCACCGGTGCCCTGGGAGAGGACCGTGGCGCCGGGGACGGGTCGCGCCGACGTGACCACCATCGAGCGGACCGTCGACGCCGACCACCCGGGGTGCTCCGCCCGCAGCAGGGCGGCGAGCCCGCTCGCGTGGGCCGCAGCGGCCGAGCTGCCGCTGAAGACGCCCCAGCTGCGGCCGGTCGACTCCGGCAGCGCGCCCAGCACGGCGTCGCCGTCGGCCACCGCGTCCGGCTTGAGGGTGGCGCCGCGCGGGTCACCCGACGCGCTCCACGGCGGCGTACGACGCTCGCCCGCGGCGCCGGGCACCCGGGACATCCGCAGCCGGCCGCCGGGGTGCCGGGCCACCCAGCGGCTCAGCTCGCGACCGGCGACGGCAGGCAGGTGCACGGTCGGCACGGCGTGGAAGTCGGCCGTCACCGCGCCGGGACTGCGGTTCACGAGCACCATCGCCCGCCCGCCGGCCTGCGCGACGGTCTGCGACTTGTCGATGCGACCGATGCCGCCGCGGCGGCAGACCACGATCCGCTGGGCCACCAGACGCGAGTCGAGGGCCCCCTGCCGGCACTGGCCGGCGTCGTGGCTCGATACGCCGGGAGCGGCCGCGTCCTGTGCCAGCACGGCAGGCCCGCGGACGTCGACGGGGCGACCACCGCCCGTCCAGGAGGCGCCGCCGGGGACGCTCACCCGGCCGCGGGACATCCGCCCGATCGCCGAGCCGACGGTGGTGACCCAGGGCGCGGCATGGGCGGCGAAGGCCGCGCGGGCGGAGTTGCCGGCGGCACCGATGACGACCACGTCGGCCTCGGCGGCACCGAGAAGCGCCCGCTGGAGGGTGTCGATGCGCTCGCCACCGGCGAGCGCGAGGTTGAGCACGTCGACACGGTCGGCGACCGCCGCGTCGACCGCGCTCACCACGTCGGCGGTCGAGCACCCGTCGCCGGACGGGTCCGGCGCCCCCCAGCACGCCTTGTAGGCGGCGATCCGGGCCTGGGGCGCCATCCCGCCGAAGCGGCCTGCGTCGCGGCCGTCGACACGGACGCTGACGCCCGCGTTGCCCGCGGCGACGGACGCCACCTGCGTGCCGTGGCCCAGGTCGTCCAGCGCGGAGAAGGACTCCGAGGAGCGCACCGCGTCGCGGCCGAAGCCCTCGACGAACCAGCGGGCCCCCACCACCTTGCGGGTGCAGTCGCCGGCGACCCAGCCCTCGCCCTCGCTGCACACGCCCGAGAAGCGCTCGGGATCCGGCCCGAGGCCCGGCACGTCGGCGAACGCGGGGGACTCCGGGGCGATGCCCGAGTCGACGACACCGATCACCACGCCGGCGCCGCCCCTCAGCCGCGGGGTGGCGGCGGCGCGGACGGCGGCGAGCGACGTACGACCGGCCAGCGGACGGACGGTGTCGGCCTCGATCGCGGCGATCCCCCGCTGGTGCTCCAGGGCGGCGAGCTGGCTGTCGGTCAGGCGGGCGGCGAAGCCGTTGAGCGCCGTGGTCCACCGGTAGACCGGCTCTCCGGCGCCGAGCGCGCCGAGCACCGCGTCCTGGCGCGCGAGCAGGTCCGCTGCCGTGCGGGTCCCGGCGGACGTGCCGGGGCCCTGCAGCGTCACGAGGGTGAACGCGGTCGAGGGGGCCGGCGTGGGTGGGGCGTCGTCACCGAGGGCGGCGGCGGTGCCGGTCAGGGTGATCGCGAGCGCCAGCGCGCTGCTCCCCAGGAGCCGCCCGGCCCTTCCTGCCCACACGGTGTCCACCTGCTCCCGTCCGATCGATGAGGTCCCGCGGCCCGCGCCGCGGACCCACGAGTTTCCCATGGTCCCAGCACGCGCGCCGGCAGATCAAAGGCCAGACCCTAGCCAGTGGGGCGGAACCCGTTGGTGGCGGACTGGTCCAGCCGCCTATCCTGTGCCGCGCCCGCGAATCCGCGGAGCGGCTGAGTTCGAGGTGAGCGGAGCAGTCCTGTGCCCAGTGGCAAGGTGAAGTGGTTCGACGCGGAGAAGGGCTTCGGCTTCCTGTCCCAGGACGACGGGCCGGACGTCTACGTCCACTCCGACGCGCTGCCCGAGGGCACCACCACGCTCAAGGCCGGCACCAAGGTCGAGTTCGGCATCGCCCAGGGCCGTCGTGGCGACCAGGCCCTCCAGGTGCGGGTGGTCGACGCCCCGGCGTCGGTGGCGCGCAACCAGCGCAACGCCCAGCGCAAGCAGCCCGAGGCGATGGTCACCATCGTCGAGGACCTCATCAAGATGCTCGAGGGCGTCGAGGAGACCTATCGTCGCGGCCGCCACCCCGAGCGCGCCGCGGCCCGCGGCACGGCGAAGGTGCTCCGCGCGCTCGCCGACGAGCTCGAGATCTGAGGGCCGTCAGGCGCGAGCCGGCGCCTGCGCGCGCGGACGGCGGCTGACCAGCACGAACGTCGCCCACACCCCGAGGACACCGGCCGCGATGCCCAGCCCGAGCCGGGGCATGAGCGGCATGGCGATGCCGACGAACCCGCCGATCACCCAGGCGAGCTGCAGCGTCGTGTCCGACCGGGCGAACGCGCTGGCCTGCACCCGGCTCGGGATGTCGCGCTGGATCGTCGAGTCGAGCGAGAGCTTGGCCAGGGCCTGCGCGAGACCGGCCGTCAGGCCGAGCAGCACCAGCGACACCAGGCCGTAGAACAGGGCCGCGACCGTCGCGACCGCGACGTCCGCGAGCAGGGCGAGGACGACCGTCACCGCCGGGCTGAGCCGCTTGAGCAGCGACCCGATCGTGATGCCGAGGGTGTTGCCGAGGCCGGCCGCGCCGATCACCAGCCCCAGCAGGACCTCGGGGCGCCAGTCGCCGATCGGGTTCTCCCGGAGCAGGAACGCCATGAACATGGTCAGGAAGCCCGAGAGCCAGCGCGGGCCGCAGTTGGCGCGCAGCGCGAAGGCGACCGCGGCCGGGATCCGGGTCTTGGTGCGCCGACCCGGCCCGGTGGCGTCCGTCGAGCCGGCGAGGACCATCTCGCCCTCCCCGTGGCTCGCGTCGACCTTCTCGGGCAGCCGGATCGCCCAGATGGTGGCGAGGACGAAGACCACGAACGCGTAGCGCAGCGACCACTCCGGCCCGAACGTCGACGCGAGCACCGCCAGCGGGGCCGAGACCCCGGCGCCGACCACGCCGGCCAGCGACACCCGGGCGTTGGCCTTGACCAGCGTGAGGTCGGGCGGCAGCAGGCGAGGGACGGCGGCGGCGCGGGTCACGCCGTAGGCCTTCGACGCCACCAGCACGCCCAGCGCTGCCGGGAAGAGCCACGCGGACTCGGTCACGACGGCCGTCGCCAGCACCCAGCAGAGGAAGCCGCGGATGGCCATCGTCGCCCCGACGGCCCAGCGGCGGCCGTGGCTGAAGCGGTCGAGGAACGGTCCGATGAGGGGCGCGACGATGGCGAACGGCAGCATGGTGAGCCCGAGGAACAACGCCACCTGCCCGCGCGCCTCGCCCGTCGGGACCTGGAAGAACAGGGTGCCCGCGAGCGAGATTGCGACGGCTGCGTCCCCGGCCGCGTTGAAGGCGTGCAGCTCGATCAGGCGGGAGAGGCCGGAGTCGCCGGCGCCCTCCGCACGGGCCGCCCGGCGGGCCTGGGAGACCGCGA
>NZ_JAUZVE010000104.1:0-9797 GCF_031844425.1 Microbacterium sp. ARD31
CGGCGCATGGGGGTCAGCTGAGCCCGAGATCCTAGAGCTGCATCCGATCAGGTTGGGTCGAAAGCATCGTAGCCTGCGGCCACGAGGTAGTTACGGCATTCGTCCGGTGTGAAGCGCGTGAAGGCCTGTTTGATGGTGTCGCAAAGGTCCGCGACCGTGCGAGCGGCCTGGGCACGCAAGCTAGCTTTGAGCTTGGCAAAGGCGAGTTCGATCGGGTTCAAGTCTGGCGAATACGCCGGCAGGTAGAGCAGCCGGGCGCCAGCCGCCTCGATGCGCTCGCGGATGCCGCTGACCTTGTGAGCCGGCAGGTTGTCGAGCACGACCGTGTCACCGTGCTTCAAGGTCGGGATTAGGATCTCCTCAACATAACTGCGGAAGCGAGCGCCGGTCATCGGTCCGTCGAAGAGCGCGGTCGCGGTCAGGCCGCTGGCTCGTAGCCCCGCCGTGACCGTGATGGTTTTCCAGTGCCCGAACGGCACGGCCACCCGGCAGCGTTCGCCCCGTGGAGCCCATCCGTAGCGACGCGCCATCTTCGTGTTGGTCGCGGTCTCGTCCAAGAACACGAGGCTGTCCGGATCGAGGTCAGGCTGGCCCTCGAACCAGGCCAGGCGGGCCGCCTTCACGTCCTCCCGATCCTGCTCGGCGGCGTGGCCAGTGTTTTTTTACGCGTGATGCCGTGGCGCTTGAAGAAACGGGACAGGCTGCTGACCCCGACCCGCAGACCCTGTTCGGCCAGTCGGGCGCGTAGCTCGCGCAGGAACAGTTCGGGCTTAGCCTCGTAGGTCTGCCGGATCAGGTCGGCCTGGGCCTCGATGGCGTGCGAGCGCTGATCGCCGCCCATCGGCTTTGCCCGTGTACGCCCTTCCTGCACAAAGGCCTCGTGCCAGCGCACGGCGCTGGCGGGACTGACCTCGAACCGTCTGGCGGCTTCCCGGCGTGAGGCTCCTGCCTCAATCGCTATTATGACGCGCTTACGCAGATCCGCTGACAGGGCTGAGGGCATCCGGCTCTCCTCCAGGGAAAGCCGGGTATCGAATCACATCTACGCCGCTCTCGAAACCCGAACGATTCAAGCCGATCGGACACTGCTCTAGTCCTCGGCTTCTCTAAGGGCTTTACTCAAGCCGCACTCGCCCGCAGTGGCCGCTTCGAGGACATCCCGTTCGCCAAAATGCGACCGCGCCTGACCGAGGTTCTCCGGGCTGTGGGCGTTCTCGGCTCAGCTGAGGCGGTGGATGCTCGGATGGTGGCGAGTGAGCGTCGTCTCGCCTTCGGCTCGCTGGTGCGCTGCAGCCTGTCGCGGATCAACGAGAAGACAGGCAAGCACGAGTGCACAGGGCCGATCATGACCAGGGCCTTCACCGAAGCGGAAGCAGCGCCAATCGTCCGCCGCTGTGCTGAGACACATCTCCAGCACCTGCCACCCAGCGTGGGGCTCGTGCTCATGCTCGGCACGGGCGACGCCTACATCTCTAGGTGTCGCGACGTTATCCGCAGGCTGCACGGCTCGCGCTTCGCGCCGATCAACGCTGTCGCCTACCGCACCGGGTCGACAGTCTGGGCTCATGTCAGCCATCCGTCCGGCCTCAACGGGTATCACCCGGCTTGGATGCGAGGTGATCCTACGGAGAAGCAGGGCCTTAAGCGTCAGCTGGCGATGCAGGCCGTCGCTGCATCTTGGTCGAGGGTAGAGGCGGCCTGAGCCTTCCTCAACGTTGACTTAACCGTGCCGCCCAGCCGACATGCCAAGTCCGGCCAGGGCGAGTCTGCGCGAGTCGCGAGCCGGAGAAGGAGACCAGCGCTGCGGAACTGAGACCCTGAAAAGCCAACAGCCCCGACCCGGCAAGGTCGAGGCTGTCGAAAACCTGGGGCCGTGTGAGGGCCGAGTCACTTCCCCTCATACGCCATAGCACCCCCTGGGGTGTCAAGTCGGAACCCGCTTCCGGCAACGGGAAGGCTTTGCCTGGACCCTGACCGCGGCCCGTGAGGGACCGTGACCGATGTTCTGTGACCAGATCCGCCGAGAGGCGGAGGCGGCGCCGCGCGCCGCGTTGCCAGCCGTTACGGCTGCGCTGTGGAAGGCATTCGCCGCCGGCCATGTGACCGAGGCCGAAGCTGAGGCCCTGTCCGCCTTGATCGAAGCCCGGCAGGCTTTGAGCGCCCCGAAACCGGGGAGCGCGACCGGACCCATCGGCCCAGATGCCCTGCAGGATCGCGCTAGGAGCATCAGGACGGGCAGGAACGGTTCGCGGCCACGGACTGACGCCAGCATGGAGCGCCGCCGCCGTTGGGCCGCCTCTGGACGGATGCCGCCCGCCATCGCCGCCCGTTTTACACTCGCGGAACAGGCCGTGCTCTCCCTCGTCGCGGCCGAGACGTGCCGACGGAAGGATTGTCGCCTCTCGGTTGGTGGAATGGCCGCCATCGCAGGCGTGTCCGAGACCACAGTGCGCAACGCGATCCGAGAGGCTGCGAAGCTCGGCCTACTCACCGTGGAGGAACGGCAGATTACCGGCTGGAGGAACGACACGAACATCGTCCGCATCATTTCGGCCGAGTGGACGAACTGGCTCCGGCTCACCCGCAAGCGAAAGGCCAAGACGCCGGACATTCTCCCAGAGGGGGGAGGGTGCAAAAGCGCGAACCCCACGCCTACTGAAGTTCTAACTCTGTGGAATTCGAGACCAACGGAACCGCCGCAAAAGCTGCCGGAGGGCAGCGGGCGACCTGAACGGAGGAGAGCCGAACGGAATCGTGCAGGCGGGTAGAGCGCGCAGAGCCATGCGGTCGGCGCACGGCGCTGTTCGTTATGAGGGACGAGAATGGCGGACAGGCCGCAGACGCCGAAATTCGACCTTTCGAAGGCCGTGGCCGAATTACAGCGGCAGGTGGACACCGCACTATCGAAAAGCTGCCGAAAGGCAGCGGGCGACTTCGATCGAGAGGCACGTTCTCGAATCTGCGCGGGTCGTGGCGCGCGCCAAGCCATGCGGTGACGGCCGGTTTGACGAACAGGGTGAAGTACTCCGCCGACCAGTCGTGCCGAATCGGGATTCGCGGAAAATTGCCTTTTAACGAATCGGTAAGGACCGAGGGTACGGCCGTGGCATAGTCAAGTCTGATATTTGCGGCAAAATGCTCAGATTACGTCGCCAATTTGACAGGTGCGCTCGAATATGTCTGCGAATCGCTATGTATAAATTGCCATAATTTTCAAAGGCTCAGATATATCTGCCGATTTTTGTGTGACTTTTATGGCACGTTTCATTTTTTGGCAGCTGCCATTCGAATATGCTCTTCCAATTTGCTGCTTAACCTCGAATCATTCCGTTGTTCTCTACGGCGCTGACGATTCGAGAGGGTTTTGTGTCCAGAATTGTTCTTCTTACTACCGTTGAGCACCGCTGCATTGAATGTGGTGTGCTTCAGATGCGTCCACATGAGGAGCCGAAGGCTGCGAAGGCGCAGCTCGAAATCTTCAGAGACTATTCCGAAAAGCTCGTCGGCGCCTTCGCGCTCAACGATTTGTCCGCAGGAGAGATGCTGCGCACGCGTAACCTCCTGGCTACCCGTTTGCCCGGTATGGCTCCATGGAACGTCCTTCGCCTCTGTATGAAGGCCGTGATTGAGGAGCGGGCCGGATTTTTAGCTAAGAGCCCGGAGGCAATCCCGACGTTGCTGCCGCAACTCGTCAAGGCCGCCACCCACCATGCGGCTGTCCATAGGTTTAATTCAGAATTCCACGAGTTCGTGCATCTGGCAGCCTATTGTACTGCCGTGATCGACGGCCCGATTGACTACGACCTGCCCGAGGAAACCCCTGTAGGTGTCGAACTCGGACTTCCGTACGTCCCGTCTTTAGTAGATGCCCGCCGGCAGAGGCGGTGACGACGATGTCGCGCAGTGCCGTGAGATCATCGACGCCTAGTGAGGCGGTCCTGCGCCCCGCCGGGCTTCGGGCGGCGCCGTGCGAGACTTGCAACGTAGTCGGCGGCGACGCTGGCGGCTACCTCTCCCAGGGCCATCATCGCGCCGGATACAGCGACAAGGTCGGCGCGACGCTGAGCGATCAGCCGAGCGACCTTATCCAGACCGTGCGCGAGGGCCGCAACGCGAGCGCGAGCCGGCAGTGTCGTCGGTGCAACCCGCCTCGCTTCTCGACTTGCAACGCGAGCAGCCCCCACCCGGAGGACGTGACCGGCATTCTCCCGCGCAGCATGAGCGCGAGCCAGGAGCGCAGTTGCGGTCTCCGGTTCGTCCTGCCGCGACAGAGCCGCTGCCGCAAAAGCCCAGATATCGCTTGCCCGGATCGGGCGCGCATCGAGCAAGCCCCGGCGCTGCGCGATCTCGCGGCGTTCAGCACCTTCGCCGATCATGACCGCGCACCACTCTCGGTGCCTGGACAGCCCCACGTAGAACCCGCCCGCGCGCACGCCGGATGTGCCTCTGGGAAGGATCGTTATCGCGTCGTCGGCGGTCCCGCCCTGACCCGTGGACAATGTGACTATGTTTCCCGGGCCTATGAGCAGGCGACCACTCGCTCGATCCCGGAGATTGTCCCAGCTCACGAAAGCTTCTCGGCCGGTCGGCAGGCGCAGAACGAGCCCATCCTCGCGGATCGCGGCGACGAACACGAGAGACCCATTTACTCCGACCACGCCGCGGCTGCCCGTTGCATAGGTACGTCGGAAAAGGCGGATCGAATCCCCGATCGCGAGCGCCATGGTGTACCGCTCGCCAGATGCGCTCGCCGCATCGACTTCCAGCACATCGGGACCGATCTCGCCCGCTGCCTGAAGCCGGGTTCGGATCGCGGCGTTGACCGACCGGGCGTCGGCATTCGTCGGAACCAAGGTAAGCGGCGCGGCCCCTCGGATCTGTCTCCGCTCCCACCAGAGCGCAGCGGCGGCGGCGGCTACGTCCGCGACGGTGCCCGGCACGAGGTGCGCCCGACCCTGCTCCCGCAGAATTGTGAGCGCGGTCGCGGCCTCCCCGTCCCGAGCGAGAGCCGCAAGTTCGCGCTCGGCCACTTCCCTCTGGCGGACCGAACTTCCCAGCCTGGGAAATTCTCCGAGAGCCTGTTGCAGAAGCCCGACAATACCTCCGGCCTGGACAGGCTGCCCCTGTGCGGGGTCCCCGATGGCCGCAATCGTACACCCGGTCTGGGCGCGGATCTCCAAGAGGGCGAGCACGTCCCGCACGGACAGCAGCGCGACTTCGTCGACCACCAAGACCGTCGAGGCATCGATCTCGATGGCGCCGGCTCGGAAACGGGCGAGCAGCGCCGCGAGAGCATACGTATCGTCGGGGGCAATGCCGGCGTCTTGGAGTGCCGTAGCCTGTCGCCAAGCCAGTGCCGTCCCGTAGACGCGCCGTCCCTTGGCCTGCCAGGCGCGCACGACGCCACTGAGGAGTGCCGTCTTCCCGCTGCCCGCGACGCCAATCCCGATCTGAAATTTAGACAGTCCGAGGGCGTTGGCAACGGCGAGCTGCGCTTGACCGTGTTCGGTATCGACCGTGAGCCCCGCGTCTCGCATTCCTGCGGCGACCTCGGCCGTGGTCAGAGCTTGGCTTTGGTCGGCGGCAGCCTCGCGGGCGAGTGCGATGAGGCGAGCCTCACGCTCGACGTGGCCGCCTGTCGTCAAGCGAGTACCGGCCTTGCCCTGCGGCCCGCGGACGGGACGCGAGATGAGGGAGACCCCCGCTTCACCGTCGCTGATCCCGCGCTCCAAGATGAGGCGGCTGACGGCATCGACTTCGTCGGCATCTTCAATGCCGGCTGCGATCAGCCCGGCAGCGGCGGCCACCGACACCCGTGCCCCATCGAGGACGGCGGTGCTCTCGAATTCCGCGGCCAGCAGGAGGGCAGCAGCACTATAGGCGACCTCCAGGCGCTCGGCACGAGGCGCGAGATGCTGCGGCCTGTCGAGATCCATGACCGACAGGCTGGGCCAGCCCATGACCGCCGCCTCGCTCCGCCACGCCTCGAAATCTCCGATGTCATCGATTTTGCCAGCCCTGGCGTCGCCTTGAGTGGCACCCTTGAGCAGAGCCACTTTGCGGCGTCCGTCCAGTGTGTCCCAGTCGACGCCCTGCCGTACGGCGAAGTCCCTAGCCGCTGCCTCGCCCTGAGTGCTCCTGCGACTGAAGTGCGCGCACAACTCCTCCGGCACCGCGTCGAGGCGGGCTGTCCCGGTCTTGGGATCGAGGCTGACGCTCACTCCGATCTGACGCAGAGCCGTGGCGAGATAACCGGCGTACGTTCGTCCCCAGCGATGTACGTTTCCATGCATAGCGGAGTAATCCGGGCTCCCAACGTGGTCGCCGCCGAGGAAATTTCCGGCCGGGACCACGCTGAGGGCTGGAACGAGGCAATGCGAGTGGATCTGTGGATCCCCGCGCGTCGGCACGGATGTAAGAGCAGAGAAGCTTTCGCCGGTTTCGGGGTCACGGGTGGCGACCGCAAGCGTCGGCCTAGCGGTGTAGTGATCGCACGTGATCCAGGCCATATGGCCAGCCTGCGTGCCCGCCCGTCCGTTCTTGCCGCGACGGACGGCGCCGAGCGTGCCCTCGATGATCTTCAGAGTTCGATCAACGGCTTGGCGATGCGCGGCGTGGAGGAGCGCGCGCTCGGTGTCGGTCCCAGCAAGAGCCCATGCGACGCTCAAGCTTTTTGGGGCGCTGAAGCAGCAATCGGAGAACGCCGACCGCGCTCGGGTCGCGGAGAGCCCGTCGAGGACAGTCGCCGAGCGCAGAGGCCCGCCGTCGAGGCGCCGACCGCGCTCTATGGCCTTGACGACAGTCTTGGCGGACGCGTCGGTGTCGGCTCCGAACAGGAAGAGGAAGCGCCTTCGCAGGGCGTCTGCCCGGCTGGGCGGCAGTTCGCCCCCATCGGCGCGGCGGCCCTCGATGATGTGGGCTATCTCGGTAGCGCTAGGCATGCGGTCTGCGGTGAGGCCGAGGACGTCACCCAGGCTTTGATCGTATCGACGCGTCCGACGGCCCGGGATCGACTCCCCATCGGCGCGGCGGCCCGCCAGGATTTGGGAGAGCTGGTCTCCCGTGAGAGGGCGCCGCGGATCGAGCCCGAGAAGGTCGGCGACGCGCGGGTTTATGTCGGCCCGTACGACGGGATGAGTGACGCCGAACACTGCTGGATCGGTCGGATCCACCCCGGGTGTCCGACTGTAGTATGCGGCCACCGCGGCCAACTCAGGCGGCAACGTCACCTCCATGACGTGCTGAGCCATTGCGCGAGCGCCGCTGAGCCGTCCCTCTGCTCCGAGGCGGTAGGTCAGCACTCCGAGACCTATCGCTTGCTGGCAGCGGTAGCGAAGGACGCCGGCAGAGCGACAAGATCCGACCGGATCCCCTCCAAGAGCCCGGACTGCTCCGACAGAACGCGAGCTATCTCCCCGAGTGCATCGGCAAGGCTGCCTTCCCCGTCGTCGCTACCCGTAGCGGCTTCCAGCAAGAGCTGCAGCAACGCTGTTTGCGTTTCCTGCGTAGCAACGACGGCAGTCAGACCGGCGGTTAGCGCGCCGATCTCGCGACGCAACCCTGCCAATTCTATGGCCACGTCTGGCACCTTTGCTTCGGTCATCTCGTTGCCTGCCGCATTATGGAATGCCTTGGTCTGTGAGGATTTGGGGAGCCTCAAAACGCCCCGATCGGACGCAGGTTGGGCGCAGGTCGAACGCGCATTTCGTGCGCTAGGCCGCTACGATGACGGGAGGGTCTGACATGGCCCGACCTCGCAATATCCGCAAGCTGTTCGCTGATGTTCGCAAGAAGGATACCCGACTTTCGACGTGGATGCGTCAGAACTACGTGATTTTGATTGAACAGATAAGACCCGATCGCGTCGAATGGAAGCCATTTCTATTAATCATAGCACAACTCGATTTGCGAGATGAGCACGGACAACCCGTAACTCCGGATACTGCGGCGCGCACATGGCGCCGGATCCGCAAAGAAATGGACGAGAAGGCCAAGCGCGCTGCGGCTGCTGCTGGTCCCGATCTACGTCCTGGCGAGATCGCCGCCGGTGTCCGCCCAGTATTCCAGAGCCGCCTCGGTACATCCGGCCCGGTTCTCCCCGTCGCCTCGGCTCTGCCCAGCGCGACCACCTCGCCCGGACCTGACGCTTCCGCAGCGCAGTCCGGCGCTCCTGCCGCTCAGCCGCTCCTCGGCGCCACTGAGCAGGTCCAGGCGGCGCTGTCGAAACTCGGCTTGGGGCGGGTCCCCATGCCGAAGTCGAGCAGGTGAAATTGCGGCCGGTGGACAGCTCGCCGGCACGCTCGGAGCCCCAAGTCATGACGAAGTCCAAAACCAAGACGGAGTCGGCGGCCATCGTCGAGCCGGACATCGACACCACTGTCGAGGCGTTGCAGCCCTTCCTCGCCCGCCTGGTGATCCTCCTGGGCCGCGGGAACCGGGGCAAGACGACCCTCGGCCGGTACGTCGCTGAGGAGGCGTACGCGGCCGGGCGAGATCCGCTGATCGCGGACGCGGACCGCAACAACGACACGTTGAGCAGGTTCTTCCCTCACGTGGTGTCGCCCGAGAGCGCGGACGAAAAGGACGTTGAATCCTTCATCGCCCGGCTCATCGAGAACATGGTGGCGACGGGGCGAAGCACGCTCCTCGACCTCACGGGTGGGGATACGGTCCTCAAGCGGCTGGCCGGCGATATGCAGCTCAGCACGTGGCTGCCATCGGTCGGCATCGAGCCTGTCGCGGTCCACGTCCTCGGGCCGAATTCGGACGACTGCGCATTTTTGCGGTCTACGGAACATGAGCGGTTGTTCGCACCGCCTGCAACGGCGCTGGTCCTGAACGCGGGCGTCGTTCCTCAGGGCATCTCACCTGAAGAGGCGTTCCACCGCACCGTGAGCGAGAACCCGGTCATCGTCGCGACGGTGGAGAGGGGCGCGCGCATCGTGACGATGCCGCGTCTGGCCTGCGCCACGGAAGTCGAGGAACGACGCCTCAGCTTCGCTGACGCTGCCGCCAACCGCGATCCAAACGGGGGGCAAGCTCTGGGCCTCTGGAAGGCGCAACAGGTCACGCTCTGGCGCAGGGCGATGGAACTCAACTTCGCTTCGATCAAGGAGTGGATGCTGTGAGCGATAACAACATCCCCGCTGAGCCGCCGCCCGAGACGCCCGAAGAGAAGGCCGAGCGCGAGGTGATGGCCCTCTACAGGGCTGCGCTTGACGCTGGGGTCAGGCGTGGCGACCCAGCGAACCCGCTGATCGTGGGGCTCGGCAACTATGGTCGCTGGCTCAGCCGAGAGCGCACGGCGATGGAAGGGGTTTTCACCCGGGGCATCGCGCGGTTTGATGCTCAGTTTGACAGGCGCTACCGCGATGACGGCCACTACGTCGACCGGTTGAAGGCCGAGGTTGATCGCGTCTACTCAGACGTGACGATCAAGGTCGCCGATAAGCTGATGAAGGAGATCGGGACGCAAGCTAGGAAACTGGCTCTTTCCGACGCCCGCAAATCCTTCGCACGTCAAACCATCGCGGCTGTCGTCCTCACAGCCGCGTGCTTGACCGGCGGCTGGTATGGCGGTCAGCATTACGCCGCGGCCGAGTATGCGCAATTTGAAACCGCGCTCCACCGTGCGGTTTCTCGGGACGGCAGCGACCGCGCGAAGATCTGGCTGGAATTGATCCGCGACAATGATCCCAAACAGGCTCTCGAAGCCTGCGTGAGAGATGGTCGATCCTCCTGACCTTGCCCCCTGGCCTGCCCTCATTCTGAAGCTAGGGTCCGTCGAGCAGGAGACG
>NZ_JAUZVE010000105.1:0-9765 GCF_031844425.1 Microbacterium sp. ARD31
ACGGCGCCGACGAGGGTGCAGCACTGCGCGCGGCCACCCAGCTGGCCTCGCACCTGATGCGGATCTGCTCCGACCACACGCGCGAGGGCACCATCTGGCCGGTCGACGCCAACCTGCGCCCCGAGGGCAGCCAGGGACCGCTGGTGCGCACGCTCGCGAGCCACCGCGGCTACTACGAGCGATGGGCCAAGACCTGGGAGTTCCAGGCGCTGCTCAAAGCCCGCCCGGTGGCCGGGGACGCCGCGCTGGGGCGCGCCTACGTCGAGATGATCGAGCCGATGGTCTGGAGCGCCGCTGAGCGCGACGGCTTCGTCGCTGATGTGCAGGCGATGCGCCGCCGGGTCATCGACCACCTCCCGGCGCACGAGGTGGACCGGCAGCTGAAGCTCGGCCCGGGCGGCCTGCGCGACGTGGAGTTCGCTGTCCAGCTCCTGCAGCTGGTGCACGGCCGGGCCGACGCCTCCCTGCGCGAGGGCGCCACCCTGAGCGCGCTCGCGCGGCTGACCGCCGGTGGCTACGTCGGCCGCGACGACGGCGAGAAGCTGCACGAGGCCTACACCTTCCTCCGCACCCTCGAGCACCGGATCCAGCTCCACCAGCTGCGGCGTACCCACGTGCTCCCCGACGACGAGGCCTCGCTGCGCCGCCTCGGCCGCTCGCTGGGACTCTTCTCCGAGCCCGTCGCCCAGCTCGACAAGCAGTGGCGCTACCACCGCCGCGAGGTGCGCCGGCTGCACGAGAAGCTGTTCTACCGACCGCTGCTGGGAGCGGTCGCCAAGCTCGCCGGACCCGAGACCCGGCTCTCCCTCGAGGCGGCCGAGGTGCGGCTCGCCGCGCTCGGCTACGCGGACCCGAAGGCCGCCCTGCGCCACCTCGAGGCGCTCACCAGCGGCGTCTCCCGCACCTCCGACATCCAGCGCACGCTCCTCCCTGTGCTGCTGGAGTGGTTCGCCGACTCGCCCGACCCCGATGCGGGCCTGTTCGGCTTCCGCCGGATCAGCGAGAGCCTGGGCCGTACGCCGTGGTACCTCACGATGCTGCGCGACGAGGGCGAGGTCGCCGAGCGGCTGGCCTACGTCCTGGGCACCTCGCGCTACGCCACCGACCTGCTCGAGCGCGAGCCGCAGGGCGTCAAGATGCTCGGGGAGTCGCTGACGCCGCTGAGCGCCGAGGCGGCGCTGACGGAGATGGAGGCGCTCGTCGAGCGTGCCGACTCGCCCGAGGCCGCGGTCGGGGCGGTGCGCGCCGTACGTCGTCGCGAGCTGCTGCGGATCGCCTGCGGCGAGCTGGTGGCGGGGACCGACGTGGCGCTCGTGGGGCAGGGCCTGAGCCGGCTGACGGACGCGACCTTGCAGGCCACCCTCGACATCGCCACCGAGTCCGTCCGGCGCCAGCGCGGCCTCGACGCGCCACCGAGTCGCATCGCGGTGGTCGCGATGGGCCGCTACGGCGGCTTCGAGCTGTCCTACGGCAGCGACGCCGACGTGATGTTCGTGCACGAGCCGGTGGGGGGCGTCGAGCCGCAGGTCGCGTCGTCGTTCGCGACGGCCGTGGTCGCGGAGGTGCGGCGGCTGCTGTCGCTGCCGGCCAGCGACCCGCCCCTGGAGGTCGATCCCGACCTGCGCCCGGAGGGCAAGAACGGGCCGATGGTGCGCACCGTGGAGTCCTACGCCGCCTACTACGCCAAGTGGTCGCACGTGTGGGAGTTCCAGGCGCTGCTGCGTGCGGACCCGGTGGCCGGCGACGAGGGGCTGCGGCGCCGGTTCACCGCGCTGGTCGACCCGCTGCGGTTCCCCGAGGACGGGATCTCGGAGGCCGACGTGGTGGAGGTGCGCCGGATCAAGGCGCGCGTGGACGACGAGCGGCTGCCGCGCGGCGCGGACCGGCAGACCCACCTGAAGCTCGGGCGTGGGGGACTGGCCGACGTCGAGTGGACCGTCCAGCTGCTGCAGATGCGCCATGCCGGGCGGGTCGAGGCGCTGCGGACGCCGCAGACCCTGCCCGCGCTGGAGGCGGCCGCGGCCGCCGGTCTCGTCGGCGAGGACGACGCCCGGACGCTGGCGGAGGCGTGGCGGCTGGTGAGCCGGGTGCGCAACGCGGTGACGCTCGTGCGCGGCCGTCCCGCCGACCAGCTGCCGCGCGACGCGCGCGAGCGCGCGGCGGTGGCCCGGGTGCTCGGCTACCCGCAGGGCTCCTCGGACCAGATGGTCAACGACTACCTCCGCACGACCCGGCGCGCGCACGCCGTGGTCGAGCGGGTCTTCTGGGAATGAAGGTCATCTATTCATCTCGCTCAGAAGAAGGTATCATCTTCATATGAGCGACATGAAGCGCGACGCTTCAGTGACGATCATCGGCGACCTCGTGGGATCCCGGCTGCGGGAGGACCGGGAGTCGGTGCACGCCAGGTTCGTGGAGGCCGTCGACGCCGTCAACGCGGAGTACGCCCCGCCCGTGCCGCTGCGCATCGGGGTGGGCGACGAGTTCCAGGGCATCTTCGCCGACCTCGGCTCGGCGATCGCGGCCACCCTCCGGGTGCGGATGGCGCTGTGGCCCGACGTCGACGTGCGGCAGGGGATCGGCTGGGGTCGCGTGCTGGTGCTGTCGGAGGACCCGCGGGTCGAGGACGGCCCGGGCTGGTGGGCCGCGCGGTCGGCGATCGAGGCGGTGGAGGCGTACGAGCGGAAGGCCGCGCTGCGTGCGGTGCGCACGGCGTACGCCGCCGCCGAGGGCGAGCCCGGTCCCGTCCCGGCACTGGTCAACGCCGCCCTGATGACGCGCGACCAGGTGGTCAGCGGCCTGTCGGAGCGCTCGATGTCGGTGCTGGATGGTCTGCTGAGGGGCAGGCAGCAGCAGGAGATCGCCGAGGAGCTGGGCATCAGCCCCTCAGCGGTGTCCCAGCGCATCCGCGCCGACGGACTCGGTGTCCTGCTGGCGGCCGACGAGCTGGCCCGCGAGCTGTGAGGCGGGCAGCGATGCGGGCCGGAGACGAGGAGACCAACGTGGGAGGAGTGCGATGAGCTGGCTCGGGATCCTGCTGGTCGGGTTGGCCGTCACCGACCTGACCCACTCGGCGCGCAAGGTCAAGGTGCTCCCGCAGGTGGTCGGGGTGCTGGCCGTGCTGGTGCTCGGCGTCCTCGCCGACCTGACGACCGGGCGTGACGTCGTCGCCCTGTTCGCGGTCGCCCTCGCGGTGACCGCGTGGGGCTTCGCGGTGACCTGGGGATTCGGCCACCCCGCCCAGGCGGCCGCGTGGCTGCCGCTCGGAGTCTTCGTCGCCGCGCTGGTGACCGGCGTCGCCTGCTCGGGCCTGGCGCCCGAGGCCGACGGGCTCCTCGGCCGCTGGCTCGCCTCCGTCTCCCTGCCGGCGGCCAACGGCCTCGGCGCCGACCGGTTCCTGCTCCTCCTCGGCGCCTTCGGCGTCCAGCTGTCGACGGGCAACGTGCTCGTCCGGCTGGCGCTGAAGTCGACCGGCACGATCAACCCCCGCAAGGACGGCGGGCTGCCGCCCACGCAGCTCAAGGGCGGACGCCTGCTCGGTCCGCTCGAGCGCGTCTTCATCCTCGCCCTCGCCCTGGGCGGGCAGGTGACCGCAGCCAGCATCGTCGTGGCGGCCAAGGGCCTGCTCCGGTTCCCCGAGCTGTCGTCGCGGCACGAGCAGCAGACCGTGCACGAGATGACCGAGTACTTCCTCCTCGGCTCCTTCGTGTCCTGGCTCGTCGCGCTGGCCTCGTACGTGCTGCTGGTCTGACGCGCGGCCACCTTCGCGGTGGTGGGGGCGAACGCCGTGGGTCGAAGGATTGAACAAGGCCGAGATCCGTGGCGCCGGGACCTGTGGTGCTGCTGAGATGGCGCCATGCGCCTCCGGACACCCGCCGCCCTGCTCGCCCCGCTGCTCACCGTGGCCCTCGGCGCGACGCTCGCCGTCGCGCCGAACGCCCAGGCCGTCGACGATCCCGGTTCGTCCGGCACTGCGCACGAGAGGGCGGTGGCCGAGGCGGCGCTGGACGCGGCCGAGGACGCCGTCTCCGGCGACGGCCGGGGACGCGGCGTCGACCAGACGCTCGCGATGCGAGACCTCTTCGTCGCCAAGCACGCCCTCCGCGGCGCCGACCGGGCCGCCGCCGAGCGGCTGCTCGCCCGACCGACCACGCCGCCGGACGACCCGAACGACCCGCGCGACATCTCCTACGGCCCGGACGCCGACCTGCAGACGCAGTGCAGCCCGGCGTTCTGCCTGCACTGGGTCGAGGAGGGCCCGCACGCCGCGACGCCCGCGTTCGCGGCGACCGCCTTCGACACGATCGCCCATGTGGCCGGCGTCTACGCGGCCGCCGGCTTCAAGCGCCCGCTGCCCGACGCCGGCCAGGAGGGCGACACCCGGACGGACTTCTACCTCGGTGACATCGACTCCGTCGGCACGCTGGGCTACTGCCGCTCCGACGCGGACGGTCCGGTGGTCGGCAGCGCCTGGTACGCCTACTGCGGCTTCGACAACGACTACGCCAACACACCGTGGCTCTCACCCGAGGCGGCGCTCGGGATCACCGTCGCGCACGAGTACTTCCACGCCGTCCAGCTCGCCTACGACGCCGAGGACGACGGCTGGCTGATGGAGTCGACGGCCACCGCGATGGAGGACGAGCTCTACGACGACGTCAACGACAACGCGTTCTTCCTCAACTACGGCCAGATGGGCGACCCGGTGGTGTTCGGGCCGCCGGCCGGTCCCGCGACGCCGCTCGACTCCTTCGACATCAACGCCTACGGCAACTGGGGCTTCTGGCGCTTCCTCATCGAGACGTACGACGACGAGACTGCCGGCGTGCCGAACCTGGTCCGCCAGGTCTGGGAGGCCCTCGACACGACCAAGAGGCCCAACGCGCTGTACTCGCTGCAGGCGATCGACAAGGTGCTCTCCGCCCGCCGTACCTCCACGCCGGAGCAGTACGCCGCCTTCGCCGACGCCAACCAGCACCCGGACGACGCCTACGACGAGGCCGTCGAGCAGGGCTACCCGACCGCCCCGAACACGATCGACGCGGTCCAGCTGGCCCGGAAGTCGCCGCCGGCCCGCCGCCGCGTCGAGCTCGACCACCTCACCAGCGCGACCGGCGAGGTGCTGCCGTTCGCGGGGAGCAGGCTGCTGCTGGTCCGGGTGGACCTCGACGACGCGAAGGTCGCGCGCGCCGTGGTGACCGTCCACCGCGCCGGCGGCGGCACGTGGACGACCCCGGTGCCCGTCGCCAGGAACGGCAAGGGCTTCGTGGTCGTGCCCTTCGTCCACGGCAGGGTCTCCTCGGTCGAGGTCACGCTGGCCAACGGGAGCACCCGGATGACCGGGTGCGGCGGCGGCAGCGCCTTCGCATGCGGTGGCACGAGTCCCGACGACGGGCTGGCCGCGGAGGTCAGGTTCCAGGCGGTCGGCTGACGGCCTCGGTCCGGGCGGGGTCGGCCCGGCGCTCGGCCCGCCGGGACGCCACGCCCGCGTCGGTGCAGAAGCCGCCACCGTGGTGCTTGAGGCAGAGCAGTCCGAGCAGCACGCCGTCGGCGTCGACCACGGCGGCGCGGCGCTGCCCGGCTGCCTGCATCGAGCGTCGTACGTCGTCGGCGAGCAGGCCGATGCCCACCGTCCGGCCGGCGAGGCGGGCGTGGGGGAGCGCGTCGCCGTGGGCGTCCTCGGCGGCGGCCAGGTCGTCGCGGACGAGCGTGCCCAGCAGCGGCTCGCCGACCCGGCCGGTCGGGGTCAGCAGCACCATGTGGACGTGCGTGCTGGCGAAGACGGTCCGCACCTCGTCGACGGACACCGACTCCTCGAGCACGATCGGGGACCGGAGCATCACCTCGTCCACGCGCCCGGTCGTCGGTGTGCTCATGGATCGACCCTAGGAGACGGACGCCTAGAGGCGCAGCACCCGGCCGGCCACCACGAGGTGGACCTCGTCACAAGCGGTGGCGACGCGCTGGTTGACGGTGCCGAGGAGGTCGCGGAAGAGCCGCCCGGAGCGGTGCTCGGGCACGACGCCGAGCCCGACCTCGTTGGTGACCAGGACGACGTCGAGGGCGCTGTCGCGCAGGGTCTCGACCACCTCGTCCACGCGGGAGCCGACGAGCTCGAGGACGGTGTCGTTGTCCTGCTCCCACGCGTCCGCCTCGTCGACGACCGCGGTGAGCCAGGTGCCGAGGCAGTCGACCAGCACCGGGTCCTGGCCCTCGCGGATGGCGGTGGCGAGGTCCTGCGTCTCGAGGGTCGTCCAGGTGGCCGGCCGGCGGGCCTGGTGGGCGGTGACGCGGGCCGCCCAGTCGGGGTCGGTCTCGACGTCGGGCGACGGGCCGGGGGCGACGTAGGTCGCCGGTCCGTCGCCGACGAGTGCCTCGGCGTGGGACGACTTGCCCGACCGGACGCCGCCGGTGACCAGGATCCGCATGCCGCGCATCCTCCCAGAGGCCGGGGGATCGGACGCCGGGGGCATGGGTACGGACGACCATGACCGACCAGCCTGCGTCCACGCCCGAGTCCGCCCGCGTCACGTCCCCCAACGCCGCCCTCGACGGCCGGCCCCTCGCCGTCGTGACCGGTGCCTCCAGCGGCATCGGCCTCGAGCTGGCCCGGCAGTTCGTCGACCACCACTTCGACGTCATCGTCGCCGCCGAGGACGCCGAGATCGCCGTCGCGGCGGCCGTGCTCCGCGCGGACAGCGAGGGCGAGGTCACGCCCGTGCAGGTCGACCTGCGGACCGCGGAGGGCGTCGAGGACCTCTACGCCGCGATCGTGGCCGACGGCCGGCCGCTCGACGCGATCGCCCTCAATGCGGGCCACGGCCAGGGCGGGGCGTTCGTCGACATCGACCTCGAGGACGAGCTCTCGATCATCGACCTCAACATCACCTCGACGGTGCGCCTGGCCAAGCTGGTCCTGCGCGACATGGTCGCTCGCGACGAGGGCCGGGTGCTGGTGACGTCGTCGATCGCCTCGACGATGCCCGGGTCGTTCCAGGCGGTCTACAACGCGTCGAAGTCCTTCCTCCAGTCCTTCACCGAGGCGTTGCAGAACGAGCTCAAGGACACCGGCGTCACCCTCACGTCGCTGATGCCCGGTCCCACGGAGACGGAGTTCTTCGAGGCCGCGGACATGGCCGATGACACGGCGGTGGGGACGTCGAAGAAGGATGACCCCGCACAGGTCGCGCGGCAGGGCTTCGACGCCCTGATGTCCGGCCAGGACCGCGTCGTCGGTGGCGGGCTCGAGACCAAGGTGCAGGAGGCGGTCGGCAAGGCGATGCCCGACAAGCTCAAGGCGGCGGTGCACCGGCGGATGGCCGAGCCGGGCTCGGGCGACTAGGTCGTCGCGGAGGCCAGCACGAGCACCGCGAAGGACAGCTCGACGGCAGCGCCCAGGACGTCGCCCGTGATCCCGCCGAGCCGGCGGACGCACCGCACGAGGAGGGCGCCGACCGCCGCGACCATCACGAGCAGTCCGACCAGTGCCGGCACCGCCGCGCCCAGCGCGTGCCCGGCGAGGGCCACTGCGACCGCGGCGGCCAGGAGGGTGGCGACCGCGCCGACCACGGGCACCGCACCGATGTGGGTCGTGCCGAGCCCGTCCGCCCGGGCCGCGGGCACGCCGCGCACGCAGCACACCGCGAGCGCGGCACGTGAGGCGCAGACCAGCAGCCCGACCGCCCACCAGCCGTGCTCGTGGCGCACGACGGCCGTGAGGCCGGCCGCCTGCAGCCCGCTGAGGAGCACCACGGCGACGACGCCCGCGGGGCCGACCGGACCGGTGCGCATGACCTCGAGCGAGCGCTCGGGGGAGTAGGACGCGGTGAGGCCGTCCGCAGTGTCGGCGAGGCCGTCCCAGTGGAAGGCGCGGGTGCCGAGCGCGAGCGCGAGCAGGACGACGTACGACGTCGCGAGCGGCGGCAGGTCGACGAGGCCGGCGAGCAGCACCACCACGGCCGCCGCGGCGCCGAGGGGCAGCGCGGCGAGGGGCGCGAGGACCATCGCGGTGCCTGCCACGGCGCGGTCGACCCGGCCCGGGGGCGGCACCCGGACGGCGGTGAGCGTGCTCGTCGCGTGGAGCCAGCCGTCGAGCAGGGTCGCGGCTCGGGTCACGAAGGCAGGATCTCGGACAACAGCGCCACGTCGCGCAGCACGGCGACGCCGGAGCGCAGCAGCGGGAGGGCGGCGACCGCGCCCGAGCCCTCGCCGAGGCGCATGCCGACGTCGAGGAGCGGCTCGAGGCCGAGGGACTTCAGCGCGTGGGTCTGCGCCGGCTCGGTCGACCGGTGGCCGGCGACCCACCACGCGCTGGCACCGGGCGCCAGCGCCTCGGCGACGACCGCGCAGGCCACGGACATCAGCCCGTCGAGCAGCACCGGCGTGCCGAGCCGGGCTGCCTCGACCAGGAAGCCCGTCGTCGCGGTCAGGTCGGCGCTGCCGAGCGCGGCGAGGACCTCGACCGGCTCGTCGGTGCGGCCCGCGACGCGGTCGAGCGCCTGCGCCACGACGTCGCGCTTGCGGGTCCAGCCCGCGTCGTCGATCCCGGTGCCGCGGCCGGTGACCTCGTCGGCCGGCAGGCCGAGGACGGCCGCGACGAGGGCGGCCGCCGGCGTGGTGTTGCCGATGCCGAGGTCGCCGGTCATCAGCAGCTGGGCCCCGGCCTCGACCTCCTCGCGCGCCAGCCGCGCGCCGAGCGCGAGCGACCGCTCGGCCTCCTCGCGGGTCAGCGCGTCGGTCAGGTGGATCGCCCCCGAGCCGCGGCGCACCTTGTGCGCGGTGACCTCGGCGGGGAGGTCGTCCAGGTCGGCGTCGACCGCCACGTCGAGGACGCGCACGGTGACGCCGTGCGCCCGTGCCAGCGCGGAGACGCCGGCGCGACCGGCGACGATCGTGCGGACCATCGCCTCGGTGACGGCCGGCGGGTAGGCCGAGACCCCGTGGGCCGCGACGCCGTGGTCACCGGCGAGCACCACGAGGCGTACGTCGTCCAGCGGGCGCGGCGGCACCTCGCCCTGGACGGCGGCGAGCCAGGCGCCGAGCTCCCCGACGCGGCCGAGCGCCCCGGGCGGCGTCGCGAGCCCGGCCAGGCGCTCGCGGGCGCGGGCGGCGACGTCGGGCGAGGGCGGCGGGATGCGGGTCTGGTCCATGGCCAGTCCAGCCTAGGGCCCACCCGACGCGGACCGCCTGACAGTCTTGGGCCGTGACCGGCCACTCCGTCCTCCAGCTGCCGGTCCCGGCGCTCGAGGAGTGGGTCCGAGCACGGACCGCCCACTACGACGACCGCTTCGTCTCCACCGATCCGCGGTTCGGGCACGCGCACGTCACGGCCCTCGGCCCCTTCGACCCCGACCCGTCACCGGCCACCCTCGCCCGGATCGGCGACCTCGCTGCCGGGACGGCGCCGGTGCGCGTGCGGCTGGCCGAGCTGGCGCAGTTCCCCAACGGGATCATCCACGTGGTGCCTGACCCGGACGACGCGCTGCGTGACCTCACCGCCCGGCTGGTCGCGACCTTCCCCCAGTGGCCGCCGTACGGCGGCGAGTTCGGCGCCGACGTCGTGCCCCACCTCACCGTGGACGCGGCCTCCGACGAGGTGAGCCTGTCCTCGACCGCGGGCCTGCTGCGCGACGTGCTCCCCGTCGAGGTCGTGCTGGACCGGCTCCAGCTGGCGTGGTGGGAGTCGGGCGACTGCCACGTCAGGCACGAGTGGCGGCTGGGCTGAGGCGGGGCCGAGGGTGGGCTGGGGAACCCTGTGGCAGGATC
>NZ_JAUZVE010000106.1:0-9376 GCF_031844425.1 Microbacterium sp. ARD31
CGTCGTCTTCTTGGCGGCCGTGCCCGACGACGTCGACTTCGACGCGGTCGTCTTGGCGGGAGCAGCCTTCTTCGCCGCAGTGCCGGTGACGGCGCCGGCGACGGCGCGCACGCCCGGCGGCTTGGGCATGGTGGCCGCGGTCAGCTTCGGCAGCTTCTTCGCACCGGAGATGACGTCCTTGAGCTCCTTGCCTGCGGAGAACTTCGGCACGGACTTCTTCTTGGACTTGATCCGCTCGCCCGTCTGGGGGTTGCGGACCCAGCGGGCGTTGCGCACGGCCTTCTCGAAGGAGCCGAAGCCGGTGATCGCCACCTTCTCACCCTTGGCCACCTCGCGCGTGATGGTGTCGAGGACCGACTCCAGTGCGTGGGCCGCCTGCTTGCGGTTCCCCTCGTAACGCGCCGCGAGCGCGTCGATGAGCTCTGACTTGTTCACTAGCTTCCCTTCCAATGAACCATGGATGCCGAGCTCGTGCTCGGCCCTCTGCTGGGCACGCTAGGCACATGGAAGGGTGAGGACAATCACCATCGCCCTTATTTGGTGGGGTTTTTTCAGAGCGTGGCGGGCTTCCAGCTCGGCCGCGAGGCCTCGAAGGAAGCGATGTCGTCCTCGTGGCCGAGGGTGATGCCGATGTCGTCGAGGCCCTCGAGCAGCCGCCACCTGGTGTAGTCGTCGATGTCGAAGGAGTCCTCGACCCCGTCCTCCCCGGCACCTGCGCGGACGGTCCGGCTCTCGAGGTCGACGGTGATCTCGCCGCCGGGGTTGTCGTCGAGCCAGTCCCACAGGCGCTGCACGACCTTCTCGTCGACCTGCGCGGCGAGCAGGCCGGCCTTGCCGGAGTTGCCACGGAAGATGTCGGCGAAGCGCGAGGAGATGACGACCTTGAAGCCGTAGTTCTGCAGGGCCCACACGGCGTGCTCGCGCGAGCTGCCCGTGCCGAAGTCGGGACCCGCGACCAGCACCGACCCGGCGGCGTACGTCGGGTCGTTGAGCACGAAGTCGGGGTCGTTGCGCCAGGCCGCGAAGAGGCCGTCCTCGAAGCCGGTGCGGGTCACCCGCTTGAGGTAGACCGCCGGGATGATCTGGTCGGTGTCGACGTTGCTGCGCCGCAGGGGGACGCCGACGCCGGTGTGGGTGGTGAACTTGTCCATCAGCTGCTCCTGGTCAGACGTGGTGTCGAGGCTCGCTCCGCGCGCACCTCAACCACCGAGGGGCGGGAGGTCGGCGGGGCTGGAGAGGGTGCCGCGGACCGCGGTCGCGGCGGCGACCGGCACGGACACCAGGTGCGTACGTCCGCCCTTGCCCTGCCGGCCCTCGAAGTTGCGGTTGGAGGTGGAGGCGCTGCGCTCCCCCGGCGCCAGCTGGTCGGGGTTCATGCCCAAGCACATGGAGCAGCCTGCGCCGCGCCACTCGGCGCCCGCGGCGGTGAAGACCTCGTCGAGCCCCTCGGCCTCGGCCTGTAGGCGGACGCGCACCGAGCCCGGCACGACGAGCAGCCGGGTGTCGGGGGCGACGTGACGACCCTCGAGGATCGAGGCGGCGAGGCGCAGGTCCTCGATGCGGCCGTTGGTGCACGAGCCGACGAAGACGGTGTCGACCTTGACCTCGCGCAGGGGGGTGCCGGCCTCGAGACCCATGTACTGCAGGGCCTTCTCGGTCGCGGTGCGGTCGACCGGGTCCTCGAAGTCGTCGGGGCTCGGGACGGTCGCACCGAGCGGCGCGCCCTGCCCCGGGTTGGTGCCCCAGGTGACGAACGGCGTCATCGTGCTGGCGTCGAGCACGATCTCCTCGTCGAAGACCGCGTCGTCGTCGGTGCGCAGCGTGCGCCAGTGCGCGACGGCGGCGTCCCAGTCGGCTCCCTTCGGGGCCTCGGGCTTGCCCTCGATGTAGTCGAAGGTGGTCTGGTCGGGGGCGATCATGCCGGCCTTGGCGCCCCACTCGATCGACATGTTGCAGACCGTCATCCGGCCCTCCATCGAGAGCTCCTCGATGGCCTGGCCGCGGTACTCGACGATGTAGCCCTGCCCGCCACCGGTGCCGGTGTGCGCGATCAGGGTCAGGACCAGGTCCTTGGCGGTGACGCCCTCCGGCAGGCTGCCGTTGACGGTCACGGCCATCGTCTTCGGCCGCGCCTGCGTCAACGTCTGCGTGGCGAGCACGTGCTCGACCTCGGACGTGCCGATGCCGAACGCGATGGCTCCGAAGGCACCGTGGGTGGAGGTGTGCGAGTCGCCGCAGACGATCGTCATGCCGGGCTGCGTGAGCCCGAGCTGGGGGCCGACGACGTGCACGATGCCCTGCTCGACGTCGCCGAGCGGGTGCAGTCGTACGCCGAAGTCGGCGGCGTTCTTGCGCAGCGTCTCGACCTGCGTGCGGCTGACCGGGTCGGCGATCGGCTTGTCCCAGTCGAGGGTCGGCACGTTGTGGTCCTCGGTGGCGAGGGTCAGGTCGGGCCGGCGCACGGTGCGGTTGGCGAGCCGGAGGCCGTCGAAGGCCTGCGGCGAGGTCACCTCGTGGAGGAGGTGGAGATCGATGAAGAGGAGGTCGGGCTCTCCGGCCGCACTGCGGACGACGTGCTCGTCCCACACTTTCTCGGACAGGGTCTTGCCCACGACGGTCTCCTTCTGGGTCAGGCGGTGTGATGACTCTAGACTTGCATCCCACTCCCTGAGATGAGAATATCGGCATATGGACAATGGATCTGGTGTCGGCGTACTGGACAAGGCCGCCCTCGTGCTCGCTGCGCTGGAGGCAGGACCGGCGACCCTCGCCGGGCTCGTGGCCGGGACCGGACTGGCCCGCCCCACCGCCCACCGCCTCGCCGTCGCGCTCGAGCACCACCGCCTCGTCGCCCGCGACATGCAGGGGCGCTTCGTCCTCGGGCCGCGCCTTGCCGAGCTGTCCGCCGCCGCCGGCGAGGACCGCCTGCTCGCCGCCGCCGGCCCGGTCCTGGCCCGCCTGCGCGACATCACCGGCGAGTCCGCGCAGCTCTGGCGCCGTCAGGGCGAGCACCGCGTGTGCGTCGCCGCTGCCGAGCGTCCCTCGGGCCTGCGCGACACCATCCCCGTCGGCTCGCAGCTCACCATGAACGCCGGCTCGGCCGCGCAGATCCTGCTCGCCTGGGAGGACCCCGAGCGCATGCACCGCGGGCTCCAGAACGCGGCGTTCTCCGCCACCGCGCTGTCCGGCATCCGCCGCCGCGGCTGGTCGCAGTCGGTCGGCGAGCGCGAGCAGGGCGTCGCCTCGGTGTCCGCGCCCGTCCGCTCCCCCGGCGGCAAGGTCATCGCCGCGGTGTCGGTGTCGGGTCCGCTCGAGCGCCTCTCCCGCCAGCCCGGCCGGATGCACGCCCCCGCCGTGCTCGCCGCGGCCGACCGGCTCTCCGAGTCGCTGCGCCGCGCCGCCGCGGAGTAGGTCCCCGGCCTGGGTGGCGGCACATCGCACGTCCCGCGCCGGTCCAGCTGCGATCTGCCGCCACCCCGGCGTACGACGGGCGGGTGGTCAGTGTCGGCGGCGTGCGGCAGGGTGGGCGCATGAGCGACCTCGTGGACCTCGGCCCCGCCGGCGAGCGGCTGCTCGCCGTCACCGCGACCATCGGCGACGCGCAGCTGGACTCCCCGACGCCGTGCGAGGGGCGCACGGTGGGGCAGATGCTGCAGCACCTCGTCGGCCTGTGCGTGGCCTTCCGGGCCGCCGGCGAGAAGGACTTCGGCCCGTTGACCGACACCAGTCCGGACGACGCGGGGTGGCCGGAGCCCCAGGCCGACTGGCGCGATGCACTGTCGGCCAACGTCGAGGCACTCGTCGCTGCATGGCGGTCGCCGGAGTCCCACGAGGGCATGACCCGGGCCGGCGGTGTCGACCTGCCCGGCGAGGTCGGCGTCCTGGTGGCGCTCGACGAGCTGGTGCTGCACGGCTGGGACGTCGCTCGCGCGACCGGTCAGCACTATGAGCCCGACCCGGCCACCACGGCGACCCTGCAGGCGTTCGTCGAGGGCTTCGACGAGGGAGGCACACCGGGCATGTTCGGGCCTGCCCTGACGCCGGGTGAGGACGCGTCGGCGTTCGACCGGGTGCTCGCGCGGTCGGGGCGCGACCCCCACTGGTCGGCCGGCTAGCGCGGCTAGAAGAGGGCGTCCTGCTCGAGCTCGAGGAGCTGCTGCTTGCGCGGCAACCCACCGGCGTACCCGGTGAGCGTGCCGTTGGCGCCGATGACCCGGTGGCACGGCACCACGATGGGGATCGGGTTGCGGCCGTTGGCCAGGCCGACGGCGCGCGAGGCGGCGTTGGTCATGCCGAGCCGGCCGGCGATCTCGCCGTAGGACGCGGTCTCGCCGTAGCCGATCCTCTCCAGCTGCTGCCACACACGGCGCTGGAAGTCGGTGCCGACCGGGGCGAGCGGCAGGTCGAACTCGGTGAGCTCGCGCGCGAAGTACGACGTCAGCTGGCGCACCGCCTCCACCAGCACCGGCTCGTCGTCGGCGCGTGGGCCGAGTGGGCGTCCGTCCGCCGGCGGCCGGAAGGGTGAAAACTCGATGGCCACGATCGAGCCGTCGCGCTCCACGATCCGCAGGTCGCCCACGGGTGAGGGCATCACGGTCCACATGTCAGTTCTCCTCGGAGTCGGCGTCGGCGTCGTGGTCGGCGTCGGGCAGGTCGGGCATCAGGGTGTTCCAGAGGTGCATCAGCGCGTAGGAGCGCCAGGGCCGCCACCGCTCGGAGTCGGCCGAGCCTCCCATCCCGTCGAGCACGCGGCGCACGGCGAGGTCGGTGGGCAGGAAGACGTCGGGGTGGCCGAGCGCGCGCATGGCGACGTAGTCGGCCGTCCACGGGCCGATGCCGGGCAGCGCGAGCAGCGCCTGCCGTACGTCGTCGCGGTCGGGGCCGCGGTCGAGGACGACCGTGCCGTCGGCGAGCGCCGCCGCCAGCCCGACCAGGGCCCTGCCCCGGGCACGGGGCATCGGCAGCGACTCGGGGTCGAGGCCGGCGAGGGTGGCGGCGTCGGGGAACAGGTGCGTCAGGCCGGGCACCGGGCTCATCACGGGCCGGCCGTGCTCGGCGACGATGCGTCCGGCGACGGTGCGCGCACCGGTGACGCTGACCTGCTGCCCGATGACGGTGCGGATCGCCGTCTCGTCACCGTCGACCTGGCCCGGGACGCGCAGCCCGGGGGTGGCCCGGACCAGCTCACCGAGGACGGCGTCGGCGCCGAGCTGGGCGTCGACCGCTCCGGGGTCGCAGTCGGCGTCGAGGAGGCGGCGGACGCGCTCGCTGGCCGCCGCGGTGTCGCGCAGGTCCTCGAGCCAGAACTCCGCCTCCACCAGCCCGGTGCCCGCGTCGGCGGGCAGGTCGGCGAGGTGGAGCCGCACGGTGCCCGCACCGTGCGGCAGGTCGAGGGTGCGGGCGTACCACCCGGGACCGGCTGCCTCGACCCCCGGCACCACGTGGAAGGCGAGGAAGTCGAGCAGCCGGCGACCGGCGAAGGGCGTGCGCACGGCGAGCCGCATGGTGACCGCGCCCGCGGAACGGCCGCGCGCCCTCGTCCCGCTGCGGCGGCGCAGCTCGGTGGGCGAGGCGGCGTAGATCTCGCGGAGGGTGTCGTTGAACTGCCGCACGCTGGCGAACCCGGCCGCGAAGGCCACGTCGGTCAGGGGCAGGTCGGTGGTCTCGATCAGGACGCGGGCGCTCTGCGCACGGCGGGCGCGGGCCAGCGCCAGCGGCGCGGCGCCGAGCTCCTGGGTCAGCAGCCGGCCGAGGTGGCGCGGCGTGTAGCCGACCCGACGCGCCAGGCCGTCGACGCCCTCGCGGTCCACGAGGCCGTCGGCGATCAGCCGCATCGCCCGCCCGGCGACGTCGGCGGCGACGTCCCACTCCGGGCTCCCGGGGGTGGCGTCGGGCAGGCAGCGCTTGCAGGCGCGGTAGCCGGCGGCGTGGGCACTGGCCGCGGTCGCGTGGAAGGTGACGTTGACGGCCGACGGCGTGCGGGCCGGGCACGACGGCCGGCAGTAGATGCCCGTCGTGCGGACCGCGGTGTAGAACACCCCGTCGAAGCGGCGGTCCCGGCTCTGGACCGCGCGGTAGCAGGCCTCGGTGTCGAGGTGTCCGGTCGGCGTCATGGGACAAGTCTGTCCCGCGCCGGGTCGGCGCACCAGCGGAAAACGGACACGGCAGGTGGTGGGTGCGGAAGGTGGTCAGGAACGCCGGTAGCGCCGCTCAGGTCGGCCGGCACCGCCGTACTGGAGGCGCACCGAGGCGGCGCCGGTCGCCACGAAGTGCTCGAGGTAGCGGCGGGCCGACACCCGCGAGATGCCGACGGCGTCGGCGCACTCGGCGGCGGACAGCTCGCCTGCCTCGCGCAGCGCCACCTAGACGAGGCGGGCGGTCTCGGGGCTCAGGCCCTTCGGCAGCGCCGCGGCCGGCGGGGGCGCGGCTGCGCCGAAGACCGTGTCGATGTCCTGCTGTCCCGGCGCGGCCGCGCCGGACAGCGCGAGGTGGGCCGCGCGGAACGTCTCCAGCCGGACGCGGAGGTCCTCGTAGTCGAACGGCTTGACGAGGTAGTGGGTCGCGCCGCCGGCGGCCGCCGCGCGCACGGTGTCGGCCTCGCGCGCTGCCGTGACCACGAGCACGCCGACGTCGTCGCCACCCGCGCGCAGCGTGCGCAGGACGTCGATGCCGGTCATGTCGGGCAGGTGGACGTCGAGGAGGACCAGGTCGGGGCGCAGCCGGGTGATGTCGTCGAGCGCCGCGCGACCCGTGCTCGCCACGCCCACCACCGCGAAGCCGGGGGTCCGCTCGACGAACTGGGTGTGGATGCGCGCGACCATGAAGTCGTCGTCGACGACGAGGACCCGCACGTCGTCGCTCATCCGGCCTCCACTCCGACCTCGACCCGGGGCAGCTCCGCGTCGAACACCGCACCGGTCCCGCCGTCCCCGGGACGGACCGTGACGGCGCCACCCCGACGCTCGCAGACGACCTGCACGAGCGCCAGCCCGACACCCCGTCCGCCGACGGTCGGTGCCTTGGTGCTCCAGCCACGGCGGAAGATCTCCGCGGCCAGCTCCGGCGGAACACCTGGTCCGGTGTCGGCCACCGACAGCCTCACCGTGCCGTCGTCGTGTCGCAGGGCGACCTCGACCGACCGGCCGCCGACGCCGACGGAGGCGTCGACCGCGTTGTCGACCAGGTTGCCCAGCACCGTGCCCACGTCGGTCGAGGACTCCGGGTCCAGTCGCGGCAGGTCGCTGTCGGGCGTGACCACGAGGTCGACGCCGCGCTCGGCCGCGAGGCTGGTCTTGGCGATGAGGAGCGCCGCGACGGCCGGGTCCTCGACCCGGGCGGTGACGGCGTCGGAGATCTCCGCGCGGCGCCGGCTCAGGGTGCCGACGAGCCGGGACACCTCGTCGTACTCCCCCAGCTGCACCAGGCCGGAGATGGTGTGCAGCTGGTTGTGGAACTCGTGGGTCTGGGCGCGGAGCGTGTTGGTGATCGACTCGCGGGCGCTGAGCTCGCTCTGCAGGGCGAGCAGCTCGGTGCGGTCGCGCAGCGTCGTCACGGACGCCACCCGGCGCCCGCCCTCGTGCACCGCGTTGCGGTTGACCACCAGCACCCGGTCACCGAGGACGACGACGTGGTCGCGGATCTCCGCGTCGTCGGTCAGCAGGTCGCGCAGGGCCGGGTCGAGGTCGAGGTCCTCGACCCGGCGACCCTCGACCGGGCCGTCGAGGCCGACCAGCTCCCGGGCGCTGTCGCTGAAGACCGTCACGGTGCCGTCGGTCGAGACCGCGACCACGCCCTCGCGGATGGCGTGGAGCAGGGCCTCGCGCTGGTCCGCCAGGGCGGCGATGGCGGCGGGCTCCAGGCCGCGCGTACGTCGCCGGATGAGGCGCGAGAGCAGGAACGACCCGGCGACACCGAGCCCGAGCCCCAGGCCGGCGAAGGTGAGCAGGTCCGGCAGGACGCCACGGACCCGTTCGCCCCACGACGGGTAGGACTGGGCCACCATCGCGATCCCGACGAGCTGGAGGTCGTCGTCGATGATCGGCACCTGCGCGGCGATCGCCCGCTCGCCGAAGTCGTCGACGTCACCGGTCCAGGTGCGCCCCTGCTGGACGGTGCTGCCGTCGAGGTCGATGCGGCGGTCCCGGCCGACGAAGTCGCTGCTCGCGAGCACGACTCCGTCGGGGTCGGCGAGGTAGACGCCGCTGGCCTGGAGGTTGTTGCGCACCCGCTGGGTGTAGGAGATCAGGGAGATCCGCCGGCTCGCGACCGTGCCGTCGACGAAGGGGTCACGCACCGGCTCGGTGTTGGCCATGTCCTCGGCCGCCGCGCGCAGGCGGGCACCCCGGGTGTCACGGAAGTCGGCGCGCTCTGCTGCACCGAGACGACGCTCGCGACCGCGACGACGGCGAGCAGCACCGTCAGCTGGAGCACCAGGAACTGGCCGGCGAGGGTCGCCGGCCACCAGCGCGAGCGTGACCACAAGTTCCACAACCTCCATTGCTTTCCCAAGCGTGACGGCCGCCACACGAAGTCTCCACCATCGTCTGGTCGGCCTCCTCCCGGTGGCCGGCTGCAGAGACCTGAGAGATCGGAGTGCCCATGGTGCGCCAGAGGACGAGGCGGACGCTCGCCACCGTCGTGGCCCTCGCCAGTGCGCTGGCGCTGGCGACGGGCTGCGGCGTCACGCGCGGCCCGCAGAGCAACAACATGACGATGCTGATCCCCAACAGCCCGGGAGGCGGCTACGACCAGACCGGTCGGGCCGCGGTGGCCGTCCTGGAGGACGGCGACATCACCGGCGGCTCGTTCGAGGTCACGAACGTGATCGGTGCGGGCGGCTCGGTCGCGATGACCCGGCTGATGAACGCCGAGGGCGACGAGCGCACGATGATGACGGCCGGGCTCGGCGTCGTCGGGTCGCTCTACTCGTTCGCCGCCCCCTACAAGCTGCACGACGCGACGCCGCTGGCCCAGCTGATCGAGGACCAGGAGGGCGTGCTGGTCCCGGCCGACTCGCCGTACCAGACGATCGAGGAGCTGGTGCAGGCCTGGCAGGACGACCCGGGCTCCGTGGTCGTCGGCGGCGGCTCGTCCCCCGGTGGCCCCGACCACCTGTTCCCGATGCAGCTCGCCACGGCCGTCGACATCGACGCCAAGGACGTCCGCTACGTGCCGTACGACGGCGGCGGGCCGCTCACCAGCGCGCTCCTCGGGAGCAAGATCGACGTCGGCTTCTCCGGCGTCGGCGAGTTCGAGGGCCAGCTGGCCTCGGGCGAGCTGCGGTTGCTGGCCGTCTCGGGCGAGGAGCGGCTCACGGGCGACGACGTCAGCGAGGCGCCCACCCTCACCGAGTCCGGCATCGACCTGGTCTTCACCA
>NZ_JAUZVE010000107.1:0-8580 GCF_031844425.1 Microbacterium sp. ARD31
GGTCGATAGTCCGTTCGGGTCAATATGCGGGCATGTCCAGGAGGAGGTGTCCAGAAGCGTGGCGCTGACCTATGACCGCGCCGAGGTGGCAAAGTATTGGGCCGGTGACGGCTTTGAGGCGCCTGGCGAGAGCTGGGTGCTGTACTGGTTAAACCTCACCGACAGCGGCGGCGACTTCGACCCTTCGGCGATATTGAGCGACCTCGTGCTCGAGCTCAACTCGCGTGCGCTTGACTGGAGCGAGGAGTCCGACGAAGGCTCCCAAGGCGAACTCTCCATCGACCTGCGCGGGAACGAGCTGATCGGACTTCACTGCCCGTTGTGGGCGCAGGCTCCCCTGGAGTACCTGGACGCGTTCTGCGCGGCACTGACGAATCGTGGGTGGCAGGGGCACCTGACCCGGCACGAGGAACCTCCCCGAATCTGGGTTCCGTACGGGCCCGAACCTACAATCACCACGATGCTGGGCTACGGAGTCGTGCCCGATCCGAACGAGCCGCATCGAGGTGCGGACCTGTGGCAGGTCCAGACTGAACTGATCCCTTCGATCGTCGAAATCGCACTCGATTGGATCGACGCGGCAGGGCCCGCTCCGATCACCTATTGGTCCGGCATCTCATGGCAACCCACGCGCGTACAAGCACGAGAGTTGCTGCAACGCAGATTGCGCCGCCGAGGTGGAGTCGAACTGGGACGAGTCGCTAGCGAGCGGCAGCAAGACCTGGAACATCGCCGCGTGCAGAGGACGGGTCGCACGGCCGTCTTCGACCAGGGTCACTTGATGTTGACCGAGAATGATCGTGGCCGTTCGCTGCAGGAGCGTCTGGCCGACCATCATGAGGTTCTTCTCCGGGGGGCGAAGGACGCCCGGTATGGGCTCACGCGCGGAACCATCGGCCATGCTCCCCCGGGAACCGTCTATGGGTTCAAAGGTGAATGGGTAGCAGGCTGGGGCCCTCCCCTCCTCCTGCCTCCGCAACGTTCGGGCCACAGCCCCGGACTTCCAGACGCGTACTACGCGCAGCTGTTCGAGACCAGCCTGCTGGACGGGACCACGCTTGATCCAGCAGCGTGGGTTCGGAAGGATCTCTCGACCGGTCTCACGATCATCACGGCACGCGACGACGAGTCCTGGTTCGCCCTTCAACCCGCGGCGGACGCTAGAGGTCCGAACTCGGTCGTGCACGGACCGACACAGGTGACGCTTGCTGCCGCAAGGACCAGCTTGAGCGGGACACTTCAGCGCCCCTTGCCGACCGCCGAGTGAACTGCACCCCAGTCACCGAATAGGGCGCTCTCCTGCATCTCGAGGCGGGCTGGCGTCTAGGTGCCCTGCGTACTAGTTGCACCCCACGAACCCAATTGTGAACTGTTCCTGCAGGTCAGCGCCCTGCGGTACTCACTACTACGACATCTGATTCGCCGGGTCTCGCTGACCTGCGCGTAGGTGCCTGGAACGGCGCCTGACCTGTGAAGACGTCCGACGACGTCTCCAGCGTCAGGCGCCGTTTCCTCGTGCCCGTGCGGGACGACCGCCCCGACCGTGCGTCAGTCGACCGTCCGGTAGAAGTCCATCAGGGCCGTGGCGAGCTGCTGGGGCGCCTCGAGGGCCACGTGGTGCCCCACGCCGTCGATCTGGACGTGGACGGGCTCACTGGCCGTGACCTGCGACAGGGTGGTGGCGGTGAACGGCCCGCCGCCGCCACCGACCGCGAGCGACGGCACCGAGAGGGGGCTCGTGGCCACGAGGTCGCGCAGCCGTTCGCCCTCACCCAGCATCGACCGGTAGAGACCTGAGGCACCCTCCCACCCGTCCGGCCGGCGGAAGGTGCGAGTGAGCTCCTCGATGTCCTGTTCGGTGACTGCGTCCGTGCCGGCCGTCATGGTCTGGTACCAGCTCGTCAGGAACTGGTGCTCCTTGCCGGCGAGCAGCATGGCGGCGACGCCCGGGGTGGCGAACGCGCCGATGTGCCAGGAGCCTCCGCTCCTGACGTCCGCGAGCGCCTCCAGCCCGTAGCCCGCCAGACCCATCTCGACGGCCGTGAACGTGCGCACCAGGTCGGGGCTGCTGGTGGCGAAGCGCAGGGCCGCTCCCCCGCTGATGTCCTGCGCCACGAGATGGACCGCGCCCGCGTCGAGCGTCTCCACAAGCGCGCGCAGGTCCTGGGCTGTCACCTCGCTGCCGTGGGGGGCTTCGGTTCCGGAGTCCCCGAAGCCGCGCAGGTCCACCGCAACGACGCGGTGCCGCTCCGCCAGCAGCGGGATCAGCTTGTGGAAGGTCCACCAGGTCTCGGGGAACCCGTGGACCAGCAGCACCGGCGAGCCGGAGGTCTCGGTCGTCACGTAGTGCAGGGTCGTGCCGTTCAGTGCGGTCGTGCGGTGGTGGACCGCGTCGACGGTCGCCGGGGTCGAGCTCAAATCGTCAATCATGTTGTCCATATTAGGACAACCTAGTTGTCTTCTCAAGGGTGGGCTAGCCTGCGCGCGTGACGCGATCGGGCCCTGACCTGGCACTGCTGCTCCTCGCGAGCTTCCGCACGCTCGTCGATGCGGCCACGGAGGAGCTGGCGGCGCGCGGGTACGACGACGTACGGCCCTCGCACGACTTCGCCATGCGTGCGATCGCATCGGGCGCCGACAGCGCCTCCGACCTGGGGCGTGCCATGTCGGTGAGCAAGCAGGCGGCCAGCAAGACGATCGCCGTGCTGATCGACCGCGGGTACGTCACGCGGGTCGAGGACCCTCGTGACGCTCGACGCAGACCCTTGCAAGTCACCGCGCTGGGATGGGAGGTCATGCACGAAGGCGAACGGATCTTCACCGAGCTCCGCGACAGGTGGGAGCAGCGGGTGGGTCACGACGAGTTCCGGGCGTTCGTCGCCGTGCTGGAAGAGCTCGTCGGCGATGCGACGGTCCGGCTCGACGCACCTGGATGGGTCGCACACGAGCTCGGCTGATCACCGCAGCGGGTGGCCCACGGGAACCTGCTGCCACCCCTGTCGGCCGAGCTGCCCCGCGCCGCGGCGCTGGAACACCCAACCGCCGAGCGTCAGCGCCGCGCCGAACAGCAGGAAGCCGATGTCCCAGGACAGCGGGCCGCCGAGGTCGTCGCGCACGTGGTGCACGCCGAGCAGCTGGTGGTCGACCAGGCCCTCGGCGAGGTTGAACAGGCCCCACCCCATCAGGACGCCACCGAGGTGGAACGCCCAGCTCGGCGCCAGGCGGCCCTGCCGCCACTGGGCCAGCGTCACGATCGACGCGCCGACGACGAACAACCACGTGGCCACGTGGAAGAAGCCGTCCGCCAGCGTGTTGACCTCCAGGCCCGCCACGGTCGTGACCGGGTACTGGCTGACGTCGCTGACCATGTGGTGCCACTGCAGGAGCTGGTGCAGCACGATGCCGTCGACGAAGCCGCCCAGGCCGATGCCGTACATCAGGCCGGCGGCCCTCGACGGCGGCTCCCCGATCCGCGAGTCCTGATGTCCGCCGGGTGTCGTCATGCCGGTGCGGTACCCCGTTCGCCGTGCTGTATCGCGGACGCCGGCGCCGCTGGGCTCCCGGACCTCGTCAGGCGAGGGAGAGGAAGAGCTTCTCCATCTTCTTCACGTCGAGGCTGTCGGCGTCGCCGTCGTTCTCGACGAGGCACTGCTGCAGGCCGCTGGCCACGATGGCGAACCCGGCCCGGTCCAGGGCCTTCGACACGGCCGCGAGCTGGGTGACGACGTCCTCGCAGTCGCGGCCCTCCTCGAGCAGGCGCAGCACGCCGGCCAGCTGGCCCTGGGCGCGCTTGATGCGGTTGATGACCGGCTTCATCGAGGTGGGGTCGAGCTCCATCAGATCTCCTGGGTCAGTGCCGCGAGTGCGGCGTTGAGCCGCTGCTTGGCGTCGGCGGCGACGGCGTGCAGTGCGGCGTTGTCGGCCAGTCCCATCATCGCGTCGGGGTCGAACGCCTCGACGAGGGTGGTGCCCTCGTCGAGAGCGCGCACGACGACGTTGCACGGCAGGACCGCCGCGATCGACGGGTCCACGCTCAGCGCCTCGTGGGCGAGCGCGGGCCGGCAAGCACCCAGGATGACCTGGGGCGCGACGTCGACGTCGAGCTTGGTCTTCAGGGTCGCCTTGAGGTCGATCTCGGTGAGGATGCCGAAGCCCTGCTCGCCGAGCGCGGCGCGGACGGCCTCGACTGCGTCGTCGTACGACCGGGGCAGGGTGGCGCTGAGGGTGAAGGTGGCCATCAGGCGCTCGCCTCCTGCTCGGCCAGGGCGGCGTCCACGTCCAGCTCGCGCACGGCGGTGATGACCTGCTCGAGCGCGGCGGCCGGCAGGGCGCCGGGCTGGGAGAACACCAGGGTCCCGCGCTTGAACGCCATCAGCGTGGGGATGGAGGTGATGCTCGCGGCCGCGGCCAGGGCCTGCTCGGCCTCGGTGTCGACCTTGGCGAACACGATGTCCTGGTGCTCGGTGGACGCCTTCTCGTACACGGGGGCGAACATGCGGCACGGGCCGCACCAGGACGCCCAGAAGTCGACGAAGACGATGTCGTTCTCGATGACGGTGCTCTCGAAGTTCTCCGCACCCAGGTCGATGGTGGCCATCAGGTTGGCTCCTCTGCTGTGGTCAGGTGGTGGCACCTGGCTCCAACGAGGATACCCCCTCCCGTATTCCATGACGCACGCCACACCGGATCGTCCGCGGGTTGGGGAATACCCCCCGGGGTCTGTACGGTTGGGCAGGTCGATACCCCACCGGGTATTCACGCCGACACCCAGGACGGAGTCAACAATGAGCAGCCGCACCCCCGAGATCGACATCGAGCGACTCGCCGGCGCAGCCGAGGTCGACGCGCACGTCATCGACGTCCGCGAGGCCAGCGAGTACGTCGCCGGGCACGTGCCGGGCGCGACGCCCATCCCGATGGGTCACCTCGCATCCCGGCTCCGCGAGCTCGACAGGTCCCGGCCCGTCTACGTCGTGTGCGCCTCGGGCAACCGCAGCGCCGCGATGACCGACCTGCTCGTCGCGCAGGGGTACGAGGCGTACTCGGTCGCCGGCGGCACGACTGCCTGGGCGCGCGCCGGGCGCCCGCTCGAGACCGGCGCCGTGAGCCAGGACCTCACCATCCTCCCGATCGAGACCCCCACCCTGGGCGACCGCAGCTACCTCGTCCACGACGGCGAGGTCGCCTTCGTCGTCGACCCGCAGCGCGACATCGACCGCGTCCTCGACCTCCTCGAGGAGCACGGCGTGCGCCTGACCCACGTCTTCGAGACCCACATCCACAACGACTACGTCACCGGCGGCCTCGCGCTCGCGCAGCGCACCGGTGCCCAGTACCTCGTCAATGGCGAGGACGACGTGTCCTTCGTCCGCACCCCCGTGGCGGACGGGCAGGTCGTCGAGGTGGGTGGACGTATGCGCGTCACCGCGCTGGCGACCCCCGGCCACACGTTCACCCACCTCTCCTATGCCATGACCGACGGCGACAGCGGTGAGCAGGTCGCGGTGTTCACGGGAGGTTCGCTGCTGTACGGCGCCACCGGCCGTCCGGACCTGCTCGGGCCCGAGCACACCCACGACCTGGTCCGTCACCAGCACGCCTCGGCCCACAAGCTGGCCGATCTGCTCCCCGACGCCGCCGAGGTGTTCCCCACGCACGGCTTCGGCTCCTTCTGCTCCGCCACCCAGTCCGACGCCACCGAGTCGACCATCGGCCAGGAGAAGCGCTCGAACCCGGTGCTGACCCAGGACGAGCAGACCTACGTCGACGAGCTGCTGGCCGGGCTCGGCGCCTACCCGACCTACTACGCCCACATGGCGCCGGCCAACTCCGACGGCCCGTCGGAGCCGGACCTGTCGCTGCCGTCCGTCGCCGACGCAGTCGAGCTCCGTCGGCGCATCGAGGCCGGCGAGTGGGTCGTCGACCTCCGCACCCGCACCGCCTTCGCGGCCGGACATGCTCCCGGCACGCTGAACTTCGGCCTCGACGGCGGGTTCGCGACCTATCTGGGCTGGCTCGTCACGTGGGGCACGCCGATCACGCTGCTCGGCGAGTCCGCGGAGGACGTCGCCGAGGCCCAGCGTGAGCTGGTGCGGATCGGGATCGACCGGCCCGCAGCACACGCCACCGGCGGTCCCGAGGACTGGAGCGACCGCGAGCTGTCGTCGTTCCCGACCGCGACGTTCGCCGACCTCGCGCAGGTGCGACACCACCGCGAGGTCGTCATCCTCGACGTCCGCCGTGCCGACGAGCACGACAAGGCCCGCATCGACGGTGCCGTCAACGTGCCCATCCACGAGCTCCCGCAGCGCCTGGCCGACGTGCCGGCCGGGGAGGTGTGGGTGCACTGCGCGGGCGGCTACCGCGCCTCGGTCGCCGCGTCGTTCCTCTCTGCGGCCGGCATGACGCTCGTTGCCGTCGACGACTCCTTCGACAACGCCGAGAAGGTCGGACTCCACCTCGTGGGGCCCGAGGCGTGAGCCTCTCGCTCCTCGCCGCCGTCGTCGCCGGCGCGCTCATCGGGCTCAGCCTGGGTGCGCTCGGCGGCGGCGGCTCCATCCTGGCGGTGCCGGTGCTCCTCGCCCTCGGCCAGACCGCCACGCAGGCCACGACCGGGTCGCTGGTGGTCGTGGGCGTCACCTCGCTCGCGGGCGCCGTGACCGCGCACCGCGCCGGCAACGTCCTCCTCGCGCGCGGGGCCGCGTTCGGCGTCGTGGCGATCGGCGGCGCCGTCGTCGGCGCCCGCGCGTCCGCGGCCGTCGCCGAGCCGGTGCTGCTGGCCGCGTTCGCCGGTCTCATGCTCGTCGTCGCCGGGCTCATGACCGCCCGACAGTTGCGCCACCGCCGCGGCACCACGGCGGGCGCCCATGCGGACCGGCCGCGCCTCGACGACCCGATCATCACGTTCAGCCCCACCTTCATGTGCCAGTGCCCGCGCGCGCTGAAGGTCCTCGTCACCGCGACCGCGGTCGGCCTGCTCACCGGCTTCCTCGGAGTCGGCGGAGGCTTCCTCGTCGTCCCGGCCCTCACCCTCGCGCTCGCCCTCCCGATGGCGTACGCCGCCGGCACGTCGCTGGTCGTCATCACCATCACCAGCGCCGCCGCCCTCGCCACCCGTGCGGGCAGCGGCATCGCGCCGGACTGGGGGCTCGTCGCTGCCCTCACCGTCACCGCCGTCGCCGGCTCCGTCGCCGGAGCCCGCCTCGCGGCGCGCGCCGACACCGCCAAGCTCTCCGCCGCGTTCACCGGCCTGGTGCTGCTCGTCGCCGCGTACACCGCCGCGACCGCGGTCCCGGCCCTCGTCTGACCCCGTCACTCCCCCACACAGAAACGAGTCCTTCCCATGACGTCGACGGCCACCCGCCGCCACGCCCAGCCCGTCCCGCACGACGCCGACGACCCGTACGGCATCGGCTACCGCCCCGGCCCGCTCGGGCGCCTCGGCCTGTGGGTCACCCACCACCGCAAGGCCACCGCCCTGGTGTGGCTCCTCCTCGTCATCGGCCTCGGTGCGTTCGCGCCCAAGGTCGAGGCCAACCTCTCCGGCGCCGGCTGGCAGGCCGACGGCTCCGAGTCGGTCGCCGTGCGCGAGCTCGCCACCGAGTCCTTCGGCGGCAACGCGAGCTCCGCGATCCAGGTCGTCGTCCACGCGGAGGACGGCCCCGTCACCCGGGGCACCGGCGCCGACGTCATCGACGAGGTCACCGCGATCCTCACCGACGAACCCCGCATCGCCGACGTCATCGCCCCCCAGCCCGGCGCCACCGTGAGCCAGGACGGCTCGACCGCCGTCATCCTGGCCGGGGCCGGTGCGGACCCCAACGAGATGGTCCGCGTCGCCGACGACCTCAAGGACGAGCTCGAGGCCCTGTCCGGTGACGGCGTCGAGGTCAACCCGACCGGCGCCTCCCTGCTGTGGTCGGACTTCAACGAGGCCAACCTCGACGCGATGCTCAAGTCCGAGATGATGTCGTGGCCGGTCACCCTGGCCATCCTCGTCCTCGCCTTCGGCGCGCTCGTCGCCGCCGGCCTCCCGCTGATCCTCACCCTGGCCGGTCTCGTCGCCTCCGCCGGCTCCCTGGTGCTCATCAACGAGCTCATCCCCGTCTCCATCTGGGCGATGAACTTCGCGATGATGTTCGCCCTCGCGCTCGGCATCGACTACGCGCTGTTCCTCGTCGTCCGCTTCCGCGCCGCGCGCATGGGCCACCACGAGACCCCCCGCCAGGCCATCGCCGAGACCATGGACACCGCCGGCAAGGCCGTCCTGCTCTCGGGCGCCACCGTGCTCGTGTCCTTGTCCGCGGTCATGCTCGTGCCCTCACCGGCGTTCCGCTCCATGGCCGGCGGCATCATGCTCGCCGTCGTCTTCGTCCTCGCCGCCACCCTCACCCTGCTCCCCCTCGTGCTGTTCAAGCTCGACCACACGATCAACAAGGGCGCGCTGAAGTGGGTCCACACCGGTGAGCACCGTTCCCCGAAGTTCGCAGCCTGGGGCGAGCGCCTGTGGAAGCGCCCCGTCGCGTTCGGGCTCGCCTCCCTCGTCGTGCTCCTCGCCCTCGCCGCCCCCGTCCTCGGCCT
>NZ_JAUZVE010000108.1:7500-8532 GCF_031844425.1 Microbacterium sp. ARD31
GATCCGGAAGCCGTCCTGGCTCAGGGATTGGTGAGGCCGGATCACGGCCGAGTAGACCGGCCGGTCCATCGTTGCGGGATCGAGCCCGTCCGGATGTGCAGGAATGTTGCCGCTCGCCATGGGCCGAATATAACGCGCCGATGCCAGCGAAAAAGCCGTCTTCCCGCTCTTCCGCCCCCGCTGCGGTAAAAAGTCAGCCAGCGAAGTCTGCCGACGGGCGCGCGAAACCAGCAAAGCCCAGGGCCGAGCTGGCGCCCGCCCTGACGGCGCGGGTCGAAACCTCGCCGCCTCCTGTCGATGATGCGACGCTGGTCGAGATCTTCTCGCGCCTCCGCGCGGCCGATCCGGAACCACGCTCCGAACTCGACTATATCAACCCCTATACGCTGCTCGTCGCGGTGGTGCTCTCGGCGCAGGCGACCGACAAGAGCGTGAACCTCGCGACCGCGCCGCTCTTCGCCATCGCCGACACACCGCAGAAGATGCTGGATCTCGGCGAGGAACGGGTCCGCCACTTCATCCGCACCATCGGATTGTTCAACACCAAGGCGAAGAACGTCATCGCACTCTCGCGGATCCTGATCGACCGGCACGGGGGCGAGGTGCCGCGCGAGGCCGAAGCCCTCGAAGTCCTGCCGGGTGTCGGCACCAAGACCGCGAGCGTGGTGCTCAACGTGGCCTTCGGCGTGCCGCGGATCGCGGTCGATACCCACATCTTCCGCGTCTCGAACCGCATCCCCCTGTTCTCCGCCGCCACCACCGACAAGGTGCAGGCGGGGCTGGAGGCGCGGGTGCCGGAGCCGTTCCGACTCAACGCGCATCACTGGCTGATCCTGCACGGGCGCTACACCTGCAAGGCGCGCCGTCCCGAATGTCCGCGCTGCGTCATCGCGGATCTCTGCCGCTATCCCTCCAAGACGACGGCGCTCACCCCCATATCCCCAACCGATTAGAGTGCCTCGCGAAACGCCGGCTGCCCGGCAGCGCCTCCTCCGACGGCGACGGCGCCGCGGGTGCTTCGCGAGAGACACG
>NZ_JAUZVE010000109.1:0-7566 GCF_031844425.1 Microbacterium sp. ARD31
AGAAGCCTCCGAGCGACACCTCACCCACCTCGGCCAGCTCGCTCAGCGACGCATGCACCCGCGCCAGCACTTGGGTCACCACCGGCGACGCCTCCGGCGGCTGCGTTCCCGGCGCACGCCACCCACCCTCGCGTGAACCCGCGTGGGGCTGCTCGGCAGGTACGGCGCTCACTGACTGACCCTCCAGCGCCCCCTGGGCGCACCGACAACTACGGACGGGGCCAGCAACAGAGAGGTGGGTACAGCCGGATCATCGGCTTCAGGAAGGGCCCGAGCTCGCTCGCTCGAAACTGTGTTCGATTGTACACCGCTCCGCCGACAACGTCGACGGTCGGGTCTCCCGGGGGCGATCGCGCGGCAGGACGCCCCCACCCCGACAGATGCGCAACCCCCGAGACATCGACGCGAGGACCTGCCATGCCCCATCGCTGCCCGCGGTGGGATCCGCGTGAGAGACGGAACTCCTAACACGCTCGGGTGGCCGCCGGTCGCGCGAACCAACGGGGTTGACACTTCAGTCCTTCTTCAGCGCTCGGCGAGAGCGTGCTCCTCATCAGATCCCGTCGAGATAGAGGAGCACATCATGAAGGTTCGATTCAACAGGCGCTGGTGGGCTGCCGTGGTGGTCGCGATCGCAGCGATGGTCACCCTGCTCGCGCCGGCCCAGACCGCGAGCGCGTACTTCGTCGACTCGTGGTCCGGCCGCTACGGAGCACTGGCGTGGGGCCAGGCCTCCAGCAGTCCTGGCCGGATCGTCTCACTGTCGGGGTACAGGTTCGAGATGCCCCAGTTGCTGGTCTACCGCAACGGCGACGTGCCTCGCTACCAGCAGGAGGTCGAGATCACCTACGTCCTTCAGCGCTGGGACGGGAAGAGCTGGGCGCCGGTGGGCTTCGACCGGCAGCGGCACTGGTCCGACTTCGACGCCAAGTATCCGGTGGTCGGGAGGTCGGTGGTCGTTCCGTCCCTGGTGCGGCAGCCCGGCTACTTCCGGGCCAAGGTGTTCGTGCTGTGGGGTGGGGCCGCCGTACCCAACGGGTGGAGCGGGTACACCAGCGGTACCCAGACGATGATCCCCAACTCGAACAGCGATCTCCTCTGCCGTCAGAGCGCGTGCCTGAACTACGGGACAGCGCGCGGAGGGTTCTACGTCTACGGCTAGAACACGCGTGAGGTGCCACCCTGACTCCTCCTGACCGAGGGCGGAGGCAGGGTGGCACAACGCGTCGCGACTGACGCGCCGACCCCCGTCCGGGAATCATCCGAGCAGGGCGTAGCTCGCTGCGTCTTCGAGGGTCATGGCGCGGCCGGCCTCGAGGGCCGCAGTCTGCTCCGGATCGCCCAACGCTCTCCGTGTGAGCTCCAGGTTGTGCGTCCGCTCGTCCTGGAAGTAGGGGACGAGCCCGGTACGTGCACGCATCCCGTCTGCAACACCCACCAGGACCGTGGCCCGGAGCATGTCCCCGCGGTTCACCGCAACCGATGCCATACCGGTGAACGCATCAAGCGCGAAGTCCAGATCTCCCATGCGAAGCGCGAACGACAGACCCTCGGCGAACATGGCTTGTGCGGTCGCGTCATCCCCCTCACGTCTGGCGGCTTCGCCCAGCCCGATCATGGCCTCGTTGATGTGTTCCGCTTCGCCGTACTTGTGTCCGACCTTCATGATGAACTCGTAATGTGACTTCGATTCCGCGATCCTGCCGGTGACGAGGCACAACCTCGCGAGTCCCATCAGGGCATGGGCGATGAGGCGGTCATCGCCCTCCGACCGGTGTGCCTGAAGGGCCGTCGTATGGAGAGTGAGCGCGTCGTCGAGACGGCCCTCGTCTTGAGCGATGTGCCCGAGGTCGGTGAGCGTCACGGTCGCTCGAACGGGACTCGACTCCTGCAGGTACGGCAGGGTTGCTTGCTTGATCAGACGTGCGTTGAGCAGATCGCCTTGCGCCCGGTACAGCTCTCCCAGACCCGTCATCGCTCCGGCCCAGGCTGGAGTGTGGCGACCGTCGAGCTTCTCGATGGCCCCGCGCGCCAGGGTGGTGCCCTCACGCAGTCGGCCGCTCTTGACCCAGAAGCGCCACATGCCGTCGACCAGGGACAGCCCTTCCTCGTCGCGATGGTGTTCCACCGACCAGTGCAGAGCGGCGCACAGGTTCCCGTGCTCCCGCTCCAGCCGATCGATCGAAGCGCGTCCTTCCATTCTCTGCAGCTGCCACCCAGCGCGATGTGCGAGATCGGTGAAGTGGCGTGCGTGCGCCTCGCGAACTGCATCGCGAGCAACATCGTTGCTGAATCGGTCGCCGGCGTACTCCCGCACGGTTTCCAGCATGGAGAGGCGGCGGCTGCCATGACTTGTCTCACCCGTCCGGACCAGGCTCTTGTCGACCAGCGACGTGAGCACGTCCAACACGCTTGCTGCGAAGTCGTCATCGGGGTCGCAGACGGCCTCGACCGCCTCCAGGTCACAACCGTCGACGAAGACCGCAAGCCGCGCGAAGAGTCGCTGCTCATCCTCATCAAGCAGGTCGTAGCTCCAGTCGATCGCTCCGCGCAGCGTCTGCTGGCGCGCAGGGGCTCCGCGAGGTCCGCCGCTGAGGATGTCCAGGCGTCTGGCCAACCGAGGGAGCATCTCCTCGGGGGTGAGCACCCGAGTACGCGCTGCTGCCAGCTCGATAGCCAGGGGCAGTCCATCCAACCGACTGCATATCTGCGCCACCGCAGGGGCGTTCTCGTTGGTGACGCTGAAGCCTTGGCGGGCTGACTGAGCTCGATCCACGAACAGCCTGACTGCCTCGTACTGAGAAAGAGCTTCGGCATCACCCTGGGCGATCGCCTGCTCACCAGGGACAGCCAGGGGCGGGACGGGATACGACTGCTCGCCAGGCAGACGTAGCGATTCGCGGCTGGTGACCAGCACACAGAGCTCGGGGCACGTCGACAGAAGATTCGCCACTTCTGGAGCCGCGGCGATCACCTGCTCGAAGTTGTCGAGGACGAGCAGCACGCGCCGGCCGGCCAGCAGCTCGCGCAGCGCCTGAGGCGCGGTGCGCCCGCTTCCCTCCTTCGCTCCCAGCGTCTGCGCGATCGTCGGGACGACGACCTCCGCGTCGGTCACGGAAGCCAAGGAGACCAGGTAGACGCCGCCAGCGAAGTCCTCCACGGCGTCCGCGGCCACCTGCAGGGCGAGGCGGGTCTTTCCGGTGCCGCCAGGGCCGGTCAGCGTGACCAGTCGACTCCGCTGGCCGCTCAGCAGGTCGGTGATCTCACCGATCTCCGTCGTTCGGCCCAGCAGCGGGGTCGGCTGCACCTCGAGGTTGGTGCGAGGACTCTCCCCCGCCGCCTCCTGCACGTGGCGCTTGATGCCGTCTGCAGCTGCCTGGTACTGCGAGGCTGCGCGCATCAAGGCAGGATCGTCCGCCAGGATCGCGGCCTGCAGCGCCTGCAGACCGGGCCCTGGGTCCAGCCCGAGCTCCTCCCGCATGAGGGCATGGACCTCGTTGTAGAGCTCGAGGGCGTCGACCGCTCGTCCCTGTCGGTAGAGGCCCGTCATCACGGCTGCCCTCAATTGTTCGCGGAACGGGAACTCGTGCAGCAACGGCGTGACGTCGGCGACCACGCGATCGGGTTGACCACACGCCAGCAACGCCTCGGCGAGGTGCTGCGCCGCGGTGGCACGCAGGTCGTTCAGCTGAGCGGCGGCGACTCGAGCGAACTCGTAGTCCTGCAGGTCTGACAACGCATCGCCGCGCCACCAGGCAAGGGCTTCGTCGAGCATCGTGACTGAGTCGTCGGCGCGCCCGGCCGTGAGCAGCTCCCCAGCCCTACGGACCAGAGGCTCCACCTCTTGCACGTCGACCGAGCACACGTCGGACGCCATTCGGTAGCCGGCGCCGCTGAACACGATCGCCTCCGGACCCAGTCGCCTCCGAAGGTGAGAGATGTACACCTGCAACGCATTGGTGGCGCTGGGCGGCGGCGACTGGGCCCACAGGTCGTCGATGAGCCGACTTGCCGAGACGACGCGGTCGAGGTCGAGGGCCAGTCGCGCGAGCAGCGCCCTCTCTCGTCGTGCGAGCTGACGCTCTGACGCCGTTGTCTGCGATCGGATGTGCACTGGCCCCAGGAGCAAGACGTGGTGCACCTCGGTCGTCGTCACCGCGCCCCTTTGCCTGACCGTGCGTAAGCGAGGGCAGCCACTGTGGGTCTCGTCCGCGCAGGAAGTCAACAGATCCTTGGGCCAGCTTGCCGACGGATTCCGGCAAGACCTGCAGGCGTGGAATCTGCAGGTGCGTCACAGTTCTTGGTTCGCGCCAACCCCGACAGCCAAGAACGCCAACCCGGGGTCAGAGGATCGGCGCATGTGCATCGCGGGGAAGGTGTGAGGGGCCTTCCGGGCGCACCTCAGTGGGCTTAAGTGCCTGTTAAGCGGAGGGCGTCATGGTTGCCACTCCCACCAGAGAGAGGTTCCGCCGTGACTGAACGAACTCGCAAGCTTCAGCACTGTCTCGCCACCCTCGTTGCAGCCGCTCCGCTACTTGCAACCACGCTTCTGACCGTCACGCCCTCCCACGCTGCGGTCGCGCGTGAAGCCACTGCCGCGACGCACGCGGCTCCCCCCGCGCGACGGCATCCGGCCCAGCAAGACACAGTGGTCGGCGAGACGGTCGATGCAATCAACACCACGACTCGGTTCTGGGATTGGTACATGCCTCGATTCACTGGAAGTCAGTTCCGACGTCCAGGACTCGGCGCCTGGGGGTACGGCCGCAACTCCATCTACAACCGCGACACCACCGTCCTGAAGTGTGGGACGAACACGCTCGGGAAGAACAATGCGTACGCCTGCACGGGTGGCGCCAACAACTGGGTTGCCTTCGAGGTGCACCTGATGAACAAAGCCGCGCGACTCGGCGATGCATTCATCTGGGTCATCGTGGCTCACGAGTATGCGCACGTCGTGCAGCGGCAACTGGCTTCCCGCTACCTCTCGCAGGCATACGAGCTGCAGGCGGACTGTTTCGCCGGAGCGACGATGGGCGAGATGTATCGACGCGGCATGCTCATCCTGGAGCGCGGTGACTACCAGGAGATCGACGACTCGCTCGCCGAGGTTGCCGGGTTGCCGTGGGGCAGCGGCGGTACTCACGGATCAGTCGCTCAGCGCTGGTCAGCCTTCGGCACTGGTTGGCGGGGAGGCAATCCAGCCTGTCTGAACTACGTCCCCATCCCGGGCTGAGATGTTGCTCCGAACCTGCGTCAGGCGTAGTCCTTGGCCACGTAGCGCCCGTCGGGCGTGATGGGGTCGTCGACGTTGATCGCCTCGACGGCCTCGGTGAGCTCGGCCTCCTCGAGCGGCGGGCGGCGGTCGAGGTGGATGCCGGCGATCATGCAGCGCACCGATCCGCCGGCGAGCTCGATCGTCGGGATCTCGACCGAGACGATCTCGCAGGACTCCTCGATCGCGGCGACCTGCTCGGGCCGCAGCGAGCGCCGGGCCCGGGCCGACATGGCCATGACGTAGCGGCGCTTGCCCTCAGGCGTACGTCCGCAGAGCTCGACGGCGTTGCCGGCGAACTCACGGATCTGCTCCTCGGTGAGCTCGATGATCGTGCGCCCGGTCACCGCGAGGCGCTCGCGGACCTGCTCGCGGCGGTGCTCGTCCGGGATCATGTCGAGCGCGATCATCGCGACGTCGGTGCCGATGCAGGCGATGACGTTGGTGTGGTAGACCGGCACACCGTCGGAGTCGACCGCGTCGAAGGCCATCGGCTCGTAGTTGAAGTCGGTGCAGAAGCGCTCGAGCACCGCCACGTCGGCGCGGTGGCTGCGCGCGGTGTAGGCCACCCGGGAGACGTGGTCGAGGACCATCGCGCCCGTGCCCTCGAGGAAGATGCCGTCGGGCTCGAGGCCGGAGTAGTCGATGATCTCCTGGACGCGGTACTCCGACTTGAGCATCTCCAGCACGTCGTGGCGCCGCTCGTGGCGGCGGTTGGAGGCGTACATCGGGTAGACCGCGACGGTGCCGCCGGCGTGGGTGGAGACCCAGTTGTTCGGGAAGACGCTGTCCGGGCGGGTGTGGTCGTCGTCGTCGAACACGTGCACCCGTACGCCGACGTCGCGCAGGGCCGCCGCGAGGGCGTCCATCTCGGCGAGCGCCTTCTCCGAGGTGGTGTAGTCCGACTGGCCCTCGGGGGCGTCGGCCTGGAAGGCGTTGTCGGCGGCCGTCGCCGGGTTCGGGACGAAGCTGGTCGCGCGGATCAGGATGACAGCGGAAGGGGCCTGGGCACTCACGGGGAGGAATGTAGGGGACGGTGCGGCGCCGCGCGGCATCACCGGCCCGGTGCCGGGAAGTGGTTCAGGCCACCACGGCGGCGATCTGCTCGGCCACGTCGGCGGGGTCACGCTCGACGGCCGCCTCGTAGCAGGTCAGCTCGGTCACCACCCACCCCGGCACCTCGCTCGCGCTCCACAGGCCGCAGGGCACCACCCCGTGCTCCTCGACGTGGGCGACCACCCGCGCGTTGACCTCGTCGACCTCGCCGGGAGCGTAGGCGAGGAAGGTCGCGATGTGCGGCTGCTCGGGGAAGGTCCGGATCCCCCGCTCGCGCAGCTCACCGGCCAGCGCGACGGCCCAGGTCCGGTAGCGGTCGAACCGGTCGAGGTCCGCGCGGATCCCCATCAGCCCGCCGACGGCCGCCGCGGTCATGGAGAAGGTCGTGCCGCCCATCCGGGTCCGCCAGGAGCGCAGCTCGCCGGCGAGGTCCTCGGGGCACACGACGACGGCCCCGCTGGTCGCGCCGAGGCCCTTGTAGAGCGAGACGTACATCGAGTCGACGAGGTCGGCCGCCTCGGCGAGGGTCCTGCCCCAGTGCCCGACCGACTCCCAGATCCGGGCGCCGTCGGCGTGGAACGCCACCCCTCGTTCGCGGGCGGCGGCCGACAGCGCGACGAGGTCGTCCCAGGCCGGGAGCAGGCAGCCGGCGTCGCGCAGCGGGAGCTCGACCATGACGGCACCGAGCCGGCCGCCGACCGCGGCGAGGGACGCGGCCGTCGCCGTCTCGCGACCGGTGGTGAGCCACTCCAGCTCCAGGCCGAGCACCCTGCGGGGGCCGTCCTGCTCGTGGTGGACGAGGTGTGAGAGGTCGGGCAGGGCCACGCGGCGCGAGCCGGACCGGTCGCACCAGGCGCGCAGGGTCGCCTGCTGGGCCATGATGCCGCTCGGGAACATGACTGCGGCCGGCTTGCCGAGCAGCGCCGCGACCTCCGACTCGAGCTGGGCCACGGCACCGCGCTCGCCGTAGCGGTCCCACTCGATGCCGTGCTCCTCGGCGAAGGCGGCGAGCTCGCGGAACGTCTCGGCCGGGCTGCCGGCAGCGCGCCAGAAGACCACCTCGGCGCTCGCCGACGCCGCCCGGAACCGGGCCAGCAGGTCGGCGTCGCCGGGGAGGTCGGCCACGCTCAGGCCTGGCGCTTGAACCAGTACGTCGTCTCCGGGCCGGGGATGACCTGGACGAGCTCCCAGCCGTTGATGCCTAGGGAGGAGATCAGGTCCTCCCACGACTCGGT
>NZ_JAUZVE010000110.1:0-7144 GCF_031844425.1 Microbacterium sp. ARD31
CGGGCGTGACGTCCAGGTCCTCGCCCAGCGCGGCACCAAGGTCACCAGCCTGGCGCGCAAGCGCACCTGGCGCCTGCCGTCCATCGCGGCGCGCAAGTGGCGCCTCGTGGCCCAGGGCCCGGACACGCTGGTGCAGTCCACGAGGGGCGGCCGCTGGCGGACGTGGAAGAAGGTCCCCGGCGAGGCCGAGCTCTCCTCCACCACGGGCCGGCTGACGCTGGTCCTCCCGGGCGGTCGCCGCGACTACCGCGGCGCGCTCCAGTCGGTCGCGCCCCGGCCCGGCGCGAAGCGCGAGACCGTCAACCGCGTCGGCATGGAGGCCTACCTCCGCGGCGTGGTCCCCCAGGAGGTGCCGCCCCTGTGGGAGCCGGCCGCGGTGAGCGCGCAGTCGGTCGCCGCCCGCACCTACGCCGCGTTCGAGCGCTCCCACCCCGCCGCGCCCCACTACGACCTCTGCGACACCACGCAGTGCCAGGTCTACGGCGGCGCCGACGTCGAGCACCCGGCCGCGGACGCGGCGATCCGCGCGACGGCGAAGCAGGGTCTCTTCCACGACGGCCGTCCCGCGTTCACCCAGTTCTCCGCGAGCAACGGCGGCTTCTCCGCTGCCGGCTCGATGCCCTACCTCGTCGCCCAGGCCGACCCCTACGACGGCGTCGCCAACCCGACGTACTCCACCTGGACCGAGACCGTCGACGACACCGCCATCGAGAAGCAGTGGCCCGCCATCGGAGACCTCGCCACCATCGAGGTCACCTCCCGCGACGGCAACGGCGACTGGGGCGGCCGGGTCGTCGACATGGCGTTCGTCGGCACCACCGGCACCAGGGTGAGCGTCGACGGCGACACCGTCCGCTCCGCCCTCGGCCTCCCGTCGAGCTGGTTCACCTTCGAGGTCACCCAGCGGCAGATCGGACCGGCGCGGCAGTGAGGTGGGCAGTGCTGCTGGCGGGGCTCGCCCTCGCTGCCACGGGGTGCGAGGGCGGCCAGGCGGCTGACGGCGACCTCGACCTGCCGGACCCGGTCGTGGAGACCGAGGTGACCACCGACATCGACTACGTCGCCCTCGGCGACTCGTTCTCCGCCGGCCCGTTCATCGGCACGATGCGGACCGACCCGACCGGGTGCGCCCGCTCGCGCGACAACTACCCCGCCTTCCTGGCCGACTGGCTCGACGTCGCCAGCTACACCGACGTGTCCTGCTCGGCCGCGACCACGGCGGACCTCTACGAGCGGATGCTGATGTTCGACGGGAAGACCACCCGCCCGCAGCTCGACGCGCTCTCGGCCGACACCGACCTGGTGACCCTCGGCATCGGCGGCAACGACTTCGGCATCTATGACTCGCTCATCCGCTGCCAGGACGGCCGGCTGTCGACCTGCCCGGTGGCCGAGCTGGAGGCCGACGCGCGCAAGGTCGCCGGCCGCGTGGAGCAGGCCGTGCGCCGCATCGGCCAGCGCGCCCCCGACGCCGACGTCTACGTCGTGGGCTATCCCGACATCCTCCCGACCGAAGGCACCTGCGCCGCGGTCGGTGCCTCGGAGGAGGTCCTCGGCCCGGTCACCCGCGTCGCCGGTCTGCTCAACCGCTCGCTCGAGCGGGGCGCCGCGGCGGCAGGGGCGACGTACGTCGACATGGAGGCCGTCTCCAAGGGGCACGACGTGTGCGCCAAGGGCCGCGCCTGGGTCAACGGCCCGCGCTTCCGGGCCGGCATCGCCGCGCCCTTCCACCCCAAGATCAACGGCATGCGCGCCGTGGCGGCCGAGGTGTTCGAGCAGGTCACCGGCGACGAGCCCGAGGTCACCGATTACGCCGAGCCCGACCCCGACGCGATCGTCCTCAACCAGCCCTGAGCGGTCCCGGCGGCTAGTCGATCACCAGCACCAGGTCGCCACCCTCGGCCGCCTTGGTGGACGGGATCGCCAGGCGGGCGACCGTGCCGGAGACGGGTGCGGTGATCGAGGCCTCCATCTTCATCGCCTCGATCGTGGCGACGGTCTGGCCAGCCTCGACGGAGTCGCCCTCCGCCACCGTCACGGTCACGGCGCCGTCGTAGGGTGCCGCGACGTGGCCGGGGACCTTCGGGTCGGCCCGCTCGGCGGAGGTGACGTCTGCCGACACTGTGCGGTCGCGCACCTGGACCGGACGCAGCTGCCCGTCGATGGTCGCCAGCACGTTGCGGAAGCCGCGCTCGTCGGGCTCGCTGATCGCCTCGAGTCCGAAGATCATCTCGCGGCCCTCCCGCACCCGGACGCTGTGCTCCTCGCCGCGTCGCAGGCCGTAGAGGTAGTCGACGGTCGAGAGCACCGACAGGTCGCCGAAGGACTCGCGGCTCTCCCGGAAAGCGGCCGTCGGCCCCGGGAAGAGCAGCTCGTTGAGGGTGCCGCGGCGGTCCTCCTCGAGCCCGGCCTCCTGCTCGGCGGTGAGGGTTTCGGTCGGCTGCTTCCACGTGCGGCCGGCGAGCGCCTTGGTGCGGAACGGCTCGGGCCACCCGCCGGGCGGGTCGCCGAGCTCGCCGCTGAGGAAGCCGATCACCGAGTCGGGGACGTCGTACGCCGCCGGGTCGGCCTCGAACTCCGCGGGGTCGGCGCCGGCCGCGACGAGCGCGAGGGCCAGGTCGCCGACGACCTTGGACGAGGGGGTCACCTTGACCACGTTGCCGAGGATGTCGTTGGCGGCGGCGTACATGTCCTCGACCTGCTCGAACTTCTCGCCCAGGCCGAGGGCGATGGCCTGCTGGCGGAGGTTGGAGAGCTGTCCGCCGGGGATCTCGTGGCGGTAGACGCGCCCGGTCGGCGCCGGGAGGCCCGACTCGAACGGCGCGTAGACGCGGCGGGTGGCCTCCCAGTAGGGCTCCATCGCGTTCACGGCGGCCAGGGACAGCCCGGTCTCGCGCGGGGAGTGGTCGGTGGCCGACACGAGCGCCGAGAGCGCGGGCTGCGAGGTGGTGCCGGCCATGGCCGCGCTGGCGGCGTCGACCGCGTCGACCCCCGACTCGATCGCCGCGACGAGGGTGGCGAGCTGGCCGCCCGGGGTGTCGTGGGTGTGGAGGTGGACGGGCAGGTCGAACCGCTCCCGCAGTGCGGTGACGAGGGTCCGGGCGGCGGGTGCGCGGAGCAGGCCGGCCATGTCCTTGATCGCGAGGACGTGTGCGCCCGCCGACACGATCTGGTCGGCGAGGCGGAGGTAGTAGTCGAGCGTGTAGAGCCGCTCGTCGGGGGACGAGAGGTCGCCGGTGTAGCACAGCGCGACCTCGGCGACGGTGGTGCCGGTGGCGCGGACCGCCTCGATCGCCGGGCGCATCTGGGAGACGTCGTTGAGCGCGTCGAAGATGCGGAACACGTCGATGCCGGTGGCCGCGGCCTCCTCGACGAACGCCTCCGTGACCCGGGTCGGGTACGGGGTGTAGCCGACGGTGTTGCGCCCGCGCAGCAGCATCTGGAGGCACACGTTGGGCACCGCCTCGCGCAGGGCGGCGAGCCGGTCCCAGGGGTCCTCGGAGAGGAAGCGCAGGGCCACGTCGTACGTCGCCCCGCCCCAGCACTCCAGCGACCAGAGCTCGGGCGTGGTGCGGGCGACGTGCCCGGCGACGGCCAGCAGGTCGCGCGTGCGCACCCGCGTGGCGAGGAGGGACTGGTGGGCGTCGCGGAAGGTCGTGTCGGTGACCGCGACCCGGTCCTGCGCCCGCAGCCGGCGGGCGAACTCCTCGGGCCCGACCTCGGCGAGCAGCTGGCGCGACCCGTCGGGGACGGGTGTGGAGAGGTCGAGCGCCGGCAGCTTGCTCGACGCCGAGACGGTGACGGGGGCCGGACCGTGCGGCTGGTTGACCGTGACGTCGGCGAGGTAGGTCAGCAGGCGGGACGCGCGGTCGGCGCCGACCTGGGCCTTCAGCAGCTGCGGGTGGTCCTCGATGAACGAGGTCGTGACGCCGCCGGCCGCGAAGTCGGGGTCGGCGAGCACCGCCTGCAGGAAGCTGACGTTGGTGGAGACGCCGCGGATGCGGAACTCCAGCAGCGCCCGGCGAGCCTTCTGCACCGCCGACTCGAAGGTCCGGCCGCGACAGGTCAGCTTGGCCAGCATCGAGTCGAAGTGCGGGCTGATCTCGGCGCCGGTGTAGGTCGTGCCGCCGTCGAGCCGCACGCCCGGGCCGCCGGGGGAGCGGTACATCGTGATCTTGCCGGTGTCGGGGCGGAACCCGTTGGCGGGGTCCTCGGTGGTGATCCGGCACTGGAGGGCGAAGCCGCGCGGCTGCACCGACTCCTGGGTGAGCTCGAGGTCGGCGAGCATCGCCCCGGCGGCGATGCGCATCTGCGACTGGACGAGGTCGACCCCGGTGACCTCCTCGGTCACGGTGTGCTCGACCTGGATGCGCGGGTTCATCTCGATGAAGACGTACTTGCCCGACGGGTCGAGGAGGAACTCGACGGTGCCGGCGTTCTTGTAGCCGATCTCGCGGGCGAAGCGGACCGCGTCGGCGCAGATGCGGTCCCTGAGCTCGGGGTCGAGCCCCGGCGCAGGGGCGATCTCGACGACCTTCTGGTGGCGGCGCTGCACCGAGCAGTCGCGCTCGTAGAGGTGGATCACGCCCTCGTCCGAGCCGGTCCCGTCGGCGAGGATCTGCACCTCGATGTGGCGCGGGTCCACGACGGCCTGCTCGATGAAGACGGTGGGGTCGCCGAAGGCGCCCTCCGCCTCGCGCATGCAGGTCTCGATCGCCTCGCGCAGGTCGGCGCGGTCGTCGACGCGGCGCATGCCGCGGCCGCCGCCGCCGGCGACGGCCTTGACGAAGAGCGGTGCCTCGATCTGCTCGGCGGCGGCGACGAGCTCGTCGACGTCGGTCGAGGGCGGCACCGACTCCAGGACGGGTACGCCGGCGGCCTTGGCGGCGGCGATCGCGCGCGCCTTGTTGCCGGTCAGGGTGAGCACGTCGGCGCTCGGGCCGATGAAGGTGATGCCGGCGGCGGCGCACGCCTCGGCGAGGGCGGGGTTCTCCGAGAGGAAGCCGTAGCCGGGGTAGATCGCGTCGGCCCCGCACCGCACCGCCACCTCGACGATGGCGTCGGGGTCGAGGTAGGCCCGCACCGGGTGTCCCTCCGCGCCGATCTGGTAGGCCTCCTCGGCCTTCATTCGGTGCTCGGACCAGCGGTCCTCGTGGGGGAACACGGCCACCGTGCGCACGCCGATCTCGCGTGCGGCACGGAAGGCCCTGACTGCGATCTCGCCGCGGTTGGCGACGAGCACCTTGGAGAACATGGGCCGCAACCTATCCAGTGACGGGTGTGACCTGGGTTACTCGTCCGTACCCCGGGCAGGCCTCACGCCGCCGCGCGCTCCTGCGTGCGCCACCACGCGACCGTCGCGGCCAGGCCGTCGTCCATCGGCGTGGGCGCCAGGCCGAGGCGCTGCTCGCTGGCCGTCGAGTCGAGCACGAACGGCGCGGTGAACATGTACGACGTCTCCGCGAGCTCGCGCATCTCCCGCGAGACCACGCCCGACGCGCGGAGTACCCACAGCGGGATCGAGGACACCTTCGGCACCGGCACCCCGGCCGTCCGCGCGGTGCGCTCCACGAGCTGCCGCTGGGTGAGGGCGGGTGCCGTGGGGGCGTGGAGGAAGGAGTTCCACAGGTCCTCGCGCGCGGCAGCCGCGATCATCGCCGCGGCCAGGTCGGGGACGTAGGTGAAGGAGTGGGGCTGGTCGGGGCTGCCGAGCACGCGCATGGTGCGCCCGGCCAGGACCGTCGGCACCATCCGCTCCCCGGCGTGGGCGTTGCGGACGAGCGGGCCGTAGAAGTCGGACGCCGCCACGCTCACGGTCGGGGTCGCCGAGGCCTCGCGCTGGGCGAGCAGGTCCGTGCGGACGCCGAGCTTGCCCGTGGTGGCCGCGCGCGGCAGGTCCTCGGTGATGGGGCCGTCCACGGGGCCGTAGGAGTAGAGGCTCTCGGGGAACGTCACCACGGCGCCGGCCCGCCCGGCGGCGTCGAGGACCATGCGCTCGGCGACGGGCAGCTCGGCGCGCCAGACGCGGGCGTCGTACGCCGACCCGTGGATGCAGTGGTGGACGGCGAGTGCTCCGGCGAACGCCTCGTCGAGGTGGCCGCGCCGCGAGACGTCGACCCGGCGACGATCGATGAGGGGGTGCTCGGGACCGCTGCCCGAGCGGGTCAGCAGCCGGACCTGCTCGCCCGCCTCGGCGAGCTGGAGGGCGACGGTCGAGCCGACGGGGCCGGCTCCGGTGACGACGTGGACGGACATGGGGTCTCCCGTGACTGGATGAAGTGAGAGCAGTGCTCTCGTTTAGTCCAGCATGCATGCAGATCGTGCGAAAAGCAAGAGCAGCGCTCTCATCTGTTACCAGTGCTTCCTGATGTGGCACACTGACCGCATGGGAGACGCCTCCACGCCCCGCAGCCGGGCCCGCGAGCAGACGATGCGCGACATCGTGCGCATCGGGCGCACGCACCTGGCGACCGACGGCGCAGCCGCCCTGTCCCTGCGTGCGGTCGCGCGCGACCTCGGGGTGGTGTCGTCAGCGGTCTACCGCTACGTCGCGAACCGCGACGAGCTGCTCACCCTGCTCGTCGTGGACGGCTACGACGAGCTCGGTGACGCGGTCGACGCGGCGCTCGCGTCGGTCGATCGAGCCGACCACGCGCGTCGGATGACGACGATCGGCCGTGCGGTCCGGGAGTGGGCCCTCGCCGAGCCGGCGACGTACGCCCTGCTGTTCGGCAGCCCCGTGCCCGGCTACGAGGCCCCCGCCGAGCGCACCACCGAGCCCGGCACGCGGGTGATCCGTCGGCTGGTCGAGGTGTGGGAGGACGCGTGGGTCGCGGGCGAGGCCGCGCTGCCGGAGGACGCCGTCGGGCCGCGCCGGCTGGCCCGCGACCTCGCCAGGATCCGCCGCGACCTCGGCATCACCGCCCCCGACGCGCTGATCGCGCGCGGCATGCTCGCCTGGGCCGCGCTGTTCGGCTGCGTCAGCTTCGAGGTCTTCGGGCAGTACGGCGCCGACACCTTCACCGACCCCAAGGACATCTTCGAGCACCACCTGGCCGCGCTGGTCGCAGCCGTCGGCCTCCGCTAGCCGCACTGATCGATCGTCGACTTCGCCTGCGTCCGCGGGCGGCGCCCCGGCGGGGGG
>NZ_JAUZVE010000111.1:0-7023 GCF_031844425.1 Microbacterium sp. ARD31
TCGGCACGGGTCGCCGAGGCGAAGCTGACGTCACGGACCAAGATGGTCCTTCTTCGGGATGGCCGCGAAGGCGTCGTTGACCGGCGCGAAGACGGTGAGCTCGGGGGCGTTGTTGAGCGTGTCCACGAGACCGGCCTCACCGACCGCGGTGACGAGGGTGGAGAGGAGCGGGTTGTTCGAGGCGGCGGTGGCGACCGGGTCGTCGGCCATGCCCTCGACGGAGCCCTCACCGGAGGTGGGGACCTGCGAGCAGGCCTCGCCGAACGGTGCGTCGGCGGCCATCGGCGACTCGGACTCCATGGGGGACTCGGACTCCATGGGGGACTCGGAGGGCGACTCGGAGGTGGTCTCCGACGACGTCGTGTCGGACGCGCTGCTGTCGGTGTCGCTCTCGGAGCCACAGGCGGCCAGGCTCATGGACGCGGTCAGCGCAAGCGCAGCGATGCCGAGGGTGCGGGTGCGGAGCAAGGTGGTCATGGTGGTGCCTTTCGGTGGGGTGCCGCGGTGGAGTGGGCCGGAGCCCGCTGTCGGGAGGTGTTCGTGGCGGCTGCGGAGACGGATGGGTGTTCTGGCGAAAAACTTTGGACAAACCTCGGACACATCGGGTCCGGGCAGGTCAGCGGACGGTGACGGCGATCTCCTGGACGCCGCTGGAGCCCTCGGGGAAGGGCCGCATCCGTACGGGCGTCTGCACCTCGCCGTCCTTGTTCGTGGCACGGCACGAGAGGAAGTGCTGGCCCGGCTCGGCGTCCCACTCGAAGAACCACTGGCGCCAGTAGTCGTCGTTCACCTGCGGGCCGAGCCGCGCCGGCTGCCAGGCCTCGCCGTCGATGCGCACCTCGACCTTCTCGATGCCGACGTGCTGCGCCCACGCGACGCCGCCCACCACGACCTTCCCGGCCGGGCTCTCCGACAGGGGCCGGGGCGTGTCGATCCGGCTGGACAGCTTGATCGGGGCGTCGACCACCCAGTCCCGCTCGGTCCAGTAGGCCTGCTGGGCGTCGTACGTCGTCAAGGTCATCCGGCTGATCCACTTGCAGGCGCTGACGAACCCGTAGAGGCCGGGCACCACCATCCGCACCGGGAAGCCGTGCTCGCGCGGGAGCGGGCCGCCGTTCATGCCGATGGCGAGCATCGCGTCGCGGCCGTCGAGGGCCACGTCGAGCGGCGTCGAGATCGTCATGCCGTCCACGTCGGTGGACAGGATCTGGTCGGCCCCGGTCCCGTCGATGCCGGCCCTCGCCAGCACGTCGGCGAGCGGCACGCCGAGCCAGCGCGCGCCGCCGACGTACGGGCCGCCGACCTCGTTGGAGACGCAGGTCAGGGTGATGTCACGCTCGATCGTGGGCATCGCGGCGAGCTCGTCGAAGGTCAGCGTGACCTCCTGCTCGACGTCGCCGTCGATGGTCAGCGTCCACGACCCGGCGTCGACGGCGGGAAGGGTGAGCCGGGTGTCGACCCGGTAGAACTCGCCGGCGGGCGTGCGCAGCGGGGTGATGCCGTCGTACGTCTCCTCGAGGCCTCGGGGGAAGGCCGGCGCGGGGTCGCCGGCGGCCGGCAGGGCGACGTCCGTGCCACCGAGGCGGTACGACGTCACCCAACGGCCGAGAGCCCCCATGGTCACCGCGGCCGCGGCGAGGCCGCCGCTCGCCACCAGGACCCCGCGCCGGGTCGGGCCGTCCGTCTGGGCGGACGGCCCCTGCGGGCTCCGGTCGTCGAGGCGGTGCAGCCACGCCAGGGAGGCGGACGCGGCGACCGCGGCGACCAGAGCAGGTACGACGTCGAGCGGGCCCGCGCCCGGCCGCAGGACGGCCAGCGCCCCGGCGACGACCGCCAGGCCGACGACCACCAGCAGCCCGGCCGTCGGCCGGCGGGCCGCGACGATCCCGGCGACGGCCGCCAGGAGCAGCACCACGACCGTCACCGAGCCGACCAGCACCACCTTGTCCGCGGTGCCGAACTGACGGATCGCCCACTCCTTCAGCGGCGTCGGGGTGAGGTCGATGACCGTCGAACCCACGGCCAGCACCGGCGAGGCGGCCGGCACGGTCAAGGCCGCGACCAGGTGCGCTGCCGCCAGCCCGACGAGGGTGGCGAGCACGCCGTAGGCGGCATGCCGGGCCGCGCGCCGCCGGGACCGGGGATCGGAGGAGTCCATGGGACGTCTTCGGAGCGGCGGGCCCACCGGATCGGTCGTGCGGCAGGATGCGGACATGACTGACGCCCCCGCAGAGCTGGTTCACTACGCCGTCTCCGACGCCGTCGCGACCATCACCCTCGACAGCCCGGCCAACCGCAACGCGCTGAGCCGCCAGCTCGTGACCGAGCTGTTCGCGCACCTCGAGCGGGCAGGCGCCGACGACGACGTCCGGGTGGTGCTCATCGAGAGCTCGGGCAAGGTCTTCTGCTCGGGGGCGGACCTGTCGGAGGCGAGCGCCGAGGGCATGGAGGCCGGCACCCGCCGGATCGTCGACCTGCAGCGGCTGATCGTGACCCTCGACAAGCCGGTCGTCACCAAGAACCTCGGCGCGGTCCGCGCCGGCGGCATCGGCATCGTCGCCGCCGCCGACATCGCGGTGAGCGCCGAGGACGCCACCTTCGCCCTCACCGAGGTCAAGCTCGGCCTCGCCGCGGCGATCATCAGCCTGACCGTCCACCACCGGATGAACCCCCGCGCAGCGTCGCTGACCACGCTGGGCGGCGAGGTGTTCACCGGCGCCGAGGCGGCGGCGTACGGCCTGGTCACCAGGGCGGTCCCCGCGGACCGCCTCGACGAGGAGGTCGCCGCGCTCTGCGCGAGCCTCGCCACCGGCGCCCCGCAGGGCCTGCGTGAGTCCAAGCGCATCCTCAACGGCGACCTGGTCGCCCGCATCGACGTCCTCGGCGAGGAGATGGCCGCCACCAGCACGCGGCTCTTCGCCAGCGACGAGGCGCGCGAGGCGATGACGGCCTTCCTCGCGCGCAAGAAGTAGCGCCTCGCCCGGTCCCACGGATTCCCGGTAAGTCGGCGGTGCTGGAGGTGCGCCGGTACGCTTGACGGTCTGCCTGCCGGGAGCGGGCAGCAGTGGTGCCGGGGGATGAGGAGCAGGTGTGAGCGAGGAGCTCGAGGCGCGGGAGATCGCGGCGGAGCAGCAGTACGTCGACGAGGTCTACGTCCAGCTCGAGGCGTCCACGCGCAGCGCGAAGGCGCTCGCGGCCGAGGGCCACAGCCGCGGCAGGCTGGAGCACGAGGGCGGACTCGTCGAGCGCGACGCGATGGTCTTCCAGGCCGCCAAGCGCATCGCGCAGCTCGACGCCGCGCACGAGGGCCTGGTCTTCGGGCGCCTCGACCTCGACCCCTCGATCGACCCCGAACCGCGCTACATCGGCCGCATCGGCGTGCGCAACGCCGACCGCGACGTCCTGCTGATCGACTGGCGCGCGCCGGCGGCCGGCGTGTTCTACCAGGCCACCGCCGCGACCCCGCAGGGCGTCGTACGCCGCCGGGTGCTGCGCTCGCTGCACCGCACCGTCATCGGCGTCGAGGACGAGCTGCTCGACGACGAGGTCGAGACCGACCTGCCGATCGTCGGCGAGGGCGCGCTGATGGCGCAGCTCTCCCGGGCGCGTGACCGCTCCATGCACTCGATCGTCGCGACCATCCAGGCCGAGCAGGACCAGGCGATCCGCGCGCCGGGCAAGGGCGTCGTGTCGATCTCCGGCGGTCCCGGCACCGGCAAGACCGTCGTCGCGCTGCACCGCGCGGCCTTCCTCCTCTACTCCGACCGCCGTCGCTACGAGGGTGGCGGCGTGCTGGTCGTCGGCCCCAGCGGCGTCTTCATGCGCTACATCGAGCGGGTGCTGCCCAGCCTCGGCGAGACCGCGGTCGCGCTGCGCTCGCTCGGCGAGGTCGTCGGAGGCGTGCGCGCCACCCGGCACGACGAGCCGGCCGTGGCCGACGTCAAGGGCGCCACGAAGATGGCCGAGCTGCTGCGTCGTACGGCCCGGCAGCACGCGCCCGGCGCGCCCACCAGCTTCCGGATCTACTGGCGCGACGAGACGCTCGTGCTCGACCCCGGCCTGCTCGGCCGGCTCCGCCGCCAGCTCATGTCGCAGGGCCGCCGCAACCGCCAGCTCCCGCGCGTGGCCAAGACGCTCCTCGACGCGATGTGGCGCCAGGTCAGCGGCGAGCGCGGCAAGGAGCGCGGCCGCGAGGCCTTCGACGACGACATGCTCGGCCACGAGGGCTTCGTCGAGTTCGCCGCCGCGTGGTGGCCGCCTCTGGACGCGCAGACCGTCTTCGGCTGGCTGCGCGAGCCGGAGTTCCTCGCCCGCGTGGGCGAAGGCGTCGTCACCCGCGAGGAGCAGCTGCTGCTGCTGAAGTCGTGGTCGTCCGGCGACCTGTCGATCGAGGACGTCCCGCTGCTCGACGAGCTGCGCTACGCCCTCGGCGACGTGCCGCAGCGCACCGACGACGAGCGCGACCTCGACGAGACCGGCCTGCTCGAGGGCGGCGTCGACCTCCAGGAGCTGACCACCATCTCCGAGCGCGAGTACGCCCCCGGCGGGCGCCAGTGGGCGCCGCCGACCCACCGCATCGAGGACGACGGCTACGCCCACGTCCTCATCGACGAGGCGCAGGACCTCACGCCGATGCAGTGGCGGATGGTCGGTCGTCGCGGCCGCACCGCGAGCTGGACGATCGTCGGTGACCCGGCGCAGTCGTCGTGGCCCGACGCCCCCGAGGCCGCCGCCGCGCGGGCCGAGGCGCTCGAGGGCAAGGAGCTCCACGAGTTCCACCTCTCGACCAACTACCGCAACTCGGCCGAGATCTACGCCTTCGCCGCCGACTACGCCCGCCGCGTCGGGCTCGACGCCGACCTCCCCGACGCCGTACGCCGCACGGGCGAGGAGCCGCTCGTCGTCGGCCCGGTCGACGACCTCGAGGCCGCCGTGCGCGAGGCGGTCACCACGATCGCCGGCCGCGTCGAGGGCACCGTCGGCATCGTCGTGCCCGTCGCGCGGCGCTCGGAGGTCAACGCCTGGCTGGCGTCGTGGCCGGAGCTCGCCGACGACGCGCCCGGGGCTCGCGCCGCGGTCGACTCGAGCGTCACGCCCAGCGGGGACGACCGGGTCGTGGTGCTGACGGGCCTCGACACCAAGGGCCTGGAGTTCGACGGCATCGTCGTGGTCTCCCCGCAGGAGATCGAGGACGAGTCGGCGACCGGCCGCGCGACCCTCTACGTCGTGCTGACGCGCGCCACCCAGCTGCTGACCACGGTCGGTTGACCCGGATCCGCCACCGGTTGATGCGGCTGCGTAGCATCGCCGGACGCAGGGTCCGGTCAGGTCGACGTACATCGTTCGGGAGGGTGATGTCCTCGCTCACGCGCGCCGTCGCGCTCGTCGCGTCGACGGTCCTGGCGACCGTCCTGGGAGCCGTCGTCCACGCACCCCCGGCCGGCGCCACGATCCCGCGGGGTGACACCGTCGACTCCGACCCCGACCCGTCGTGGGGCTGGGAGCGGGTGTTCGTCGACGGGTTCGACGGCCCCGCCGGCCACGGCCCGGACCAGTGGCACGTCATGCCCGCCTCGAACTGGCCGGCGCAGAACGGCCAGGGGCTGCTCGACGTCGGACAGCTCGCCCAGATCCGCACCAACCAGTCCTGGGCCCTCCCGGTCGGCACCCAGGTGCGGGTCACCGCGCGCCTGATGATGCCCAACACCGGCAGCAACTACGCCGCCTTCTGGGTCCAGCACCCCAACGGCACCGACCCGCGCGAGCTCGACGTCGTCGAGAGCTACGGCCCGCTGAAGACCACGGGCGCCCAGCTCGGCTCGCACATCTGCTACGACGAGATGGTCGGCACCGACTCCACCGCCTGCGAGGTGTCGGGGCTCCCGGCCGAGCTCTGGTCGGTCGGCCAGTACTTCCCCGCCGGCGCCAAGCCCTGGGACACCTTCTGGCAGTACCACGCGACCTTCACCGTCGGCGGTGACCTCGTGACCTTCTCCGCCAACGACGACGCTGGCAACCAGGCGTACTCGATGAACCTCACGCCCGACCTGCGCCGCGTGCCGAGCGGGACCATCCCCTTCCAGCTCCGGCTCTCCAACAAGGACGTCCAGCCCGAGCACGCCGTCCCCGGTGGCGACCGGATGAGCATGCTGGTCGACTGGGTCGCGATGGACGTCAAGTACCCCTGACCCTCCTCGGTGGGTGCGGCGCGAGCGGCCCCCCGCGTGGGTGGTCGAGGTGCGAGCGGCCCACCCTCGGTGGTTGAGGTGCGAGCGGCCCATCCTCGGTGGTTGAGGTGCGAGCGCCCCTCCCTTCGGTGGTTGAGGTGCGAGCGGAGCGAGCCTCGAAACCACGTCGTGGCTGGTGGTTGAGGTGCGAGCGGAGCGAGCCTCGAAACCACGTCCCGAGCCCCTCCGCAGACGGTCCTTCGACGCTGTCCACTGTCGGTGGTAGGCGGTATAATCGAACACATGATCGAGACGCTGGCGCAGGACGTCGAGAGGGTCGCAGACGACCTCTCGGCGTCCGACGTGCTCGCCTCGATCCGCGTTGAGAGGGCGGCTGAGCATCGGGCTGCGGCTCGTCAGCTGGACCTGGCGGCGCGGTGGGCCGACCTGCATCCGCCGGAATCGGTCCACCACGCGGCGACGTTCGCGACCCCGGGGTGTGAGCACGAGGAGCCGATCGCGGGTGTGGGTGCGCCGTTGGTGGCGGAGTTCTGCATCCCTGAGCTCGGCGCAGTGCTGGGGATGTCCAGCACGGCGGCGAAGAAGCTCATCGGCCACGCGCTCGAGCTGCGGCACCGGCTGCCGCGGTTGTGGGCGCTTGTGCAGGCGGGTGTGGTGCCGGCCTGGCGGGCCCGGTCGGTCGCGGAGGTCACCATCCACACGACGCCGGCCCTGACCCCCGAGGCGGTCGCGTTCGTCGACGGGCAGGTGTCGGCGGTCGCCGGGAAGGTGGCACCGGCGCAGCTGGACCGGCTGGTCGCGGAGGCGATCAAGCGGTACGACCTCGCCACCGACG
>NZ_JAUZVE010000112.1:0-6742 GCF_031844425.1 Microbacterium sp. ARD31
TCGTTGCTGGCGCTGGCCCTCGCCCTCCCGATGCTGCCGCTCGCCCTCCGCGGCCGCCGGCCGGGAGCGATCACCGTCGCCGCCCTGCTGGCCGGGACGACCGCCGTCGCCGACGTCGGCGCGGCGACCCTCCGCTCGGGACTCGCGGGCGAGGCGGTCCGCCCGCTGACCGACGACCTGGCGTTCTGGTTGTGGCTGTTCGTGCCGCTCGGCCTGTTCGTCCACGGGTCCGTGCACGGCCGCGGGTGGGCACGCCTGGCGGCGCTGCTGCTGGTCCTGGGCGCACCGGTCGTCGCGGCGTTCTCCTACGCCATCGGCTCCTTCGACGCCGCACCCTGGTGGGAGGCGATCTCCGGGATCTTCACCGCCGCGGGTGGCTTCAGCGTGCTGGTCGCGGCCCTGCGCCGTCCTGAGCCCCACCGCGGCACGGCGACGCAGCCGGCGGTCGCGGGATAGGTCGGCTCGGTGGACGAGCTCGCCGGGGCCGGTGTCGAGGACCGCGTCGCACGAGGGCCGGTCCCCGAATCGGTTGAGGAGTCGCGCGTGCCGTAGGCTGGTGAAGTTGAAGGGACGGCTCCGGCCGTCCTGGCCGCGCACGGAGCGCGGCTCGTGTCTCGTACTCCTGGTCTTCGGTTCGCTGGACATCAGCTCAGTTGGATGTCTTCAGCGCCGCTGGGCGGCACGTCGCCCCCAGCACCGAACAGAGGAAAAAGATCATGGCTCAGGGCACCGTCAAGTGGTTCAACGCTGACAAGGGCTTCGGCTTCATCGCGCAGGACGGCGGCGGCGAGGACGTGTTCGTCCACTTCTCCGCCATCCAGACCAACGGCTACAAGTCGCTCGACGAGAACCAGAAGGTCGAGTTCGACGTCACGCAGGGCCCCAAGGGCCCGCAGGCCGAGAACGTCCGCGCCGTCTGATCGCCGACGAACGGCCCCGATCGCACTGCGGTCGGGGCCGTTCGTGCGTCTCGGGCCTCCGATCCGTCATCCGAACCCGCACCCATACGGTCGGCTTCGTCTGACGGACCGGGCGGGCGCCGGGTCAGAGCCGCGAGGCGACGCGCACGAGGCCGGCGACCCCGACCGAGGTGCTGTGCGGAGGCCAGGCGATCACGGTGGTGACGCGGGGCGCGTCGCTCAGGGGCACGACGGCGAGCCCGTCGCGCAGGTTGGCGCGAGCCGACTCGGGCAGCACGACCGCCGCCCGGCCGAGGCGGACCAGCTGCAGCACCTGGGTGAGGTCGCGCAGCTCGGGGCCGGGGCCGTCGGGATAGCTGCCGTCGAGGCGCGGCCACCGGGGCAGGGGCAGGTCCGGGATCGAGGTCGCCTCCTCCAGCGTCATCGAGGAGCGGCCGCTCGCCGGGTGGCCCGACGGCAGGACCAGCAGCTGGTCCTCGACCGCGAGCTCGTCGACGTCGAAGCCGCTGAGGTCGTCGAAGGGACGGTGCAGGATCGCCACGTCCGCCCGGCCGTCGCGCAGCATCAGCGCCTGGCGACCGGGCGGGCTGAGGACGACCTCGACGTCGACCGCGTCGGGCTCGGCGGCGTACGCGTCGAGCAGCTTGGCCATCAGCTCGCTGGACGCGCCCGCCTTGGCCGTCAGCACCACCGGGGCGCGTCCGCCGGCGTCCGCGGCCCGGCGGGTACGACGCGCGGCGGCCTCGACCGCGGCCAGCGCGGCGCGGCCCTCGCTCAGCAGGGTCTCGCCGGCGGGCGTGAGCGACATGCCCCGGGGCGTGCGGACGAAGAGGTCGGCACCCAGTCGCCGCTCGAGCTGGGCGATGGCCCGCGACAGCGGCGGCTGGGCCATCCCGAGCCGCTCGGCCGCCCGGCCGACGTGCGCCTCCTCGGCCACGGCGACGAAGTAGCGCAGCTCGCGGGTCTCCACGACGTCGAGCCTACGCCGCTGACCAGCGGTCATACCTGCGCGGTATCGGGGCCGACCTGATCGGTCTTGGAACGTGGCACGCCCGCGAGCACACGATCGGGGCATGACAGAGAACAGCAGGACAGCACTGGTCACCGGCGCCAACAAGGGCATCGGCTACGAGATCGCGGCCGGCCTGGCCCGCCGCGGCTTCCGGGTGGGCGTCGGCGCCCGCGACACCGCACGCCGCGAGGAGGCGGTGGACAAGCTGCGTGCCGAGGGGCTCGACGTCTTCGGCGTCGCGCTCGACGTCACCGACGACGACAGCGTCGTGGCGGCCGCGGCCCAGCTCGAGGAGCTCGGCGGGCTCGACGTCCTCGTCAACAACGCCGGCATCACCGGCGGGATGCCGCAGGAGCCCTCGCAGGTCACCGCCGAGCAGGTCCTCGGCGTCGTCGACGTCAACGTGCTCGGCGTCATCCGGGTCACCAACGCGATGCTGCCGATGCTGCGGCGCGCCGCCTCGCCGCGCATCGTCAACGTGTCGAGCACCGTGGGGTCCCTCGGCCTGCAGACCGCTCAGGAAGAGCCGGTCGGCCCCCTCTCTGGTGCCTACTCCCCCACCAAGACCTACCTCAACGCACTCACGGTCCAGTACGCCAAGGAGCTCGCCGGCGCCGGCATCCTGGTCAACGCCGGCTGCCCCGGCTACGTCGCCACCGACCTCAACGGGCACCGCGGCACACGTACGCCGGAGCAGGGCGCCGCTGTCTTCCTCGACCTCGCGACGCTGCCCGACGACGGCCCGACGGGGACGTTCTCCGACGAGACGGGCGTCCAGCCGTGGTGAGGTGACCGGACGGGTGTGACGCGCCTTGCGCTGCCCCGGTAGGAAGGCACCCATGCGCATCTTCTTCACCGGCGGCAGCGGCAAGGCCGGCCGCCACGTCGCCCCTTTCCTCGCCCAGCAGGGCCACCAGGTCACCAACGCCGACCTGGTCCCCCTCGACCACCCCGACGTCCACGACCTGCGGGTCGACCTCACCGACGGCGGCGAGGTCTACTCGGCGCTCGCGGGTCTCGCCACGTTCGAGGAGCTCGACCTGGCCGAGAAGCCGTCGTACGACGCCGTGGTGCACTTCGCCGCGGTGCCCGCGATCCTCCGCGTGCCCGACGCGGCGACCTACGCCACCAACGTGCTCAGCACCTACAACATCCTCGAGGCCGCGACCCGGCTCGGCATCCGCAAGGTCGTCTTCGCCTCGTCGGAGACGACGTACGGCGTCTGCTTCGCGCAGGGCGAGCGCCGGCCCCTCTACCTCCCGGTCGACGAGGAGCACCCGACGGTGCCCGAGGACTCCTACGCGATGTCCAAGGTCGCCAACGAGGTGACGGCGCGCTCGTTCCAGGCCCGCACGGGCGCGGACGTCTACGGGTTGCGGATCAACAACGTCATCGAGCCGCACGAGTACGAGGAGCTGTTCCCGGCGTTCCTCGACGACCCGGCGCAGCGACGGCGCAACATCTTCGCCTACATCGACGTGCGCGACCTCGGCCAGATGGTGCAGCGCTGCCTGGAGACCGACGGCCTGGGCTACGAGGTGTTCAACGTCGCCAACGCGGACCTCTCCGTCGCGGCGACCACGACCCAGCTGCTCGAGCGCTTCTACGACGGCGTCGAGCTGCGCCGGGAGCTGGGCGCCGACGAGACGTTCTACGCCATCGACAAGGCGCGCTCGCTCGTGGGCTTCTCCCCCGAGCACTCGTGGCGCGAGGTCCTGGGAGCGCCCCGTGCCTCGTGAGGAAGAGCCGCGGGTGCCGGTGACGTACGACCGCCACGACCACGTCACGGGTCCGTTCCTCCACGGCACGAAGGCGACGGTCCTGCCGGGCGAGGAGCTCGTGCCGGGCTGGTCCTCGAACTTCGAGGAGGGGCGGGTGATGAACCACATCTACTTCACCACGCTCGAGAGCACCGCGGCGTGGGGCGCCCAGCTGTCCTCCGCCCTCGCGGGCCTGGAGACGCGTGGCCACGTGTACGCCGTCGAGCCGCTCGGCCCGTTCGAGGACGACCCGAACGTCACCGACAAGCGCTTCCCCGGGAACCCCACCGAGTCCTACCGGACGCGGCACCCGCTGCGGGTGCTGCACGAGGTCACCGACTGGACCCCGCACCCGCCCGAGGCCCTGTCGGCCATGCTCGAGAGCCTCGCCGCACTGCGGGCGCAGGGACTGGACGTCATCGAGGACTGAGGCGGCGGGTCGCGTCAGGTCGCGTCAGGGTCGCTTCAGGTGGAGGCGTCGCCGGCCGCACGGCGTGCCCGGTAGGCGCGCACCTTCATGACGTTGCCGCACGGGTCGGTGCTGCACCAGCGCATCACCTGGGTGGGCGAGGGGTCGTAGTAGATCCACCGGCAGTCGTCGCGCTCGCACTCGCGCAGCCGGTCCCAGTCGCCGGTGACCATGGCGTCGTGCACGGTGGCGATGCACTCCCCCACGAGCCGGTCGACCGCCGACCGGCCGGCGGAGGCGGCGCGCCGGAGGTGGGCCGACTCCTCGCGCACCTCGACCGTCACCGGGTGCCGGGCGGCGATGCGGTTGAAGGCGTCCCGCGTCGCGGCGGAGGGGTGCAGCACCAGGTCACGGGTGACGTCGCGGAACGTGCGGTAGGGCGCGAGGTCCGCCGACGCCGGCAGGGGGCCGTACGCCGACCCGGCCAGCGCCAGGAAGCGGTTGAGACGCGTCACGTCGACGGCGTGGTCGACGCCGTGGAACCGGTCGTCGGAGTTGAGGACGACCCGCACCTCCTCCAGGGGACCGGGTGCTGGGCGGTCGGTGGGCATCGGACCTCGTCTCGAGCGCGTCGGCGAATCGTCGGTTACGATCATATCGCTGATCGTCGTAACGCGGGGAGGGGGCCGGATGACGTCGACGCAGATCGACCTCGACGTGCTGGGTCCCAGCGCTGCCCGCGTCCGCGACACACCCGTCCCGCTCGGCGCCCCGAAGCTGCGCAGCCTGCTCGGCCTGCTCGTGCTGTGGCGCGACCAGCCGGTGCCGGCCGACCGGCTCATCGACGTCCTGTGGCAGGGCGGCCCGCCGCCCGGCGCGGGCAACACGCTGCAGGGCTACGTCGCCGACCTGCGCCGGCGCCTCGAGCCGGGGCGTCGCGCCCGCACTGCCTCCTCGGTGCTCGTGCACGAGGGTGGCGGCTACCGCCTCGCCGCCGGCGCCGCGGACGTCGACGTGGACCGGTTCGAGGCGGCGGTGAGGTGGGGACGCGACCACGTGGAGCGGCTGCGCGACCGGATGCGGCCGCCGCTGCTCGCCGACTCGGACGCCGCGCGCGCGGAGACCGCCCGCGACGAGGTGGCGGCCGCGATGCGGCTCTGGCGCGGCGACGCGTACGCCGACCTCGCCGACCTGCCCGTCGCCGGCGCCGAGCGGCGGCGGCTCGAGGAGCTGCGCGTGGACGGGCACGTCGCCACCGCGGTGCTCGACCTCTCGCTCGGTCGGGCCGCGGGCGCGGCCGGCTCCCTCGAGGACCTCGTGCACCAGCACCCGTGGCGCGAGGAGCTGTGGGGACTGTGGGCGGTCGCTCTGGTGCGCTCGGGCAGGCAGGCGCACGCCCTGGAGGTGCTCGACCGGCTGCGCCGCACGCTCGCCGACGAGCTCGGCATCGACCCGGGTCCCGCGGTGGCTGAGCTGCAGACGGCGATCCTGCGGCAGCACCCGAGCGTGCTCGGCCTCGTCGAACCGGTCGAACCGGCCGCACCATGCCGCCACGCCTGCTGCCACCCGGCCCCCGTCGTCGTGGTGGTCGTGCCCGGCGACCCCGCGCTCGACCCCGCGACGGTGCTCCGTGACCTGCTCGTGACCAACCCCGTCGAAGGGTCACCGCTTCGTGACCTTCGCGGCCACCTCGGACGGCCCTCGGCTCCCTAACGTCCGAGTGACGCCCGGGGACCTCTTGGGCGATGACGCGGACGAAAGGCACAGACATGGCGCGCACCAAGCCGCTTGCGCTCGTGGCCGGTGCCGCCCTCCTGACGCTCGCCGCCTGTGGCGGCGGGTCGTCGGACGAGGGTGGCGGCGGCTCGGGCACCGATCGTGAGTTCGGCGGGCAGGAAGGAGGGACCAAGGACGCGGCACGCCAGGGCCCCGCTGCGGACGTCGAGGGCGCGACGGCCGGCGGCACCATCACGGTCTACCTGCCCGGCGACCCGGGCCCGGACTCGCTCGACCCCACCACCGGCTGGTCGGTGACCGGCAACTCGATCCAGCAGGCGCTCACGAGCCGCTCGCTCACGCAGTACGCCCGCGACGAGGAGGGCCAGCCCGTCCTGGTCCCCGACCTGGCGACCGACCTGGGCACGCCCAACGAGGACTTCACGGAGTGGACCTTCACCATCCGTGACGACGCGACGTGGGAGGACGGCAAGCCCGTCACCGCTGAGGAGGTCGCCTTCGGCATCTGTCGGTCCCTGGACGCGGGCGCGTTCCCCTCGGGGCCCGGCACGGAGTACTCGGCGTCGTACTTCGCGGGCGCCGACGGCTACAAGGGGCCGTACACGGGCAAGGACCCCGCCTGCGAGAAGTGGGAAGGGATCTCGGTCGAGGGCCAGGACATCACCATCAAGATGTCCAAGCCGTTCCCGGACATGGACTACTGGGGCGCCTTCATGGCGATGGGCCCGGCTCCCCTGGGCAACGCCTCGAAGCCGCCGAACTACGGCCAGAAGCCGCTGTCCAACGGCCCCTACAAGGTCGAGAGCTTCAAGCCCAACGAGGAGCTCGTGCTGGTGAAGAACGACCAGTGGACCGCCGAGTCGGACCCGGCGCGTCACCAGTACGCCGACGAGTTCGTCTTCAA
>NZ_JAUZVE010000113.1:0-6225 GCF_031844425.1 Microbacterium sp. ARD31
CCGCGTAGACGCTGAGCCAGCGCTCGACGATTTGCATGCTGCGCGAACCGCCGAGTTCGCGAGCGAGACGACGGCGGGCCGCCTTGTCGAAGGTGAGCCGCTCGGCCCCACCGCAGCGGGCGACTGATCCGAACTGCTCCAAGAGCCCGATGACGAGAGGCGGGATCGCGCGCTGCTGGAGGCGAGCGCGGGCGTGGTGCGTGAGGTCGTAGGTCATGCACGGCCCCCTTCGGCGTAGGGCGAGCGCAGTTGCTCAATCTCGGCAACCTCGCGCCGCTGCCAGCTCGTACCGGCTACGATACCCCAGTTCCCAGCACTGTTCGGGCGGCGCCAATAGGGGGTGGGCATCCGTGCAAGGCGCGCAAGCGCTTCGTCATAGCCCTCAATCGGGATCTCAGCACCCTTCGGACCGATGGTATAACCGCGCTGGTTCCGGCAGGTGACCGGATCGAACCAGCTGCCATCTTTAGCAACAGGCACGAACACGACCTCACCCAGGGCGGGCTCCGACTGCGGCTCAAACTCGCGAACGGCTTCGTCCGTCTGCCAGAGTGAGCTTCGGAAGCTCGGCCGTCCATTGAGCCAGTGCAGGGCTGCAGAGCGGGAGATCTCCCCGTTCGCATCCACCTTGAAGTCGCTCGTACCATCCTTGAGTGCGAGCAGGTTCTTGATGCTCTTGAGGCTTACTCCTGCCAGGGCGGCGAGCTGCTCCGGAGTTACGTTCAGCCCCGTATCGAGACGAATGCGAGCTTCTGCGGCCGCCACCGTAGTGACGACATCATCGAGCTGGGCCCAACGATCTGGCACCATGTCGAGGATTGCACGCATCTTCCCGACCATTCGCACGATGGTCGCTGCGAGGTCCTCGTCGCCCTGTGCTTCTAAGAAGCGGTGGTCGGGACGAAGGCCGTAAAAGGCGAAAGCATGAAGCTCGATGACGATAGCGAGGATTTTGCTGTCCCAATTGCTCTCGACGCCCTCCTCCCAAAGCTCGCGCCAAGACCGCTCCGGCTGCTGCTCAACAGTTTCACGGCCGCCGTGAATGACCTCGGCGTAGATCGCTTTCATTGCAGCGTCAGCCGCTTCCGATGACCATGCAAGGCGCTCAATCCACTCACCTGTTGCAATGAACAGCGCGTTGATCTCTGCGGGCTCACCACCCTCATAGCCGGCAGCGTACTCTTCCCTACGATCTTCATATTCGGTAGCCATGCCAATCTCCAGGACGAGATGCATCCCATCTCCACGAGAAACGACGTAGCAAACCCCTCAATCTCAGGCAATGGTCGGGATGTAATTTTTCCTTTCGTCCCGCGATTTCCCCAATCGCCTATCGTGTCCGAGCAAAGGTGATGCGCCAGAGGCTAGAAGCGCTAAGCTTGGCCGCGCTAGCGGCTACGCTGCCTCCGCTTTTTTCTCCGGTAATTTCCTGCCATGCCGATCCGGCGCGAGCACCGCTTCTTCTACCCGATCGACTGGCGCGAGTTGTCGTCGGTGATCCGCTTCGGTCGCGCCAAGGGGCGCTGCGAATGCTGCAGGCGCCCGCACGGGCGAACGGTGTTCCATCTGGGAGACGGGCGCTGGTGGGACGACGAGGCGGCATCCTGGCGCGATGGGACAGGCGGACTCATCTGCATCGAGATCGGCGCGGCTGACGTGCTCGGCGAGATCCGGTCGACGAGGGTTGTCCTGGCGACCGGCCACCGGAACCACGACACCGCCGACAACAGCCCCTCCAACCTCGCGGCATGGTGCCAGCGCTGCCACATGCTCCACGATCGGTCGGAGCATCAGCGTCGGCGGTGGCTGACGTTGTTCCGACGGAAGGCGCTCGGCGACCTGTTCCGTGGCCCCTACGGCTGAATGGAAGCTATACTATGAGGCGTGTCAGCCTGTAGGTGCTCGCGGTCGTGGTCGCCTCAGCCGGCGGTGCCTTCTTGCATGCGGGACTTACGGCCTACAGCGAAGGCCCTCTCGGCACATCCGTGGGGTTGATCTGCATCCTAACCGCCGCCGCTATCTACTGGCACAAGCTGCGCCTGAGATAAACGAGAGTGGTCCTTTCCGCGGAACGAGTGGGGAGGCGCCGGCCGCATGCGAACGGGGTGAACGCGGCAGCCGGCGCGCTCGCGGTCGGGAGCTGAGATAGCTCAACCGCCGCGATGGGGAGTGGCCTCGGTCAACGCCTGGATGATCCGCGCGGCTGCATCACGGCCGTCTCCGTTAGTGTCGCATTCGCCGTGCAAAATGCATGTTATCGATGAGCATTATGAAATCAGCCCATTTGATTCATGATGCCTGCGCCAGCACATTCCTCTTCACGAAGCGGCGGGAACCCACCGCAAGAACGACGAAGAGGCTGAACACGATGTCCAAGCAGATCATTTCGCGCGCCGTCACCGGCCTGACGCTGGCCCTTCTCACCACCGCCGCCTTCGCAGGCGAGCCGGCCAGCATCGACAACACTAAGACGGTCGGCGCCCTCACCCTGGAGACTCAGGGTCTCGCCACCAACATCGGCTCGGTGCACCGCCAGGGCGGCTATGCCCTTCCCGGCGCCGTCCAGTGGAAGGTCCCGGCCACCGACGATCGGGTGAAGCAGGCTGCTGCCTTTTAAGGTGGTCGCAAAAGAGAACGGCCACGAGAGCCAGAACGAAGGTGCGCGTACATCCGGCGTCACCCTAATCCCGGCATCGTGGCCGCGTCCGATCAAGCGACAGGATCGCGATCGGCATGTCCCTGAGATGGGGGCAGTATGGTTAACAATCAATGAGCAGCCGCGCCGACCGATCTGCTCACGGGCACATCACGACCGCCGACCACGGCAGCACTAAGGCATTACAGCACGACAGCATTACAAATGCATAACATCGTGGTGTGGTGGCATTGTCCCGCCATCCCGCTTTCGTTTTACGGTGCTTTCATGCCTTCGTGCTTCGCTGCTATGGCGCGACAGCATCGCGGAACGGACATGCGAACAATCATCCTGGTTTCTCAAAAGGGCGGCGTCGGGAAATCCTCGATTTGCGCCTCGCTCGCGGTCGCGGCGTCACAGGCTGGCGAGAAGGTCGCTGCGCTCGACCTCGACCCACAGGGTTCTCTTGCAGCTTGGGGACACGCGCGCGAGGCAGATGCGCCAGCCGTCGATCGGCTCCCTGCCGATCGGCTCGGCGATCTGCCTCAGATCCTCGACGCGCTGAAAGGGCAGGGCTTCACGCTCGCGGTCCTCGATACGGCCGGTGTAGCCTCGACCGTCGGGAACCTCGCCATGCAGGCGGCGACGCTGGCGCTCGTGCCGGCTCGCCCATCCAAGCTCGACCTTCAGGCCACCATGCCGACTATCGAGACATTGATGCGGCTCGGGATGCGCGAGCGGTTCGCCTTCGTCCTCAACCAGTGCCCGCCCGGCCGCAGCTCGGCGCGCACGACGGAAGCCGCGAATGGCCTCGGCATGTTCGGCGTGCTGGCAGAGCCGACCCTGACGCTGCGGGCGGATCATCAGGACGCGATTGCGGCGGGGCAGGGTGTCACGGAATACGCCGCCGACGGCAAGGCGGCCGATGAGATCCGCGCACTGTGGACTTGGGCGGATCGCAAGATGAAGGGCAACGAGAAGTGAGCAAGCGGCCATCCCTGATCGGCGGATTGACCCTGCCGGGCTCCGAAGCCCGCGAAGCGGTGACGGATCGCCCAACGGAAGCCGCACCAGAAGCGCCCGCGCCGAAGGCTGTCGGCCGGCGCGCTCGACCCGAGATCGTGCATACTTCCGTGTACCTGCCACGCGAGGTGCATCGGCGCCTGCGCGAAATCGCGTTCACCCGCGACGTGAAGGTGCATGACATCATCATGGAAGGGATAGACGAGGCATTGCGGAAGCATGGCCACCCGTCCGTAGATGCGCTGAAGGTCGGAGCGAAGCGGGGCGAATAAGGGCACCCCGCCTCCAACAACTTACAGCCCGGCGGCCTTACGAATTTGGCTCGCGATGGACTTGGCATCCGCTGCGCTGAACCCCCCGTCGCTAACTAGGGCGTCCTCAAGCGACTGGCCTGGGTCTGGATCGATATCAGTCTTTGTGCCGGCCTCAGTCCGCGGCATGATCGTGGGAGCTATGCGGGAGATTGGGTGACGACGGTGTGTTGAAGGCGGCGTATCGAGGCGGGTGTCGAAGCCTGCCAGAACCTCTCAGCGAGAGCGATACGCCATGGAGACACCTACCAACATCGTCCGGCTTCGTCAGCCCGAAGACCTCGACGATCCCCTGACCGAGGTGCTGCGCGCCGGGGCCCGCCGCCTGCTCGCCCAAGCTGTTGAGATGGAGGCGGACGCGTTCCTGAGCGCGATGCAGGATCTGCGGCTTCCGGACGGACGCGCGCGGCTGGTGCGGCACGGCCATGGCCCGGAGCGGGCGATCCAGACCGGCATCGGCCCGGTGCCGGTGGCGCGGGTTCGTGTCCGAGATCGCGGCGCGAGCGGATCTGAGGACCGGGTTCGGTTCACCTCGACGCTCCTGCCGAAGTGGGCGCGGCGCACCCGCAGCCTGGATGCGTTACTGCCGGTCCTGTACCTACGCGGTGTCTCGACCGGCGACTTCCAGGAGGCGCTGGCCGCCCTTCTGGGTCGGGATGCTCCGAACCTCTCGCCGGCCGTCATTGCCCGGCTGACCGCGGCCTGGGCGGACGAGTATGCCCGCTGGCAGGGCCGCGATCTCTCCGCACGCCGCTACGTCTATGTCTGGGCCGACGGCGTCTACCTGCAGGCCCGGATGGAGGACCAGGCCGAGTGCATGCTCGTGCTGATCGGGGCGACGCCCGAGGGCCGGAAAGAACTCGTCGGCTTCCAGGTGGGCGTGCGCGAGAGCGCCCAGAGCTGGCGCGAGCTGCTCGTCGACGTGAAGCGGCGTGGGCTGTCGATCGCGCCCGAGATCGCGGTCGGCGACGGCGCACTCGGCTTCTGGCAGGCCCTGGACGAGGTCTTTCCGGGCACCGCTCACCAACGGTGTTGGGTTCACAAAGCGGCCAACGTCCTCGACAAGGTGCCGAAGTCCGTTCAGGGCGCGATGAAGGTGGATCTGCGTGAGATCCACGGTGCGCCGACCCGGGCGGCGGCCGAGGCGGCGCTGGCTGTCTTCGTCGAGAAGTACGGGGCCAAGTACCCGCGCGCCGCCACCTGCCTGACCAAGGACCGGGAGGCGCTGCTGGCGTTCTACGACTTCCCGGCCGAGCACTGGGACCACCTGCGCAGCTCGAACCCGATCGAGAGCGTGTTCGCCACGGTGCGGCATCGGACCGTGCGGACCAAAGGTGCACTCTCGGCCACGACCGCCAAGCTGATGGTGTTCAAGCTGGTGATGGCAGCCTCGAAAACCTGGCGACGGTTGAAGGGCGAAAACCAGTTGCCGAAGGTCGTGGCCGGCGTCATCTTCCGCGACGGGACCGAGGTCACCGCGAGCCCAGATCACCGCGCCGCCTGACCGCCTCCGTCACCTAAAATCCTGCATAGCTCCCGAGATAGCCGGTCCGCTCGATCGCGGCTACGATCCAGTCGACCAGCGCAACCTCCTCGCAAGCGGCACCTGCAGAAGCCTTGCCGCCGCAGGTCGGATCGGGAACGCACTAAGTGGGGGGCGGGTTCATACGCAGACACCAAAGCGCTGCCCGCGCCCTGTTGCAGCGCGACGATGCAGCGGGCCGCCATCCCGGGGACCAAACGCGCCGATGCATCATCCGCCCCATACGGCATCGGTCCCGCTCACGGGCGGGGCGAAGCTGCTGCAGTCCGGCCTGACCTGCTGGCGCGTCGAGCCTGCGGCGCGCTTTGCCCCAATCGTGGATGCCGCCGCCTACTTCGCGCATCTGCGCAGCGCCCTCCTGCGCGCCCGCCACGCGGTTTTGTTCATCGGCTGGGAGTTCGACACCCGCATCAAGCTCGACCCCGACCACCCGCTGCCGGGCCTGCCGGAGGAACTCGGCCCGTTCCTGTCCGAACTCGGCCGGCGCCGGCCGGAGCTGAGCATCCGCGTGCTGCAGTGGAATTTAGGGGTCCTCGGCACGCTGGCGCGCGGCACGACGCCGCTCTACCTTCTGAACTCGATGCGGGCCCGCGGCTTCCAGTTCCGGCTCGACAGTGCCCACCCGCCCGGAGCCTCGCATCACCAGAAGATCGTGGTGATCGACGACGCGCTCGCTTTCTGCGGCGGCATCGACATGACGGACGACCGCTGGG
>NZ_JAUZVE010000114.1:0-6127 GCF_031844425.1 Microbacterium sp. ARD31
GGGGGATCCGGTGTCACCGGGGTGCGTCGCGTACTCTTCGATGATCGCCTTCTTAGCGTCAGATTCGAGTGGCATAGATGGGATCCCCTTTCTGCTCATTGCGCGGCGCCCGCCGCCTGATGCGCGAGCTCTCTTTATCCGCGGCCGATCGAACGGCAACCTGGTGAGTCTACCAGGCACCCCGTGCCCGCACGAATCCGCCCTCGCCGACCGGCGATAGGGTCGGAGGATGCCGCACCCTGCCCCGGTGGACCGGTGACGCGGTCGGCCGGAACGCCCCGGCTCCCGCGTCTGCGCCGAGACCACCTGATCGATCTGCGCCCGTTCGCGGCCAGCCCCGCCTTCACCCGCATGTGGATCGGCTCGACGCTGGCCGGGCTCGGCGGCCAGCTCACGATCGTCGCGGTGATGCTGCACGTGTACGACCTGACCGGGTCCACCTTCGCCGTGGCGATGATCGCGGTCGCCGGCCTGCTGCCCATGGTGGTTGCCGGCATCTACGGGGGCATGCTGGCGGATGCGTTCGATCGTCGGATCGTCGCGCTCGTGGCCGCGGCCATCACCTTCGGTTCGACGGTCCTGCTCGCCGTCCTCGCCTGGACCCAGGGGGAGACGGTGGGCTGGCTGTACGCCCTGAGCGTCGTCAACGCCGCCGCGAACTCGATCGTCATGGCCACCCGGCAGGCCATCGTCCCGCGCCTGATCCCTCGCGAACTGCTGCCTGCGGCATCCGCCCTCAACGGGATCACCGTGGGGATCATGGTCATGGTGGGGCCCGCACTCGCGGGCGTTCTCGTCGCCTTCACCGGGTATGCGTGGACCTACACGCTCGACGTGGTGCTGATGTCGGCGATGTTCCTCGGATTGTGGACGCTGCCCGCGCTGCGCCCCGAGGGCACGGTCGTGCGGCCCGGCTGGGAGTCGCTGCGCGACGGCTGGCGCTTCCTGCGACGCGCTCCCAACATCCGGCTGCAGTTCGGGCTCGACATCATCGCCATGACCTTCGGGCAGCCGCTCGCCCTGTTCCCCGCGATCGGCGCCGTCCTGCTGGGCGGTGGTCCGATCACCACGGGCGCGCTGACGGCCGCGATCGCCGCCGGGGCCCTGCTGTCGAGCCTGTTCTCGGGGCCGGTGGGCCGCGTCCGCCGGCAGGGCCTCGGGATCGAGAGGGCGATCCTCGTCTACGGCGGCGCCATCGGACTGCTCGGCATCGTGCTGGCCGCCGGGGCCCTCGGCTGGTTCGCCCCCGCGATCGTCGACGCGGACTCCCCCAACCTCGTGCTGATCGCCGTCGCGTGCGTGGCCATGGCGATCGCCGGCGCGGCCGACAACGTCAGCTCGATCTTCCGCAACACCATGGTCCAGGCGGCCGTGCCGGACGCGATACGGGGCCGGCTGCAGGGGGTCTTCATCGTCGTGGTCGCCGGAGGTCCCCGGGTGGGCGCCCTGTACGCGGGGACGCTGGCCACTCTCACGGCGCTGTGGTTCCCGCCCCTGCTGGGCGGCATGGCGATCATCGCGATCGTGGCGCTGCTGGTGCGGGCGAACCCCCGCTTCCGCGCGTACGACGCCGACCACCCGTCACCGTAGCCGGACCGTCGCCCATGAACGGATTTCGGACGTCGCGTTCCGGTGCCCGGTGCGAGGTCGCCGCCCGGGACTAGAGTCCTCGCGTGACCACCTCCGCACCCCCCGTCGTGGCGTCCGCGAGCCCGCCCTCGACCCCCTGGGTCGCGGTGCAGTTCGCCCTCGCCGGGATCGTGTGGGGATCCAGCTTCCTGTTCATGAAGGTCGCGCTCACGGGTCTCGCCCCCGCGCAGGTCGCATGGTCGCGTCTGGCGCTGGGCGCGCTCGCGCTCGCGGTCTTCGTCCTCCTGCGGCGCGAGGCACTCCCCCGCTCGGGGCGCGTGTGGGGCCACATGACCGTGCTCGCGGTGACCTTCTGCGTCGTGCCGTTCCTGCTCTTCTCGTGGGCGCAGCAATACGTCACGTCGGGTCTGGCGAGCATCTACAACGCCACGACGCCCCTCATGACCGCCGTCATGGCCGGATTGGTCCTGCGGGTCGAGCGTCTCGGGGCCGGCCAACTCGGAGGCATCGTGCTGGGCATCTCCGGCGTGATCGTCATCATCGGCCCGTGGGCAGGTCTCGACCTGAGCGAGGGCGTCGTCGCCCAGATCGCCATCCTCGGAGCGACGGCGTGCTACGGCTTCAGCCTCGCCTACATGCGCCGTTTCGTGGCGGACACGGGCATGAGCGCCACGATGTTCTCGTTCCTCAACATCGGTATCGCCGCGGCCATCATGACCCTCCTCGCCCCGGTGATCGCGCTCCAGCCCGTGCGGCTGGATCCGTGGATCGTGGCCGCGGTGCTCCTGCTCGGCTGCCTCGGCACCGGAGTGGCCTACATCTGGAACCAGAACACCGTGCGCGCGTGGGGACCGACGCGGGCCTCGACGGTGACGTACCTGACCCCGCTGGTGGGCGTGGCGCTCGGAGCGCTCGTGCTCGGCGAGACGCTGAGCTGGAACGAGCCCGTCGGCGGGCTGGTGGTGCTGATCGGGATCCTGCTGGCGCAGAACCGCCTGCGTCGGCGCCGATCGCCCCGGACGTGACGAAGGCGGATGCCGGTCCGGCACACGGCCGGGCGGCATCCGCCTTCGGGATGGCTCAGGCCTGCAGGGCGCCCTGCAGGTCGAGCGTGATGGTGACGTCCTTGCCGACGAGCACGCCGCCGGTCTCGAGCGCGGCGTTCCACGTCAGTCCGAAGTCCTCGCGGTTGACGACCGTCTTGGCCGTCGCGCCGGCCTTGTAGTTGCCCCACGGGTCGGTGCCGAAGCCGCCGAACTCGACCTCGAAGGTGACGGGCTTGGTGATCCCGCGGATCGTGAGGTCGCCGTCGACGAGGAAGTCCCCGTCCGCCACGCGCGCACCGGTCGAGACGAACGTCATCGTCGGGTGGTTCTCGGCGTCGAAGAAGTCGCCGGAACGCAGGTGGTTGTCGCGGCCCTCGTCCTTGGTGTCGACCGAGGCGACGTCGACGTTCGCCTCGACCTTGGCTTCGAGCGGGTTCTCGGGGGCGATGATGGTGGCGCTCTTGACGCCGAAGGTGCCGCGCACCTTCGAGATCATCATGTGCCGGACGCTGAAGGTCACCTCGCTGTGCGAGGGGTCGAGCACCCAGGTGCCCGCCTTGTAGCCGGGAACGTCGATCGTGGTCGTGTCGGTCATGGTCGTCCTTCGTGTCGGTGTGGTCGCAGCGCGACGGGTACGAGGGGTGTCAACGCAGCCCGAGGAAGTCTATTCCCATGAATGTAAAAAAGAGGAACGGATGCCGCCCCCGGCGTGCGGGGGCGGCATCCGTTCGCGACGTCTGGGCTCGTCAGCCGACGGCGAGGAGGTCGATGATGAAGATCAGGGTCTTGCCGCCGAGGAAGTGGCCGCCCGCGGGACCGTAGGCCAGGTGCGGCGGGATGACCAGTTCGCGACGGCCGCCGACCTTCATGCCGGGAATGCCGTCCTGCCATCCCTGGATGAGGCCGCGCAAGGGGAACTGGATGCTCTCGCCACGGTTCCACGAGGAGTCGAACTCCTCGCCGGACGTGTACTCGACGCCGACGTAGTGGACCGTCACGGTGTCGCCGGCCTTGGCCTCGGCGCCGTCTCCGACGGTGATGTCGCGGACGACGAGCTCCGACGGCGCGGGGCCGGTGGGGGCGTCGATCTCGGGCTTGGTGTTGTCACTCATGCGTCCATCCAAGCACGTCCCGCACGGCGGGGCATCCAAGACTCAGCGCCCGGTGCCGCGGCGTTGCCTGCAGGTCTCCCGAGCGCTGAGTTGGTCTACGACAAGCATGCCCAGGCCGCCCCCGAGGTGTCAAGGGCCCCGCTCACGGAGCGAACAACTGCTGCCGGGCAGCGGCGGTGCGCGTCAGCAGCGCTGCTTCCTCGTGTGCGGCGTGGGGGTCGCGGCCGCTGATCGCTCGCTGCCGTGCCGCGGCCAGGGCGGTGGCGTCGGCGATGAACTCGCGCATCAGGGGTCGCCGATCGCCGCGCAGGGTGCGCGCCCATGCCAGGGCCGAGCGACGGCCTGCGCCGGTGGCGAGCATGTCCACCTCCTGCGGGGTGAACCAGCCCGCCGCCGCGTATTCGCCCAAGCGGGAGCGCGTGAGCCGGGACTCCTCACGCCGCAGCGCCAGGATCCCGAGGATGAACAGGACGAACAGCGGCACCTGCAGCATGAGGTAGAGAGCGAAGAAGTCGCCGAACACCGCGGAGCCGTTCCAGAACGCGTGCAGCGCGATGGCGCCCGCGAGGCCCGCCAGCCACGGTCCGAACGCCTGCGCGGGGGTCGCTCCCCGGCGGGCGGCGAGGCCGAGGGCGAAGCCGATGATGCTGGTGAACATCACGTGGGCGAACGGCGAGAGGATGCCGCGGACGAAGAAGGTGGCGGAGGCGTCCGCGACCCCGCCCTCGATGAAGCTGATCGCGAAGTACTGGATGTTCTCGGTGAACGCGAACCCGGCGCCGACGAGTGCCCCGTAGACCACGCCGTCGACCGGCCCGTCGAACGCACGACGCGCCGACATGAAGATGATGTACACGCCGAGCCCCTTGGCGACCTCTTCGACGATCGGCGCCTGGACCACGGCCGACAGGGCGTCGGCGGCCGGCGACGACTGCGCACCGAAGACGACAGCCAGGAGGAGGTCGACCCCCAGGGCGATGCCGACCGCGGCGATCGCGCCCCAGGCCACGGCGAAGATGAGCAGGCCACGCGGCTCGGGCTCCCAGCGATCGATGATGCGGATCGCCAGGACGACGCCCGCCAGCGGGAGCAGCGCGAGGATCATCCCGACGATGGAGGCTCCGGGGCCGATGGCGTTGAGGAAGTAGGCGACCAGGCCGACCAGCAGGAGCAGCAGCAGCCCGAACAGCCAGATCGGCGCCGCCCGTCCTGCGCGGGCCGGCGCCGCACCCCCGGGTACGGTGACGTGGGGCGTGGCGGGGGCAGGCGGCGCGATCGAGGCACCGTGGCCGGGCCCGTTCTGCGCGAGAGGCGACGGGAAGGCGGGTGGAACGAGCGACGGGCGCGACCTGCCCGCGGCGTCGGGATTCGTCATGAAGTCAGCCTATGGGTGCGCAACACGCGCGGCCCGGCGCGCCTCGCCCCGGTAGCGTGGAGTGATGCGCTTCGCCCACGTTCTTCCGCAGGGTGCCTCCGACCCTCGACTGGCGGTGGTGGACGGCGACGACATCGTGCTGGTCGATGAACTCTTCGACGGGGCACCCCGCCGCTTGGAAGAGCTCATCGAGGGCGGCGATGACCTGCTCGCCCGCGTGCGCGACGCCGCCGGGAACGGGGCGCGGCGGCATCCGCTGGCCGGCCAGAGGTTCGCGTCGGCGGTGCTCACCCCGCCTGTGATCCTCGCGATCGGCCTGAACTACGCCGCGCATTCGAGCGAGCTGGGCCTCAAGACCGACAGCACCCCCACCGTGTTCGTCCTGTGGCCCAATTCCCTCACCGGCCACGACGCCACCACCACGTGGCCGCGAAGCCTCAGCGAGTCGGTGGACTACGAGGCCGAGCTCGGGGTGATCATCGGCCGCCCCGCGAAAGACGTCGCCCCCGAGGACGCCCTGGACCATGTGTGGGGCTACACCGTCGTCAACGACATCACCGCCCGTGACATCCAGTACTCCGAGGCGCAGTGGTCGCGCTGCAAGTCGTTCGACGGGTTCACCCCCACGGGCCCGTTCGTCGTCACCGCCGACGAGGTGGCCGACCCGCAGGACCTGCACATCTGGACGGTCCTGGACGGACGGACGCTGCAGGACGCCTCGACCGCCCAGATGGTGCGCCCGGTGTCGACGCTCATCTCGCACCTGTCACGATCGGCGACTCTGCTGCCGGGCACCCTCATTTCCACCGGGAGTCCGGGCGGCGCCGGCTACTCCCGTGATCCGCAGGTGTTCCTGCGCGACCGGTCGACCGTCACCGTGGGCATCGACGGGATCGGCGAGCTGACCACGCACTGCCGCATCCTCGACTGAGCCGGCGCACCGCTCAGCGCCGGACCAGCGCCCAAACGAAGAAGGGCGCGCCCCTCACGGTGGGCGCCCGTCG
>NZ_JAUZVE010000115.1:0-5730 GCF_031844425.1 Microbacterium sp. ARD31
CAACGAGCCATTATTGGGGCCGCGTCGCTCAAGGCCTTGGACGCCACGTGCGGCTGGTTCCGCCGATCTACGTGAAGCCCTTTGTGAAGCGGCAGAAGAATGATGCCGCTGACGCGGCCGCGATCGCCGAAGCCGCGCTGCGTCCGAACATGCATTGCGTCGCGGTTTGAAAAGTCATGGCTGCATGGGAAAGCACGTACCCTCGCACGCCAGCAACCGCGAACGCGAAATGCCATATCGAAAATACGAAAGTCATGTTGAATTTCGCGTCGTCCGACTTGAGGTGGTCCCCATACAATCAAAGCCACACGCTGCGCAATTCGTTCGATCTCGCGCGCAACATGGGGCGGCGAGCGATTTCATAGTGCTATAGCGAAAACGTAGTGATCATCACTATCGGACGCGGCCCACCAACTTCCTCTAGTGAGTTGGTGGCATAGGCACTTACAGGAAGGTCAACGGGTTACGCTTCGCGGTGGTCCACGGAAGTGGTATACATCGGACGTGACCGACGTGGCGAATCCTCCCGGCCTTTTACGTAGAAAAGGCAGCTCAGCGTATTACGCTCAGTTCCGCTACCCGCAGGACTTAGTGGAAGTGGCAGGAAGGCCGCATTTCAAAAAAAGCCTTCGAACGAGCGATCATGACCTTGCCCCCTGGCCTGCCCTCATTCTGAAGCTAGGGTCCGTCGAGCAGGAGACGGACGATGAAGAAGAGCCGATTCAGCGAAGAGCAGATCATCGGCATCCTGAAGGAGCAGCAGGCCGGGCTGCCGGTGGCTGAGATCTGTCGCCGCCACGGCATCAGCGACGCGACGTTCTACACGTGGCGCTCGCGCTTCGGCGGCATGGAGGTCTCGGACGCGCGGCGTCTGAAGGCGCTCGATGAGGAGAACCGCAAGCTCAAGAAGCTCCTGGCCGAGGCGATGCTCGACGTGGCCACGCTGCGTGAGGCGCTGGGAAAAAACTTCTGACGCCCGGCGCACGGAGAACGGCCGTGAGCTGGGCCATCGAGGAGAAAGGTTATTCGCAGCGTCGTGCCTGCGGGCTGATCGGCCTTGAGCCGAAGACGTACCGCTACGCCTCGACCCGTGGTGACGACGCGGCTGTGCGGGTGCGCCTGCGCGGCCTGGCCGGCGAGCGCCGCCGGTTCGGCTACCGGCGCCTGCTCATCCTACTGCGGCGGGAGGGCCTCGCTCTCAACCACAAGAAGCTCTTCCGGCTCTACCGAGAGGAGCGGCTGTCGGTGCGCAAGCGCGGAGGTCGCAAGCGAGCACTTGGCACGCGAGCGCCCGCCGCGGTGCCGCAGGAGCCGAACCAGCGCTGGAGCCTCGACTTCGTCTCCGACACGCTCGACGACGGGCGGCGCTTCCGCATCCTCGTCGTGGTCGATGACTGCACGCGGGAGTGCCTGGCGCTGGTGGTCGACACGTCGCTGTCCGGGCGGCGGGTCACGCGTGAACTCGACCGGATCATCAAGGGCCGGGGCAAGCCGCTGATGATCGTCTCGGACAACGGCACCGAGCTGACCTCGCACGCCATCCTGCGCTGGCAGGAGGAGCGTGCGGTCGAGTGGCATTACATCGCGCCCGGCAAGCCGCAGCAGAACGGTTTTGTCGAGAGCTTGAACGGGCGCTTGCGCGACGAGTGCCTGAACGAGCATCTGTTCCGGAGCCTGCCGGCGGCCCGGACCATCATCGAGGCGTGGCGGGTCGACTATAACACCTGCCGCCCCCACACGAGCCTCGGCGGGCTCACCCCGAACGCGTTTGCAACCCGGTCCCGACAGGACCAGAACCAGAACGGACTCTGGTTATGAACGGGGGCAAACAGGGGGCAAGGTCACTCCGTCCAAAATGGGCAGCCGATGTGCCTGCTGGCCATGTGGACCGGCCGACAGCCACTGCCTTCGGCGTACTAAGTGAGAAATCGGCCCCTAACGGAAACGCTAGGGGCCCTTCTAATTGCCCCTGTGTCGAGGATGGGCCGGCAAGTTTCCTAGCCTGGGAAATTCGGTCGTCCTCGGCGCACGATGCTACCCTGAACCCCCAATATCCGGACCTCATGAACACCGCAGATGAGGAAATCCTGAAACTCTGAAAACCAGGAATTCCGGTTGGATAGGGGAGGGTATTCCGGCCATGCCGCGTCTCGCTTATTCCTAGGGCCTGTTGTCACCTGAACAGATTGCAAATTCTGGCGTTTCCTTGTTTTCAAATGAGGAGACGTGATGCTGTCAGATGCGCAGTGGGGTGAGTTGGAGCCGTTGATCGAGGCCTGTCGCCCGAAGGCCAAGACACCGCCCAAGGAGCTTCGGCGCACGATCTCTGCGATCCTCTGGCGCCATCAGAACGGGGCGAAGTGGCGCGCCATCCCCGAGGAGTTGGGTCCCTGGTGGCAGGCGGCACAGGTCTTCATCCGCTGGGCACGCGCCGGGGTGTGGGAGCGGTTGCTCGATCGCGTGCAGGAGCGCGGCGTCGCGCTGGGCATGGTCTTTCTCGACGGCAGCAACGTGCGGGCTCACCAGAAGGCGGCGGGCGCCGCAAAAAGGGGGGATCTGCGGCCGAGCGAGATGCTCGTGAAGCACTTGGCCGCTCTCGTGGCGGCTATGGCACCAAGGCCTGTGTGATCGCCGACGGGAGAGGCCGCGCCGTCACCTTCCGCATCGCTCCGGGGCAGGACCACGAACTGCCCCATGCCATTCCGCTCCTCGACCGATTGCCCGGTGTGCCCAAGTGGGTCGTGGGCGACCGCGGCTATTCCAGCCACGGCTTCCGCGAGCACATCTGGACCGCTGGCGCACGCCCCGCGATCCCGACCAAGCGCAACGAGGAGCAGCTCGCTTGCCCGGATTGGGTCTACAACAACCGCAACATCGTCGAGCGGCTATGGGCTCGCCTCAAGGAGTGGCGCGCCGTCGCCACGCGCTACGAGAAGACCGCCGTCAGCTTCACCGGTGTCCTCTGCCTCGCCGCAACGCTCGATTGGCTCAAGTGACAACAGGCCCTAGGCCGACCTCATCTTTACGGAGCCGTCATCAGGGTCGACGGCTTCAACTCGTGGGCCGGGCATGCTCATGGTCGCGAGCCTATCCAAAAACCGGTTGCAGGACGCCGCGAGCACGTCGCTGTCATCGGTCGGCATGACGCCCAACAGCTCGCGCATCAGGCCGGCTAGAGCCATGTCGCGGCCTGTGCCGACGAAGCCGCCCGCCCCCTCGCGCTCGCGCTCGAAGGCTGAGACGACGTTCTCAGCGATGACGCGAGCCGCGGTTTCGGTGTCAGGTCCCTGCATCTGTAGGCGCTCCGCATCGAGTCTGCGCTATCGTGCCTGATGGGAAATTTGGACGGCTGCGCTATATGATGTAACCAGCATGATCCATCGCGCCCCACGTGGCGCTCAGCGTGGACAACATGGCCATTCGGTTTCAGACGAACCCTCGCAAGGCCCTTGAGGTCATTGTGTGGTTCGCCAACAAGCGGCCGGGCATCGATTTTCACTCGATCCTCAAGCTGCTCTTTTTTGCAGATAAGGACCACCTCAACGAATGGGGCCGACCCATCGTGGGTGATCGCTACAACGCTCTGCAATATGGGCCGGTGGCGCAAATGACCTACGACATCCTCAAGCGCGATCCGTTGGCGCTGGAGGAACTGAAGACAGCGAGCACGGATCTCCCGTTTGAGGTCCAGAACAGCTATTGTGTCTATCCGCATCGGGCGCCCGACCTGGATCGGCTGTCAGAGACGGATGTGGACGCTCTTGAAGCGGCCTGGGAGCGCTATGCTCACCTCGACTTCAAGGAGCGCACGGACGAGTCGCATCGCCATCCAGCCTATCGGAATGCGGAATTGGCTGGTCGACAGACCATGAGCTACGCCGACTTCCTCGAAGGGGAGATGTCGAACCCTGAGGTAATCGCTGATCTGGAAGAAACCGGACCGCGTCTGCGCCTCTGATGTCGGTTCCGCTCAACGTCGGCGATGTCATCCGCATCTATGACGGCACCACCGACCCGCATAAGATGAAACGGTTCCTCTGCGTGCTGGTCGCAGAGGGATGGTTCCTGCGCATCAACACCAACGCATTTTGGAAGCCGCACTTCCCACTGCCGCATACCGGCAATGAGCACTGCCTGGACCACGACAGCTTCCTAGAGCTGCGAGGCGTCATCGAGTACGATGACTATTCGATTGAGAGTGCTCTGGACGATCCGGGCAACCATCTCGGGCAGCTCAGCAGGGACGTGATCGCGCAGCTTGTCGAGCATCTGCCGAACGTGCGCACCATCGCGAAGGTCGAGCGCGATAGGATCATTGAGAGCCTTTCGGCGCTTCTCTGAGCCTGCCCCGAACTGCCCCTACAGGAACCCGCTCCCGCTGTGATCCTTGAAGGCGTTCGCCCGCCGGATGTAGCCCAGAACGGTTTTAGGGTCCTTGTGCCGGCTCTGGTCCATAATGCGGGCGAGATCGGCACCGCGCTCGGCCGCGCTGGTGATGTAGCCTGACCGAAGACTGTGAGCGCCGAACTGCGCTTCATCCAGCCCCGCGGCCCTGAAGTATCCTTTCAGGATCTTGGCCAAGCCCGCCGTCGTCAAACGGTGGACGTACCCATACGATGTCAGGAGACGGTCGCCCTTGGTAATCGGGCGGAACACCGGCCCTTCCTTGATGCCGGCCGCATCCAGCCACTCGCGCACAAGCCGGACCGGCTGAATGTATCGTCCATGCGGGATCGCGATTTCGGTTCCTTCGCCCTCTTGGTCCGTCTTGGACCGATTGATGCGCACGCGCAGACCGTCCGGGTGTTCGGTGAGATCCTCGACATCAAGCGCCACCAGTTCGGACCGCCGGAACGCTCCCGCGAACCCAACCTACCCCGCTCGAAACTTTCGAGAATGACCGTTATCGCAAGTTTAAAGCAGCATTGCAGTGTCAAAGCGTTATCATGCTGTAGTGCTACAGATATACATAGCGTCAATCTCATCGCTTAGAGGATGGTAGTATGGCGGCGGTGAGATTGCTGGTTCTAACCTCAGTCGCCCTACCTCGCGTTAGTGCCTGTGATGCCGTTGTGGCCGCGGCCTCGATCGCCGGAGGGGAGAGAGATGCCGCTCTCTGGCCCAGTGTAGGGATCGGTCCGGCGGATTTGGCTATCACGGGGCTGCGGAGCGGGCGCCGTGGTGCTCCCCGACGGCTTCGGCCCATTTGAGCAGGTCTTGTCGAAAATCGAACACGCGTTCGGATCGATCAGGATCTGGCCAGCTACGGCCGGCACGCTCATGAGCGCCATGATGCTGGCAATCAGCAACCGTCCCATCGTTCGTTCTCCGGAATGTCTGCGAAGAGCCGATGCTAGCACTCGGCTCAAGGCCGTAAATTGGTTATGGGACAATTGTCTTTGCTCCCGTGAATGCATGAGCAAAGCCCAGAGGATCGGTGCTCAGCGGTTATCCCGAGCAGCGTAATGCTACAGCAGGACGATGCTAAAGTGCTGAAAATGCCTGCTGATCGGCTGGCGGCTCTGCCTTATGGCCCCTGCCCCTCGATAGGAGATGCGCATGTCTTGGCAATAAGTCGGGACGGGAACGGCAAGCGATGGCCGCAAGGTCACGGGAAAGCGAAACTCTGACAGCGACATTCGCATCACGACCACGACGGCGGCAGACGATGAGGGCTTCGTGGAAGTCGATGACACATCGACCACGATCAGAGCTATGCAGGATTTTAGG
>NZ_JAUZVE010000116.1:0-4632 GCF_031844425.1 Microbacterium sp. ARD31
CGCCACGCCGAACGGCAACGTCCTCGCCTCCTCCGATCCGCGTGCCTACCCATCTTGGTCGACCGTTCCGGCGACATTTCCGGCACAGGCCCGGCAGGCACGGGATCTTGCTGTACGCACCGACGGAGCCCGAGCGCTCGCCAGGCGAGACCTTTCTTCGGGCGGCCATGGCATAGGCTCGATCTATGCCAGCTTCGATCTCGCCCCGCTTCTGTCAGAGCGACGGTCGGTCCAGTGGACCCTGCTCGCGACCAACCTCGCCATTACCCTGGCCCTGGCGGCCATGGCTTGGTTCACGGTGCGTCGAATGATGCGGCCGCTCCGAACCCTGGCGCGTCACCTCCAGGACGAGGGCGGCGCCGGCATTATGCCGGTACCCGAGGAGGAGACGCGTCGCGCAGGCCCCGAGGGTGCGGCCCTATACGCGGCATTCAACCGGATGGCCGAGGCAGTCCGCGACCGGGAGACCCTATCGCGAACTCTTGCGGAGGAAGAGCGCCTCGCGAGCCTCGGTCGCCTCGCCTCGGGGATGGCGCACGAGATCAACAATCCCCTCGGCGGCCTCTTCAACGCCATCGACACCCTAAAGGCTCACGGCGAGCGCCCGGACGTACGCCGTCGCAGCCTCGACCTAGTGGAGCGGGGCCTCAAGGGCATTCGCGACGTGGTTCGGGCGACGCTCGTCACGCACCGGGCCGACCGAGACCAGCGCGAACTTGGACCCGAGGACCTCAACGACCTTCAACTCTTGATTGGGCCTGAGATCCGAAGGAGGGGCCTGATCCTCACGTGGGACAATGCCGTCCGGAGCCCCGTTGCCGTCCCCGCCGTGGCGATGCGCCAAGTCGTCCTGAACCTTCTTCTCAATGCCGCACAGGCCACCCCTGCCGACGGCGAGGTCACGCTGACGGCCAGGGCCGTCGACGACGGACTGCTCGTCGTCACCGTGGAGGATACGGGAGGAGGGATGGACGCCGACGGTCACGACCTTCTTAGTGGGCGTCGAGAGCGCTGCGTCGGTTCCGGCGGCGGGGGCAACGGCCTCGGGCTGTTGATGGTCCGCCGGTTAATCGGCGAGCTAGGCGGGACCATCGTCTCGGAGCCCCGCTTTCCAGTTGGGACCTCGATCCGCGTCACTGTCCCATGTCGCAGTCTTGAGATCGAAAGGCTGGCGAATGTCGCTTGAAGGACGCTCCATCGCGCTTGTCGAGGACGACCCGATCATGGGGGAATCCCTCGTAGACCGGCTTACGCTGGAGGGTGCATCAGTTCGCTGGTCGAAAGGGTGTAAAGGGCGGACCAATTCCAGGCCGCTGTGGCGGAGTAAAACCAGGCCAGTGGCGGCCGGCAGCTTGAACGATGAAGGGGCCCGATCGGGCCCCTTCATCGTTCGTCGCCGATCCTGAGGCTCAAGCCGGCAGGATCTCGCCCGTCTCGGGATCGTGGGGATCGATGGTGGCCTGGTTTTGCTCCGCCCTGCCATCGCCGCAGCCGCGTCGGCTGCGGGAGGCCTTGAGGCGGTAGCTGTCGCCGTTCAGGCTGAGGATGCTGACGTGGTGGGTCAGCCGATCGAGCAGCGCGCCGGTGAGCCGCTCCGAGCCCAGGACCGAGGTCCAATCCTCGAACGGCAGGTTCGAGGTCACCACGGTCGAGCCGCGCTCGTAGCGTTGCGAGAAGGTCTCGAACAGCAACTCGGCTCCTGTGGCCGACAGCGGCACGTAGCCGAGTTCGTCGACGATCAGCAGCTTCACCGAAGCCAGTTCGCGCTGCAGCCGGAGCAGGCGGCGCTCGTCGCGTGCCTCCAGGAGCTGGTTGACCAGAGAGGCCGCGGTGGTGAACGCGACCGAGAAGCCCTTCTGGCAAGCTGCCAGGCCGAGAGCCAAGGCGATGTGGGTCTTGCCGGTGCCGGAGTTGCCGAGTGCGATGACGTTCTCTCGGCCAAGGATGTAGCCGCAGCGCGCCAGCTCCAGCACGAGCATCTTGTTCAGGCTCGGGATCGCGGTGAAGTCGAAGGTGTCGAGGCTCTTCACCGCCGGGAAGCGTGCCGACCGGATCCGGCGTTCGACCATGCGCCGTTCGCGATCGATCAGTTCCAGCTCGACGAGCCGCAGCAGGTAGCGCGGGTGGTCGATGCCGCCCTGGGCGCACTCCCGGGCGACCTTGTCGTACTCGCGCAGCACCGTGGGCAGCTTCAGCTGCTTGAGGTGGTGGGCGAGCAGGATCCCCGGCGTGCCGCCGGTGGTGCCGCCCGGCATCGTCTCGTCACGTGCCGCGCTCATGCTGCCACCTCCGGCACCAACACCGTGTAGTCGGCGGCCGCGGTCGTCCTCACCGTCATCCTCGGCAGATGGGGGTAGGCCGCCAGGTCGAGCCGGGGCGGTCGTCGTTCGAGCCGGGCCAGCGCGATCAGCTTGACCGCGTCGAAGCCGATCGCACCGAGGCGGATCGCGTCGGTGACGGACGAGGCCACGACGTCCTTGGGCATCGCCTCCATCAGGCGCAGCACCTGGATGAACTCCCGCTTGCCGCGGTTACCCATGCGCGCCTCCAGGAGGTGGCGTAGGTGCTGGAACGCCTCGGGCAGATCCCAGCCCTGGAGCGCGGCCGCCTGGTCGAGAGCGTTCGGTTTGATCTCGATCAGCGCGAGGTAATGCAGCGGGTCGGACACGAACACGCCGGTGCCGTAGCTGCGCTCATGCCGCGCGATCTCGATGCCGCCGCATAGGATCACGACCTCCTCGACGAAGCCCTTCACCAGCACGTCCCGGAAGCCGTAGGCGGTCGGCACCGAGTAGTCGTTGCAGCGGTAGCGAACCAGCGCGGTCGAGGAGACCCGCCCACCCCGCTTCTCGCACGGCTCCAGCGGGACCGCCGGCAGGGCACGCAGGACGGCACGATCGGCGACCAAGCGCGTGCCGATGCTCTCGGCATGCTGTCCGGCCCGCTCATCCTGCCGGGTCCGGCAGCGGCGCTCCAGATCCGCGTTCAGCGCCTCGAAGGAGGCCGCCTCCGGGGCCGGGGTCATGAAGTTGGATCGGGCGTACTTGACCAGCCCCTCGACCTTGCCCTTGTCGTTGCCCCTGCCGGGACGTCCGAAGCGATCTCGGAACAGGTAGTGGCTAACCAGCTCGGTGAAGGCACGGGTACGTTCGCGCTGGCCTCCGCCGCAGATCTTGGCCACCGCGATCCTGGTGTTGTCGTAGAGAATCGACAGCGGCACGCCGGCGAAGAAATCGAAGGCGGCGACGTGCCCGTCGAGGAACGCCTCGGTGGTCTCCCGCGGATACGCCTTCACGAAGCAGGCGTCGGAATGCGGCAGGTCCATGCAGAAGAAGTGGATCTTCCGGCGCACGCCGCCGATGGTGGCGATCGCTTCGCCGAAGTCGACCTGCGCGTGGCCGGGTGGGTGCGCCAACGGCACGAAGGTCTCCCTCCCGCTCGCGCGTGCGATCCGGACGTGGTCCTTCACCACCGTGTAGCCGCCGCCATAGCCGTGCTCGTCGCGCAGACGCTCGAAAATCCGCTTGGCCGTGTGACGCTGCTTGACGGGTGCGATCCGGTCCGCCTCCAGGATCGCATCGATCACCGGCAGCAGCGGCCCCAGCTTCGGCTTCTCGATCGGCTTCGAGCGCGTGTAGCCCGGCGGCAGCGAGAACCGGCACATCTTGGCAATCGTCTCGCGATTGAGCCCAAATACCCGGGCTGCCTCACGACGAGAGTGGCCGTCGATGAAAACAAACTGCCGAACGGCCGCGTAGACTTCCACGGCAAACATCCTGGGCCCCTCCCGAAAGAGAAGCCTCTCAAACTGGCCGACTTTTACGCCGCCCGCATCAGCACGCCGCCGACGCTCCAGTGGATGGTTTTGTCACCGCCCTACACAGTGGAACTTTGAGAACGCGGCGATGGCGCTAACCGTTTCCAGGTCCAGATCGTCGTCGAGATGCCGATCGATGTGATCCAGCACCCTTTGCATCCGGGCATGGTAGTTTCGGAGCGCCGCACTCATCGTCCCAACCTTCGTGGCGCGACTAGCTATGCGCACATGGGCATGAATTGCTCGACTGATCTTGCGGTTCGGCCAGCGCCATGTGCTGCTGCGAGGGCTGCTTACGGGGGTCGTTCCCGCGCCTGATCGTACCCATTCTCCGTTTCGAGCAGCGGCTTTAACGCAGAGCCACCCATCAAGGCGAACCGGCTGTGCAGGCTATGATCAAGACGGCACTTACATCGCCCATACCGCCAAGGCAGCACGAGAGCCGGCGACTTGCAGCGCTCCACCGTCTCCAGCTGCTCGACACACCGCCTGATCCGGCCTTCGAGCGCATCGCTCAGCTGGCTCAGACGCTCTTCGATGTTCCGATCGCACTCATCTCACTCCTTGATGAGGACCGGCAGTGGTTCAAGGCCAGGTGCGGCCTGGACGTTCCCGGCACGCCGCGAGAGCAGGCGTTTTGTAACTATACGATCCTGCACGACAGCGTGTTCGTGGTGCCTGATGCGCGCTCTCATGCAGACTTCGCCTTGAACCCTCTGGTGACCGGGGAGCCGTTCATCCGCTTTTATGCTGGGGCGCCTCTCGTCGTCGCGCCGGAAATCAGGCTCGGCTCACTGTGCATTATCGATAAAGAG
>NZ_JAUZVE010000117.1:0-4556 GCF_031844425.1 Microbacterium sp. ARD31
GGTCGCCACGATGACATCCCCGACACCGGCGTAACGGCGGTTGGAACCACCGAGGACGCGGATCGTGAGGAGCTCCTTGGCGCCGGTGTTGTCGGCGACCTTGAGGCGAGACTCGTTCTGGATCATTGCTTACTTCGCCTTCTCGAGAATCTCGACCAGGCGCCAGCGCTTGGTGGCGCTGAGCGGACGGGTCTCGTTGATGAGGACGAGGTCGCCGATGCCGGCGGTGTTCTGCTCGTCGTGAGCCTTCACCTTCGACGTGCGGCGGATGACCTTGCCGTAGAGGGGGTGCTTCACGCGGTCCTCGACCTCGACGACGATCGTCTTGTCCATCTTGTCGCTGACGACGTAGCCGCGGCGGGCCTTGCGGTACCCACGGGCGTTGACGTCGCGGACGTCGTGCTCGGCCGACTCGTGACCAGTGGTCACGGGCGCCGTAGCGGCATCCTTCTTCTCAGCCATCACTCGGCCTCTTCCTTCGCGGCCTCAGCGGACTCGTCCGCCTTCTTGGCCTTGCTCTTCTTCGCCTTGGTGGCCGTCTCGACCGGGGCGGGGGTGGCACGGATGCCGAGCTCCCGCTCGCGGATGACGGTGTAGAGCCGCGCGATGTCGCGCTTGACCGCACGGATGCGGCCGTGGCTCTCGAGCTGGCCGGTGGCCGACTGGAAGCGCAGGTTGAACAGCTCTTCCTTGGCCTTGCGCAGCTCCTCCACGAGGCGCTGGTCTTCGAACGTGTCCAGCTCGCTCGGGGCGAGCGTCTTGGTGCCGACGGCCATTACGCGTCGCCCTCCTCGCGCTTGATGATGCGTGCCTTGAGCGGCAGCTTGTGGATGGCACGGGTCAGGGCCTCGCGAGCGAGCTGCTCGTTGACGCCCGCGACCTCGAAGAGGACGCGACCCGGCTTGACGTTGGCGACCCACCACTCGGGCGAACCCTTACCGGAACCCATGCGGGTTTCGGCCGGCTTCTTGGTGAGCGGACGGTCGGGGTAGATGTTGATCCACACCTTTCCGCCACGCTTGATGTGACGCGTCATGGCGATACGAGCGGACTCGATCTGACGGTTCGTCACGTAAGCGGGCGTGAGGGCCTGGATGCCGAACTCACCGAAGCTGACCGTCGTGCCGCCGGTGGCGGCGCCGTCACGCTTCGGGTGGTGCTGCTTGCGGTACTTGACCTTGCGGGGAATAAGCATCAGGCAGACGCTCCTTCTGCGACGGGGGCCTCGCTGCGGGGGCCACGACGACGGTCGCCACCGCGGTCGTCACGACGTGACTTCGGCGCGTTGGCCTGCTCGCGAGCGAGCTCCTTGTTGGTGAGGTCGCCCTTGTAGATCCAGACCTTCACGCCGATGCGGCCGAAGGTGGTCTTCGCCTCGTAGAAGCCGTAGTCGATGTTCGCGCGGAGGGTGTGCAGGGGCACACGGCCTTCGCGGTAGAACTCCGAACGGCTCATCTCGGCGCCGCCGAGGCGGCCGGAGACCTGGATGCGGACACCCTTGGCACCGGCGCGCTGCGCACCCTGCAGACCCTTGCGCATCGCGCGGCGGAAGGCCACACGGGCGGAGAGCTGCTCGGCGATGCCCTGCGCGACCAGCTGAGCGTCGGCCTCGGGGTTCTTCACCTCGAGGATGTTCAGCTGGATCTGCTTGCCGGTGAGCTTCTCGAGGTCGGCGCGGATGCGCTCGGCCTCGGCGCCGCGGCGGCCGATCACGATGCCCGGGCGGGCGGTGTGGATGTCGACGCGGACGCGGTCACGCGTGCGCTCGATCTCGATGTTGCTCACGCCGGCACGGTCGAGCGACGTCGTCAGGAGGCGACGGATCTTGACGTCCTCCGCCACGTAGTCGGCGTAGCGCTGCCCGGGCTTGGTGGAGTCCGAGAACCAACGCGACACGTGGTCGGTGGTGATGCCGAGGCGGAAGCCGTACGGGTTGACCTTCTGTCCCATTACTTGCTCGCCTTCTTGGTCTGGGCAGCCGGGGCGGACTCGGCGACCTCGGGGGTCGAGAGCACGACCGTGATGTGGCTGGTGCGCTTCTTGATCTGGAACGCGCGACCCTGGGCGCGGGGCTGGAAACGCTTGAGCGTCGTGCCCTCGTCCACGTACGCGTTCTTCACGTACAGGTCCTGCTCGTCCAGGAACTCGTTGTCCTTGTCGGCCTTCACACGAGCATTCGCGACCGCAGCGGCCACGAGCTTGTAGATGGGCTCGCTGGCACCCTGGGGAGCGAACTTCAGGATGGCGAGAGCCTCCTGAGCCTGCTTGCCCTTGATGAGCGCGACGACACGACGAGCCTTCTGAGGGGTCACGCGGATGTGCTTCACGCGTGCGATGGATTCCACCATTTGTACTCCTCCTCTTCCTCTCTCTGAGAGCGTCGCCGCGTCAGCGGCGACGGCCCTTCTTGTCGTCCTTCTCGTGGCCGCGGAAGGTGCGGGTGGGCGCGAACTCGCCCAGCTTGTGACCGACCATGGTCTCGGACACGAACACGGGGATGTGCTTGCGTCCGTCGTGCACGGCGATCGTGTGACCCAGCATGGCCGGGATGATCATCGAACGACGCGACCAGGTCTTGATGACGTTCTTGGTACCGGCTTCGTTCTGCGAGACGACCTTGCGAAGCAGGTGCTCGTCGACGAAGGGGCCCTTCTTAAGGCTGCGAGGCATCTTCCTCTACTCCTACTTCCGCTTCTTGCCGGCGTTGCGACGGCGAACGATCAACTTGTCGCTTTCCTTGTTGGGGTGCCGGGTACGACCCTCGGCCTGGCCCCAAGGAGTGACGGGGTGACGTCCACCGGAGGTCTTACCCTCACCACCACCATGCGGGTGGTCGACCGGGTTCATGGCGACACCGCGGACGGTCGGGCGGATGCCCTTCCAACGGTTGCGGCCGGCCTTGCCCCAGTTGATGTTGGACTGCTCGGCGTTGCCGACCTCGCCGATGGTGGCGCGGCAGCGCGCGTCGACGTTGCGGATCTCACCCGAGGGCAGACGCAGCTGCGCGTACGGGCCGTCCTTCGCCACGAGGCGGACGGACGCACCGGCCGAGCGCGCCATCTTCGCGCCGCCGCCGGGGCGGAGCTCGATGGCGTGGATGACCGTACCGGTGGGGATGTTGCGCAGCGGCAGGTTGTTGCCGGGCTTGATGTCGGCGCCGGCACCCGACTCGACGATGTCACCCTGCGACAGCTTGTTCGGGGCGAGGATGTACCGCTTCTCACCGTCGAAGTAGTGCAGCAGCGCGATGCGCGCGGTGCGGTTGGGGTCGTACTCGATGTGAGCGACCTTGGCGTTGATGCCGTCCTTGTCGTTACGACGGAAGTCGATCACGCGGTACTGGCGCTTGTGGCCACCACCGATGTGACGGGTCGTGATGCGGCCCTGGTTGTTGCGACCACCGGTCTTCGCCAGCGGGCGAAGGAGCGACTTCTCGGGCGTCGACCGCGTGATCTCAGCGAAGTCGGCGACCGACGAACCGCGACGACCGGGGGTCGTGGGCTTGTACTTGCGAATAGCCATGTCTCTAGTCCTCTATCCCAGCTGTCAGCCGACGGCCGTGAAGATGTCGATGGTGCCCGACTTCAGGCTCACGATGGCGCGCTTGGTGTCCTTGCGCTTACCGGTGCCGAAACGGGTGCGGCGGGACTTGCCCGGGCGGTTGAGCGTGTTCACCGACGCGACCTTGACGCCGAAGATCTTCTCGATGGCGAGCTTGATCTCGGTCTTGGTGGCGCGCGGGTCCACGAGGAACGTGTACTTGCCCTCGTCGATGAGCCCGTAGCTCTTCTCGGAGACGACCGGCTTCAGGATGATGTCGCGCGGGTCCTTGTTGACGGCGGTCATGCCGAGACCTCCTCGGTGGAGCCGGCCTTCGCAGCGACGAACGCGTCGTAGGCGGCCTTGGTGAAGACGATGTCGTCGGAGACGAGCACGTCGTAGGCGTTGAGCTGGTCGAACGTGAGCACGTGGACGTACGCGAGGTTGCGGACGCTCTTGACGCTCAGCTCGTCATCACGCGTGATGACGACCATGACGTTCTTCGTCGGCGCGAGCTGAGCCAGAACCGCGGCAGCAGCCTTCGTCGAGGGCGCACCCTCGATGCCGAACGAGTCGATGACGTGCAGACGCCCGCCGCGAGCCCGGTCGCTGAGCGCGCCCAGGAGGGCGGCGGCGACCATCTTCTTGGGGGTGCGCTGCGAGTAGTTGCGCGGCTTCGGTCCGTGGACGATGCCACCACCGGTCATGTGCGGCGCGCGGATCGAGCCCTGACGGGCGTTACCCGTGCCCTTCTGCTTGAAGGGCTTGCGGCCGGCACCGGAGACCTCACCGCGACGCTTGGTCGAGTGGGTGCCCTGGCGAGCCGCCGCGAGCTGCGCGACGACGACCTGGTGGATGAGGGGGATATTCGTCTTGACGTCGAACAGCGCGGCGGGCAGCTCCACGGAGCCGGCCTTCTTGCCGTCTGCCTTCACGACGTCGAGCGCGAGAGTCGAGTCAGCCATGTTCAGGCACCCTTCACTGCGTTGCGGACGTAGACGATGCGGCCACGAGCA
>NZ_JAUZVE010000118.1:0-3584 GCF_031844425.1 Microbacterium sp. ARD31
GCGTACCGCGGTCGAAGGGCCGCTCGCCGGTGAGCATCTCGTGGGCGACGACGCCGAGGGCGTAGAGGTCGCTGGCGCCGGTCGCCTGCTGGCCCACGGCCTGCTCGGGACTGATGTAGTTGGGGGTGCCGAGCATCTCGCCGACGCGGGTGTGCCCGATCGCGTCCATCGCCCGGGCGATGCCGAAGTCGGTCAGCTTCACCAGCCCGTCCTCGCGCACGAGGATGTTGGCGGGCTTGACGTCACGGTGCACCACCCCCGCCTCGTGGGCGGTCCCGAGGGCGAGCGCGGCCTGCCCGAGGACGGACCGGACCGTGTCGGCCTGCAGCGGGCCCTGCTCGCGCAGGATCGCCGAGAGCGGCAGACCCTGCACCAGCTCCATCACGAGGTAGGTGAGGTGGTCGTCCTCGCCGTAGTCGAACAGCGTCGTGATGTTCGGGTGCATCAGGGCCGCGGAGTGCAGCGCCTCGTCGCGGAAGCGCTCGGCGAAGATCTCCTCGTTGTCGGGATCGGCGCGCATCACCTTGACGGCGACGCTGCGCTGCAGCACGTCGTCGGTGCCCTGCCAGACGTCGGCCATGCCTCCGGAGGCGATCCGCTCCTCGAGCACGTAGCGGTCCCCGAGACGGAGTCCTGGGACGAGTCTGTGCACTTGGGGGACGCCCCACTTCTGATCGGGAGATGGGTGCGCAAGTGGCACCGACCGGGTGATGCTACTCCGCCCTCGACCGTAAACATGCGTTGTCGCCAACACCCCACACCCCTGCAGGTGAGACCCTTGACAACCTACAACCACTTGGTTGTAGGTTGTGGACATGCGAGAGACGGACGAGGACCGGGCGGACGCCTGGTTCCACGCGCTCGCCGACCGCACCCGCCGCGACATCCTGCGCCGCGTGCTCGCCGGCGAGCACTCCGTCTCCGCCCTCGCGAAGAGCTACGACATGAGCTTCGCGGCGGTGCAGAAGCACGTCGCCGTGCTGGAGCGGGCCGGCCTGCTGACCAAGCGTCGGCAGGGTCGCGAGGCCCTGGCCAGCGGTGACGTCGAGGCCGTGCGGTCCGTGGGCGCGATGCTCGCCGAGCTGGAGGAGCTCTGGCGCGGCCGCATCGCCCGGATGGACGAGCTCCTCGCCGAGGGCCCGGCCGATCGACCCCAGCAGTGACCCACCACCACCGACACGAACGGAACCCGACATGCCCGTCACCGACACCCACCACGACCTCGACACCCGCACCCTGACCATCACCGCCGAGTTCGCCGCGCCGGTCGAGCGCGTGTGGGAGGTCTACGCCGACCCGCGCCAGCTCGAGCGCATCTGGGGTCCGCCCGGCTGGCCCGCCACCTTCGAGGCGCACGACCTCACCCCGGGTGGACGCATGCACTTCTTCATGACCAGCCCCGACGGCGAGAAGTACTACAACTTCTGGGAGGTCGTCGAGGTCGACGCACCGCACGGCTTCCGGTTCCGCGACGGCTTCGCCCTCGACGAGACCTACGCCCCCAACCCCTCCATGCCGCAGTCGTCGCAGACCTACACCTTCACGGAGGTCGACGGCGGCACCCGGGCGACCTACGTCTCCACCTACGAGTCCGCGGAGGCGCTGCAGCAGGTGCTCGCCATGGGCGTCGTCGAGGGCGCCTCCGGAGCCATCAACCAGGTCGACGACCTGCTCGCCGCCTGACCACCCACCCACGGATCCCGACCACCACCCGAGAGGCACCGCCATGCGACCCATCGTCGTGACCGAGTTCATCACCCTCGACGGCATCGTCGACTCCCCCGGCGGCGGCGAGCACCCGCACGCCGGCTGGACCTTCAAGGACGTCGCCTTCGAAGAGGCCGCCTACGACGTCAAGGGCCGCGAGACCGAGGAGGCCAGCGCGCTCCTGCTCGGCCGGCAGTCCTACGACGAGTTCGCCCCGGTCTGGCCCTCCATGGAGGAGTTCACGACCTACAACGCGATGCCGAAGTACGTCGTGTCCACCACGCTCGAGGGCGACACCGCCCCGTGGGGCGAGGGCCACGTCGACGTGCTCCGCTCCCTCGACGACGTCGCGGCGCTGAAGCAGACCGACGGCGGCGAGATCCACGTCCACGGCAGCCCGACGCTCGCCCAGGGCCTGGCCCGCGCGGGCCTCGTCGACCGCTACACGCTGCTGGTCTTCCCTCTCCTCCTCGGCAGCGGCAAGCGCCTGTTCGCCGAGGGTGACAAGACCCGGCTGTCCCTGGTCGAGCACGCGGCGTACGCCAACGGCATCACCCTGCAGCGCTACGACGTGGTGCGCTGAGCGCATCACCGGTGCGAGGATCCCCGGGTGGAACTCGCCCTGCTGCTCGTCTCGATGGCGGCGGTCGTGCTGGCCGCGACCGCCGTCAGCGAACGCCTGCACGTCCCCGCGCCGCTGATCCTCGTCCTCGTCGGCGCCGCGGCGTCGTACGTCCCCGGCGTGCCGACCATCCACCTCGAGTCCGAGGTCGTGCTGCTCGGCCTGCTGCCGCCCCTGCTCTACGCGGCGGCGATCCAGACCTCCCTGGTCGACTTCAACGCCAACCGCGGCACGATCCTGCGGCTCTCGGTGCTCCTCGTCGTGGTGACCTCCCTGGCGGTCGCCGCGGTCGTCGAGTGGCTGGTGCCCGACCTCGGGTGGGCCGCGGCGATCGCGATCGGCGCGGTGGTCGCCCCGCCCGACGCCGTGGCCGCCACGGCGGTCGCCCGGCGGATCGGCCTGCCCAGGCGGGTGGTCACCATCCTCGAGGGCGAGTCGCTGCTCAACGACGCCACCGCGCTGGTCACCCTGCGCACCGCCGTCGCCGCGCTCTCCGGCGGCGTCGCCCTGGCCGAGGTCGGCATCGACTTCGTGCGCGCAGCCGGCGGCGGCGTGCTGATCGGCGTCGCGTTCTTCCTGCTCGTGGCCTGGCTGCGCAAGCGGATCACCGATCCGCTGATGGACACCGCGATCTCCTTCCTGACGCCGTTCGCCGCCTTCGTGGCCGCCGAGGAGATCCACGCCTCGGGCGTGATCTCGGTCGTGGTCGCCGGCCTGTTGCTCGGCCACAAGGCGCCGATCATCCAGACCGCGCAGTCGCGGATCACCGAGCGCATCACCTGGCGCACGGTCGCCTTCGTCCTGGAGAACACCGTCTTCCTGCTCATCGGCCTCCAGCTCGACTGGATCCTCGAGGACGTGAGCGAGTCGACCCTCTCGACCGGCCGCATCGCGCTGGTGTGCCTGGCGACCCTCGCGACGGTCATCGTCGTCCGTCTCGTCTACATGTACGTCACCTGGGTCTTGCGCCGCTCGAACCCGATCCCGCCGGCGTGGACCTTCCTCATCGGCTGGGCGGGCATGCGCGGCGTGGTCACCCTTGCTGCCGCCTTCGTCATCCCCGAGGACGCGCCGCACCGCGAGGTGCTGCTGCTGGTCGCCTTCACGGTGGTGGCCGGGACGCTGTTCCTCCAGGGGCTGTCGCTGCCGCTGATGACCCGCCTCCTCGACGTACCCCCTCCGGACCCGGCCGAGGACGCCCTCGCGCGCGCCGCCCTCCTCCAGCAAGCGGCGGACGCCGGCCTCGCGAAGCTCG
>NZ_JAUZVE010000119.1:0-3113 GCF_031844425.1 Microbacterium sp. ARD31
GACGTCGGACAATGGCCACCGGACGTAGACGGGTCATTGCGCCCTCCAAGATCGCTTCCCGCTTCGGGCGGCCTTCCTGGATCAACTGCTTGATGAAGGTCAGCATGACGAGGCCGTTGAGCACCGCCACGCCCGAGAGCGCGATGAAGCCGACCGCCGCCGGTACCGAGAACGGCATGCCGCGCAGCCACAGGGCCGCGATGCCGCCGGTCAGCGCCAGCGGCACGGCACTGAACACCAGGAGCGCGTCGCGCGGGCTGCCGAGCGCCGAGTACAGCAGCAGGAAGATCAGGAAGAAGCACACCGGCACCACCACCATCAGGCGTTGGCGGGCCGAGGCGAGGTTCTCGAACTGCCCGCCCCAGGCAACATAGTAGCCGGACGGGAGTTGGACCTGGCTCGCCACCTTCGCCTGGGCCTCCGCCACGAGCGAGCCGATATCGCGCCCGCGGACGTTGGCGGTGACCACGACGCGCCGCTTGCCGTTCTCGCGCGAGATCTGGTTCGGCCCTTCTGTCACCGTGAAGCTCGCCACCTGCTTCAGAAGGACCGAAGCGGCTCGTCCATTCGGGCCGGGCGGCAGGGCGACCGGCAGGGTCTCCAGGGCCTCGCGATCCTCGCGCACCTTGTCGGTCAGGCGCACCACGATGGGGAAACGCCGGTCGCCCTCGAACACGACGCCGGCGTCCTTGCCGCCGATGGCCGCCCCGATGACCTCCTGGATGGCCCCGGTGCTGAGCCCCAGGCGGGCTGCCTCGCCCTTGTTGATCTTGATCTCCAGGAACGGCAGGCCCTGTGTCTGCTCGACCTTCACGTCCTCTGCACCATTGGTACCCCTCAGGATCGCGGCGACCTGGTTGGCGACCTTCAGCATCGGCTCGAACTCCTCGCCGAACACCTTTACGGCGAGGTCCCCGCGCGTCCCGGCGAGCAACTCATTGAAGCGCAGCTGGATCGGCTGGGAGAACTCGAAGACGTTGCCGGCGAGCTTGCCCACCGCCTTCTCGATCTGCTCCTGCAGCTCCGCCTTGGACAGCTCCGGGTCCGGCCACTCCTCCTGAGGCTTGAGGATCACGAAGGTGTCGGAGGAGTTCTGCGGCATCGGGTCCGAGGCGACCTCGGCCGTGCCGGTCTTGGAGAAGACGTAGGCCACCTGCGGGAACTTCGAGACCGCCTGCTCCACCTTGAGCTGCATCGCCTGCGACTGGGTCAGGGACGTCGAAGGGATGCGCAGCGCGTTCATCGCGATGCTCTTCTCGTCGAGCGTCGGGATGAACTCCGCGCCGAGCCTGGTGAACAGCACGCCCGCGCCGGCGAGCAGGAGAAGCGCAGCCGCGATGAACACGAATGGTGACTTCACCGCGCCAGCCAGCACGGGCCGGTAGGCCGCCTTCAGGCTGCGGATGATGAGGTTATCCTTCTCCTGGACGCGTCCGGTGATGACGATGGCGATCATCGCCGGCACGAAGGTGAGGGAGAGCACAAAGGCCGAGACGAGCGCGATGATGACGGTCAGCGCCATCGGCTCGAACATCTTGCCCTCGACCCCCGTGAAGGTCAGGAGCGGGACGTAGACCAGGATGATGATCGCCTGCCCAAACAGCGACGGCTTGATCATCTCCTCGGCCGAGGCCCTGACTGTCGCGAGCCGCTCCTCCAGTTCGAGTTTGCGACCGAGTTCGTGCTGCTTTTCCGCGAGGTGTCGCAGCGAATTCTCGGCGATGATGACCGCGCCGTCGACGATAAGGCCGAAGTCGAGAGCGCCGAGGCTCATCAGGTTGGCTGAGATCTTCGCCTCGACCATGCCGGTCATGGTCATCAGCATGGCGACCGGGATGACCAGCGCCGTAATCACGGCCGCGCGGATGTTGCCGAGCAGCAGGAACAGGATGACGATGACGAGGGTCGCGCCCTCGGCAAGGTTCCGGGCCACGGTCTTGACCGTGGCCTCGACAAGCAGCGTGCGGTTGAGGACGGTCTGCACCTCGACGCCGGGCGGCAACGACTTGCGGATCTCGTTCATCTTGGCGTCGACGGCGGCGGCAACCGTGCGGCTGTTCTCGCCGATGAGCATCAGGGCGGTGCCGACGACGACCTCCCGGCCGTTCTCGCTGCCCGAGCCCGTGCGCAGGTCGCGCCCGATGCGGACCTGGGCGATGTCGCGGATGCGCACCGGCACGCCGCCGCGGGTGGTGACGACGACGTTCTCGATCTCGTCCATGCTCTCCAGGCGGCCGGCGGCGCGCACGACGTAGCCTTCGCCGTTGTCTTCCAGGTAGCGGGCGCCCTGGTTGGCGTTGTTGGCCTGGAGCGCGCGCGCAACGTCGCCGAAGGAGAGATCGAGCGCAGTCAACTTCATCGGGTCCGGCTGGACGTGGTACTGCTTCTCGAAGCCGCCGATGCCGTCGATGCCGGCGACCCCCGGGACCGTCTTGATCTGTGGGCGGATGATCCAGTCCTGGACCGTGCGCAGGTAGGCGGTCTGCTCCAGTTCCGTCCTGAGGCTCTGACCTTCCGGCGTCAGGTAGCTGCCGTCCGGCTGCCAACCGGGCTTACCCGCGGCCGAGACCTGGCGCTCGCCCGGCTTGGCGTAGTGGATCGACCACATGTAGATCTCGCCCAGGCCGGTCGAGATCGGGCCCATGGCGGGCTCGGCGCCGGGCGGCAGGTCCTGCTTCACCTGCGAGAGGCGTTCGGCGACCTGCTGGCGCGCGAAGTAGATGTCGAGCTTCTCCGCGAAGACGGCGGTGACCTGCGAGAAGCCGTTGCGCGAGAGCGAGCGGGTGTATTCCAGCCCCTTGATGCCCGCGAGCGCGGTCTCGACCGGGTAGGTGACCTGCTTCTCGATGTCGACGGGCGAGAGCGAGGGCGCGGTCGTGTTGATCTGGACCTGGTTGTTGGTGATGTCCGGGACGGCGTCGATGGGCAGCTTGGTCACGGCATAGCCACCGAATCCGGCCGCCAGCAGCGACAGCAGCAGCACGAGCCAGCGCTGGTGGACGGAGAAGTCGAGGATCTTCGAAATCATGGCCCGTCCCCTCAATGCGCGTGGTCGGCTTCGCTCTTTCCGAGCTCGGCCTTGAGGAGGAAGGTGTTGCCGACGGCGATGGCCT
>NZ_JAUZVE010000120.1:0-2982 GCF_031844425.1 Microbacterium sp. ARD31
CGGTAGGTTAGCATCGAACAACCAGGAGAGCAACGTTTTTGCACTCGCGGGCGTTGAGTGTAATCTTGCACTCCATGGACGTTAGTGCAGATTCCCCTCGCGAGAGACGACGGTCGGACACGACGCGCAACTTGATCCGTGTCGCCCGCCACTTCACGGCGGAGCGCGGGCTGGCCGGCTTCACGGTCGAGGAGCTGTGCAGCGAGGCCGCTGTGTCGCGACGCACCTTCTTCAACTACTTCTCATCGAAGGACGACGCCGTTCTCGGCATGCCGATCGAGCGCGCCGACGCCGCCGCGGTCGCCGCCTTCCTCTCGAAGACCAGCGACAGCGTCGGCCTGTCCCCGTCGCTGCTCACCGACCTGGCCGCGTTGGCCGAGGAGCGGTGGCGCGCGCTCGATATCGCGCCAGACACCGTCAGCGATCTGTTTCGCGCCGTCGAGAAGGAGCCGCGGCTGCTCGGCCGGATGATCGAGCTCGGCTTCGAGGGCGAGCAGTTCGACGCTCGTCTCGTCGAGCAGCGCGAGAATCTGCCGAGCGGCGATCTGCGGGCACAGGCGGCGGCACAGATCGTCGGCGCGCTCGTGCGCTCCGCCGGCGCCGAGTTCCTCCGCCCCGGCAACGAAGACAGCTTCGTCGACATCTTCGAGCGACGCATCGTCGCGGCGCGTGAACTCTTCGACAGCCAAGACGCATTGATGGGACTGCCACGATGACCGCCACGAGCGAAACCACCTCGAACGGGAGCAGTCCGTTCCTCCTGACCAAGCGCCGGATCTGGATCATCTTCTCCGCGCTGATCGCCGGCATGCTGCTGGCATCCCTCGATCAGACGATCGTCTCCACCGCGATGCCGACGATTGTCGGCGAGCTCGGCGGCGTCTCGCACCAGGTGTGGATCACCACCGCGTACATTCTCGCCACCACGATCGTGATGCCGATCTACGGCAAGTTCGGCGATGTCCTCGGGCGCCGTCGACTGTTCATGGTCGCGATCGCGATCTTCACGCTCGCGTCCATCGGCTGCGCGTTCGCCACCGACTTCTGGATGTTCGTGGTCTTCCGAGCGGTCCAGGGTCTCGGCGGCGGCGGACTCATGATCCTGTCGCAGGCGATCATCGCCGACATCGTCCCCGCCTCCGAGCGCGGCAAGTACCTCGGACCCCTCGGCGCCATCTTCGGCCTCGCTGCCGTCGCCGGGCCCCTCCTCGGCGGGTTCTTCGTCGACCACCTCACCTGGCAGTGGGCGTTCTACATCAACATCCCCATCGGCATCGCGGCGTTCCTCATCGCGGTCTTCGCCCTCAAGCTGCCGGATAAGAAGCGCGAGAAGCCGATCGACTGGCTCGGCGTGCTCTTCCTGTCGATCGCGACCACCTGCCTCATCTTCTTCACCGACTTCGGCGGGTCGGCCGAGTTCGGCTGGGGCGACTGGTTCACCTGGGCATGGGGCGCCGGCCTGCTGGCGGCCGCCGCGCTGTTCATCTTCACCGAATCACGCGCCGCGGACCCGATCATGCCGCTGTCGATGTTCCGCAACCCGATCTTCGTCAATGCGACGGCGATCGGTCTCGCCCTCGGCATCGGCATGTTCGCGGCCATCGGCTTCGTGCCGACGTTCCTGCAGATGTCCTCGGGCACGTCGGCCGCGGCATCCGGCCTGCTCATGCTGCCGATGATGGTCGGTCTCATGGGAACCTCGATCGCGTCCGGTCTGCTGATCACGAAGACGGGCAAGTACAAGATCTTCCCGATTGTCGGCACGATCGTCACGGGCCTCGCGATGTTCGCCATGACCACCCTCACCGCGACCACGCCGATCTGGCTGATCTGCGTCTACCTGTTCGTCTTCGGTGCCGGCTTGGGCCTCATCATGCAGGTGGTCGTGCTGGTCGTGCAGAACGCGGTGCCGGCGGCCGAGATCGGCACCGCCACGTCGACGAACAGCTACTTCCGCGAAGTCGGCGCCGCCCTCGGCACCGCCGTGTTCGGCACGCTGTTCACCACCCGTCTCACCGAGAACCTCACGAGCGTGTTCACGGATGCCGGCGCCACCGCCGAGCAGGCCGGCCAGGCCACCTCGACCATCGACCCGTCCGTGCTCAGTGAGCTTCCCGACGCGATCCGGGACGGTGTGGTCACCGCATACGCCGACGCGCTGGCGCCCGTGTTCTGGTACCTCATCCCGTTCATGGGCATCGCGCTCGTGCTCGCGCTCTTCCTCAAGGAGATCCCGCTCTCCGACGTGGCGGGGCTGGTCGCACGCGGCGAAGCGATCGGAGGCGAGGAAGCGGAGCGTCTCGAGGCCGAACAGCGCGGGGGCACGGTATCTCCGGTCGACAGCCGCGGGGGATCCTCGCTCCCGTAGGGAAGAATCCCTGCTGCTCGCAGAGGTTGCCGATGGCGCCCGGCGCGGAGCGACGACATCGCTTCCACGCCTCAGCGGTCGGAGTCACCCTCGAGAGGGAGCCGCGATCGCCGATGCGAGGCGCGCGCGATGGCCATTCCGACCGCCGCGACGAAGAGTCCGACGACGACCACGGCCAAGGCGATCGCCCACTCACCTAGGAACAGGGGAACACAGGCTTGCACAGCGATCGCAACTCCGATCGCGGCAATCCGGAGGCCTGGCGATGTATCCACTTGCCACCTGTTCCTGAAGTCTCGGGCGCCGCTGCCTCTTCGCGACCTGGCGGCGTGCCTCTTCCGCACTCAGCGATTGACGAAGAGCGCCCGCTCGTCGACGTCGATCCACATGTACAGCTGATCTCCCTGCGCAGTAGCGTCGCGCGCGAGCCGGCGAAGATTCAATACCAAGGCGTGCGTGTCCGCTGTCGTCAAGCGCTCCGCTCGGACTTCGTCGGAACGCGCCCAGCGACCGACAACGCGAATCCCACGCCAGCCCCGCAGTCGCGCAAGCTCTGTCTGCAGGAGAGGGCTGAGGGGAAGTACCACCCTCTGTCCCCCATTGAAGATCGCAAC
>NZ_JAUZVE010000121.1:0-2966 GCF_031844425.1 Microbacterium sp. ARD31
CCGTCGCCGCATCCCCGATGTCGTCGCCCGCTACTCGAGCATCGCTCTGGCCGCGTTCGTGCTCGTCGCCGTGTCCGGCACGGTGCGCGCCGCCATCGGCCTGCAGGAGTGGTCCGATCTGCTCTCGCCCTATGGCGCGATCCTAGGCGTCAAGGTCGTCGCACTCGTCGGCCTCGGCCTCTTCGGTGCGTGGTACCGCACCCGCCTGATCGGCAGGATGCGCAGCTCCGACGCGGCATCCCGGCCCTTCTGGATGCTCATCGCGTTCGAGCTGGCGCTGATGGGTGTGGCCAGCGGCGCCGCCGCAGCGCTGGCCCGCACCCCGCCACCGAACCCGGCCCCGCTTCCCGAGATCCCCTCGCCGGCAGAACGCCTCACCGGTGCCCCGCTGCCCCCGGAGCTCACGATCGAACGGTGGGTCACCGCGTGGAACGTGGACATGTTGTGGGCGGTGCTCGCCGGGTTCGCGATCTTCTTCTACCTCGCCGGGGTGTGGCGGTTGCGCCGTCGCGGCGACGCGTGGCCGGTGTATCGCACGATCATGTGGGTCGCCGGCATGGTGCTGCTGGTCTGGGTCACCGGCGGCGTCGTCAACGTCTACCAGGACTACCTGTTCAGCATGCACATGGTGGGGCACATGCTGCTCACGATGGCGATCCCGGTGCTGCTGGTCGCCGGCGCCCCGGTGACGCTCGCCGCCCGGGCTATCCGCAAACGCGACGACGGCACCCGCGGCGGGCGGGAGTGGATCCTGTGGGCGGTACATTCGCCCGTCGCCCGCATCCTGACGAACCCGTTCGTCGCGGCCGCCCTGTTCATCGGATCACTGTGGGTGTTCTACTACACCGACCTGTTCCGCTGGTCGCTATACGACCACCTCGGCCACCAGTGGATGATCGCGCATTTCCTCATCACCGGCTACCTGTTCGCGCTCTCCCTGATCGGCATCGACCCGGTGCCGTGGCGGCTTCCCTACGCCGGCAGGCTGCTGCTGCTCATCGGTGTGATGGCGATGCACGCGTTCTTCGGCATCGCCATCATGATGCAGTCGGGGCTGATGGTCGCCGATTGGTTCGGGTCGATGGGTCGCACCTGGGGTGCCACACCGCTCGAAGATCAATACACCGGCGGCGGCATCGCCTGGTCGATCGGCGAGATCCCCACCCTGATCCTCGCAATCACCGTCGTGATCCAATGGAGCCGCAGCGACGACCGCGAGACCAAGCGGCGAGACCGGCACGCCGACCGCACCGGCGAAGCCGAACTCGAGGCATACAACGCACGCCTCGCCGAGCTCGCCGACCGCGATGCTCGCTCACAGCCGCAGATAGGGCGCACCAGATGACGACGAAGGAAGAGCTCGCCGACCGCTACGGTCGTGCCCCACGGCCCATCCGCCGCCGCGTGTTCTGGGTCACCGTCGCGACGGTGACAATCCTGTCTGTCGCCGGGCTTTCGTGGCTGACTGTCTCGAACTCGCTTGACGACGTCGGATTCGACGAGACCGGGTACGAGCTGGTCGATGCGCGCACGGTGACCGTGTCGTTCCAGGCCACCCCGCCCGCTGGTACGTCGTTCGCGTGTGCTGTGCAGGCGCTGGATGAGGACTTCGGCATCGTCGGTTGGCGTGTCATCGAATACCCCGCGTCCGAGGAGATCACACGAGCACTCGTGGAGACCATCCCTACCGTCGCGCAGGCAACGACCGGCACCGTGCAATCCTGCTGGGCCACATAGCAGCGCAAGGGAGGCCGCCGCCTGGGCCGGCTGAGTCTCTCAAGCGGTGGGCTTGTCTTCGTGGTCGATACCGTGATGCTCTTTGCCGCGCTCGAAGTTGAGCAGGCGGAGTGCGTTGCCGACGACGATCAGGGTGGAGCCTTCGTGGATGAGCACGACCGCGCCGATGTTCAGGCCGAGGAAGGTGGCGAGGATGAGGAACGCGACGATTGCGAGGCTGGCGATGAGGTTCTGCCGGATGATGCGGCTGGTGGCGCGGCTGAGCCGCACGGCGAACGGGACGCGGCCGAGGTCGTCGCTCATCAGGGCGATGTCGCAGGTTTCCAGGGCGACGGTGGAGCCGGCGGCGCCCATCGCGATGCCGACGTCGGCGCGCGCCATTGCGGGGGCGTCGTTGACGCCGTCGCCGACCATCGCGATCGGTCGGTGGGTTTCGGCGAGGCGGGTGATCTGAGCGACTTTGTCCTCGGGGAGCAACTCGCCGATGGCGGTGTCGATGCCGACTTCGCGGCCGACCGCGTCGGCGACGCGCTGGTTGTCGCCGGAGATCATCACGAGCTGTCCCACATTCGCGCCCCGGAGCGCGCTGAGCACTTGGGCGGATTCCGCGCGGGAGGCATCCATGACTCCGACGATGCCGAGGAATCGGTCGCCCCGGCGGACGATCATCAGCGTCTGCCCGGAGTCCCGCGCCTGCGTGTACGCGTCGGCGAGCGTGCCGGTCAGCGCGAGCTGCTGCTCGTCGAACATGCGCAGGTTGCCGACGTCGACCCGCTCGCCGTCGATCGTCGCCGTGACGCCACGCCCGACGACCGCGTTCAGGTCCGTCGCGGTGAGGCGCTCGGTCTGGGGGACACGAGGCTCGAGGTCGCGGACGATCGCCTCGGCCAGCGGGTGGTCGCTGAGCGCTTCGACGGCGACCAGAGTGCGGATCAGTTCCGTCTCGGGAACGTCGGTGGCAGGCGTGACGGACGTCACCCGGGGGGCACCCCAGGTCAGGGTGCCGGTCTTGTCGAACGCCATCGCCTTGACCCGTCCGAGCGTCTCGAGCGGGGCGCCGCCCTTGACGAGCACGCCGGCACGCGCAGCACGGGCTACACCCGCCAGCACGGCGGCCGGGGTTGCGATCGCGAGGGCGCAGGGGCTTGCGGCGACGAGCACGGTCATGGCGAGGTAGAACGCGTCGGGGAACGGTTGCGCGAACGCGAGCCAGGAGATCAGGAGGGTGA
>NZ_JAUZVE010000122.1:0-2962 GCF_031844425.1 Microbacterium sp. ARD31
GTACGCTCCTGATCTCCTGGCTCGCGTTCGCGCAACCGTTCCCCGACGCGTTCTACCTCGCCATGACGGTGCTCGTCGCCGCCAGCCCCTGCGCTCTCGCAATCGCAACCCCGGCCGCCGTCTTGGCGGGTGTGGCCCGTGCTGCGCGTGCCGGCGTGCTCGTCAAGGGCGGCGCCCCGCTCGAGACGCTCGGACGGGTCAAGGCGATGGCGTTCGACAAGACTGGCACCCTGACCTGGGGTGCCCCCCGGGTGACGTCCGTCACGCCTGCTGGCGACGTTCCCGAGTCCGAGCTGATCCGCACTCTGGTTGCCGTTGAAGCGCTTAGCGATCACCCTCTGGCCGAGGCGATCGTCCGCGACCTCGAACCTCGTGTCCCCCAGACCGAGCGCCTCACCGCGACGGACCTGAACGCGGTCGTCGGGCGTGGCGTCACGGCGACGATCGACGGCGAGCGGGTCGATGTCGGCAACCTGCGCATGTTCGACGAGCAGCAGCTCACGCTCACCGGCACGCTCGCCGACGCGTACACGCAGGCGCGGGACTCCGGGCAGACGCTGATGATCGTGCGCCGTGGCGACCGGTTCCTCGGCATCGTCGGCGTGATGGATGCCTCCCGCGCGGAATCCGCCCAGGTGCTCAGTGCACTCCGGGGCGCGAACGTGGGGCAGCTCGTGATGATCTCCGGCGACAACCAGCGCGTCGCCGACGCGGTCGGCCGGGAAGTCGGCGTCGACACCGCGATCGGCGAGCTGCTCCCCGAGGACAAAGTCGCTCAGATTACCCGCCTCGCCGAAACCCACCGTCCGATCGCGATGGTCGGCGACGGCGTCAACGACGCCCCCGCGATGGCGCGCGCCGACGTCGGCATCGCGATGGGCGCCGCCGGCTCCACCGTCGCGTTGGAGACCTGCGACATCGCGCTGATGAGCGACGATCTCGGTCGCGTCCCGTTCGCGGTACGGCTCAGCCGCGCCACCAGCCGCATCATCCGGCAGAACCTCATCGCCAGCCTCGCGATCGTCGCGTTCCTCATCCTCGCCACCTTCCTCGGCCTGAACATCGGCGCGGTCGTGCTCATCCACGAAGGCTCCACCCTGGTCGTCGTCGGCAACGCACTCCGCCTCCTCAACTTCGAGCGCGGCAAAGAGCATCACGGCATCGACCACGAAGACAGGCCCACCGCTTGAGAGACTCAGCCGGCGCAGGCGACGGCCTCCCTTGCGCGGCTATGTGGCCCAGCAGGATTGCACGGTGCCGGTCGTTGCCTGCGCGACGGTCGGGATGGTTTCCACGAGTGCTCGTGTGATCTCCTCGGACGCGGGGTACTCGATGACACGCCAACCGACGATGCCGAAGTCCTCGTCGAGGGCCTGCACCGCGCATGCGAACGACGTCCCAGCGGGCGGGGTGGCCTGGAAGGATACGGTCACGGTGCGCGCATCGACCAGCTCGTAACCCGTCTCGTCGAATCCGACGTCATCGAGCGAGTTCGAGACGGTCAGCCACGAAAGCCCTGCGACAGACAGGATTGCCACCGCCGCGACGGTGACCCAGAACACACGGCGGCGGATGGGCCGCGGGGCGCGACCGTACCGGTCGGCGAGCTCCTCCTTCGTCGTCATCTGATGCGTCTCAACTCGGGCCGCGCGCGTCGCGATCGGCAAGCTCTGCCAGGCGTGCGTTGTAAGCCTCGAGCTCGGCTTCGCCGGTGCGGTCGGCGTGCCGGTCTCGCCGCTTGGTCTCGCGGTCGTCGCTGCGACTCCACTGAATCGCGACCGTGATCGCGAGAATCAGGGTGGGGATCTCGCCGATCGACCACGCGATACCGCCGCCGGTGTACTGATCCTCGAGCGGTGTGGCACCCCAGGTGCGACCCATCGACCCGAACCAGTCGGCGACCATCAGCCCCGACTGCATCATGATCGCGATACCGAAGAACGCGTGCATCGCCATCACACCGATGAGCAGCAGCAGCCTGCCAGCGTAGGGAAGCCGCCACGGCACCGGGTCGATGCCGATCAGGGAGAGCGCGAACAGGTAGCCGGTGATGAGGAAATGCGCGATCATCCACTGATGGCCGAGGTGATCGTACAGCGACCATCGGAACAGGTCGGTGTAGTAGAACACCCACAGTGAGCCGATGAACAGGGCGGCAGCGACGAACGGGTTCGTCAGGATGCGGGCGACGGGCGAATGCACCGCCCACAGAATCCACTCCCGCCCGCCGCGGGTGCCGTCGTCTCGTTTGCGGATCGCCCGGGCGGCGAGCGTCACCGGGGCGCCGGCGACCAGCAGCACCGGGATCGCCATCGTGAGCAGCATGTGGCCCACCATGTGCATGCTGAACAGGTAGTCCTGGTAGACGTTGACGACGCCGCCGGTGACCCAGACCAGCAGCACCATGCCGGCGAGCCACATGATCGTGCGATACACCGGCCACGCGTCGCCGCGACGGCGCAGCCGCCACACCCCGGCGAGGTAGAAGAAGATCGCGAACCCGGCGAGCACCGCCCACAACATGTCCACATTCCACGCGGTGACCCACCGTTCGATCGTGAGCTCCGGGGGCAGCGGGGCACCGGTCAGGCGCTCTGCCGGCGAGGGGATCTCGGGAAGCGGGGCCGGGTTCGGTGGCGGGGTGCGGGCCAGCGCTGCGGCGGCGCCGCTGGCCACACCCATCAGTGCCAGCTCGAACGCGATGAGCATCCAGAAAGGGCGGGATGCTGCGTCGGAGCTGCGCATCCTGCCGATCAGGCGGGTGCGGTACCACGCCCCGAAGAGGCCGAGACCGACGAGCGCGACGACCTTGACGCCCAGAATCGCGCCATAGGGCGAGAGCAGATCGGACCACTCCTGCAGGCCGATCGCCGCGCGCACCGTGCCGGACACGGCGACGAGCACGAACGCGGCCAGAGCGATGCTCGAGTAGCGGGCGACGACATCGGGGATGCGGCGACGA
>NZ_JAUZVE010000123.1:0-2729 GCF_031844425.1 Microbacterium sp. ARD31
GGATGCGTCACCGCCCCCAGATGAAGGTGGAGCTGTCTGGCTCTGATTGACAAGGACGTAGATCAACGCGGCGACCACCATCACCACCACAACGGCAATGGTGACGAGTGTCGCCTTCACAGGGGTTTTCATCGGGTACTCCAAACCAAGACACGGCACAGGACAGAACCCGGGCACGCAGCCCGGGACGAAGCGCCACCCGGAAGGGCGGCGTGCCAGATGTCAGGTTCGGGAAAGACCCAACTGCGTCAGCGAAAAGACAATTGGGTGAGCACGGGCGGCCGGCGCCGGAAGCAGCGAAGGCATTCGTGGTCCGTCACCGAGAACCGGAGGCATCCGCCGACGCCACAATCCCCGCAGCACCACCATCAACGTCAGCCCGCACAACACGCCCAACATGCACAGCGCAGCGCCCACCAACACGTTCGGCCCAGAAGCGACGCCACCGGCGACCGCCTCATGCTCAGCCGGTGCATCAGCCACGGGTCCGACATGCGGGTCCATCAACCCAGAAATCACCAGAGGAACAGGAGTCGAACCGTCCGCCTCCGTGTGACCCGTCGCGGCCAGACCCAGCATCAGCAACAACGCCAAACCGACGCTGGTAATGAGCCTCATTATCAACAACTGCTCATTCAGCGTCACGGAGCGCGGAGTCCGGGCCGAAGAGACCATCGCCAACAGCTTACCGTGTGCAAATTAGAGAGCCTGACCCGTTTCCCGAACGACAACCCTAGGCCTTGAAGAGAGTGCGTCGTCGAGTTCTTCGACAACGCCGAAGGTTAATAGCGGTCACTCGTTCCGGGCGATGCATGCTCGTCCAGCCGCGAGAACGTCGCGATCGCCCGACACCGCAGCGCTGCGACAACTCGCCACTGCGCCCGCTCGCGAGCCCGCTCACGCCTGACCGACCCCTCGCCCGCGGCGTGATCGTGCCGCCTGACTTGGAGCCGGGACCATCCTCAGCAAGCATTCGTCGCTGAGCACTTGGGACGAGCCGCAGGGTCGCTGCTGACTTACTGAGTTGCGAGCAGGATGGCGGTGTAATCCTCCTCCGTGAGTAGATCCAGCGACATGTATGCGAACTCGACCGCGTCGAAGCTGTTCGGCACCATCTGCCAGTCATCTTCGAGTCCGGTCGTCTTGTACTGCGGTTCGTATCTCCATGTCTTGAGAATCCGAACCAGCTCGTCGTGATCGATCTCCCCGCGCTGCGCCCGTCTCACGATGTCCATCGCAGTCTCCATAACCGTCCCCTTTCATTGCACAAACGCGCACGGAGCGCGGACACTCCCCATGGCAACAGTCGCCGCGTGGGCCATCGTTGCTCAAGTCATTCCGCCCTCTAGCTCGATCTTGAGAGCGTCTATGACGTCGGATTCACGTCCGAGCACAAGAAGATCGATCGGTCGTGCGCCATCGAGGTTCGCGTTGTGCCCGCGAAGCCATGCCTGCGCAGCACTCGGGACGTACAGCCGATCGAGAAGGCCAGCTATCTCGACAGACACGGGCGCATCACGCCGCATATCGGAAAGGCTCCCGAGCCAACGATCAATCACATCAAAGGGCACAGGTCGAAAGTCGAAGGCGTCCACGCCGACGTGGAACTCGTGCGAACCGTGGGGTCCGAACCCCCTGTCGTGCGTGTGACCGTGGACCAGCGGTACACCACTGTCATTTGGACGGCGGGAACTGTGTCGCTCCGTTCCGGTCGAGTCGCCCACGAATGGATAATGCGATGCGAGCAGACGACGGCCGTGCCGGTGCCCGTCAAGAACCTCAGACAAAACCGTCCACCCTGCATCCTCGTAGATCGGCCGGAACCTCTCGATTGCTCGGTTCGACTGAGTCGCCGGCGAGACGCGGTCGTGATTGCCGGGGACGAGCAGGCGCCTGCCGTTGAGGCGCGATGTCAGCCCAACGCTCTGCTCGATCGGACCGAGAGCGAGGTCGCCGAGATGCAGCACGGTGTCGTCGGGACCCACGAGATCGTTCCAGCGCTCGACCATGACGGCGTTCATCTCATCAACTGAATCGAAGGGCCGGTCAGCCAGCTCGCTTATGCGAGCGTGCCCGAAGTGATGATCACTCGTCACGAAGTCGATGGCATCGAAGTCGAAACCCATCGCCTCAGGTCGTTCGTCAGTCATCCCCGCTGTCCCTTCCGCTCACCGCGAGTCTCCCCGCTGAGCAGGTACCTGATCCGCGCCCGTTCCTCCTCGATGTCCACAGACCGGCACGCGATTCGCTCGATGAAGTCGACGAGGCCCCACCTTGTCAGGTGCCCGTAGCGTGACGAGTAGATCCCGAGGCGTGTGATCCCATACTCGTCGTCGAGGTCGAACAGGGCGTAGCCGAGCATCTGGTAGACGTCCACGTTACGTAGATCATCGTGACACCGCTTTGTTCGCGCATTCCGCTCCCCGATTCGCGTCTTCAGATCGAGCAAGCAGCCGGACGCGATCAAGTCGGCATCGGCTTTGCAGAAGGCTGAGCCGGCGAATGTCGGCCCGAGATCGAACGGGCCGTTCAGGGCGGGCAGCAATCTCGATTCCGCCAGCGCCATCAAATCCCCCAGTTCTCGAGAGGCATCGTTGGGCACGACGGCGAGCAAGCCGTCGACGTCCATCTCGCCGTCCGTGAGGAACGCCTGAAGAGGCGAGCCTGCTGTGAGGCCGACTCGATAGACCTCAGTGAAGAGAGCAATGGCCCAGCAGCTCGCGTGCAAG
>NZ_JAUZVE010000124.1:0-2633 GCF_031844425.1 Microbacterium sp. ARD31
TCCCGTCGGCCACCAACGTGCAGCGTGACTTCGCGTCGATCGACTCCGCTCCCGAAGAGCGCCAGCGTGGTATCACGATCAACATCTCGCACGTCGAGTACGAGACCCCGAAGCGTCACTACGCACACGTCGACGCCCCGGGTCACGCTGACTACATCAAGAACATGATCACCGGTGCCGCTCAGATGGACGGCGCGATCCTCGTGGTCGCCGCCACCGACGGCCCGATGGCTCAGACGCGTGAGCACGTCCTGCTCGCCAAGCAGGTCGGCGTTCCGTACCTGATGGTCGCGCTGAACAAGTCCGACATGGTCGACGACGAGGAGATCCTGGAGCTCGTCGAGCTCGAGGTCCGCGAGCTGCTGTCCAGCCAGGGCTTCCCCGGCGACGACGCTCCGGTCGTCCGCGTCTCGGGCCTCAAGGCTCTCGAGGGCGACGAGCAGTGGGTCCAGTCGATCCTCGACCTGATGGACGCCGCTGACGAGTCGATCCCCGACCCGGTCCGCGACAAGGACAAGCCCTTCCTCATGCCGATCGAGGACGTCTTCACGATCACCGGTCGTGGCACGGTCGTCACCGGTCGCGCCGAGCGTGGCACCCTCGCCATCAACTCCGAGGTCGAGATCGTCGGCATCCGCCCGACGCAGAAGACCACGGTCACGGGTATCGAGATGTTCCACAAGCAGCTCGACGAGGCCTGGGCCGGCGAGAACTGTGGTCTGCTCCTCCGTGGTCTCAAGCGTGACGACGTCGAGCGTGGCCAGGTCGTCGTGAAGCCGGGTTCGGTTACGCCGCACACCAACTTCGAGGGCACTGCCTACATCCTCTCGAAGGAGGAGGGCGGCCGTCACAACCCCTTCTACACGAACTACCGCCCGCAGTTCTACTTCCGTACCACGGACGTGACCGGCGTCATCACGCTGCCCGAGGGCACCGAGATGGTCATGCCCGGTGACACCACGGACATGACGGTGGAGCTCATCCAGCCCATCGCCATGGAAGATGGACTCGGTTTCGCGATCCGTGAGGGTGGCCGCACCGTCGGCGCCGGCACGGTGACCAAGATCATCAAGTAAGTCCTTCGGACTCACCGACAGGGGTCGGGCCTTCGGGCCCGGCCCCTTCGTCGTTCCTGCAAGGGGGTGCGATCGGGTGGGGGCGGCCCTAGACTGACCGCGCCGCGGCATCCGCGGTCCGAGACGGAAGGGATCCCATGGGTATCGACGATGTGGTGGGCAAGGGCAAGCAGTTCCTCGAGCAGCACAAGGAGGAGATCGACCGGAACCTGAAGTCGGACAAGGCCGAGGACGTCAGCGACAAGGTCCTCGACGCCGCGGCCGATTTCGTGAAGAAGGTCGCTCCCGACTCGGTCGACGCGAAGGTCGACGAGGTCCGCGGCAACGTGGATCGGCGTATCGGGAACGAGTGAGCCCTGCGAGGGGTCGGATGCTGCGGCATCCGGCCCCTCTGCTGTGCCCGGCGACGGCAGTGGGGGAGCGTACCCGGCGGCGCGACACGCCCGGGTTTGCGACACGCCCGAACGGCACGTAGACTGTACAGGTTCCACATTCCTGCGCTCTGCGCGGGATCACTGCCAGGGCAGTGCATAGGCGAGAAGCCTAGGCCGCGGGCAGCAGAACATCACATCCCCACACCCACTCCGGAAACGGATCCGCACGCGTGCGTGCGAGGGGAAGCGGATGCCGCAGGTCTCCTGCGGACTGACATCAGAACAGCGGTGACGGATCCCCCACCTCCGGGCGGGGAGAAGTGCCCGGCGCGCAAGCGCCCCGTGCGTCCAATGCCCTCGAGGTACGACGCGAGAAAGAGAGTGAGCAGACAATGGCGGGACAGAAGATCCGCATTCGCCTGAAGTCGTATGACCACGAGGTCATCGACTCGTCGGCACGCAAAATCGTCGACACCGTGACCCGTGCGGGCGCGACGGTCGTGGGCCCGGTGCCCCTTCCGACCGAGAAGAACGTGATCGCAGTCATCCGTTCGCCGCACAAGTACAAGGACAGCCGCGAGCACTTCGAGATGCGCACCCACAAGCGCCTCATCGACATCATCGACCCGACGCCCAAGGCCGTCGACTCGCTGATGCGTCTCGACCTCCCGGCCGACGTCAACATCGAGATCAAGCTCTGAGGTCGATCATCATGGCTGACATCAACTCCAAGGTTTCCAAGGGCCTGCTGGGCACCAAGCTCGGCATGACCCAGGTCTGGGACGAGAACGGCAAGGTCGTTCCCGTCACCGTCATCGAAGTCGCCCCCAACGTGGTGACCCAGGTGCGCACGCCCGAGCGCGACGGCTACAACGCCGTGCAGATCGCTTACGGCCAGATCGACCCCCGCAAGGTCAACAAGCCGCAGACGGCCCACTTCGAGGCTGCCGGTGTGACCCCGCGTCGTCACCTCACCGAGGTGCGCACGGCGGATGCCGCTGACTACTCACTCGGTCAGGAGCTCACCGTCGACGCCACCTTCGAGGCCGGCCAGCTGGTCGACGTCGTCGGCACCAGCAAGGGCAAGGGCTTCGCCGGTGTCATGAAGCGTCACAACTTCAAGGGCGTCTCCGCTTCGCACGGTGCGCACCGCAACCACCGCAAGCCCGGTTCGATCGGCGCC
>NZ_JAUZVE010000125.1:0-2397 GCF_031844425.1 Microbacterium sp. ARD31
AGAGTATCCCAAGTAGCACGGGGCCCGAGAAATCCCGTGTGAATCTGTCAGGACCACCTGATAAGCCTAAATACTCCCAGATGACCGATAGCGGACAAGTACCGTGAGGGAAAGGTGAAAAGTACCCCGGGAGGGGAGTGAAATAGTACCTGAAACCGTTTGCTTACAAACCGTTGGAGCACCCCTGGTAGGTGTGACAGCGTGCCTTTTGAAGAATGAGCCTGCGAGTTAGCGATATGTGGCGAGGTTAACCCGTGTGGGGTAGCCGTAGCGAAAGCGAGTCTGAATAGGGCGATTCAGTCGCATGTCCTAGACCCGAAGCGAAGTGATCTATCCATGGCCAGGCTGAAGCGACGGTAAGACGTCGTGGAGGGCCGAACCCACTTAGGTTGAAAACTGAGGGGATGAGCTGTGGATAGGGGTGAAAGGCCAATCAAACTTCGTGATAGCTGGTTCTCTCCGAAATGCATTTAGGTGCAGCGTTGCGTGTTTCTTGCCGGAGGTAGAGCTACTGGATGGCCGATGGGCCCTACAAGGTTACTGACGTCAGCCAAACTCCGAATGCCGGTAAGTGAGAGCGCAGCAGTGAGACTGTGGGGGATAAGCTTCATAGTCGAGAGGGAAACAACCCAGACCACCAACTAAGGTCCCAAAGCGCGTGCTAAGTGGGAAAGGATGTGGAGTTGCTGTGACAACCAGGAGGTTGGCTTAGAAGCAGCCACCCTTGAAAGAGTGCGTAATAGCTCACTGGTCAAGTGATTCCGCGCCGACAATGTAACGGGGCTCAAGCACGCCACCGAAGTTGTGGCATTGACATTATTGGTAGGCCTTCGTGGTCCAGCCGTGTTGATGGGTAGGAGAGCGTCGTGTGGCCAGCGAAGCGGCGGTGTGAACCAGCCGTGGAGGCTACACGAGTGAGAATGCAGGCATGAGTAGCGAAAGACGTGTGAGAAACACGTCCTCCGAAAGACCAAGGGTTCCAGGGTCAAGCTAATCTTCCCTGGGTAAGTCGGGACCTAAGGCGAGGCCGACAGGCGTAGTCGATGGACAACGGGTTGATATTCCCGTACCGGCGAAGAACCGCCCCAGCTAATCCAGTAGTGCTAAGAGTCCTAACCCGGCTGAGTGGATCCCTTCGGGGTGAAGCCGGCCGGTCTAACGCTCGAACCCGTTCTGGTGCGGCTAGCGTATTAACAGGTGTGACGCAGGAAGGTAGCCCAACCCGGGCGATGGTTGTCCCGGGGCAAGTGCGTAGGCCGAGAGATAGGCAAATCCGTCTCTCATTCAGGCTGAGACACGATGCGGATAAAAAGTGGGTGATCCTATGCTGCCAAGAAAAGCATCGACGCGAGGTTCTAGCTGCCCGTACCCCAAACCGACTCAGGTGGTCAGGTAGAGAATACCAAGGAGATCGAGAGAATCGTGGTTAAGGAACTCGGCAAAATGCCCCCGTAACTTCGGGAGAAGGGGGGCCATCCACTTATACGGACTTGCTCCGGAAAGGGTGTGGTGGCCGCAGAGACTAGTGGGTAGCGACTGTTTACTAAAAACACAGGTCCGTGCCAAGTCGCAAGACGATGTATACGGACTGACGCCTGCCCGGTGCTGGAAGGTTAAGAGGACCGGTTAGCCGCAAGGCGAAGCTGAGAATTTAAGCCCCAGTAAACGGCGGTGGTAACTATAACCATCCTAAGGTAGCGAAATTCCTTGTCGGGTAAGTTCCGACCTGCACGAATGGCGTAACGACTTCCCAACTGTCTCAACCGCGAACTCGGCGAAATTGCATTACGAGTAAAGATGCTCGTTACGCGCAGCAGGACGGAAAGACCCCGTGACCTTTACTACAGCTTGGTATTGGTGTTCGGTGTGGCTTGTGTAGGATAGGTGGGAGACTGTGAAGCGGTGACGCCAGTTACCGTGGAGTCGTTGTTGAAATACCACTCTGGTCACTCTGGATATCTAACTTCGAACCGTAATCCGGTTCAGGGACAGTGCCTGGTGGGTAGTTTAACTGGGGCGGTTGCCTCCCAAAAAGTAACGGAGGCGCCCAAAGGTTCCCTCAACCTGGTTGGCAATCAGGTGGCGAGTGTAAGTGCACAAGGGAGCTTGACTGTGAGACTGACAGGTCGAGCAGGGACGAAAGTCGGGACTAGTGATCCGGCAGTGGCTTGTGGAAGCGCTGTCGCTCAACGGATAAAAGGTACCTCGGGGATAACAGGCTGATCTTGCCCAAGAGTCCATATCGACGGCATGGTTTGGCACCTCGATGTCGGCTCGTCGCATCCTGGGGCTGGAGTAGGTCCCAAGGGTTGGGCTGTTCGCCCATTAAAGCGGTACGCGAGCTGGGTTTAGAACGTCGTGAGACAGTTCGGTCCCTATCCGCTGCGCGCGTAGGAA
>NZ_JAUZVE010000126.1:0-2083 GCF_031844425.1 Microbacterium sp. ARD31
CTGTTCGGTGGGGGTGGTCATGCGTTCTCCTCGAGGGTTTCGCGTGCCGCCTGGACGACGGCGTCGGCGGTGATGCCGAATTTCTGGAACAGGGTCTTGTAGTCCGCGGAGGCGCCGAAGTGGTCGATGGCGACGGTGCGTCCGGTGTCGCCGACGATGCCGCGCCAGGTGAGCGCGGAGCCGGCTTCGACGGACACGCGTGCTTTGACGGCGGCGGGGAGGACGCTTTCGCGGTAGGCGGGGTCCTGCTCGTCGAACCATTCGAGCGAGGGGGCCGAGACCACGCGGGCGTTGATCCCGTCGGCGGCGAGGGTCTCGCGTGCGGTGATGGCGAGTTGGACTTCGGAGCCGGTGGCGATGAGGATCACGTCCGGGGTGCCGCCCGGTGCTTCGGCGAGGACGTATGCGCCCTTGGCGACGCCGGCGGTGGAGGCGAACACGTCACCGGCGGCGGCGCCTTCTCCACGGGGGAACACGGGGATGTTCTGGCGGGTCAGGGCGATGCCGGCGGGTCCGTCCTGGCGGCGGAGGATCTCCAGCCAGGCCGCGGCGGTCTCGTTCGCGTCCGCGGGGCGGACCACGGCGAAGTTGGGGATCGCGCGCAGCGTGGCGAGCTGCTCGACGGGCTGGTGGGTGGGTCCGTCCTCACCGAGTGCGACGGAGTCGTGGGTCCACACGAAGATCGAGGGGATGTTCATCAGCGCGGCCAGCCGGACGGCGGGGCGCATGTAGTCGCTGAAGATCAGGAACGTGCCGCCGAACGGACGCGTCGGACCGTGCAGCTTGATGCCGTTGACGATCGCGCCCATCGCGTGCTCGCGGATGCCGAAGTGCAGCACCCGACCGTACGGGTCCCCGGACCACTCGTGGGTGGACCACTCGGCGGGGATGAAGGAGGCCGCGTCCTTGATCGTGGTCAGGTTCGACTCGGCGAGGTCCGCCGACCCTCCCCACAGCTCCGGCAGTTCCGCGGCCAGGGCGTTGATGACCACACCCGACGCGGCACGGGTCGAAACATCCTTGCCCGCCTCGAACGAGGGAAGCGCGGATGCGACATCCTGGGGCAGCTCGCCCGCCTCGAGACGGTCCAGCAGCGCCTTGCGCTGCGGGTTCGCCTCCGCCCACGCGTCGAACGTCTCCTGCCAGGCGGCGCGCGCCTGGGCGGCACGCTCTGCCAGGGAACGGGTGCGGGTGAGGACGTCGTCGGCGACGACGAAGGACTGCTCCGGGTCGAACCCGAGCACGGTCTTGGTCGCGGCCAGCTCGTCCGCGCCCAGCGCGGAGCCGTGGATCTTGCCGGTGTTCTGCTTGCCCGGCGAGGGCCACCCGATGATGGTGCGCAGCACGATCAGCGACGGCTTGCCCGTCTCGGCCTTCGCGGCCTCGATCGCGGCGTGCAGCTCGGCGACGTCCTCGACGTACTCGCCGGACTTCTTCCAATCCACCGTCTGCACCTGCCACCCGTACGCCTCGTACCGGGCGGCGACGTCCTCGGTGAACGCGACGTTGGTGTCGTCCTCGATGGAGATCTGGTTGGAGTCGTAGATCGCGATCAGGTTCCCCAGCTGCTGGTGACCCGCCAACGACGACGCCTCACTCGTGACACCTTCCTGCAGGTCCCCGTCACCGGCCACCACATACACGAAGTGATCGAACGGGGACTGCCCCGCCGGCGCCTCCGGATCGAACAGGCCCCGCTCGTACCGGGCCGCGTACGCGAACCCGACCGCCGAGGCCAGCCCCTGACCCAACGGGCCCGTGGTGATCTCCACACCCTTGGTGTGTCCGAACTCCGGGTGACCCGGCGTCAGCGAACCCCACGTCCGCAGAGCCTTCAGATCATCCAGCTCCAACCCGAAACCACCCAGATACAGCTGCACGTACTGCGTCAGCGACGAGTGCCCCGCCGACAGGATGAACCGGTCACGACCCAACCAGTCCGTGTCCGCGGGATCATGCCGCATCACCCGCTGATACAGCAGGTACGCCGCCGGCGCCAGGCTCATCGCCGTGCCAGGGTGGCCGTTGCCCACCTTCTCGACAGCATCCGCCGCGAGCACACGAGCGGTATCCACCGCGCGCC
>NZ_JAUZVE010000127.1:0-1418 GCF_031844425.1 Microbacterium sp. ARD31
GGGCCGCGTCCGTTTGAGTGGTGGTCTTTCGCTTCGTTGCGATGATCAGCTGTCGTTAGTTTAGGCGGCGGTGATCTCGGGGAGTATCACCGCCTCGTCGATGGTGGGGGTGGTCGCGGTGAGCTCGGTCATGGAGGCTTCGGAGAAGTAGCGGCGGTCGGCGGCTTCCCATTCGTCGTGTTGCTCGACGAGGACGGAGCCGGCCAGGCGGAGCAGGGCGGCGTTGTTCGGGAACACGCCAACGACGTCGGTGCGGCGCTTGATCTCCCGATTGAGGCGTTCCAGCGGGTTCGTGGACCAGATCTGTCGCCAATGCCGGGCGGGGAACGCTTTGAACGCGAGGATGTCGTCACGGGCGTCGGTGAGCATCACGGCGGTCTTGGGGTGGACGCGCTCGATCATGCGCACGACTTCGTCGAACTGGGCATCGATGTGCTCGGCGTCGGGTTGGGCGAAGATCGTGCGGATCACGCTGGCGACCATCTCCTGCCGGCCCTTCGGGAGGGCGGTCAGGACGTTGCGCATGAAGTGGACGCGGCAGCGCTGCCAGGCGGCGCCCTGCAACACGGTCGCTGCGGCCTTCTTCAGTCCGGCGTGGGCGTCGGAGATCACCAGCTTCACCCCGCCCAGACCTCGTGTCTTCAACGAGCGCAGGAACTGCTTCCAGAACTCCTCGGTCTCGCTGTCTCCGACATCGAAGCCCAGCACGACCCGCCGCCCGTCAGCGGCGACGCCGATCGCGACGACGACCGCCTGGGACACGACACGGTGGTCGATGCGGACCTTGCAGTAGGTCGCGTCGAGGAACACGTAGGGGTAGGCGATGTCAGACAGCGAGCGGTCGCGGAACGATGCGACCTCGGCGTCGAGCCCTTGGCAGATGCGGGACACCTCGGACTTCGAGATGCCAGTGTCAGCGCCGAGCGCTTTGACGAGGTCATCGACCTTCCGGGTTGAGACGCCGTGGAGGTAGGCCTCCATCACGACCGCGAACAAGGCTTGGTCGACCCGGCGGCGCCGCTCCAGCAGCGACGGGAAGAACGACCCCTGCCGCAACTTCGGGATCCGCAACTCCAGATCCCCAGCCGTGGTCGACAGCACCCGCGGCCGGGAACCGTTGCGGGTAGTCGTGCGCTCGCTCGTGCGCTCGTAGGGGGCGGCGCCGATGAATGCGGCTGTCTCCGCGTCGATCAGCTCCTGGTAGAGCCGCTCGGTCGCGGCTCGGATGCGGTCGGTGGTGCCGGTGAGCTTCAGTTCCCCGAGCAGCTCGAGGAGGGCAGACTGGTCAAGAGCCATCGTGCGGTGTCGTCTTTCTGTGTGAGTTCTTGGTCGTTCTCACTGACCATCGCACGATGGCTCACCCCGTCGCGGTCACGACGCCGCGGGCCCGAAAGACCACCACCCCGCGGGACTCCAGG
>NZ_JAUZVE010000128.1:0-1387 GCF_031844425.1 Microbacterium sp. ARD31
ATCGAAAGCCCCGACCAATGCTGGTCGGGGCTTTCGTGGTTTCCGGGCATATTCGTGAGAACCTGCGTTCTCCGATGAGCTGGTCGGCACCGCTCTCGGGGCGGAAGGACCGCCCATCGTGGCTCAGATCGACGTGCAGAACGTCTCGTTCACCCTCCTCGACGGGACCCCGCTTCTCGAGGACGCGGCGCGAGAGTTCGAGGACGCCGAGAACGCGCTCAGCGAGTCCGACGATCTCGATGGGCAGATGCGCTACGCCGAGGCGATCGCCGATTACGCGGATGCCGGCGGGTACGAATACGAGACCGTGTGGGACACCTGCACGACGGCGGCCCTTCCCAATCCACCCTGGTCGGGTCTGCTGATCCTGTCGATGAGAACGCAGCGACATCGCAGCCACCCAACCGACCGTCCGGGAAGCCGGGGCACGTCGCATGGCCTGTGCTGCGGGCATGTCGAGTGGGTCGTCCAAGGGCGACGCAGGAGCGCCGACGCGACGTGCTGAGAGGTGGTTCTCAGGCATGGCGAGCGCTCAGGGACGGCGTCGCTCCCTGCGCAGGAGGGAGCGCAGAGTCTCGGCGTTCGCGTAGCCGACCCGTAGCGCGATCTCGGCGGAGGTGAGGTCCGTGGTTGCTGAGAGGTGCCGAGCTCGTTCGATGCGAAGCCGTTGGACGAAGCCGAGCGGAGTGAGGTTGAGCGCCGCACGGACTCGCCGTTCGAGGGTGCGCCGGCTGGTGCCGAGCGACTGTGCGACGAAGGCGACGTTGAACGGTTCGTCCAGGCGGGCGCGCACGAAGCGTTCGAACTCGACGATGATCGGGTCCTCGTGCCGGAGATGTTCGTAGGCGACGAAGGCCGCCTGCGACGGGCGCTCGTCGATGATGAGGAGCTTGGCGACATGTCGGGCCAGGTCGGGGCTGATCGATCGCACGAGCGAGAGCGCGAGGTCGATGTGGGCGAAGGCGGCGCCGGCGGTGACGAGGTTCCCGTCGGCCACGACCATGGTGTCGAGATCGAGGGCGACGGTCGGATAGCGCTTCAGGAACTCCGGCCCCAGGAACCAGCTGGTCGTCGCCCGCCGATGATGCATCCGTCCGGTCTCGGCGACGGCGAACACGCCGGTGCACGCCGCGGCGATCCGGGTGGTCGCCTCGTCGAGGCGCCCGAGGGAGGCGATGACCGAACGAGCATCTCGGCTCTGGAGGACGTCGTTGGTAGCGGCGGCCGTAAGGGTTCCAAGCGCAGGGACGACGACCACGTCGAACTCTCCGGACTCCGACAGCGGGTGGTCCACCGACAGGGTCATCGATGCCGTCGTGGTCACTCGCCGTTTCGGTCCGAGGATGGCGAGTTCGATCGGGTCGATCCGCGGGTCGACATCGCCGCG
>NZ_JAUZVE010000129.1:0-1309 GCF_031844425.1 Microbacterium sp. ARD31
CGGCCTATCAGCTTGTTGGTGAGGTAATGGCTCACCAAGGCGTCGACGGGTAGCCGGCCTGAGAGGGTGACCGGCCACACTGGGACTGAGACACGGCCCAGACTCCTACGGGAGGCAGCAGTGGGGAATATTGCACAATGGGCGAAAGCCTGATGCAGCAACGCCGCGTGAGGGATGACGGCCTTCGGGTTGTAAACCTCTTTTAGCAGGGAAGAAGCGAAAGTGACGGTACCTGCAGAAAAAGCGCCGGCTAACTACGTGCCAGCAGCCGCGGTAATACGTAGGGCGCAAGCGTTATCCGGAATTATTGGGCGTAAAGAGCTCGTAGGCGGTTTGTCGCGTCTGCTGTGAAATCCCGAGGCTCAACCTCGGGTCTGCAGTGGGTACGGGCAGACTAGAGTGCGGTAGGGGAGATTGGAATTCCTGGTGTAGCGGTGGAATGCGCAGATATCAGGAGGAACACCGATGGCGAAGGCAGATCTCTGGGCCGTTACTGACGCTGAGGAGCGAAAGGGTGGGGAGCAAACAGGCTTAGATACCCTGGTAGTCCACCCCGTAAACGTTGGGAACTAGTTGTGGGGTCCATTCCACGGATTCCGTGACGCAGCTAACGCATTAAGTTCCCCGCCTGGGGAGTACGGCCGCAAGGCTAAAACTCAAAGGAATTGACGGGGACCCGCACAAGCGGCGGAGCATGCGGATTAATTCGATGCAACGCGAAGAACCTTACCAAGGCTTGACATATACGAGAACGGGCCAGAAATGGTCAACTCTTTGGACACTCGTAAACAGGTGGTGCATGGTTGTCGTCAGCTCGTGTCGTGAGATGTTGGGTTAAGTCCCGCAACGAGCGCAACCCTCGTTCTATGTTGCCAGCACGTAATGGTGGGAACTCATGGGATACTGCCGGGGTCAACTCGGAGGAAGGTGGGGATGACGTCAAATCATCATGCCCCTTATGTCTTGGGCTTCACGCATGCTACAATGGCCGGTACAAAGGGCTGCAATACCGCGAGGTGGAGCGAATCCCAAAAAGCCGGTCCCAGTTCGGATTGAGGTCTGCAACTCGACCTCATGAAGTCGGAGTCGCTAGTAATCGCAGATCAGCAACGCTGCGGTGAATACGTTCCCGGGTCTTGTACACACCGCCCGTCAAGTCATGAAAGTCGGTAACACCTGAAGCCGGTGGCCCAACCCTTGTGGAGGGAGCCGTCGAAGGTGGGATCGGTAATTAGGACTAAGTCGTAACAAGGTAGCCGTACCGGAAGGTGCGGCTGGATCACCTCCTTTCTAAGGAGCATCTGGCACC
>NZ_JAUZVE010000130.1:0-1306 GCF_031844425.1 Microbacterium sp. ARD31
GGGTCTGCTGCACGGACCGGTGACAGTTTCGGTTAGGCCGCCTGGGAGGCGGTTGGGGTCATGATCAGCTCGTATTCGACCGGGGTCAATCGTCCGAGAGCGGCCTGCCTGCGACGGCGGTGGTAGGTCCTCTCGATCCATCTGACGATCGCGATCCGCAGTTCCTCACGCGTGGACCAGGAACTGCGGTCGAGGACGTTCTTCTGCAGCAGCGAGAAGAAGGACTCCATGGCTGCGTTGTCGCCGGCCGCGCCGACGCGGCCCATCGAGCCGACCATGTCGTGCCGGTTGAGCGCGTGGACGAACTTCCGGCTACGAAATTGCGACCCGCGGTCGGTGTGCAGGACGCAACCGGCCACATCACCGCGCCGCGCGACGGCGCTGTTCAACGCGGCGACCGCCAACGACGACTTCATCCGTGAGTCGATCGAGTAGCCGACGATGCGGTTGGAGTAGACGTCCTTGATCGCGCAGACGTACAGCTTGCCTTCCCCGGTCCAGTGCTCCGTGATGTCGGCCAACCACAACTCGTTCGGGCCGGCGGCGGTGAACTCGTGCCGGACCCTGCCCTTGTCATCGGTGACCGCGCACAGGTCGTCGTGGACCGGCGGTCCGGGCTTCTTGCCGTTCTTACCGCGCTTCTTGCCGTGCGAGGACCACCAACCCGACTGGGAGCAGATCCGCCAGGCGGTCCGCTCGGCCATCGGTTCGCCGACCTCGAGTGCTTCGTCGGCAAGGAATCGGTAGCCGAACTCGGGGTCGTCCTTGTGGGCGTCGAACAACGCGTTCGCGCGATAGGCCTCGGTCAGCTCGGCATTGGTGACCGGGCACTTCAGCCAGCGGTAGTAGGGCTGACGAGTGATCTTGAGGACCCGGCACGTCACCGCCACAGGCACCCGCAACGGGGCGTCCTTGGCGGCCAGCTCGCGGACGAGCGGGTACATCATTTTCCCGGCAGGTTGGCCTGCGAGAGGTAGGCCGCGGCACGGCGCAGGACCTCGTTCTCCTGCTCGAGGAGCTTGATCCGCTTGTTCGCCTCACGAAGTGCATCGGACTCAATCGCCGGCGTCGAGCCACCCGATGACCTGGACGAGTTCCGTTCGTCGATCGCAAGCCACCGCTTCAGACACGACGGCGAGATGCCGAAGTCCTTCGCGACCTGGGCCATCGAGGCATCTGAGTCCCGGTAGACCCGGATCACGTCCTCGCGGAACTCTTTGGGAAACGCCTTGGGCATGGTGCACATCCTTCCAGCGCCGACTCACATCGACGCAGATCAGATGTCACCTATCCGTGCAGCAGACCC
>NZ_JAUZVE010000131.1:0-1296 GCF_031844425.1 Microbacterium sp. ARD31
TGGGACTGCTGCACGAGTAGATGACATCTGAGCTGGCTTGCCCGTGGGGCGGGCCTGGAAGGATGTTGCTGTGCCCAAGCCCTACCCGAGCGAGTTCCGTGACGACGTTGTGCGCGTCGCGAGGAACCGCGAGCCCGGAGTGACGATCGAGCAGATCGCGAAAGACTTCGGAGTTCACCCGATGACGCTGCAGAAGTGGATGCGTCGCGCCGACATCGAGACGGGCGCCAAGCCCGGCCAGACCCGGACCGAGGCCGCCGAGATCCGCGAGCTGCGGAAGCGGAACCGGCTGCTGGAGCAGGAGAACGAGGTCCTGCGGCGGGCGGCGGCGTATCTGTCGCAGGCGAACCTGCCGGGAAAAGGTTCTACCCGCTCGTGACAGAGCTCGCCGACGCAGGGATCCCTGTGACGGTGACGTGCCGGGTGCTCAAGCTCTCCCGCCAGCCCTACTACCGGTGGCTGGCCGATCCCATCACCCCGAGCGAGGTGGTGGAGGCGTATCGCGCGAACGCGCTGTTCGACGCCCACCAGGACGACCCCGAGTTCGGGCATCGGCTGCTCGCCGACGAGGCCCGCGACCACGGCGAGGCGATGTCGGATCGGACCGCGTGGCGGATCGCCTCAGCGAACGGCTGGTTCAGCGCGTTCGGGAAACCCAAGCGCGGCAAACATCGGCGACCCGGGCCTCCCGTGCACGACGACCTCTGCGCCGTCGTCGACGAGCACGGCCGGGTGAGGCATGTGTTCTCCGCCGACGCGCCGAACGAGCTCTGGCTGACGGACATCACGGAGCACCGGACCGCTGAGGGCAAGCTGTACCTCTGCGCGATCAAGGACGTCTATTCGGGTCGGATCGTGGGGTACTCGATCGACTCGAGGATGAAGTCGCGGCTGGCCGTCCAGGCGCTCGAGAACGCCGTCGCGATGCGCGGCGACGTCGCCCGCTGCATCGTGCATTCGGACCGAGGATCTCAATTCCGAAGCCGGAAGATGCTCCGCGCTCTCAGCCGCCACCGCATGGTCGGGAGCATGGGAAGAGTCGGATCGAGCGGAGACAACGCAGCCATGGAGAGCTGGTTCGCTCTGTTGCAGAAGAACGTCCTCGACCGCCGAACCTGGACGACCCGCGAGCAGCTGCGCATCGCGATGGTGACCTGGATCGAGCGGACCTACCACCGGCGCCGCCGTCAGGCCCGCCTGGGGCGTTTGACGCCCATCGAGTTCGAGACCATCATGAACACGACCGTCGCACTGGCGGCGTGACTACAACCTGTCACCTATCCGTGCAGCAGTCCC
>NZ_JAUZVE010000132.1:0-1105 GCF_031844425.1 Microbacterium sp. ARD31
TGTGATGTCCAGGCAGGTTGTTGAGTCTGCTGATGGGTGGGCCGCCGATGGCGGAGTGGGTCCGATGATGATTGTAGAAGTGCAGCCATCCGGGGAGTGCGGCGCGCCGCTCGGTCTCTGAGGAGTAGAAGCGCGCGTAGGCCCATCCCTCCGCCAGGGTGCGGTGCAGGCGCTCGATCTTCCCGTTGGTCTGTGGCCGGTAGGGGCGGGTGCGTTTGTGGCGGATGCCGAGTCCGGCGCAGGCGTCCCGCCAGGCGTGGGACTTGTAGGCCGATCCGTTGTCGGAGAGCACGCGCTCGACGGTGACGCCGCGGTCGGCGAACCAGGCGACGGCGCGTTCGAGCACGCCGATTGCGGTGATGGCCTTCTCATCGGTGCAGATCTCGATGTAGGCAACGCGGGAGTGGTCGTCGATCACGGTGTGCAGGAACGCGGTGCCGATGAGGGGCCGGTATTGGTGGCCACGTTCCCCGGTTCGGGCTGCGTGGTCGCGTGCGTTGGCTTTGCTCTGCTGCCGGCTGAGGAACTTGTGGCCGCCGCCGTCAGGGATGTTGCCGAACTTTGTGACGTCGACGTGGATCAGCGACCCCGGGTGCGGGTGTTCGTAACGCCGGATCGGCTCGCCGGTGACCCGGTCGATATGGCTGAGCCGGTTGATACGAGCGCGCACGAGCACGGCGTGAACGGTCGACGCCGGCACTCCGAGCTCCCCGCCGATCTGCACCGGTCCGAGCCGTCGCCTCCATCGCAGAGCAACGATTCGTTTGACGACGTCGGGCGGCGTTCTAGTGGGCATTGATCGCGGTCGGCTGGAGCGATCCGCCATCCCCGCGGCACCTTCCGCTCGGTATCGGGCCGCCCATTTGCGCGCGGTCACGGGTGAGACCATGAACATCTTGGCCGCCAGGACCACCGGCCATCGATCATCGACCACCAGCTGCGCCAACCGAAGGCGAGCGCGCGGAGTCAGAGCAGCATTAGCGTGGGACACGAAGGCCTCCTGAGTGCGTGAGCGGTTCCTAGACAGCTCCACTCTCGCAACAGGAGGCCTTCGCCTGTCAGCAGATCAGACGCGATTCACGCAACAACGTCCCTGGACATCACA